>NZ_JAIZRS010000019.1:0-153163 GCF_020419985.1 Burkholderia sp. AU32262
CTGCAGCGCGAACACCTCGACGCGTGCGGGCGGCGCGGCCGCGGCGGCCGGGGCGGCCGGGGCGGCGGCCACGGCAGCGGCGTCCTTCGCATCGCCGGCGGCGGCCGGCGCCGTGCCGCGTGCGACGCGAATCTGGCTTTCGTCGATCACGAAGCAGCACACGGCGACGATGTCGTCGGACGGCACCTCCGATTCGACCCACAGCGACAGGTCCGCGCCCGCTTCCTCGCGGCCGACGATCCGGCCGAGGTTGCCGAGTTCCTCGGTGAGCAGCGCCTGGTCCTTCGCGTCGACGCCGACCAGCGTGATCTTCAGGTGCGGGCCGTCGGCATCGGCGTCAGCCGCCGGATGCGCGGCCGCGACGGCCTGCTCGACCACATGGTCGGGCGCGCGATCGCCGCTTGCGACGGGCTCGGCGGCCGGCGCCACGGCGGCGGCGACCGGCATAGGCGCGGCCGGCGCCGGCTCGGCTGCCGCGGGCGCGCCCGAGCCGCTTTCGGCCTTCAGCCGTTCGAGCTTCGCGCAGATCGCCGCGGCGGCGGCCGCGTCCGGTTCGGCGCTCGCGCGGTAGTCGACGAGCTGGTCGGACAGCACGTCCTTCGTTTCGAGGAACGCGTCGACCATCTCCTTGGTCAGCGTCAGCTCATGGTTGCGCGCGCGGTCGAGCAGCGATTCGAGGATGTGCGTCGTATCGGTCAGCGCGGAAAAGCCGAACGTCGCCGCGCCGCCCTTGATCGAATGCGCGGCGCGGAAGATCGCCGCCAGATCCTCGGGATCGGGCGAATCGACGTCCAGGTTCAGCAGCAGTTGCTCCATCTGCGCGAGCAACTCGTCCGCTTCGTCGAAAAAGGTCTGGTAGAACTGAGTGATGTCGAGAGTCATGCCCGGTCACCGGTTGAATTCGTCGCGTTCATGTCAGGAGGCAGCCGGCTCGGACAGCGTGGCGACCAGGTCGACCAGCACGCCCGGGTCGATCGGCTTTTCGATCCAGCCGGTCGCGCCCGCGTCGCGTGCCGCGTCCTTGAACGCGTCGCTGCCCTCGGTCGTCAGGATGAGGATCGGCGTGTCCGCGTACGCGCTCAGCTTGCGCAGCGCGGCGATCACCTCGAGCCCGCTCTTGCGCGGCATGTTCTGGTCGGTCAGGACCAGGTCGTACGGCGCCGTCGCCGCCATGTCGAAGCCGGCTTCGCCGTCCGGCGCCACCGTCACGTCGTAGCCGGCCTGCGCAAGCGTCGCCTGCAGCAGCGCACGCATGGTCGCGGAGTCGTCGATGGCGAGAATGGTTCGGATCATGTCTGTCTCGGAAACGTCAGGGTTTCGGCGCCACGGCCACGGCGCTCGCCACGACCGGACGCGCCGCCGGCGTCGGGCCGCCGAGCTGCTGCGCGAGCAGCTTCGAACCGGCCGCGTCGGCGGACAGCGTCGTCGTCGTCGCGTCGTCGCGCATCAGCGCTTCTTCGGATTTGCGATTCAGCACGATCACGCTGATCCGGCGGTTTTCCGGATCGAGCGGATCGGCCTTGTTCAGGTTCTGCGTCGACGCGAGGCCGAGCACGCGCAGCACTTTCGCCTCGTCCATGCCGCCGGAGATCAGCTCGCGGCGCGATGCGTTCGCGCGATCGGCCGACAGCTCCCAGTTGCTGTAGCCGCCCTCGCCGCCCGCGTACGGCACGGCGTCGGTGTGGCCCTGGACGATGATCCGGTTCGGCACGTCGTTCAGCGTCTTGCCGATCTCGCGCAGGATGTCGCGCATGTACGGCTCGACGTGGTCGCTCGACATCGCGAACATCGGCCGCTTCTGCGAATCGACGATCTCGATGCGCAGCCCCATCAGCGTCGAATCGATGCGGATCTGCTGCTTGAACTGGCGCAGCGTCGGATTGGCCTCGATCGCGGCCATCAGCTTGATCTGCAGGTCGTGCAGGCGCGTCTGCTCGAGCCGGTCCTGCGCGCCCTGCGCCTGCGACCGCGAATGCTCGTCGCCCGCCTTCGCGAGGCGCTCGGCAAGCGGCGTCGTGCCGTCGGTGCGGCGCAGCGTGCCGGCGTCCGCGCTCGACAGGTCGCGGCCGCCGCCGTTGATGATGCTGGAATCCTGCGAGCTGCGGTCGCCGCTGCCGAGGATCGCGGCCTTCAGCGGCATGTTGAAGTATTCGGCGATCCCCTTCAGCTGCACCGGCGTGACCGAGCTCAGCAGCCACATCAGCAGGAAGAACGCCATCATCGCGGTCATGAAGTCCGCGTACGCGAGCTTCCATGCGCCGCCGTGATGGCCCTTCTTCGCCGGGGCCACCCGCTTGACGACGATCGCGCGATCCTTGCTCTTGCTCATCGGTCGCTCCGCCTCACTTCGCCTTCACGCGTCGCACGTGCTCTTCGAGCTCCGAGAACGACGGGCGCTCGGTCGAGAACAGCACCTTGCGGCCGAACTCGACCGCGATCGCGGGCGCATAGCCGTTCAGCGTCGCGAGGATCGTCACCTTGATGCACTGGAACATCTTGGTCGACTCGGCCACGCGCTGCTCCGCGAGGCTCGCGAGCGGCCCGATCAGCCCGTACGACAGCAGGATCCCGAGGAACGTGCCGACCAGCGCCTGCGCGATCATCGCGCCGAGCACCGCGGGCGGCTTGTCGGCCGAGGCCATCGTGTGGACGACGCCCATCACGGCCGCGACGATCCCGAACGCCGGCATCGCGTCGCCGACGCGCATCAGCGCATGCGCCGGGCCTTCGCCTTCCGCGTGGTGCGTCTCGATCTCCTCGTCCATCAGGCTCTCGATCTCGAACGCGTTCATGTTGCCGCCCACCATCAGGCGCAGGTAGTCGGTCAGGAATTCGACGATGTGGTGATCGGCGAGGATCTTCGGGTATTGCGTGAAGATCGGGCTCTTTTCCGGATCGTCGATGTCGGCCTCGAGCGTCAGCGTGCCTTCCTTGCGTGCCTTCGCGAGCAGCACGTAAAGAAGCGCCATCAGCTCCATATAGACGTCCTTCGTGTATTTCGAGCCCTTGAAGAGCGTCGGCAGCACGCGCAGCGTGGCCTTGATGGTCTTGCCGCCGTTGCCGAGGATGAACGCGCCGACGCCGGCGCCCACGATCATCAGGACCTCGATGGGCTGGATCAAGGCGCCCAGATGCCCGCCCGCCAGCGCATAACCGCCGAAGACCGACAACAGCGTCACGAGTGTTCCCACGATAATCAGCACTGCCTGTCCCTCACGAAAGACCGGCGGGAAGACCGCCGTTAAACAGGTTTACGGCAGTCGGCAGGAAAACTTTCGCGGCCGCCCGGCGGCGGCCCGACGGTGTTTACCAGCAGTGCGCGGACGATTCGCGCGGCCCACGGGCGCCGCCCGAGCGACGCTCGCGCCCCGCCCGGCGTTGCCCGGCCCGGCGCTCAGGCCAGGGCGGCGGCCAGTTCGGCGCGCGCGGCGGCGGCCTTGCGCGTCTTGCCGGCGCGCGACGGCGGCTGGCACAGGCCGCACACGAAACCTTGATGCGGATCATGCGCATGCGCGACGAAATGGCCGCCGCAGCGCGTGCACGGGGTCATCTGCAGCATCCCGGAATCGAAGAAGCGCACCAGCGTCCATGCCCGCGTGAGGCTCAGCGCGGCCTCGTCGCCGGACAGGTTCACGTGCTCCAGGTAGAGCCGGTACGCCTTCACGATCGACTGGATCGGCTCGCAGCGGCCGTGGTCCTGCATGAACCGGTAGATGTTGTAGAACAGCGACGAGTGGATGTTCGGCTGCCACGTCATGAACCAGTCGGTCGAGAACGGCAGCATCCCCTTCGGCGGCGACACGCCCTTCAGTTCCTTGTACAGCTTGATCAGACGGTCCCGCGACAGGCTCGTCTCCGCCTCCAGCAGTTGCAGCCGGGCGCCCAGTTCGATCAGTTCGATGGCGAGGGTGATTTCCTTCACCTCGATCACGACGCTTTTGCTTGCCATGGTGATAACCGTCCGCTTGACGTTGTTCGAATGAATGGCCAATACGCTGCCGGCCGGCGCGGCGCGCCGGGACGAACGCAAGGCGGAATGGATCAGCGGACGCCTTCGACCTGCTGCCCGGCCATCAGGATGGCCGAGTGGGCGTGCGCGACGACATCGCTGCGGCCCTTGTCGGCGAGCGACGACAGCAGCGCGTGATCATCGAAGCGGAAGCGGCACAGCATCTGGTTGGACGCGGCCAGCTTCACGGTCTGCGCGAGCGTGAGGTTGGCGAGCACGTCGGCGAGTTCCTGAGAAATGCCCATGCGGAACATACCCATCGCCTTGTCTTCCCGCAGCAGTCGTTGCGCGAGGAGGAGGTACGACAGGTTGACCTCTTTGATCTCACTGAGCATTTCGCTGGTGGTGCCCATGATTCCCCCGTTAAAGAGCGTTGCTTTGGCCATTCATGTTATGAAAACGTTTGCTCGATCAGTGCGCACCAGGCGCTCAGTCGGCTCGTTTATAGTCTTACAGGGCGAATTTTGGCCAAACGGGATTTATGTCGGTATCAGCGAAGTGGCGTATGCCATGCAGGATTTGTCTGTAAACCGTGTAGGAATTTTTCTGACAAGGCCGATTGAAAGGCGCTATTGGAAAAACGGGTTGCAACGCGGATTCGGTTGCGAGGAGGCCGATGCCCGCCGCGCCGGTGGCGGAAGGCTCGCCAGCAGGGCCGCCGGCAATCGGATCGGTAAAAATTATAGTGGTTTTTCACGATAGCGCAACAATAGTCGAGGCTATCTCGGTTCATGATTCCGTGCCCTTTTTCTCGGGGTTTTCGCGTATTTCATCGTGTAACAAGCCTTAAGTGTTTGAAAAAACACTCGAACCCCTCAGGGCGATATCGATAATGGACTCCAATGGGCGGCGGCGCGAGCCGTGCCGGCCCGCCCCGCAGCTTGCCGTCCGGCGCCCCGCGCACCCGCCCAGGGCCCGGCCACGTACCGCGAAGCGCGTGCGTCGGCGAGTTCCGCCACCTTGTACGGGATCCCCATCGGCGCCAGCGCGCCCCCCGGATCGACACTGGAGAACAGCCATGCGAATTGCCCAGATCGCGCCGCTTTACGAAGCCGTCCCGCCGAAACTCTACGGCGGCACCGAGCGGGTCGTGTCCTATCTCACCGAGGCGCTCGTCGAACTCGGCCATGACGTGACGCTGTTCGCCAGCGGCGACTCCGTCACGTCGGCCCGTCTCGAGGCGGCGTGGCCGCGCGCACTGCGGCTCGACCCGTCGGTCCGCGACTCGATGGCGCCCCATATGCGGCTCCTCGAGCAGGTCGCCCGGGTCGCGCACGAATTCGACGTGCTGCACTTCCACCTCGACTACCTGCCATTCCCGCTGATGTCGCGCCTCGACACGCCGTACGTGACGACGCTGCACGGCCGCCTCGACCTTCCGGAGCTGCAGCCGGTGTTCGACGCGTTCCCCGATTCGCCGGTCGTGTCGATCTCGAACAACCAGCGCAAGCCGCTGCCGCAGGCCGCGTGGGCCGGCACCGTGTACCACGGGCTGCCCGACACGCTGCTCACGCCGCAGCCCGACGTGAAGCCCGAATACCTCGCGTTCCTCGGCCGGATCTGTCCCGAAAAGCGTGTCGACACCGCGATCCGCATCGCCGCGCAAAGCGGGCTGCCGCTGAAGATCGCCGCGAAGGTCGACAAGGCCGACGCCGACTACTTCAAGGAAGTGATCGAGCCGCTGCTCGACCAAGCGCACGTCGAATTCATCGGCGAGATCAACGAAGCGCAAAAGCCCGCGTTCCTGTCCGGTGCGAAGGCGCTGCTGTTCCCGATCGACTGGCCGGAGCCGTTCGGCCTGGTGATGATCGAGGCGATGGCCTGCGGCACGCCGGTCGTCGCGTTCAACCGCGGCTCGGTGCCGGAAGTGATCGAGGACGGCGTGACCGGCTTCATCGTCGAGGACGTGCAGGGCGCGGTCGGCGCGCTGCACCGGATCGACAGCCTGTCGCGCACCGCGATCCGCGAACGGTTCGACACGCGCTTCAGCGCGAAGGCGATGGCGCGGCGTTACGTCGAAACCTACGAATCGCTTTGCGCGGCCGCCAAGCAGCCGGCATTGCGCCGGGTTGCGGGCGCCTGACACGGAAATCCGCCGGGAAATGCGCGGTAAAAACCGCGCCGAAATCGGCGCGTAAAACGAAAGAGCCGCATCGACGATGCGGCTCTTTCTATTTGGCTTGCGGTCATTCGATCAGGAAACGATCGCGGTTTTTCCCGACGATCCAATTCGGCGGCTTGCCACGCCCGCTCCAGGTTGCACCGGACTTCGGATCACGGTATTTCGGCGGCAGCGGCGCCTTCTTCGGCGGGCGCCCGCGCTTCGCCCGCTCCGCGAAGCCCAGATCCTGGGCGGTCAGCCCATATTCCGCAATCTTCTGCTGGACTTCGGCAATCACCGCCGCCACTTCCTGGCGGCGCACGTCGTCCGCCTGAGCCTGCAGATCGGCGATCTGCGCCTTGAGTTTCGCGTATTGAGACATTTTTCGACTCCCCTTTTCGATGATGCGGCCCCGGCGAATCGGGCCGGGACACCAACATCCGTTACGTCATCCGCACTGCCGCCCTGCCCTTCGAAATTAATGCTGCCATCTTTAACCGAATCGCCTATATCGAGAATGCGGACTTATTCTAATAAAAGGCATTCGTCAGCCATTCAAATTTAACAATCGTTTACCCTCCCGGGCCCGATTCATTTCCTATAATCCAGACCAATTCCGGACGACCGAATAAATCCGTTGCGTCGCCCCGGGTCTTCAACCCACTCGAACGAGGTCCCTACATGAATCTTTCTCAGCGTCTCGCTGCAGAGGTATTCGGCACGTTCTGGCTGGTGCTCGGCGGATGCGGAAGCGCCGTGCTGGCCGCCGCCTTTCCGGGCCTCGGTATCGGCTTTGCCGGCGTCGCACTCGCGTTCGGCCTGACCGTGCTGACGATGGCCTTCGCGATCGGCCACATCTCCGGTTGCCACCTGAACCCGGCGGTGAGCGTCGGCCTGACGGTCGCCGGCCGCTTTCCGGCACGCGATCTCGCGCCGTACATCGTCGCGCAAGTGGTGGGCGCCACGCTCGGCGCGTTCGTGCTGTACCTGATCGCAACCGGCAAGCCGGGTTTCGACGTGGTCGGCAGCGGCTTTGCGACGAACGGCTTCGGCGATCGCTCGCCCGGCCACTACTCGCTCGCCGCGTCGTTCATCTGCGAAGTCGTGATGACGGGCTTCTTCCTGTTCGTGATCCTCGGCGCGACCGACAAGCGCGGCGTGCCGGCCGGCTTCGCGCCGATCGCGATCGGATTGTGCCTGACGCTGATTCACCTGATCTCGATTCCCGTCACCAACACGTCGGTGAACCCGGCGCGCTCGACCGGCCCCGCGCTGTTCGTGGGCGGCGACGCGATCGGCCAGCTCTGGCTGTTCTGGGTCGCGCCGCTGATCGGCGCGGTGCTCGCCGGAATCATCTATCCGCTGGTCGCCGGGCGTGACGACGCCGTCGACCTGCTGCCCGCATCAGCTCGCACAAGCGAATAAACACTACGGGGTCAAGCGAGCAGAGCAGCGAGCCTCACGCTGTCGAAGAACATCGAGGCAGGCAATTTCAACGGGCGCCCCTGGCGCCCGTTTTTCATTTCCACGCGGCAAACGCGCACGGGGCCGGCGCTCAGGACGCGACGACGTCGTCTTCGAGCGAGAACAGCGTGCGCAGGTGGCGGGCGACGCCCGCGTCGAAGTTGTTGCCGATCCGCGGAATGTGAGGCAACCGCGCGATCAGGTCGGGATTCGCGTTGTTCATCATGAACGCATGACCGGCGGTTTCGAGCAAGTCGATGTCGTTCATGTTGTCGCCGAACGCGATGCAGTGGCCGGCATCGACGCCGAGCCGCGCGAGCACCGTGCGCAGCGCGCGCCCCTTCGACACGTTCGCGGTCATCACCTCGAGGCAGTCGGGCAGCGAGTACGTGACGTACAGCGCATCGCCGAACTGCACGCGCATCTGCTCGGCGACGACCGCCAGATCGGCCGGTTCGCCGATATACAGCACCTTCGCGATAGCGGCGCCGTCATGCGCGGCCATGTCGATCACCTCGTACCGGAAGCCCGAATCCTGATGGAATTCGAGCAGGTGCGGCGCTTCGCGGTCGATCAGCCAGCCGTCGTTGGTAAACAGGTTGACGATCACGCGGCCGTGCGCGCCGGCGACTTCGGGCTGCACGAGGCGGCGAACGATCGCCGCGTCGACGTCCTGCGCGTGGATCGTCGTGTCGTCCGGCGCATGCACGCGCGCACCGTTCGACGTGATCAGGTACGGCCGGATGCCGAGCACGTCGCGAATGCCGGCGACGTCCGCATAGTGGCGCCCCGTGGCGATCACGAACTGCACGCCGTCGCGGTCGAGCCGGCGAACGGTGTCGATCGTGTACGGGTCGAGCTGGTGGTCGCTGTTCAGCAGCGTGCCGTCGAGATCGGTGGCGATGACTTTGTACATGGGGCGGGAGAGTGGCGCGCGCGGCACGGAGGAAGCGCCATTTTAACGTCGTACCCGGCAGCGCGCCGGGTCGTTGCCGGGCACGCGCCGCCCTGGGGGGGCTGAGGCGGGGCTGCTGCGGGCTGCTGCGGCGCGGCATCCGCCGCGCGCCTCGCTCGCCTTAGCCGCTCGCCTTAGCCGCTCGCCTTAGCCGCTCGCCTTAGCCGCTCGCCTTAGCCGCTCGCCTTAGCCGCTCGCCTTAGCCGCTCGCCTTAGCCGCTCGCCTTAGCCGCTCGCCTTAGCCGCTCACCTTAGCCACTCGCCTTAGCCGCCCTCCGCCGCCCGCAACGCCTGGAGCGCGAGCCGCAGCGCACCGTGCGCCGAATCGTCGAGCGGCGCGCGCAGCCGCGCGGCGTGCCGCGCCGGCACCGCCGGCGCGAGCGCGTCAGCCAGCCCGCCGCACAATGCGACCGGCAGCGCCTGCTGCGGATCGAGCGCGTCGATCATCTTGCCGATCTCGTCGCCGGCCTGCGCGATCAGCGCGCGCGCAACCGGATGCGTGCGATGCGCGAATACGACGGGCGCGAGACGCGCGTAGATCGTCTGGTTCGCGTCGCACGACCACTGGACCAGCGCGTCGCGATCCTGCGCGCCCGTTTCCGCGAGGAGCGCCGCGGCGAACGCGTCGCGCGGCACGCGGCCGTCGAGCGCCTGTTGCGCGTAGGCGAGCGCACGCACGCCGAGCCACGCGCCGCTCGCCTCGTCGCCGGACGGAAAGCCGAAGCCGCCCGCGATCCGGCACGCGCCGGCCGCATCGAGCGCCGCCGCGATGCTGCCGGTGCCGAGCGCGACGATGAGCCCGGGCGCGCCGCCATGCGCGCCGACGACGGTCGTGTACGCGTCGCTCTCGATCGCCAGTGCGCCAAGCGGCGCCTGCGCGCGGAACGCGGCGAGCCACGCCGCGTTGTTGACGCCGGCGAGCCCGCAACCGAGCGCGCACTGCGACCAGTCGAACGCGAGACCGGCCTGCGTGAACGCATCCGCGCAGGCCGCGCCGATCGACGCCCATGCCCGCTCGATGCCGAGCCCGAGCCCCGACGGGCCGCCGCGCCCCTGCGCGAGCTCGCGCCCCGCCCGGTCAGCCAGCACCGCGCGCGTGCCCGTGCCGCCGCCGTCGATGCCGATCGCAAAAAGTAATGCCGCCATGCCTTCATCCCGCTGATTCGAACAGGCGCCAAGCTTAACCGGATCGGCGCCGCGCGCCCATCTGCCGTTCGGCCGGCTATCCCGCCAAAAGGGCTTCCGCTATGCTGGCGCGATCGAATCGACACTGAAAACGAGGCAGACGATGTCGCAGCGGTGCAACTGGGTGAAGACGGAAGCGGACGCTCACTATCACGATACCGAGTGGGGCGTGCCGTCGCACGACGATCGCCACCTGTTCGAAATGCTGATCCTGGAAGGCGCGCAGGCCGGGCTGTCGTGGTCGACGATCCTGAACAAGCGCGCGGGCTATCGCGAGGCGTTCGCCGATTTCGACGTCGACGCCGTCGCGCGCTTCACGCCCCGGCACATCGAGAAATTGCTGGAAAACCCGGGCATCGTGCGCAACCGCGCGAAGGTCGAATCGGCGGTGACCAACGCGCGCGCGGTGCAGCGCATCCGCGAAGAGCACGGGTCGCTCGCCGCGTTCCTGTGGTCGTTCGTCGGCGGCACGCCGATCCAGAATGCGTGGCAGTCGTACCGCGACGCGCCCGCCTCGACCGAGCAGTCCGACGCGCTCAGCAAGGCGCTGAAGGCGTACGGCTGCAAGTTCGTCGGCTCGACGATCTGCTATGCGCTGATGCAGGCGACCGGCATGGTCAACGATCACGAAGCCGGCTGCCCGTGCCATGCGCAATGCGCGGCGCTCGGCGGCAAGCAGCCGGCACGCCGGCGCAAGGCGGGCTGACGGCGCAGGCACACGCTGGGCGCAGGCGCCGCGCCGCTGGCCCGCGTTGGTTGCACCGTCCGCGTACTGCTTGACGCTTGGCCCTTGCCGCTCAGCCCTTACCGCGCCGCCCGCGACGACGCCGGCACGCCCGGCCGCGCACTCCGCGCAGCCCGCACGCGCGCGCTGCGCTTCTTCACCCAGATGCAGACGCCCGTCACGCTCAGCATCGCGATCACGATGCCGAGCACGCTCACGGCGACCCGTCCGGCGACACCGGCGATCCGCCCCGAGTGCAGCGGAAACTGCGCCTGCATGAACAGGTCGCCGGCTGAACCGCGGCCCGGCACCTGAGCCGCCACGGGCTCGCCGGTCACCGCATTCCAGTACAGCCACGCATTGCCGAGCCCGACGTCGCCATGGTCGTTGCCCGGCGTGAAGAAACCGACCGCATAGGCGTTCATCGCCGGCGCGAACAACAGCGCGCCCGGCGGCGCGGCGAGGCCCGCGTCGCGTCCGGCCGAGCGCGCGATCTCGACGATCCGCTCGCGCGGCAGCACCTGGCTGCCCGGCGCGGCCGGCGGGAAATGCTCGGGATTCGTATACGGCGTTTCCGCGAGCGGCGAAACGAGCGAGACCAGCGGGCGCACGACCGGAACGGCAAGGTTCATCGAGATCGACGTGACCGCGACGACCAGCAGCAGCCCCCACACCCACACGCCTCCCGAGCGATGCAGGTCGAACACGAGCGGATAGCCGCCGCGCCGCACGCGGAACGCGAACGACTTGCGCCAGCTTTTCGGGTTCGGAAATGCGAGCACCAGCGCGATCAGGCTGTCGATCGCCCACACGATGCCGACGACGCCCATCACCCAGAACCCGAAGTTGATCCCGCCGTACACGGGCAGGAACAGCGAGTAGTGCAGCCGGTAGATGAACGGCATCAGGTCGAGCCGCGCGAGCGACGGCGCGCCCCATTCGCGGCGGCCCTGCACCGCGCCGGTCGCGGGATCGACGGCGATCTGGCTGAAACCGAGTGCGTACGGCTGGCCGGTCGCCGGATCGGTACGCGGCGTCACGCCCGCCTGCAGCGTGTGCCCCGGTTCGACCGCGAGCGGCAGATAGGTCACCTGCACGCGCGGATCGGCCGCCTCGATGCGCGCCGCGAGTTCGAGCGGCGCAAGCGGCGTCGCGCCGCTGCGCGCGGTATAGAAATCCGGGTTCAGCGCCGCGTCGAGCTCGTGGTCCCACGCGATCAGCGCGCCGGTGAGCCCCGCGACGAACAGGAACAGCGCGATGGCGAGCCCGAACCAGCGGTGCAGGCGCACGAGCAACGGTCGCAGGAGCGCATTCATCGCGTGCGCAGCGAAAGGAAAGCGGGCCGGCACGAGCGGCGGCCCCGATTCGACGGGATGCGGTTCATTTCAGGTCGGGCACCGCGCAACGGCCATCCGGCCCAGTCGGACGAGGCCGGATGCCCTTGTGCGCGGCATGGAATTGTTGCGCGTTCGGCGGGTTTTGATACGATGCGCGACATTTTAACGCAATGCGAATGATTCTTACTCGCATTTTTACTCGCTCGCCATGACCGTCAGCCTTGCCCGCCCTCCCGTCCGTCCACGCCGCGTCGTCGCCGCCCTCGCCTGCCTTGCCGCCTCGCTCGCGCATGCGGACGATTCGCCGGGCGACGCCGCGCTGCTGCCTGCCCTCAACATCACGGCCGCGCACGATTCGCCGCAACACTTGACCGACACGATCTCGACCGGTGCGCTCGGCACACGCCGGCAGCTCGACACGCCGTTCTCGACCACGATCGTCACGTCGGAAGAGCTCGAGGCGCGTCAGCCATACAAGCTCGGCGACGTGTTCGCGAACGACGCGTCGGTGTCCGACAACAGCGGCGCGTACAGCGCGTGGGCCAGCTACCTGACCGTGCGCGGCATGCAGCTCGACTGGCAGAACGGCTACAAGATCGACGGGCTGCCGTTCGTCACGTACGGCATCACGATGCCTTACGAGCAGCTCGAGCGCGTCGAGCTGCTGAAGGGGCTCGGCGGCTTCCTGTACGGCTTCGTGACGCCGGGCGGCGTCGTCAACTACGTGACGAAGCAGCCGGGCGCCGAACCGGTGCGCAGCGTCGACATCGGCTACCGCAGCACCAACGTCTGGACCGAGCATGTCGATCTCGGCCAGCGCTTCGGGCCCGGCAACATGTTCGGCGCGCGGCTGAATGCGACGCACGAGGAAGGCAAGACGTACAACGACGGCAACATCCGCCGCGACAGCGTGTCGCTCGCGCTGCAGGCGAACCTGACGCGCGACCTCTCCGTGTCGTTCGGCGCGCTGTACCAGGACCGCCGCACGACCGGCCAGACGCCGTCGATCTTCACCGGCAGCTATCCGGGCGGCGCACTGCCCGCCACGATCAGCGGCGGGTCGACGAACCTGGGCGGCAAGGACCAGTACCTGAACACGAACCTGCAGCTCTACACGGCCGGGCTGCAATACCAGCTCGCGCCCGACTGGCAGCTCGACGTCGCGTACAGCTACAGCAAGGCGACGCGCCGGCGCAACGAAAGCACGCTGTACCTGCAGGACGCGGCCGGCAACTACACCGACAGCCGCTACGTCGGCATGGAGGATCACCGCTTCAGCCAGTGGCGCGCGATGGTCGAGGGCAAGGTGCGCACGGGCCCGTTCAGCCACCAGATCGTGCTCGGCGCGTCGTGGCAGAAGCAGGCGAACGACTATTCGGCGAACAGCGTGTTCGTGCCGCTCGGCGCCGGCAATCTCTACGCGCCGAACCCGTACCGCTACGAGAGCCCGCACGGCTTCGTCCAGTACCGCACGAGCGAGATCGTGCAGAAATCGCTGTTCGCGAGCGATACCGTGCGGTTGACCGAGCGCTGGTCGGTGCTCGCCGGCGTGCGTTACATGAACTACGAGCAGCGCTCGTTTCAGGCGAACGGCGCCGAGGATCCCGGCTATCGCCAGAACGGCGTGGTGACGCCGACCTTCGCGGTGATGTTCAAGCTCGCGCCGACCACCACCGCGTACGCGAGCTACGCCGAATCGCTCGAGCCCGGCAGCCGCGTCAACGACGTCTATGCGAACGCGGGCGAGGTACTCAAGCCGCTGCGCAGCAAGCAGTACGAGCTCGGGATCAAGAGCGAGCACGCGCGCTGGAGCGCGACGGCCGCGCTGTTCCGGATCGAGCGCAGCGCCGAATACGCGAATGCCGCGAACGTCTACGTGCAGGATGGCGAATCGATCATTCAAGGGATCGAGGTCGGCGCGCGCGCGCGATTCGGCGCGCACTGGAATGCAGGCTTCGACGCGATGCTGCTCGACGCGTGGTACGCGAACGGGATCGGCAACAACGGCAACCGGGTTGCCGGCGCGCCGCGCTTCGTGCTCGCCGGTGAAGTCGGCTATGCGGTGCCTGGCGTGCCGGGGCTGACACTCGGCGTCGACGCGAAATTCACCGGCGCGACGCCGCTGCGCGCGGCCGGCGGCCTCGACGCGCCGGGCTTTCTCGTCGTCAACGCGGGCGCGCGCTACCTGACGCGGGTCGGCCGCCACGACGTGACGTTGCGCGCATCGATCGACAACGTGCTGAACCGTCGTTACTGGGAATACCAGTACGCGGACTACGTGAAGCCGGGCGACCCGCGCACGGTCAGCCTGAGCGCGAAGATCGACTTCTGAACGCCGCGGCGGGCAGCCGCAAGGCCCGCCCGCCGCCGTGCGTCGGCAGCGGCCGGGGCGGAACCTCACCGCCCCGGCCTCGGGATTTTCCCGACCGGCAAAAGCAAAACGGCGGAGCGGCCTCTTTCGAGGCACACTCCGCCGTTTCGCGGCGAACCGTCAGAAGCGCTTAGTGGAGCTTCTTCGGCAGCATCTGGCTGCGCAGGCGCTTGCGCAGACGCTTGACGGCTGCTGCCTTCTTGCGCTTGCGGACTGCGGTCGGCTTTTCGTAAGACTGGCGCTCACGCAGTTCAGCGATCAGGCCATTTTTTTCGATAGCGCGACGAAAGCGGCGAATCGCCACTTCGAACGGCTCGTTTTCTTTCAGAAGAATCGTCGTCATGTCGTTCCTAAATTGCTTAAACGGTCAAAAACGTAGCGGCCAAGCGCCACGCACCGGCCATCCGAGCGTTCCCACAACAGGCGAAACGAGCGGAAATACGGCCTCGGAGGCCGGAAAAGAGAGGCGGAAAGCACCGCGAGTACGCTTCACAACCGCGTGCAGCGCCGCGTTTGACTGCCAGCAGACATGCCGAAAACGGCAAAGGCGTGACAGAAATCTCAATTCAGCCCGCCATCATAGCAGGAAATCACAGACAAAACCATCCTTTTGTTGATCCCGGCTCGTCGCCCCGTGCGACGCGGCCGCGCATGCCGCCCCGCGAGGCCCGCGCGCGATCGGCCGGGAATCGCTGCGGGCCATGCCGGGCGAGGACGTCGCGGCGAACCGCGCCTTCGGTCCCGAATTTCCTTGCGCATCCCTCTAAAGTTTTCGCCGGGTGCCGCCGTCAACCAGGAAAGGCGGGCAGCGCCAGTCGCGATAAAGCGCAACGCCGAAATCAGAACCTGTCTGTATCCCAGGCATTTTCCAAAACGAGGAAGCAAATGCTGAACATCAACACCAACATCCTTTCGCTGACGACGCAGACGAATCTGTCGGGCTCGCAAAGCGCACTGTCGCAAGCAATCAACCGCCTGTCGTCGGGCAAGCGCATCAACACCGCTGCCGACGATGCAGCAGGCCTGGCGATCTCGACGTCGCAAACGGCGGCAATCAATGCGCTGACGCAAGGTGTTGCAAACGCGAACAACGGCATCTCGATGATCCAGACCGCCAACGGCGCGCTGCAATCGACGGTCGACAACCTGCAGCGTATCCGTACGCTGGCGCAACAAGCGGGCGACGGCTCGCTGGATTCGGGCGCTCGCGCGAACCTGCAAGCTGAAGTGTCGACGCGTCTCAGCGAAATCGACCGTGTCGCATCGCAAACGACGTTCAACAGCCAGACCATCCTGGGCGGCGCCGGCAGCGTCACGTTCCAGATCGGCGCAGCAGCGAACCAGGTCGTGACCGTCGACTTCGGCACGGCGAACTGGAACAGCACGGGCATGAGCGTGAACACCCTGAGCGTCGCCACCCAGTCGGGCGCGCAATCGGCGATCACGGCGATCGACGCGGCACTGAAGCAAGTCAACACGTTCCAGGCAACGCTCGGCGCAGCACAGAACACGTTCCAGGCTGCGATCTCGACGACGCAAACCCAGGCAACCAACATGACCGCGGCTCGCTCGCAGATCACCGACGCGGACTTCGCGACGGAAACGGCGAACCTGAGCAAGGCGCAAGTGCTGCAACAAGCCGGTATCTCGGTTCTGGCGCAAGCGAACTCGCTGCCGCAGCAAGTCCTGAAGCTCCTCGGCTAATCGAGCAGCACCCGCGGCGGGCCACGTGCCCGTCCGCCTCCGGGCACGGCGGCGTCGCCATCGGCACTCGATGCGACTCCGCCGCAACCGCCCTGATCAGAATTCTCCAGGGAGGCGCGCCTCCCTCTTTGCATTGAACCGCGGCGCCCCGCCGCATCGCGCACGTCGACTGCGCGGACGACCGGAGCAACGGCATGGCCACCACGACCCCCGTCAGCAGCACGGACATCAGCACCATCCTGGCGAATGCAGGTCAATCGATCATCAGCGGCGCGACCAATTCGTCGCTCGACGTCAACACGCTCGTCACGACACTGGTGAACGCGAAGACGGCCGGGCAATTGCAGACCCTGCAGACCCGGCAGACGAACGACAATACGCAGCTGTCCGCCATCGGCCAACTGAAGGGTGCGCTGTCCGCGCTGCAGACCGCGCTCACCGGCCTCTCGAACGGCACCACGCTCAGCAGCCTCGCCGCGACGGCGAGCGGCACGGGCATCACGACGTCGATCAAGAGCGGCAGCGGCGCGGTGGCCGGTTCGTATTCGGTGAATGTCACGCAGCTCGCGACCGCCAACAAGCTGTCGTCGGCCGGCGTGACGGCGGCGGACACGATCTCGGCCGGCTCGCTGAGCATCACGTTCGGCAGCAACCCCGCGTTCAACGTCAACGTGGCGGCCGGCGCGTCGCTGTCCGACATCGCGTCGTCGATCAACTCCGCGTCCGGCAATGCCGGCGTCACCGCATCGGTCATCACCGGTTCGGACGGCCAGCATCTCGTGATGCAGTCGAACCTCACCGGTGCGGCCAACACGATCTCGATCACGGGCACGGGCGTCAATTCGAAACTGACGTCGGGGTACACGACGGTCACGCCGGCCGCCGACGCGCAGTTGACGATCGACGGCACGCCGGTGTCGAGCGCGTCGAACAACGTGTCGGGCGCGCTGACGGGCGTCACGCTGGCGCTGTCGCAGGCCGCTGTCGGCACGACGCAAACCATCACGCTGTCGCAGGACACGGCCGCGGCGACGACCGCGATCAACAATTTCGCGACCGCGTATACCAACTTCGTGACTACCGCGAAATCGCTGTCGAGCTACGACCCGACGGCGAAGACCGCCGGCCCGCTGCTCGGCGACGCGATGTTGAACACGATCAGGAACACGCTCGCGACGACGCTCAGCAGCGGCGTCACGACGGGCGGCACGACCTATGCGCTCGGCAGCATCGGCATCAACGTGGACTCGACCGGCGCGATGTCGGTCGACACCGCCGCGCTGACCACCGCGCTCAAGTCGAACGGCTCCGCGGTGGCGGCGATCTTCAACCAGACGAATGGCGTCGCCCAGGCGCTCAATGCGAACATCAACTCGTACACGCAGACGTCCGGCCTGATCGATCAGCGCACCAACGCGATCAACGCCGACCTGAAGAGCGTGCAGGCCCAGGCGACGCAGCTGCAGAGCTACTCGGACCAGTTGACCACGCAATACAATGCGCAGTTCACCGCGCTGAACACGCTGATGGCGACGATGGCGAACAACACCCGTTACCTGACCCAGCTGTTCGGCGGCCAGAACAGCGCCGGCGCGCTGGCCAACAACAAGTAAGCCTTGGCCGCACCGCCCCTTCGGAGCCGAACCATGACGAACGACACCCTGTCCCGCGCCTTCGACCTGACCCGTGCCATGCAGTCGGCGGCCGACGCACGCGACTGGGTGCGCGTCGCGGCCCTCGCCGACGAACGCTCGCCGCTGCTGATGAACCTGTCCGGCGAGCAGACGCCAGACGCGCTGGACCGCGTGCGGCAGATCATGGCCATCGACGCGTCGATCACGGAGCATGCGCAGACCGACCGTGACCGCCTGGCCGCGGAATTTGCGCAGTCCCAGGAGCGGATCAAGGCAGCGAGCCAGTACCAGAAAGCCGGCATGCTGTGACCGGCCGGGCGTCTCGCTCGCCGCGCATTTCGAATTAAAAGACGCCGCCAGTCGAGCGGTCCGTCGTCGCCGTACCGTCGAGCCGCTTCAATGCGGCTTTTTTTTCGCCTGCAGGCGGGCGTGCGAGCCGGATCGCGCCGGCCACGCCCGCGTCGCCCGCCCGACGGCCGCCTCGATCATCCCGGGCGGCCGGCCCGACGATGCGCGAGCGCGGCTTCCCGCCGCGGCGCGATCCCGCTCGTCACGCGTCCCGGGGCGCCGTGTCGCCGCCGGCGTAGCGGGCCCACATGCCGTGCAGCGCGTCCTCGAGGTTGCGTGCGAAGCGCGACGCATCGCACAGCGGCGACGCCAGCGCGCGCTCGCGCAGCGTTGTACGCAGCGTCGCCAGCCCGTCGCGGTCGCGCGCGAACGCGACGGCCTTCTCGAGGTACGCCGCCTCGTCTTCCGCGATCCATTCGCCCATGCCCGCCGCGTGCAGCAGGCTCTCGCAAATGTGCGTGACGAACCGGCTGCCCTTCATCCCGAGCACCGGCACGCCCATCCACAGCGCTTCGGCCGTGGTCGTGCCGCCCGGGTACGGGAACGGGCTCAGCGCGATGTCGATGCGGTTGTATGCGGCGAAGTATTCCGCACGCGGCGAGCCGCCTTCGAGGATCAGCCGGTCCGCGCCGATGCCGTGCCGCGCGAAGCGGTCGAGCGTCGCCTGGTTCACGTCGCCGGCGCCGAGCTCATGCGCCTTCAGCAGCAGGCGCGCGTCCGGCAGCGCGTGCAGGATGCGCGACCACAGCGCGACGACCTGGTCGCTGATCTTGATCAGCTTGCCGAAGCAGCCGAACGTGACGCCGCCATGAGCCGCCATCGGCAGCGGGCCGACCGCGACATCGTACGGCGGCGGCGTGAAGCACAGGTAGCTGTCCGGCAGTCGCCACGGCCGTTCGGTGAAGTGATGCGCCTCGTCGGCCGGCAGCGTATACACATCGCCGATGAAATAGTCGATCGCGCGGCACCCGGTCGTCGCGAAGAAACCGAGCCAGCTCGCCTGCACCGGCGCGGGCTTGTGCCCGAAGATCGGCAGGCCGCTCCAGTTGGTATGGCCCGCCATGTCGATCAGGATGTCGATGCCGTCGTCGCGAATCAGTTGCGCGGCCTCCTCGCGGCCCAGACTGACCACCTTCTTCCAGCTCGCGAAGTTCGGCCTGAGCCGCGCCGTCACATCGTCCTCGCCGACGAACGTCACATAGGCATGCGGCTCGATGCGCGACCGGTCGATCCGCGCGAGCACGCTTTCAAGGAAGATGCCGACCGGGTGCTGCCGCAGGTCGCCCGACACGAAGCCGACGCGCAGCGGGCGCCCCTGCGCCTGCGCGACGCGCTGCGCGCGGTCGTGCTCGAACGGACGCGCGTCGCGCTCGAGATGCTCGCCGTAGCGGCGCGCTTCGGCGACCCACTCCTGCGGCTCGAACGCGGGCGAACTCGACATGTTGAACAGCATCCGCGAGTACGCGCGATGCAGGTCGTGCCGGATCGCCGAGCGGAACGCATCCAGCGCGCCGGCGAGATCCCCTTTCGCCCACAGGATGTCGCCGAGCGTCATCTGCACCTTCAGCGGATCGATGCCGAGCTTCTGCGCGATCTCGGTATGCTTCATCGCCTCGTCGAGCTTCTCGAGCCGAAACAGCGCGGCGGCGAGGTTGTGATGCGCGTCGGCATCGTCCGGGTTCAGGTCGATCGCATGCCGGTGGCTCAACTCCGCGGCGGCCAGCAAGTTGAGGTTGTGATACGCGAAGCCAAGGAAGTTGTATGCGTCGGCCAGTTCGGGATCAAGCTCGATCGCGTGCCGGCACACCTGCACCGCCTGCCCGTATTCGCCCTGCTGGTTGCGCAAATCGCCGAGCCATGCCCATGCCCGTGCATGCGCGGGGTCGATCGCGATCGCCTGCTCGAGCAGTTCGAGCGCCTTGTCGAAATCGCCGATGCGCTGCAGCAGCCTTGCCAGTACGCAGTGCGCGTCCGCGTCGCCCGGATCGAGTCCCTCGCGCGCATGGTCGACCGCCCCCCGCAGATCGCCTGCCGCGCGCAGCGTCGCGCTCAACCCCTGGTGCGCGACGCGCAAGCCCGGTTGCAGCGCGATGGCGCGACGATAGGCGTCCGCGGCCTCGTCGAATTTCTCCTGCGCATGCAGCGCGTTGCCGAGATTGCAGTACGCCTCCGCGTATTGCGGCTGGTGCGCGACCGCCTTGGCGTAGCTCGCCGCCGCCGCCTCGTGCTCGCCCAGATCCTGCAGCGCGTTGCCGAGGTTGTTGTACGCCTGCGCATAGCCGGGGCGCAGCTCGATCGCGCGCGCGCAGCTTTCCATCGCGGCCGTCGGTTCGCGCGCGTCGCGCAACGCGTTGCCGAGGTTGTTGTGCGCTTCCGGATAGTCCGGCCGCAGCGCCACCGCGCGCCGATAGTGCGCGATGGCGTCGTCGAGCCGCCCGCTTTCGCGCAGCATGTTGCCCAGGTTGTTGAAGTACGACGCGTCCGGCCGCTCGACGAGCGATTGCTCCATCAGTGCGAGCCCCGCGTCGTACTGCTTCAACTGGCACGCCAGCAGCCCGAGGAAGTGCAGCGCATCCGGCTGGCCCGGCTGCGCGGTGAGGATCGCGTCGTACAGCGTCTTCGCTTCCGCGAGACGCCCCGCCTGATGATGCGCCAGCGCGGACTGCAGCGTGTCGTGGATATCGTTCATGCTTCCTGCTCCGAGTTCGTATAGCGTTGCCACATGGCGACGAATGCCGCTTCGAGATGCGCGGCGAACCGGCGCGCGTCGCACAACGGCGATGCGAGCAGCTGCGCGCGCAGCCCGGCGCGCAGCGCCGCGAGCTGCTCGCGATCGCGCATCGCCGCGATCGCCTTCGCGACATAGGCGTCCTCGCCGTCAGCGACCCATTCGCCCATGCCCGCCGCGTGCAGCACGCTTTCGCAAATGTGCGTGACGAACCGGCTGCCCTTCATCCCGAGCACCGGCACGCCCATCCACAGCGCTTCGGCCGTGGTCGTGCCGCCCGGATACGGGAACGGGCTCAGCGCGACGTCGATGCGGTTGTATGCGCCGAAGTATTGCGCGCGCGGCGAACCGCCCTCGAGGATCAGCCGGTCCGCGTCGACGCCATGCCGCGCGAAGCGCGCGACGGTCGCATCGCGCACGCCCTCGCGGCCGAGCTCGTGCGCCTTGAGCAGCAGCCGCGCGTCCGGCAGCGTGAGCAGGATGCGCGACCACGCGCGCACGACGTCGTCGCCGATCTTCACGAGCTGGCCGAAGCAGCCGAACGTCGGATGGCCGCTCGCCGCCATCGGCAGCGGGCCGACCTCGACGTCGCAGGCCGGCGGCGTGAAGCACAGGAAGCTGTCCGGCAGCCGCCACGGCTTCTCGACGAAGTGATGCGCTTCGGCATCCGGCAGCGTGTAGCGGTCGCCGATGAAGTAGTCGATCGCGTCGCAGCCGGTCGACGCGAAGAAGCCGAGCCAGCTCGCCTGCACCGGCGCGGGTTTCCAGCCGAACACGGGAAGCCCGCTCGACTGCGTATGGCCCGCGAGGTCGACGAGGACGTCGATCTCGTCGTCGTGAATCATCCGCGCGGCCGCCTCCGGACTCAGCGCGGCGATCGAGCGCCAGCCGTTCGCGTGCGGCTTCAGTTTCGCGGTGATCGCGTCCTCGTCGTCCGTGGTCACGTACACGCGCAGGTCGATGCGCGTGCGCTCGAGGTGCGCAAGCACGCTTTCCAGGAAAATGCCGACCGGGTGCAGGCGCAGGTCGCCGGACACGAAGCCGACGCGCAGCTGCCGCCCTTGCGCGCGCGCGGCCCGCTCGCGCGGATCGTGCGCATGGCGCGTCGAACGCGCGGCCAGGTGCCGGCCGTAGCGCCGCGCGTCGGCCAGATAGTCGGCGGGGTTCACGCAAGCGGACGCCGCCGCGCTGAACAGCAGCCGGTTCAGCACGGTCGCCGCGACGTCGTCGGCGTCGTCGCGCACCAGCGCAAGCGCATCGCGATACGCGTGGACCGCGGCATCGACGTTGCCCTGCGCGCGCAGGATGTCGCCGAGATTGACGTGCATCAACACGGCCGGCGGGCCGGCCTGCAACGCCTGCCGGCAATACACGAGCGCCTCGTCGAGCCGCTGCAGCTTCAGCAGCACGACGGACAGGTTGTGGCACGCGCCGGCGTCCGCCGGATTCAGCGCGACCGCCGTGCGATGGCACGCTTGCGCGTCGTCGAGCCGGTTCAGTCCGTGGTACGCGTTGCCCGCGTGGTTGTGTGCGTCGCCGAGGTTCGGCGCGAGCCGGATCGCGTCCAGCGCGTGCGCGAGCGCCTCCGCGCAGCGCAATTGCTTGTGACGCACGGCGCTCAGGTTCGCGTGGGCCATCGCCATCGACGCGTCCAGCTCGATCGCGCGGCCGTAATGCGTGGCGGCGCCGTCGAGGTCGCCCAGATCCTGCAGCGCGTTGCCGAGGTTGTTGTACGCCTGCGCGTAACCGGGGCGCAGCTCGATCGCGCGCGCGCAGCTTTCCATCGCGGCCGTCGGTTCGCGTGCGTCGCGCAACGCGTTGCCGAGGTTGTTGTGCGCTTCCGGATAGTCCGGCCGCAGCGCCACCGCGCGCCGATAGTGCGCGATGGCGTCGTCGAGCCGCCCGCTTTCGCGCAGCATGTTGCCCAGATTGTTGAAGTACGACGCGTCCGGCCGCTCGACGAGCGATTGCTCCATCAGTGCGAGCCCCGCGTCGTACTGCTTCAACTGGCACGCCAGCAGCCCGAGGAAATGCAGCGCGTCCGGCTGGCCCGGCTGCGCGGTGAGGATCGCGTCGTACAGCGTCTTCGCTTCCGCGAGACGCCCCGCCTGATGATGCGTGAGCGCCGCCTGCAATGCCTGTCCTGTTCCGTCCATCTCGTCTGCTCTACTCAATAGGGATGCGGTGCGCGTCCGAAGTCGATCAGCCTGCCGCCGTGCCCGATCGTCACGGCCGGCGCCGCCATCCCGTCGCGCGCCATCCCGACGACGGCGTCGCGCACGCGCCGCCGGTCGGAACGACGATCACGCCGGCCGACGCGGCGTTCAGCGCGACGGGCGCCATGTTCCGCTTGCCGCCGGCGTGGAAATGACCCCGCACGTCACGTCGTGCGCGGCCTCACACGGATGCGCCCGCCGCGGCTTCGACGTGCTGCGCCCACATGCCGTGCAGTGCGTCCTCGAAGTGGCGCGCGAAGCGGGGCGCGTCGCACAGCGGCGACGCGAGCACCTGCGCGCGCAGCGTCGTGCGCAGCGCCGCCAGCCCGGCGGGCTGGCCGACCTGCACGACGGCCTTCGCGACATACGCGTCGTCGTCGTCCGCGATCCACTCGGGCAGCCGCGCCGAATGCAGCAGGCTCTCGGCGATGTGCGACAGGAAGCGCTCGCCGCGCCGGCAAAGAACGGGCACGCCCATCCACAGCGCTTCGGCGGTCGTCGTGCCGCCCGGATACGGGAACGGGCTCAGCATCAGGTCGACGCGCCGGTAGGCGGCCAGGTATTCGGCGCGCGGCGAGCGGCCTTCGAGGATCAGGCGCCGCGCATCGATGCCGTGCGCCGCGAAACGTGCGGCAAGCGCCTGCTGCTCGCGCGGATCGTCGAGATGCTCCGCCTTCACGAACAGCTTCGCGCCCGCGACCGATTGCAGCACGCGCGACCAGACCGCGACGACGTGAGCGGTGATCTTCGCGAGCTTGCCGAAATAGCCGAAGGTCGGATGGCCGTTCGCGAGCATCGGCAGCGCGCCGACGTCGACAGGCTCGGCCGGCGGCGTGAAGCACAGATAGCTGTCCGGCAGATGCCACGGCCGCTCGGTGAAATGCGCGGCCTCGGCGGGCGGCAGCACGTGACGGTCGCCGATCACGTAGTCGATCGCGCGCACGCCGGTGCTCGCGAAATAACCGGGCCAGCTCGCCTGCAGCGGCGCCGGCTTCCACGCGAACAGCGGCAGGCGGTTGTAGACCGTGTGGCCCGCCGCGTCGAGCAGCACGTCGATGCGGTCCGCACGGATGCGCGCGGCCGCCGCTTCGTCGCTCAGGCCGGCAATGCAGGTCCACGTCGCGAAGGCCGGCTTGATGCGGGCGGTCACGTCGTCCTCGACGTCGCGCGTCGGGTACGCATGCATCTCGATCCGGTTCGCGTCGAGATGCTCGAGCATGCTCTCGATGAAATAGCCGACCGGATGCGCCTTCAGGTCGCCCGACACGATGCCGACCTTGAGCGGCCGCCCGGCGCGCGGGGTCAGGTCGACGAGCCAGTCCGTCCACGGCGTCGCGCACCGCGTGACGACTTCGTCGTAGCGCGCGGCCTCGGCGAGATAGGCGTCGTGGTCGAACGCTTCGCTGCAGTGGCTCGCGAACAGCAGGTTGCTGCGCGGCTCCGGCAGCTCGGGGCGCAGCGCCACCGCGTGCCGGTAAGCCTCGAGCGCGGCCGGAATCTCGTTCACGTCGAACAGCGCATTCGCAAGGTTGTTGTAGGCCTGGCCGTTGTCCGGCTTCAGCGAGATCGCGTGGCAGAACGCATCGACGGCCGCGCGGGCGTCGCCGGCGAGCCGCAGCGCGTTGCCGAGGTTGTTGTACGCATCGACGTAGTCGGGCCGCAGCTCGATTGCGAGACGGAAGCACTCGGCGGCGGCGGCGTGACGATTGTCCGCCTGCATGACGTTGCCGAGGTTGTAGTAGTACATCGCGTCCGGCCTGATCTCGATCGCCGCCATGATCAGGTCGGATGCCTCCTGATAGCGCCCGTACCGATGGCCGATCAGGCCGAGCAGGTGAAGCGCGTCCGCGTGCCGGGGATCGGTGTCGAGGATCTGCCGGTACAGCGTCTCGGCCTCTTCCAGCCGGTCGGCCTGATGGTGTGCCAGCGCCTGTTCGATCGTGGCGGCGGCGGGGGAGGTGGGCATCATGAGCTATGTCGTCCTGGTAGCCAATACGGATTCGAATCGCGGCCGGCTCCGCTGCGTCGGCGCACGCCTTCGCCCGCGGACGCACGCACCGACGGTCTCCGACGTGTCCGAATTCTCCTCGCGCACGCCGCGTTCCAATCTGGCGAGCAAGTGCTGGAATTGGTCGCTATTCCCGCTACTGCGAGCCGCACCCGCGGGTGCCCCGAATTCGCGCCGGACAGCCGCGAATCCATCGAAATGCGGGGTGAAACCACCCGCTAATCCGACATTCGATCCTGGCGGCGCTCGCTAGACTTGATCGCAGAAAGATGTCCGACCTGCGACGCTCGGACGGCTGCGCATTCCGATGCCGCCGCGCCGACGCGCGCTCGTCCGGTCACACCCTTTGTGCCTGGAGCCCTGTGTATGCACGAATCAGCGATCATCACCAACGCAGATGGCGATCAGCTCGCGGCGCGCCGCGAACTGTTCGACCTGATGCAGACCTACCCCGCGACGCGCGAGGAACTGGAACGGTCGCTCGGCCTGTTCGTGCGCGGCTCGCTCCTCGCACGCATTCTCGCGACCTTCGAGATCTATCAAAAAATCGTGCCGCTGCCGGGCGCGATCCTCGATCTCGGCACGTGGCGCGGGCAGACCGCCGTGCTGTGCGAGAACTTCCGCGCGATTCTCGAACCGCTGAACTTCCAGCGCCGCATCCACGCATTCGATACGTTCACGGGCTACACGGGCTTCGCCGAGCACGACACGCGCGACCGCAAGCTGTTCTCCGACGGCACGTATTCGCTGTCCGGCGAGTACGCCGACCTGCTGCGCAAGCTGCTGAACCTGCACGAGCGCAGCAACGCGATGGGGCACGTGCATGACAAGCACCACGTGTGGGAAGGCGATTGCCGCGACACGCTGGCGGCGTTCGACGAAGCGCATCCCGGCGAGATGGTCGCGCTCGCGTGGTTCGACCTGAACGTGATCGAGCCGACCCGGCACGCGTTCGACGCGGTGATGAAGCGGCTGGTGCCCGGCGGCGTCGTCGCGTTCTGGCAGCTCACCCGCGGCGGCCAGCTGCCCGCGGAAGGTATCCATTACCTGCGCGACCTGCTCGGCAACCGTCCGCACCAGATCCACAAGGCAGCGGCCTATCCGTCGCTCTGCTACCTGTCATTCCCCGAAGGCGGGGGCACACGCAAATGAAGATCGCGATCCTCGGCAACGGCATTCTTGGCCTGATGACGGCCCGCGCATGGCAGCAGGCCGACCCGGGCGTCGAGCTCGTGATCGTCGGCCACGCGCATCGGCCCGGCTCGGCCACGCGCGCCGCGGCGGCGATGCTCAATTCGTTCACCGAACTGGAAGGCGATTCGCTCGGCACGCCGATCGACCGCTTCAAGTTCGAACTGAGCCGCGGTGCGACGGCGGCCTGGCCCGCCGTATTCGCCGAAATCTGCACGCCGGAGCGCGCGATCGCGTACGGCTTCGGCACTTTCGTGCTGAACAACGCGGCGACCGACGCGCTCGACGACGAGAACTTCGCGGCCATGCAGCGGTTCTGCCGCGAATTCGAGGAGCCCTGCGAGGCGGTCGATCCGTCAGGCATCCCGAACTATCATCCGGACCCGCGCTATCGCGCGCTGAAGGCGGTCTTCCTGAAGCGCGAAGGCTGGGTCAATCCGAAACAGTTTCTCGACGCGCTGACCGAGTCGGTCGCACGAGCCGGCAACGTGCGCTTCATCGACGCCGAGGTCGAGCGGCTCGAGACCGCGGCCGGACGCATCACCGGGGCGCGCCTGTCCGATGGCGGCGTGCTCGGCGCGGACCGCTTCATCCTCTGCAACGGCGCCAACGTGACGCGCGTGCTGCAGGCGAGCCTGCCCGAGTTGCCGGTGCAGCGGATGTTCTATGGCATCGGCATGTCGATCGAACTGCAGAGCGCGGAGAACGCGCACACGCACTGCGTGCGCACGACCAACCGCGGCCTCGCGTGCGGCGTGTATTCGGCGCCGTACGGGCCTGACCGGACCCTCGTCGGCGCCAGCAACTACATCAGCCCGGTGCCGCACGAGCACGGCCACGCCGGCAGCGCGTACACGCTGCTCAAGTCGGCGATGGACCAGATCAACACCCGCTTCTCGCGCGCGAACCTGGTCAACGTCAACGTCGGCTGGCGGCCGACGACGTCCGACCTGTATCCGCTGTTCGGCGAAACCAGCGTGCGCGACCTGTGGATTCTCGGCGGCACCAAGCGCGACGGCTTCCACCTGTCGCCGGTACTGTGCCGCGATCTCGTCGCGGCGATGCGCGGCGAGCCGATCGATCCGCGCTACGCGGAACTGGCGCCCGAACGGCCGCTGATCCGCAACATGACGCGCGAGGCCGCGATCGCGAAGACGGTGCGCCATCAGATCAATGCCGCGTACCAGCACGACTTCGTGCCGGCGCGCAACCGCATGGTCGACCAGCTCCGGAACGCGATGCGCGCGGACCTGGAGGCGCTGCACGACAAGCTGGGCGCAACGGACTGGGGCATTCCGCCCGAGCTCGTCGACATGTACCGGTACGGCCACATTCCGGCATGAGCGGTGCGACCATGAACCGCGACGCGAAGCGGGTGGCGATCGTCCAGTCCAACTACATTCCGTGGAAGGGCTACTTCGACCTGATCGCCGCCAGCGACGAGTTCATCCTCTACGACGACGCGCAGTACACGCGCCGCGACTGGCGCAACCGCAACCAGATCAAGACGCCGCAGGGCGTGCAATGGCTGAGCGTGCCGGTGAAGGTGAAGGGCAAGTATCACCAGTCGATCCGCGAAACCGAGATCGACGGCGCCGACTGGGCGCCGCTGCACTGGAAGGCCCTGCAGCAGAACTACGCGCGCGCGCCGCACTTCGCGCGCTACGCGGACGAGCTCGAGGCACTCTACACCGGCCGCACCTACGGGATGCTGAGCGAGCTGAATGTCGCGATGCTGACGTGGGTCCTCCGGCAACTGGAGATCGGCACGCGCGTGTCGTCGACGTCGGACTATGCGCTGCACGGCGACCGCACCGAGAAGCTGCTGAACCTGTGCGTGCAGGCGGGCGCGACCGAGTACCTGTCCGGCCCGGCCGCGCGCAGCTACCTCGACGAGAACCTGTTCGCCGATGCCGGCATCGCGGTGCGCTGGTTCGACTATCCGGCCTATCCCGAGTATCCGCAGCAGTGGGGCGATTTCGTCCACGGCGTGACGGTGCTCGACGTGCTGTTCAACTGCGGTCCCGAAGCGCGCCGGTACGCGCTGACCTCGAAAGATTGAGGTGATGTCCATGAGCGAATCCCGGCATGCGAGCCTGCTGGAAGAAGTGGCCGCGTACTACAGCGCGCGGCTGGCGGAGCACGGCGCGACCGCGCGTGGGGTCGACTGGAACGGCGAATCCGGCCAGTTCCTGCGCTTCGAACAACTGACCAGAATCCTGCCCGCGTCCGGCGGACACTCGGTGAACGATATCGGCTGCGGCTACGGCGCGCTGGTCGATTTCCTGAAGGCGCGCGCGCTGCCGGACGGCTTCGCGTATGCGGGCTACGACATCTCGTCCGACATGGTCGACGCCGCGCGGCAGCGCTACCGCGACGACGCGAACGTCACGTTTCATGTCGGCGCGCAGCCGCAGGCCCCGTCGGACTACGGGATCGCATCCGGCATCTTCAACGTCAGGCGCGGTCACGACGACGACGCGTGGCTCGACTACATCCACGCGACGCTCGACACGCTGCACGCGACGAGCCGGCTGGGCTTCGCGTTCAACTGCCTGACGTCGTATTCCGATCCGCCGTTCATGCGCCCGGACCTCCTGTACTACGCGGACCCGTGCGCGCTGTTCGATCGCTGCAAGCGCCGCTTTTCGCGCCACGTCGCGCTGCTGCACGACTACGGCCTGTACGAATTCACGATTCTCGTCCGCAAGGACATCTGAGCGGTGCCGCGCGCAAGCTGCGCGGCCGAACGTCCCACCCTTACCGCGGAGCCTGACCATGTTCGGCCCACCCAATCTCGACAGCATTCCGTTCGGCCGCCCGTTCGTGGTCGGCAAGGAGCTCTACTACATCGCGAAAGCGGTCGAGCAGGGCGGCCTCGCCGGCGACCAGGCGTTCACGAAGCTCTGCCACCGCTGGCTGGAAGCGCGCATCGGCTGCCAGCGCGCGCTGCTCACGCACTCGTGCACGGCCGCGCTCGAGATGGCCGCGATCCTCGCCGACGTGCAGCCCGGCGACGAAGTGATCATGCCGTCCTACACGTTCGTGTCGACCGCCAACGCGTTCGTGCTGCGCGGCGCGACGCCGGTGTTCGTCGACATTCGCCGCGACACGCTGAACCTTGACGAGACGCAGATCGCCGCCGCGATCACCAAGCGCACGCGCGCGATCGTGCCGGTGCACTACGCGGGCGTCGCATGCGACATGGACGTGATCGGGCAGCTCGCGGCGGACCATGACCTGTGGGTGATCGAGGACGCCGCTCAGGCGCTGCAGTCGACGTGGAACGGCAAGCCGCTCGGCGGCCTCGGCCACCTCGCGTGCCTCAGCTTCCACGAGACCAAGAACGTGATTTCGGGCGAAGGCGGCGCGCTGCTGGTCAACGACCCGCGCCTCGTCGAGCGCGCGGAGATCATCCGCGAGAAGGGCACCAACCGCAGTCAGTTCTTCCGCGGGCAGGTGGACAAGTACACCTGGGTCGACGTCGGCTCGTCGTTCCTGCCGGGCGAGCTGATCGCGGCGTTCCTGTACGCGCAGTTCGAGCACGCGGACGTGATCACCGCGCAGCGGCGCGCGACCGTGCAGCGCTACCAGGACGCGCTGCAGCCGCTGCACGCGGACGGGCTGATCGAGCTGCCCGCGATTTCGCTCGCCGAGCGCGGCAACGGCCACATGTTCTATTTCCTCGCACGCGACCTCGCCGAACGCACCGCGCTGCTGCAGCAGATCCGCGCGGTGGGCGTGAACGCGGTGTTCCACTACGTGCCGCTGCACAGTTCGCCGGCCGGCCAGCGCTACGGGCGCTGCGGGTCCGGCATGGCGGTGACGGACCTCGTCGCCGACCGGCTCGTCCGGCTGCCGCTGTACCACGACATGACCGAAGCCGAACAGGATCGCATCCTCGACGTGGTCTTCGATTTCTACCGCACCCGATAACGATGACGATTCCCCAATCTGGCCTGGCGCACGGCGGTTCGCGCATCTTTACGCGACTCGACCACCCGTACTACATACTCGCGCCGAATTTCCGGCAAACCTCCGGCGGGATCCGCGCGATGCACTACCTGTGCCACGTGCTGAACCTGCTCGGCCACGAAGCGTACGTCTGCACGCCGGTCGTGCATCCCGACCTGCGCACGCCGCCGCTGACCAACGACATCGTGCAGGCGCACGCCCGCGCGAATCGCAGCCCGATCGTCGTCTACCCGGACGTCGTCACCGGCAATCCGTTCAATGCGCGCTGCGTCGTGCGCTACCTGCTGGCCGAGCCCGGCCGCATCAACGGCGAACCGATCGCCCTGCAGCCGGACGACCTCATCTTCACGTTCGGGCCGTCGCTGGTGCCCGAAGAATGGAACGCGGACCTGCTGCGCATGCCGCTGGTCGACACGCGCATCTTCAACAGCGACGGTGTCGACGACGCCCGCCGCAACGGCACGGCCGTCTTCATCAATCGCCACCTGCGGCGCGGCGGCACGCTGCATCCGGTCACCGCCGAGTCGATCGAAATCTCGACCCGCGTGCCGGAACGTTCGGCGCACGAACTCGCGGCGCTGTTCCGGCAGGTCGAGTGCTTGTACACGTACGAATGGTCCACCGCCGTGTTCGAGGCACTGCTGTGCGGCTGCCCGGTCGTGTGCATCATGAATGACGCGTCGCTGTCGGAGCCGACCCGGTGGGTGATGGACGGCAAGGGCATCGCGTGGGGGCTCGACGAACATGAGATCGCCCACGCGAAGGCCACGGTTCACGAAGCGCGCAGCGTCTACCTGAAGGAAGAGGAGACGTTCTGGCAGCAGTTGCAGAACTTCGTCGAGCGAACCCAGGCCCACGCGGACAAGCTCGATGCGCGGGCCGTCGCGCCGGGCGCCGCCGCCCGGGAACAGGACGCGTCCGCGCCGCGCTCGTGCATCGCGGTCGTCACCGCCGAACCGGCCGACCACGCGCGCGCCAGCCTGCGTTTCACGCAGCCGTTCGCGCGGCTGGACCGCGAATGGGCACTGACGTTCCCTGTCACGCCAGCCGGCATCGATCCCGACGCGCTGCAGCGCGCGGACCTGATCGTGCTGCAGGGCGACACGCCGGGCCTGCTGTCCGCCGCCACGCTGGAACACCTGTTCTCGCTCGGCAAGCCGGTCGTCCTCGAGATCGACGCGCCGCTCGACACGCTGCTCGCCGACATCCCCGGCGCGGCCGACAACGCGCGCCGCAAGGCGGGCATCCGCAGCGCCGTGCAGCGCGCGCATGCGCTCGTCGTGCCGTCGGAAACGCTGGTGCGGGAATACCGTCACGTCAACGCATCGGTCCACGTGCTGCCGACCGGCGTCGATCTCGAACGTCTGCACCGCGCGGCGCCCGGCGTGCGCGACCACGTGAACCTCGCGGTTTCCGGCACCGGTCTCGACGGCGTGCGTCTCGAGCAGGTCCGCCTGGCGCTGGCCGAGCTGCGCCGCCGATTTCCGGGGAAGCTCCGGGTGTCGTTCGTCGGCGCGGCGCTGCCGGCCGGCTGGGACCGCGAACCGGACGTCACGCTGATCGCGGAGCCTGCCCCTTACGACAGCTACGCCGACGCGCTGAAGCGCGCGGACCTCGACATCGCGCTGGTCGCGGCGCCGGTCACGTTGCGCGACGATGCGCCGCCGCGCGCATGGCTCGAATGTTCGGCGGCCGGCGCGGCCACGGTGCTCGTCGCCACGCCGGCCGAAGGCTGCCCGGTTGTCCACGGCCGCACGGGCTGGCTCGTCGCCGACACCGCCGACGCGTGGGTCGACGCGATCGCGCACCTGATCGAGCATCCGCACACCCGCGCGCAACTCGCCGCGGCCGCGCAGGATGCAATCCGCGCGCAGCACGACATCGGCCGCAACGCTGCCCGCCACGGTGCGCTGTACGCGCGGCTGCTGGCGGAGAACCGCACGCTGGCGCCCGTCGCCGCGACCGCGGACGCCGCACCGCGCCGCAAGCGCCTGATCGTGTATTCGATCGATCCGGACGCATGCGCGTCGTCGCGAATTCGCCTCACGCTGCCGTTCGGTCTGCTGAGCGACGAATGGGAACTCGTCCCGGGCATCCGGGACGGCCAGATCGACAGCAGCGTGCTGGCCACGGCCGACGCCATCCTGCTGCACCGGCTGACGCCCGGCCTGCTGACGGGCAACGACCTGTACACGATCTTCAAGCATGAAAAGCCGGTGATCTACGCGACCGACGACCTGCTGACCGACCTGCCGCCCGCGCATCCGCTCGCCGCGCAAGGCGGGATGGCCCGTGCGGGGATCGAGCTCATGCTGCGCAACGCAGACGCCGTGATCGTATCCACGCCGTCCATCGCCAGCCGCTACCGGCTGTCGCACCCGCGCGTTCACGTGCTGCCCGACAGCGTGGACTTCGACCGGTTCTACCGCCCCGTGACGGCGCGCGACGACGACTGCGTGACGATCGGCATCGCCGGTGCGTCGCTGCGCGCCGACAACTTCGCGCTCGTCGACGCGGCGCTGCACGCGATCTGCGCACGCCATCCCGGCAAGGTCAGGGTGAGTTTCGTCGGCGCGGACGTCCCGCCGGGCTGGGCTGGCCACCCGGCCGCCGGGTGCGAGCCCGAGCTTCACGACTACGACGCGCACGCACGACGCCTGCCGGAACGGCGCTGGGACATCGCGCTGCTGCCGCTCGCCGACCATGACTACAACGCCTGCACGAGCACGATCCAGTGGCAGGAATACGCGGCGGCCGGCATCGCGTCGATCGTCAGCGACCGGCCAGCCTATCGCTTCGCGCTGCACGACGGCTGCGACGGCCTGCTGGTCCCGGATGCGCCGCAGGCGTGGGTCGACGCGCTCGACCGGCTGATCGCGAACCCGGCGCTACGCCGCGGGCTCGCGCGCACGGCACAGGCGAAGGTCCGCAAGCATCACGCGCTGCAGCAGGCGCTGCCGCGCTATCGCCATGTGTATCAGCAGTGCATCGACAAAGGCGCGGTCGGCCACCCGCCCGGCCGGCCGGATGCGCCGATCGCCGGCGCGCTGATTCTGGATGCCGAAGGCGACCTCGACAAGGTCCGGCTGAGCCTGCAGGAAATCGCAAGGCGGCCGGAACAGGATCTGCTGGCGGTCGTGCTGACGACGTCGCAGGCGCCGCTTCCCGAATGGACCGACAAGGTGCGCTATCTGCACGCGCCCTTGCACGAGTACACGGCCACCGTCGAGCATCTCTGCGCACTGCCGGCGTTCGACTGGACGCTGATCGTCGAGGCGGGGGACGGGCGCGCTGCGCAGGCACGAACGCCTGCGGATGCCGAGATCGCGTAGTTCGGCGCGCGCCGTGCCGCTTGTCTGACGCTGGCGGCACGGCGCGCTATCCCGGCAGTGCGCCCGGTGCTCAGTTAAACCCAGGCCAAGGTCAAGGCCATCCGAAGCGTCAGATGACGGAGAGGCCCGCGCAGCTCGCGCCTGACCGAGTTCGACGCACCACTCCTTGCAACGTGTCGATGAAAGCGCAAAGCCTCGCCCAAATGGAGGCTCGCCGATTAATTCACTCGCATCGAAGGGGCCCAAGAGCCCCTTCGATGTGATGCGATAGCAATTTCGGCCGGAACGGCGACGACCGTGGCCCGAAAAATCAATTACGCGTATTGGGGCGCTTTGGCGGCTAACGCATCCAGCACCTTGGTGACTCTCCAGTGCTGCGCCTGAGTCCCGTTATAGGCAAACGCCCAAATGACGTTGTTGCCTTGCAAACTGTCGAAGTGGTCGTCGATCACGAGATTCGGATTTGCCACCGACGTGATATATCCCGGGCGCATAGTCAGGCTCCACCGCTGAGATACCGCACCGGTAAATTTACGCACGACGAGCGGTGTCTCGGCAGCAACCTTTCCGTCCTTAAAATCGATCGCCAACTGGTCCGCTGGAGAGTCAGGACTGGTGAAATCGAGAATGAAGAACCCTGGGCTGGCACGAAAATGCCACACGTTTAGTACATCCTGTTCGGTCAGATAGCGTAGTGCCAACGGCGAGTTGGGACCTACAAAGCCGCTCTGGCCAGAATCGGGCACAACGCCGATGCAGCGGCTCCGATCCGCGGCGAATTCAATGATCACGTCACTCATGATATTTTCCTTAAGATAATTGAGAAAATAATCGGCCTCGTCCTTCTTAAAACCCCCTTGAATTGCAAGGCCAGAGCGCCCCGCAATCCAAAGGTATCGGCAAGCCACCCTTATCGGTTCTCACCTGGATATAAAATAGACAAATGGCCTCTCGAGCTCAATTACACTTGATTACACATGGACGAAAATCGAGATCGATTGAATATTCGATGCCGACCACGTGCGACGCGACACGCCGCTGCGAGTGCTGAAGGGACCGTGCGAATGGGAGACGATGGAAATGGTACAGCGGTACGCCCACCTATCAGTCGATCATCTGGCGCACAGCGTCGCGCCGCCCACGGCCGAGCCCGCGCCGATTCCGGCTGCAATCTAGCTGCAACGGTAATGCACGACGAAGGAAGGAAACCGCTGAGAGCCTGACTAGGCTTGGCGCGCCCGGCTGGGATCGAACCAGCAACCCCTGCCTTCGGAGGGCAGTACTCTATCCATTGAGCTACGGGCGCGTGAGACAGTGAAACGACCCCATATACAGGCCGTCCACGATTGGCAAGACGGCAAGGATACCCGGTTTCCCATGACGCGTCCACCTTGCCCGACGAATCGGCGTCAGAGCGCGATCCGTGCGGGTAAACACGCGCCATCGCGCCGCTCGCCGTGATGTAAACGTTCCGTCTATAATCGTCCGTGCTTCATTGGACTGCCATTTTGCCGTTGCACCGCGCTCACAATTCCTATTCACGGAGACGAGGCAAGCATGAGCGAAGCACCCCACGAATCTCCCGTCAAAACCCCCGGGCAGTTGATTGCCGTCATCATCGCGTCGTTCGCGATTCCGATCGTCCTGATCGTCCTGTTCGCCAATTACGCGAACCATGCATTCCGTTCCGGCGCCGGCACGGACGCGCTATCCGACGAGCAGGTCGCCGCCCGTATCGCGCCGATCGCGAAGGTCGACGTGAAGGACGCCAACGCACCCCGCACGTACAAGACCGGCGAGGAAGTCTACAAGGCCGTCTGCGTGACCTGTCACGGCACCGGCGCCGCCGGCGCGCCGAAATTCGGCAACAAGGACGACTGGGCGCCGCGCATCTCGCAAGGCTTCGACACGCTGCTGAAGACGGCCCTCGCGGGCAAGGGCGCGATGCCGCCGCGCGGCGGCACGAGCCCCGACGACGTCAGCGACTATGAAATCGCCCGCGCGATCGTCTACATGGCGAACAACGACGGCGCGAACTTCCCCGAACCGGCCGCGCCGGCCGCCAACGCGGCGCAACCCGCCAGCGGCGCACCCGCGTCGGGCGCCGACGCATCGAACGCACAGGCCGCCGCGGCCATGGCCGCGATCGCCGCGATCCCGAAGGCCGGCGACAAGCCCGCGGCCGCGCCGACCAGCGCCGACGCCGCATCGGCCGGCAAGGCGCTGTATACGCAGGTGTGCCAGGCTTGCCACGCGGCCGGCGTGCTCGGCGCGCCGAAGTTCGGCAGCAAGGAAGACTGGGCGCCGCGCCTGAAGGAATCGATGGATACGGTCTACAACTACGCGCTGCACGGCAAGGGCGCGATGCCGCCGAAGGGCGGGTCGAACGCGTCGGATGCCGACGTGAAGGCGGCCGTCGACTACATGGTCAACGCGTCGAAGTAACGCCTCACCCGGCCATCCGTAAAAAACCCCCGCGGCGCCTGCGCGTCGCGGGGGTTTCGTTTTCGGGTTGCCGGTTCGCCGCGCCCTCGTGCGCGCGGCAGCGCCGCCGCGTCACTTCTGCAGCAACGCCTTCAGGCTGGCGAGCCGATCCTTCGGCGACATCGGCGCCTCTTCCGGCGTCGGCGGCGGCGCTTCGTCGAGCCCCATCTCGGGAATGAAGCGAGACGGTTCGCACACGACCGTCTCGCGCGCCCGCTTGCGCTTCTTGCACCAGTTCAGGTGCAGGCTGCGCTGCGCGCGGGTGATCGCGACGTACATCAGCCGGCGCTCCTCCTCGATCCGCTCGTTGTCGATCGGGCCGTCGTCCTCGCTTCCGCCGCGGTGCGGCATGATGCCTTCCTCGACGCCGACCAGGAACACGTGCGGATACTCGAGGCCCTTCGACGCATGGACGGTCGACAGCCGCACGGCGTCCGGGTCCTCGTCCTTGCCCTCGAGCATCGACATCAGCGCGACGGTCTGGATCAGGCCGAGCAGGTTCTTGCCCGTATCGGCGAGCCCGTCCGCGTTGTGGAAACCTTCGGCCTCGCCGTCGACGGCCTCCGTCTCCGGCTTGGTGCCCTTGCGCTTCAGCCATTCGAGGAATTCGAGCACATTCTGCCACTTCGACTGCGCCTGCCGCTCGTCGAACGCGTCGTACAGGTACGCCTCGTAGTGGATCGCCTCCATCATGTCGTCGAGCACGACGGTCGCGGGCTCCTTGTCCGCGCGTTCGGTCAAGCGCTGGATGAAGTCGCAGAACATCCGCAGCGGCTCGACCTGGCGCGCCGACAGCCGCGCCTCGATCCCGCCCATGTACACGGCCTCGAACAGCGACACCTTCGCCTGCCCCGCGAACGAGCCGAGCGCCTCGAGCGTCGTGTTGCCGATGCCGCGGCGCGGCGTCGTGACGGCACGGATGAACGCGGGATCGTCGTCGGCGTTCGCGATCAGGCGCAGGTACGCGCACAGATCCTTGATCTCTGCCTTGTCGAAGAACGACTGGCCGCCCGACAGCACGTACGGGATCCGCTCGCGCCGCAGCACCTGTTCGAAGATGCGCGCCTGGAAGTTGCCGCGGTACAGGATCGCGTAGTCGCGGAACTGCGCGCGCCGCTCGAACTTGTGCGCGGACAGCCGGAACACGACCGATTCGGCCTCGTGTTCCTCGTCGTTGCACGCCGTGACGGTGATCGAATCGCCCATTCCGTGCTCGGACCACAGCTTCTTCTCGAACAGCTTCGGGTTGTTCGCGATCACGTTGTTCGCGGCGGTCAGGATCCGCACCGTCGACCGGTAGTTCTGCTCGAGCTTGATCACGTGCAGCTTCGGGAAATCCTTGCCGAGCTGCGCGAGGTTCTCCAGCGTCGCGCCGCGCCAGCCGTAGATCGCCTGATCGTCGTCGCCGACCGCCGTGAACGCGGCGCGCGGGCCCGCGAGCAGCTTCAGCAGCTCGTACTGGCACGCGTTGGTGTCCTGGTATTCGTCGATCAGCAGGTAGCGCAGCTTGTTCTGCCAGCGGTCGCGCACCTGCTCGTTCTTCGCGAACAATTCGGCCGGCAGGCGGATCAGGTCGTCGAAGTCGACCGCCTGGTACGCGTGCAGCGTCGCCACGTAGTTGCGGTAGACCAGCGCGGCCTGATGCTCGTCCTCGTTGGCCGCGATCGCCATCGCCTCGTCGGGCATGATCAGGCCGTTCTTCCACAGCGAGATGATGCTCTGGATCTTGCGGATCAGCCCCTTGTCGGTCGTGCCCAGCTGCTCCTGGATCATCCCGAAGCAGTCGTCCGAATCCATGATCGAGAACTGCGGCTTCAGGCCGACGTGCTCGGCCTCCTGGCGCAGGATCTGCACGCCGAGCGAGTGGAACGTGCAGACGGTGAGCTGGTTGACGGGCACCTTGCGGCCTTCCTTGCCCGGCGTGGTGAGCGTCTTGCCTTCCAGCAGCTTCGACACGCGCTCGCGCATTTCGGCGGCCGCCTTGTTCGTGAACGTGACGGCGGCGATGTGGCGCGGCTCGAAGCCTTTCGCCTCGATCAGGTGCGCGATCTTCTGCGTGATCACGCGGGTCTTGCCGCTGCCCGCGCCGGCGAGCACGAGACAGGGACCGTCGAGATAGCGCACCGCTTCGTTCTGAGCGGGATTGAGGCCTGCTGACATGGTGGCGGATGGTGTTGCGGGTTGACGGCGGAACGCCGGGAGGATGCCGTGCGCGGCAGGCTGGCGAAGCAGGCGGACACGCAGGCAGGACGCGCATGTTAACACGTCGGCGGCGTGTATTTCGGGCGCGCCGCCGGACGGGGGCGCGCGGGCTTGCCGGGCGGGCGCCCCCTGTCCGTTCGGCGTGGTCGTGGCTGGCCGCTCGGCCAATCGGGCCCTGTCGACGCCGTGATCGGACACAATAGGCCCTTCTCCGGCGCCACCTCGCGTCGCGCCGCTTCGACGCACTTGAACCCTCACCGGATCGACTTCATGGGATACCCGTTCGCCACCGCCGCACTCGGCCCGCTGCTGTTCGCGCAGGGGCGCTACGTGCGCCGCGTCACGCCGCGGCTGCCCGAGGCGGCCGGCCCGCGCAGCGGCGTGGCGGGCGACGGCCCGCCGCTGCGCGTGCTGGTGGTCGGCGATTCGGCCGCCGCGGGCGTCGGCGTCGCGACGCAGCACGATGCGCTCGCCGGGCAACTGGCGAACGCGCTGGCGGCCACGCACCGCGTGAGCTGGAAACTGCTCGCGCGCACCGGCCTGACCACGCGGGAGCTGGTCGACTGGCTCGCCACCGAACCGGCCGAGCCGTTCCACGTGGCGGTCACGTCGCTCGGCGTCAACGACGTGACGGGCGGCGTGCCGCCCGCACGCTGGGTCGCGCAGCAGGCCGAGCTGGTCCGGCTGCTCGGCACGCGCTTCCAGGTCGGGCACGCGATCTTGTCGGCAGTGCCGCCGATGGAGCGCTTCCCGGCGCTGCCGCAGCCGCTCGCGTGGTATCTCGGGCGGCGCGCGCGGCGGCTCAACGCGGCGCTCGCGGCTTGGGCCGGCGCGCAGCCGCACTGCACGTTCCTGCGGGTCGACCTGCCGCTCGAACGCCATCTGATGGCCGCCGACGGCTTCCATCCCGGCGCATCCGCGTGCGCGGTGTGGGCCGCGCAGGTCGCGGCCGCCGTGCGCCAACGGGTGGGCGGATGATGTGGCACGCGCTGGGGCCGCTGGCGGCTCGGAGCGCCGAGCCGCGCCGAGCCCGGAGCCCGGAGCCCGGAGCCCGGAGCCCGGAGCCCGGAGCCCGGAGCTGGAGCTGGAGCTGGGAGCGGAAGCGGGCAGCCACGACCCGGTCAACCGTACCGCACTGCGCCCCGTCCCGCGCAAAATGCCGGCATTCCTTGCGCAAGCGCCGCTCCGCCTCGCGCGTTTCGCCCGACACGTCTGTGCAAGCGGCGCCGCCATGCCAAAATAGCCGGTCGTCTTCGCGCCGCTCCGGCGCGCCATCCTTTAGTTTCCTTCGCAGCCAGGAATTGCCATGTCGTCATTGCTCAGGATTGGTTTGATGGGTTTCGGTTTCGCCGGCGCGACGTTCCACGCGCCCGTGATCGCCACGAGCGGCCGCACTGAAGTCGCCGCGATCGCGACGGGTCAGCCCGATCGCGCGCACGCCGCGTATCCGGGCGCGCGCATCGTCCCCGACCTCGACGCGCTGCTCGGCCTCGACGACATCGAATGCGTGGTGATCGCCACGCCGAACGACACCCACTTCACGCTCGCGCGCCAGGTGCTCGAAGCCGGCCGCCACGTGGTCGTCGACAAGCCCGTGACGCTCACCGCCGACGAGGCGCTCGCGCTCGCGCGGCTCGCTAACGCGCGCAGCCGGCTGTTCGCGCCGTTCCACAACCGCCGCTGGGACGGCGATTTCCTCACCGTGCGCCGCATCGTCGAATCGGGCGAACTCGGCCGCCTCACCTACTTTGCATCGCACTTCGACCGCTTCCGGCCGACGCCACGCACGCGCTGGCGCGAGGAACCGGCCCGCGGCGGCGGCCTGCTGCTCGACCTCGGCCCGCACCTGATCGACCAGGCGCTCGCGCTGTTCGGCACGCCGGAAACGGTGAGCGCCACCGTCAAGACGCGCCGCGACAACGGCACGGCGCCCGATTTCGTGCACCTGCTGCTCGGCTATCCGGACAAGGACGTCGCGCTGCATGCGAGCGCGCTGTCGGCGATCGAGCCCGCGCGCTTCACGCTGCACGGCACGCGCGGCAGCTATCAGAAATTCGGGCTCGACACGCAGGAAGACCAGCTCAAGGCCGGCCTCACCGCGGACGACGTCGAATTCGGCGGCGGCAATCCGCCCGGCCTGCTGCGCGTGCTCGACGGCGAGGTCGAGGTCGAGCGTCCGGTGCCGACGCTCGACGGCCAGTACGCGGAGTTCTACCGCGCGCTCGCCGCGTCGATCCGCGACGGCGCACCCTTCCCCGTCACCGCGCAGGACGCGGTCGACGTGATGACGATCATCGAGCTCGCCGCGCAGAGCGAACACGACGGCCGCCGCCTGCCGTTCGTCCGCCGCATCGTCTGACGGGCGCCGGCCGGGGCGGCACCGGCCCGGCCGCCCATCGCGCCACGCCGCCACGCGCCGGCGGCGGCGCTGCCGTCTGCCGGCGCCCCGCCCCGCCCCGCCGGCACGGCCGGAACATTCCGTTACAAATGGTGCGGGAACGAAAGTCAGCGGTCGTCCGGTCTGACGCGTTTCTCAAAAAGTCGATTCGACACCTATCCGTCAGGAGAATGTGATGCAACGGTTGATTCGCGCAGCGGCATGCTGCGTCCTGGTTTCCTCGCTCGCGGCATGTATTGTTCAGCCGCAGCGGCCGGCCCGGCAGGCGCCGCCGCCGCCGCGACCGAATCCGCAGGTCGTCGCGAACGACCGCATGCAGGAGGTCCAGGGCCGGATCGATAACCTGCATCGCCGCATCGACGCGCGCGTGAACGGCGGCTACTACCCGCCGCCTTACGGCGCGCAGCTTCACCACCGCCTCGACGTGATCCGCCAGGAAGCCAACGACATGTCGGCCCAGCACAACGGCGGCCTGTCCGGCGACGAGCAGCGCGTGCTGAACCAGGAACTCGACACGGCCGCGCGCGCGATCGGCGAATAACGCGCCGGCGCTTGCCGGAGCAAAGAAAAGCGGCGGCGCCCGTTGCCGCCGCTTGTCGCGAAGCGACATTCTTTTGCTCAAATTGACAACGCCCACCCGCTCGCGTACAGTCGCCCGCACGCGTCGGGAGAGCGTGTGACCGGGTGTTCCGACACCGGTTGCGCCGCCGAAGGGGCACACCCGCAAACTCTCAGGCAAAAGGACCGACCGCGTCGGGGAATCGCGTCCGCGCACTGCGCGGGCCATACGCTCCCCGCACTCTGGAGAGCGGCAGTAGCCCGCAGCGCATCGGCTGCGCGGGCAAGCTGCCCACCGAAGGGGCGCGCGTTCGCCGGGCTTGGCCCGCAGCGCAATCTCTCAGGTATCGAGGACAGAGGGGCATGTACCGGATCGCTCGAGGCCATCGGCCGCGGCGGTCGGCACATGGCCGTTCTGATCCGCGCGCAAGCGCCTTGCCTGAGGCCTCGATGACTGCACTGAATCACACCCCGCTCAACGCCGCGCACCGCGCGCTCAACGCCCGCATGGTCGACTTCGGCGGCTGGGACATGCCCGTCAACTACGGCTCGCAGATCGAAGAACACGCGGCCGTGCGCACCGACGCCGGCATGTTCGACGTGTCGCACATGTGCGTCGTCGATTTCACCGGCAGCCGCGTGCGCGCGTTCTTCGAGCATGCGATCGCGAACAACGTCGGCAAGCTCAAGACGCCCGGCAAGGCGCTCTACTCCTGCCTGCTCAACCCGCAGGGCGGCGTCATCGACGATCTGATCGTCTATTACTTCACCGAAGAATTCTTCCGCGTGGTCGTCAACGCCGGCACCGCCGAGAAGGACATCGCGTGGTTCAACCAGCTGAACGAGCAAGGCGGCTACGGCCTGACGATCGCGCCGCGCCGCGATTTCGCGATCATCGCCGTCCAGGGTCCGAACGCCCGTGAAAAGGTCTGGGCGACGGTGCCCGCCGCCCGCGCCGCCACCAGCGAGCTCAAGCCGTTCAACGCCGCGCAGGTCGCCGGCACGCCGTTCGGCGATCTCACCGTCGCCCGCACCGGCTACACCGGCGAGGACGGCTTCGAGGTGATCGTCCCGGCCGTGCACGTCGAAGCGCTGTGGCATGCGCTGCAGCAAAACGGCGTGCGCCCGTGCGGGCTCGGCGCGCGCGACACGCTGCGCCTCGAGGCCGGCATGAACCTGTACGGCCAGGACATGGACGACACCGTGTCCCCGCTCGACGCGGGCCTCGCGTGGACGGTCGACCTCACCGCGCCGCGCGACTTCGTCGGCCGCGCCGCCCTGGAAGCCAACGGCACGCGCGCCGCGTTCGTCGGCCTGATCCTGCAGAAGGAAAACGGCAAGGCGGGCGGCGTGCTGCGCGCGCACCAGAAGGTCGTCACGCCGCATGGCGAAGGCGAGATCACGAGCGGCACGTTCTCACCGTCGATGCAGGAATCGATCGCGTTCGCGCGCGTGCCGGCAGCCGTCCAGATCGGCGACACCGTCCAGGTGCAAATTCGAGACAAGCATCTTCCCGCACGCGTGGTAAAACTGCCGTTCGTGCGCAACGGCAAGGTCCTCGCTGCGTAACGACCGAGAAGCGGCCCGGCAGGCCGCCTCCCGGCAAGCCGGGAGATGGCGCCCGGCGCAACCCCATCCGGCGCACCATGGCGGCGCGCCAGCAGAACGAACAAACCCTTTTATCCAGGAGCATCCGATGAGCAACGTCCCGGCCGATCTGAAGTACACCGACGAACACGAGTGGATCCGCACCGAGGCGGACGGCACGCTGACGGTCGGCATCACCGATCACGCGCAGAGCACGCTCGGCGACATCGTCTTCCTCGAGCTGCCCGAAGTCGGCAAGTCGGTGAGCGCGGGCGACGCCGTCGGCGTCGTCGAATCGGTGAAGGCGGCATCCGACATCTACTCGCCGGTGTCCGGCGAGATCGTCGCCATCAACGAAGCCGCCACCGATGCGCCCGAAGAAGTGAACGGCGACGCGTACGGCGTGTGGCTCTTCAAGATCAAGCTCGCGGCCGGCGCCTCGACCGACAAGCTGATCGACGCCGACGCCTACAGCAAGCTGATCGACTAATTTCCCTACCCGAACCGCGCGACGCCGGCCTCGGCGCGCGCGGGACCAGAGTCACGCCATGAAGCTCGAACACCCGGACCGTCTGATGAACCGCACGCCCCTCTCGCTCGCCGCGCTCGAAACGCACGACGCGTTCGCCGAACGCCACATCGGCCCCGATGCCGCCAGCCAGCAGGCCATGCTCGACACGCTCGGCTTCGCGTCGCGCGCCGCGCTGATCGACGCCGTGATCCCGGCGTCGATCCGCCGCGCCGACACGCTGCCGCTCGGCCCGTTCGCGCAGCCGAAGAGCGAGGCCGAAGCCCTCGCCGCGCTGCGTGCGCTCGCGGACAAGAACCAGGTGTTCCGCTCGTATATCGGCCAGGGTTATCACGACACGCACACGCCGGCCGTGATCCTGCGCAACGTGCTCGAAAACCCGGCGTGGTACACGGCCTACACGCCGTACCAGCCCGAAATTTCCCAGGGCCGCCTCGAGGCGCTCCTGAACTTCCAGCAGATGGTGGCCGATCTCACGGGCCTCGCGATCTCGAACGCATCGCTGCTCGACGAAGCCACCGCCGCGGCCGAAGCGATGACGCTGCTGCAGCGCACCGGCAAGCCGAAGTCGAACGTGTTCTACGTCGCCGACGACGTGCTGCCGCAAACGCTCGAAGTGATCCGCACGCGCGCGCTGCCGATCGGCATCGAGGTCAAGACGGGCCCGGCTGCCGACGCCGCGCAGGCGAACGCGTTCGGCGTGCTGCTGCAGTACCCGGGCGTGAACGGCGACGTGCGCGACTACCGCGCGCTCACCGAAGCGATCCACGCGGCCGGCGGCCACGTGGTCGTCGCGGCCGACCTGCTCGCGCTGACCGTGCTGACGCCGCCCGGCGAATGGGGCGCCGACGTCGCAATCGGCAACACGCAGCGCTTCGGCGTGCCGATGGGCTTCGGCGGCCCGCACGCCGCCTACATGGCCGTGCGCGACGAATTCAAGCGCCAGATGCCGGGCCGCCTCGTCGGCGTGACGGTCGACGCGCAGGGCAAGCCCGCGCTGCGTCTCGCGCTGCAGACGCGCGAACAGCACATCCGCCGCGAGAAGGCGACGTCGAACGTGTGTACCGCGCAGGCGCTGCTCGCGATCATGGCGAGCATGTACGCGGTCTACCACGGCCCGCACGGCCTGAAGACGATCGCGCTGCGCGTGAACCGCATCGCGGCGCTGCTCGCCGCCGGCGTGAAGCAGCTCGGCTTCGCGACCGTCAACGACACGTTCTTCGACACGCTGACGATCGACACCGGCACGCGCACCGCGCAGATCCACGCATTCGCGAAAGCCAAGCGCATCAACCTGCGCCGCGTGAGCGACACGCAAGTCGGCGTGTCGGTCGACGAAACGACGACGCGCGACGACCTCGCCGATCTGCTCGACGTGTTCGCGCAGGCCGCGGGTGGCACGGCACCGGCCGTCGACGCGCTGGACGCGGGTCTCGCCGGCGTCGCCGCGCTGCCGGCCGGCCTCGAGCGCACGAGCGCGTACCTGACGCACCCGGTGTTCAACCGCCACCATTCCGAAACCGAAATGCTGCGCTACCTGCGCAGCCTGTCGGACAAGGATCTCGCGCTCGACCGCTCGATGATCCCGCTCGGCTCGTGCACGATGAAGCTGAACGCGACGTCGGAAATGCTGCCCGTCACGTGGCCCGAGTTCGGCGGCATCCATCCGTTCGCGCCGGCCGAGCAGACCGTCGGCTACCGCGAGATGATCGACCAGCTCGAACAGATGCTCGTCGCGGCCACCGGCTACGCGGCCGTGTCGCTGCAACCGAACGCGGGCTCGCAGGGCGAGTACGCGGGCCTGCTGATCATCCACGCGTACCACGCGTCGCGCGGCGAAGGCCATCGCGACGTGTGCCTGATCCCGGCGTCCGCGCACGGCACGAACCCGGCGTCCGCGCACATGGCCGGCATGAAGGTCGTGGTCGTCGCGTGCGACGCGCAGGGCAACGTCGACATCGCCGACCTGAAGGCGAAGGCCGAGCAGCATTCGGCGAACCTCGCGGCGATCATGATCACGTATCCGTCGACGCACGGCGTGTTCGAGCAGAACGTGCGCGAGATCTGCGAGATCGTCCACGCGCACGGCGGCCAGGTGTACGTCGACGGCGCGAACATGAACGCGATGGTCGGCCTGACCGCGCCCGGCCAGTTCGGCGGCGACGTGTCGCACCTGAACCTGCACAAGACCTTCTGCATCCCGCACGGCGGCGGCGGCCCGGGCGTCGGCCCGGTGGCGGTCGGCGCGCACCTCGCGAAGTTCCTGCCGAACCAGCGCTCGACCGGCTACGCCCGCGCGGAAGACGGCATCGGCGCGGTGTCGGCCGCGCCGTACGGCTCGGCGTCGATCCTGCCGATCTCGTGGATGTACATCGCGATGATGGGCGCGAAGAACCTGACCGCCGCGACCGAAACCGCGATCCTCAACGCGAACTACATCGCGAAGCGCCTCGCGCCGCATTACCCGGTGCTGTATTCGGGCCCGGGCGGGCTGGTCGCGCACGAGTGCATTCTCGACCTGCGTCCGATCAAGGAAACGAGCGGCATCACCGTCGACGACGTCGCGAAGCGCCTGATGGACTACGGCTTCCACGCGCCGACGATGAGCTTCCCGGTGCCGGGCACGCTGATGGTCGAGCCGACCGAATCGGAATCGCAGGAAGAACTCGACCGCTTCATCGCCGCGATGATCGCGATCCGCGAGGAAATCCGCGCGGTCGAGGAAGGCCGCGCCGATCGCGAGGACAACCCGCTGCGTCACGCGCCGCACACGGCGGCCGTCGTCACCGCGAACGAATGGCCGCACGCGTACTCGCGCGAGCAGGCCGCGTACCCAGTCGCGTCGCTCGGCACGAACAAGTACTGGCCGCCGGTCGGCCGCGCGGACAACGCCTATGGCGACCGCAACCTGTTCTGCTCGTGCGTGCCGATGTCGGACTACGCATAACGCACGTCTCGCACCGGAGCGTCCGACCGTGACCACCCCGCACGCAGCCACCGGTTGCGTGCGGTTTTTACGTTCGCCGCCCGGCCAACCGTTTCACGCTTGCGCGCCAATCCGGCTAACATCACACGCGATCCAGCCAATGAAGGAGTTCCGCATGGTGCGTCCGATGTTTCCGGGCCATGGCGCAACCGCGCGGCGGCCGCGCGTGCGCGCAGGCCGCTACGTGCCGATGCTCGTCGCATCGTTGTCGCTGGCCGCCGCCGGCCTCGGCGTGTCCGGCAGTGCGCGCGCGGCAATGAATTTCTGCGCGGCGCCCGCACTGCAGGCAAGCGAGACGACGCAGGCCGAGCCGGGCGTGCAGGCGCTGATCCGCAGCGTCGACGCACGCATCGGCGAGCAGCCGAAGGCGATGGCGCGCGTGCATACCGAGGGCACGCTGCCGCATGAAGGCATCCACGACCAGAGTGAAGCCGCGCTCAAGGACATGGACCTGATGCGCGATGCGGCGCTCGCGTGGCGCGTGACGAACGCGCCGCGCTATCTGCAGCTCGTCGACCGCTTCCTGTCCGCGTGGGTCTCGACCTACCAGCCGAGCTTCAACCCGATCGACGAGACGCGCTTCGACAGCCTGATCGTCGCGTACGACATGACCGCGAGCGCGCTGCCGGTGAAAACGCGCAACGCGACGGCCGCGTTCATCGCGAAGCTCGGCGCCGGCTACGTCGCGCAGGTCGACGCGCAGAAACGCCCGCTCACCGGCACCTGGCGCAACAACTGGCAGAGCCACCGGATCAAGCTGATCGCGTTGTCCGCGTTCACGCTCGGCGACCGCAAGATGATGAACGCCGCGCAGCGGCTGTTCGTCGAGCATCTCGCCGACAACATCGGCCCGGACGGCAAGACCTGGGATTTCGAGGAACGCGATGCGCTGCATTACGCGGTCTACGATCTCCAGCCGCTGGTGACGGCCGCGCTCGCCGCGCGCCGCTTCAACCGCAACTGGCTGCGCGAGCGCGGTGCGAACGGCGCGACGCTCGCGGCCGCGCTCGACTGGCTCGTGCCGTACGCGCTCGGCGAAAAGACGCACGAGGAATTCGTGAATTCGCCGGTGCCGTTCGACGCGAAGCGCCGCGAGGCCGGCTTGCCGGGTTATACGGGGCAGTGGGACCCGAAAAACGCCACCGAACTCTTTCATCTGGCCGTGCGGCTCGACGGGCGCTATGCCCGCGTCGCGCAGCAGCTTTCCCCAACGCCGCCCGCATGGCTCGCCGCGTGCCTGCCATTGCAGGCGCGCTAGCACCATTCTTACAGCAAGGCAGGTATCGAAATGGCAGTCAGCGTGTTTGACCTCTTCAAGATCGGCATCGGTCCGTCCAGTTCGCACACGGTCGGGCCGATGCGCGCCGCGCTGATGTTCGTCCAGGGCCTCGAGCGCGACGGGCTGCTCGACGCGACGGCTCACGTGAAGGTCGAGCTGTACGGCTCGCTCGGCGCCACCGGCAAGGGCCACGGCACCGACCGCGGCGTGATGCTCGGCCTGCTCGGCGACGCGCCCGACACCGTCGATCCCGACACGATCGACGCGCGGCTCGAAGACGTCCGCAAGACGAAGCAACTCGCGCTGCTCGGCACGCACCCGGTGCCGTTCGTGCTGAAGGAGCACATCGCGTTCTACCGCCAGGCGCTGCCCGAACATCCGAACGGGATGAAGCTGCGCGCGAGCGACGCGAACGGCGCGGTGCTGGTCGAGCGCACGTACCTGTCGGTCGGCGGCGGCTTCGTCGTGACGGCCGGCGCGCCGAACACGAAGGTGCTGAGCGCGGCCGAGCAGATGACGCACCCGTTCCGCACCGGCGCGGAGCTGCTCGCGCTGACCGCGTCGACCGGCAAGTCGATCGCGCAACTGATGTGGGAAAACGAGCGCGCGTGGCACACCGAGGAAGAAACGCGCGACGGGCTGCTGAAGATCTGGGCCGTGATGCAGTCGTGCGTGTCGCGCGGGTGCGGGATCGGCAACCCGGACGCCGACGGCAACCTGCCCGGCCCGTTCCAGGTCAAGCGCCGCGCGCCGCAGTTGTACCGCACGCTGACGGGCAGCCCCGAACGCGCGCTGCAGGATCCGCTGTCGATGATCGACTGGATCAACCTGTACGCGATCGCGGTCAACGAGGAAAACGCGGCCGGCGGCCGCGTCGTCACCGCGCCGACCAACGGCGCGGCCGGCATCATCCCGGCCGTGCTCCACTACTACACGCGCTTCACGCCCGGCGCGAACGAACAGGGCGTGATCGACTTCCTGCTGACGGCCGCCGCGATCGGCATCCTGTACAAGCTCAACGCATCGATCTCGGGCGCGGAAGTCGGCTGCCAGGGCGAAGTGGGCGTTGCGTGCTCGATGGCGGCCGGCGCGCTCGCGGCCGTGCTCGGCGGCACGCCCCAGCAGGTCGAGAACGCGGCCGAGATCGGGATGGAGCACAACCTCGGCCTGACCTGCGACCCGGTCGGCGGGATGGTGCAAATTCCGTGCATCGAGCGCAACGCGATGGCGTCGGTGAAGGCCGTCAACGCGGCGCGCATGGCGCTGCGCGGCGACGGCTCGCACTACGTGTCGCTCGACTCGGTGATCAAGACGATGCGCGAGACGGGCGCCGACATGAAGACCAAGTACAAGGAAACGTCGCGCGGCGGGCTGGCGGTGAATATCGTCGAGTGCTGATGCGGGACCCGGCGGCAATGCGAGGCCGGTCGGCCGACGTATTGCCGCCGGGCTCGACACCCGGCACTAATCGTTCAGCCAGTTCTCCACGCGCAATCCCGGATAGCTGACGAAATCCCGCTCGTTGTTGGTCACCAGGACGACATCGAGCGACACCGCATGAGCGGCGATCAATTTGTCGAGGTGATCCTTCTTCCGTTCGCGGGTGGCCTCGCGGATCGGACCATACGCTTGCGCGGCCGGGGCGTCGAAAGGCGCGACGGGAATATCCTCGATCAACGCCGCGAGATTGCGGCGCTCCCGGGCAGGGCTCGTGCATGCGGTCACGCCGTACTCGAGCTCCGCATAAGTGACCGCCGACATGACGACGTCGCCCGTGTAGCACTGCGCAAATCGTCTCGCGACCTGCTCCGGCTGATTCTTCATCAGATAGATGCACATGTTGGTGTCGAGCATGAAGCGCGGCATCACAAGCCCTCACGTTCGGCCTGTTCATGGTCGCCACGCCCTTCGGTCATGAAGTCCGGCCCGAATTTCGCGAATTTCTCGAGTACGTTGGTCAGAGGCCGCCGCATCGGCCGAATGCGGATTTCGTCACCGACGCGCTCGATTTCCAGCTCGATATCGCTGCGTTCATAGGCAAGGTCCGCAGGAATACGCACGGCCTGCGAGTTGCCGTTTCTGAATACCCTCGTAGTATGCATGTCGATCTCCGCCCGGATGTACATTGTATGTACATTATCCGATGCGGGCCGAGATGTAAATCCATGTGTGTACATAACAGGTGTTCCTTCGGCTGACGAGCCGGCAGTGAATGCGCGCGTCACGGCCATTGCCGTCGCGCATGCAGCACGCGGAGGATCTCCACGATGCCCTCGGCCGGCCGGATGCGATACACGAACACATCGTTCGGCGCGACCACCAGCTCACGCGTGCCGGCCACCCGCCCTCGCCGATACAACTCGGCATGGGCCGGTAACGCCGCCGCCCTTTCTTCCAGCAGTTCGTCGAGTTCGAGGGCGGCCAGCGGGTCGTCCTCGGCGATGGTGTCCATGATGGCGGCGCGATCCTCGTGCGCCTTCGGATTCCAGTGCAACGCAAGGGTCAAGAAGCATCCCCGCGCTTGCCGGCAAGCCGGTCACGCAGCGCCGCACGTCGCGACGCGAAGTCGGCGCTGACTTCGGCGTCCGGAATCGACGCACGCGGGTCGTCCAGCGCCTGCTGCACCTGCTCGCGAAACCAGCGATCGTGGGCCGCCGCCTCGTGTGCCGCCTTCAGCGCCGCCGCGCGATCGGGCCGGGTCGCCCGGCCGGCCGCATCCGGGTCGAATGCCGACGCGTCCACATCGAATCGGTTGATACCGATATCGCGCAGAAAGCCGACCAGCGTTTCAAAACGGCGAAACACCCGAACGTCGCCGCGCTTGGCCGACAGGAAACGTTCGTGTGCGCCGCACCGGGCCGAGAACGCCCAACCGTTGCCGCAACCGACCACGCGGGCCGCACGCACCGCGCCGGCTGCGGCCAGTTCCGTCAGCGTCTTTTGATCAATCGTTTCGGTCGTCATGGCGATTCTCGCCCCCTTTCTCCACGCATTCGCTGAAATTTTACTATTGAGTGGCATCCCAATTTATTGTTATTTGGGATGCCCGCTCCGGATCGAGACAAGCGTCCGCCCGCCATCCATAGCACTCACTTTCCGCCGTCGCGCCAGTCTGCACAAGCTGGCCGGTCGGCCAACCGAAGGCGGTGCGCCCTCGCGGAACCGCCCAGCGTTCCGACACTTTTCATCGTCCACCGTACCGGCACGCCGCCAACCGGCGTAAGCTGTACGTCCCGCTACCCAGGGAGACGGCAGCCCATGTCGCATTCCAAGGATCTCGAGCCGCGCGCCACCACCGGTGCGCGCTTGCTCGTCGATGCGTTGCTCGCCAATCACGTCGAACGCGTGTTCTGCGTGCCGGGCGAGAGCTTCCTCGCCGTGCTCGATGCGCTGGCGGACGACACCGCCCGCATCCAGACGGTCGTCTGCCGCCACGAGGCGGCCGCCGCGAACATGGCCGAAGCGGTCGGCAAGCTGACCGGCCGCCCCGGCATCGCATTCGTCACGCGCGGGCCCGGCGCGACCCATGCGTCGATCGGCGTGCACACCGCATTCCAGGATTCGACGCCGATGATCCTGTTCGTCGGCCAGTGCGCACGCGAGCACCTCGACCGCGAAGCCTTCCAGGAAATCGACTACCGCCGGATGTTCGGCCAGATGGCGAAATGGGTCGCGCAGATCGACGATCCGCGCCGCATTCCCGAATACCTGAGCCACGCGTTCCACGTCGCGACGTCCGGCCGGCCCGGCCCGGTCGTGCTCGCGCTGCCGGAGGACGTGCTGTCCGACGCGTGCGCGCCGCAGCCCGTCGCGCCGGCCGCGAAACGCATCGCGGCCGCGCCGTCGGCCGCGCAGATCGACGAGTTGCGCGAGCGGCTCGCGCGCGCGGAACGGCCGTTCGCGATCGTCGGCGGCAGCGGCTGGACGCCGGACGCCTGCGCGAACCTGCGCACCTTCGTCGAACGCTGGCAATTGCCGGTCGCGTGCGCGTTCCGCTTCCAGGACACGATCGACAACGCGCACCCGAACTACGCGGGCGACGTCGGACTCGGAATCAACCCGGCGCTCGCGAAACGCATCCGCGACGCCGACCTGCTGCTCGTGATCGGGCCGCGCCTCGGCGAAGCGACGACCGGCGGCTACACGCTGCTCGACATCCCGAAGACACGCCAGACGCTGGTCCACGTGCACCAGGGCGCGGACGAACTCGGCCGCGTGTACGCCGCCGACCTGCCGATCGTGTCGGGCATGCCGGAGATCGCCGCGCCGCTGGCCGCGCTCGAACCGCCCGAGCGGCCCGCGTGGGCCGGTACGGCCGCCGACGCGCACCGCGCATACCGCGAATGGCATGCGCCGCTGCCGATGCCCGGCGACGTGCAGCTCGGCGACGTGATGGTGCAGTTGCGCGAGCGCCTGCCGCACGACGCGATCCTGACCAACGGCGCGGGCAACTATGCGATCTGGCTGCATCGCCACTTCGCGTACCGGCACTTCCGTTCGCAGCTCGCGCCGACGAGCGGCGCGATGGGCTACGGGCTGCCGGCCGCGCTCGCCGCGAAGTCGCTGTATCCGCAGCGCGCCGTCGTCGCGCTCGCCGGCGACGGCTGCTTCATGATGGCCGGCAACGAGCTCGCGACCGCGATGCAATACGGGCTGAACATCGTCGCGATCGTCGTCAACAACGGCCATTTCGGCACGATCCGCATGCATCAGGAGCGCAACTACCCGGGCCGCGTGCACGGCACCGGGCTCACGAACCCGGATTTCGCGGCCTATGCGCGTGCGTTCGGCGCGCATGGCGAGACGGTCGAGCGCACCGCCGATTTCGCGCCCGCGCTCGAACGCGCATTGACGTGCGGGCTGCCCGCGGTGATCGAGATCCGCATCCCGCAGGACGCGAGCACGCCGGCCGCGACGCTCGAGCAGATCCGCGAGCAAGGCCGCCGCGCGCGCGGCGCATGACGGCGATGGACATGCACGCCGCACCGCCCGCCGCCGTGCTGTCGCACGACGACGCACTGGCCTGCCCCGGCACGCTGCTCTCGCCCGACGGCACGCTCGTCGCGCCGTACGATCTCGAGCATGGCGACGAGCGCGCCGACGGCTACGTGCCTGCCGCATCCTCACTCGGCCTGCTGCACGCCGCGCACCGGCCGTTCCGGCTCGATTACGGCGACGCGCGGCACGTGCACGTGATCAACGGGATGGGCGTCGCGCTCGGCGATTCGGTGATCGGGCTGACGGCCGTCGCCGCGCTGCGTGCGGCCCATCCGGGCCTGCGCTTCACGCTGTACCGGCCCGCGCGCGCCGCGCTATGTCGAGGCGCTGTATGCACTCGCGGCCGACGTCGTCGCGCCGTCGCGCGCGCTGCCGTGCCCCGCGGAAGCGCTGCCCGCCGACGCGCATTGCATCGACGTTGGCAATCACCTGTACTGGCCCGCATTCGCGCGGCTGCCGATGATCGACTTCTTCCTCGACGCGCTCGGCGTCGATCCGGCCGCCGTGCCGGCCGCCGCGAAACGCAACCGCTGGCTCGCGCGGCTATCGCTGCCCGCGCTGCCGGCCGAGTGGCGGCGGCCTTACGTGCTGTTCTGCCCGAATGCGAGCACCGCGGTGCGCAGCGTGCCGCCCGCGTTGCGCGTCGCGTTCGTGGAACGGCTCGCGCAACGTTACGGGTTGCCGGTGGTCGGCTTCGGCCCGATCGCGCATCCGGCTTACGTGGACGTGAGCCGCCACGCGACCGACACCGCGCGCTTCATCGCGTGGATCAAGGGCGCGAGCCTGCTGTTCGCGCCGGACACGGCGGCGCTGCATCTCGCCGACGGTTTCGACGTGCCGACGCTCGCGTGCTTCACGACGATCGGGCCGGCGCTGCGCGTGCGCGACTATCCGCATTGCGTGCCGGTCACGCTCGACGTGCCGGCCGAATTGCACGGGCTGCATCGCAGCGAACAGCCGGACGATCTGGCGGCGGTCGACGCCGCTTACCGTGCAATCGACTGGGACGCGCAGGCGTGGCCCGCGCCGCGCGACGCGGCGGCAGCGGCCACCTGAGCAAGTCGGCGCGTCGGCGAGCGTGGCGGTCGAATCGGCAGCGGCACACGCACTGCGCCGGCACGGGCGCCGCTTCGGCTGCCCGGCTGATCCCGCCAGGCTCGCACCGGCCGCCTGAGCGAAGCCGGCGCGGCGGCGAGCGGAACGATCGAACCGGCAACAGCGCGCGCACGGCACCCCCACCGCCGCGAGCGCCGCGCCGGCCGCCCGGCTCACCGCGCCGAACGCGTCACGCGCGATCGCGCAGCGTCTCGGATGGCCGTTTGCCGAACAGGCGCCGGTAATCGGTCGCGAACTGGCTCAGATGCCAGAAGCCCCACGCCTCCGCGACGTCCTGCACCGAGCCGGCCGCGCGCCCGCACAGGTCGCGCCGCGCGCCGTTCAGCCGCAGCGTGCGCAGGTAGGTCGCGGGTGCCATCCCGAGCACGTCCTGGAAGCAGTACTGCAGCGTGCGCCGGCTCACGTGCAACTGTTCGCACAGCTCGGGCACGCCCACCGGGCGCGTGCGGTGCGCGAGCACGTAGTCGCGCGCCTGGTCGACGATCCAGCGGCGCGTCGACGGCGCGGCGCCGCTGCCGCCGTCGGCCGGTTGCGCGCACGCATCGAACAGCGCAGCCAGCACTTCGGCCTGCAGATCGTCGCGCTGCGCATCGGGCAGCGGGCCGGCCATCGCCACCGCGCCGTCGAGCCGGCGGCCGAGCAGCGCGCACAGGCGCGCGAGCCGCGCGTCGCCGACCTGCATCACGCGCTGCGTGAACAGCCGCTCGTCGAGCGCACGGTGCTCGACTTCCTCCGCATAGCGGCGCAGCACGTCGCCGCGCACGACGACGCCGTAGATCGAGAACTGCGCGGGCGTCACCAGTTCGAATTCGACGTTGCCGGGCCGGAACGCGAGCGCGCCGGGGCCGATGCGGCACGCATCGACGCGCGCCGAGCCGTCGCACACGAGCGGGATGCCGAACCAGTACGCATCGCCGCGCACTTCGCAGGCCTGGCGCAGCAGGTGGCTGGTCGATTCGCGGAACAGCTTCATCGTGTCGAGCGGCAGCTCGGTCAGCGTGCCGACGAAGCGGCCGGCCGCGAGCTGGTCGTAGGTCTGCCGCCAGCCGATCAGGTTGCGCGCCTGCTCGTCCGCATCGTGCGCGACGCTGACGACGGCCTGCCCGGCGAACGCGTCGTCGCCCTGCGCGCTGCGCCGCGTGTCTTCGGCGGTCGGCTCCTCCGTACACGCCACATGTCGATTCATCGTGTCCTCCCTCACCTGCGCGGAACCCTGCGTATCACGCAAGTCCCGTGCCGAACCGCACGGCCCGGCGAACCATCCGCCATTGCACGCTGTCCGGCCGATGCGCGCCATGCGGGCGCACCCGAACGCGGCATGCCGCGCACGCCGCCGGTGCGCTCCGCGCGGCCGCCGCGCATACGCGCCGCCGCCCGCATATGCAGCCCGGGTACCGGGCCGGCTACGGGGCGGGCTACGGGGCCGGCTTCAGCCGCACGACCCGCGTGCCGCAATTGCCGTATGCCTGCGCGATCGCCAGTTCGACGATCGCGCTGCCGGCCGCCCACGGCGCCGCGTCCGCTTCCGGCGGACCCGCGCGCAGCGTGGCGCGACCGTTGATCCGGTAGCGCAGGCCGCGCACGAAATCGACGAACAGCAATCCGACGCCGCGGCCGTCGCAGGCGGCCGCGTCGATCCGGCTGCCGTCGCCGTCATGCGCGGCGGGCAGCGCGAAGCGCAGCGTCTTCGTGTCGATCACGCGCACCACCGGCAGCAGATCGCCGTTCGCGTCACGCCGGCTCTGCACGATGTCGCAGGTCATCGACGCACCGGCGCCCGATGCCATGCCGACGAACATGAACGGCTGCGATTCGACGAACTGCCGCACGCCGACGCTCAGCCGCGTGGTCACGGCGTCGCTCATCCGCTCGGCTTCGTCGGCGACGCCGAAGCGGTGCTGCGCGTCGAGTTCGCCCGGATGGAATACCGGGTGGCGCGGAAAGGATCGGGGCGGTTCTGCCATGCTGGGAGCGGTTGCATGCATCGGCGCACCGTGCCGCCGCGAACAGGCGGCACCCGGCGGCGTTGCCGGCGCCGGCCGTGCAGGGAAACGCAACCGGCGCCGACTGTCGAACAGGGAAATCGAACCGGGCGACGTGCCGGGCCCGACCGGCCACGACACGTCGCCACGGCTTCGGCGATCAGAAGAACCCGAGCGCCTCGGCCTGATAGCTGACCAGCAGGCACTTCGTCTGCTGATAGTTCGACAGCGCCATCTTGTGCGTCTCGCGGCCGATGCCCGACTGCTTGTAGCCGCCGAACGCCGCATGCGCGGGATACAGGTGATAGCAGTTGGTCCACACGCGGCCGGCCTCGATCTCGCGGCCCATGCGGTACGCACGCGTGCCGTTGCGGGTCCACACGCCCGCGCCGAGCCCGTAGAACGTGTCGTTCGCGAGTTCGATCGCCTCCTGCTCGTCCTTGAACGTCATCACCGACGCGACCGGTCCGAAGATCTCTTCCTGGAACACGCGCATCTTGTTGTTACCGAGCAGCATCGTCGGCTTCACGTAGTAGCCCGTGCCGAGTTCGGCGGCCGGCGCCGTGCGCTCGCCGCCCGTCAGGCATTGCGCGCCTTCGCCGCGGCCGATGTCGATGTACGACAGGATCTTGTCGAGCTGCTGCTGTGACGCCTGCGCGCCGATCATCGTCTGCATGTCGAGCGGGTGGCCGGCCTTGATGCGCTCGACGCGCGCGACGGCCTTCTCGATGAAGCGGTCGTAGATCGATTCCTGGATCAGGATCCGCGACGGGCACGTGCACACTTCGCCCTGGTTCAGCGCGAACATCGCGAGCCCTTCGAGCGCCTTGTCGAGGAACGCGTCGTCCTGGTCGAGCACGTCGGCGAAGAAAATGTTCGGGCTCTTGCCGCCCAGTTCGACCGTCGACGGGATCAGGCTTTCGGCCGCCGCGCGCAGCACGTGCTTGCCGACCGGCGTCGAGCCCGTGAACGCGATCTTCGCGATCCGCTTGCTGGTCGCGAGCGCTTCGCCCGCTTCCTTGCCGAAGCCGTTCACGATGTTGATCGCGCCGGCCGGGAACAGGTCGCCGATCAGTTCCATCAGCACGAGCACCGACGCGGGCGTCTGCTCGGCCGGCTTCATCACCACGCAGCAGCCGGCCGCGAGCGCGGGCGCGAGTTTCCACGCGGCCATCAGCAGCGGGAAATTCCACGGGATGATCTGGCCGACCACGCCGAGCGGCTCGTGGAAGTGGTACGCGACGGTGTTGTCGTCGATTTCGGAGATGCCGCCTTCCTGCGCGCGGATGCAGCCCGCGAAGTAGCGGAAGTGGTCGATCGCGAGCGGCAGGTCGGCCGCCATCGTCTCGCGCAGCGGCTTGCCGTTGTCGATCGTCTCGGCCACGGCCAGCAGCTTCAGGTTCTTTTCCATCCGGTCGGCGGCGGCGAGCAGCAGGTTCGCGCGTTCGGCAACCGACGTCTTGCCCCACTTGCGGCGCGCGGCATGCGCGGCGTCGAGCGCCAGCTCGATGTCGTCGGCGCCGGAGCGCGGCACGCGGCAGAACGGCTGGCCGTTGATCGGCGACACGTTCTCGAAATACTCGCCCTTCACGGGCGCCACCCACTTGCCGCCGATGTAGTTGTCGTATTGCTGGCGGTACGGGTATTCGACGTCGAGGCCCAGTTGTTTCAGGTCAAACGGGTTCATACATGTCTCCTGTTCATCGTGCTTGTGTGAGTACAGCGCCGGTTGGAATGCGCTGATCCCGTTTACGCAACATGCGTGCCAAACGGAACGGGAGCATGTCGATCGCGGCCGGCGCGCGTGCGCACCGTGCGGTGTTCATGCACGCAACACGACGGGTGTACCGATTCTGAACACCGCGGTTGCGCAGCGCTGCGGCCGGTGTTCGGAATTTCCACAGTGCGCGGCTGGGCGCTGCACGCGCAGAACGCCGCGTCGCGTGGCATGTCGCTTGCGTGCTTGTTGCGGATCCACACGCCACGGCGCACGCGCCGACCGACACCATGAACGATCGCGGCCCCCTGACCGACGACGCCATCGCGTTCATCCGCGAGCAGGCTTTCCTGATCGTCGCGACCGCCGACGCGGCCGGCAACGGCGACTGTTCGTATCGCGGCCGCCAGCCGCGCGCCGACGGTTCGTTCACGCCGCTCGTCGATATCCCGGACCGCCGCACGCTGGTGCTGCCCGACTTCGCGGGCAACAACCTGCTCAACACGATCGGCAACCTGCTGGTGAATCCGGCCATCGCGTTGCTGTTCGTCGATTTCGTGCGCCAGACGACCTGGCTCGTGCAGGGCCGCGCGACGCTCGACGAGGATGCGCGACGCCACGCGGACCTGTGGCCGGATGCGCTGCGGTGTCTGGTGATCGACGTGGAATGCGCGCAGGCGCGAACGGATGCGGACTTGCCGCCGCTCGTGCTGGCGTGATGCGCGGCGGGTGACGCGCTCATCGACGGAGGACCATGCGGGTACGGCGGCTGCGTCGACCGGTGTGCTGATGGGCTGATGTGCTGATGTGCTGATGTGCTGATGTGCTGATGTGCTGATGTGCTGATGTGCTGATGTGCTGATGTGCTGATGGGCTGATGGGCTGATGGGCTGATGGGCTGATGGGCTGATGGGCTGATGGGCTGATGGGCTGATGGGCTGATGGGCTGATGGGCTGATGGGCCGATTCGCCGATGCGCCGATGCGCCGATGTGCCGATGTGCCGATGTGCCGATGTGCCGATGTGCCGATGTGCCGATGTGCCGATGCGCCGATGCGCCGATGAGTCGATGGGCCGACCCGCCGACCCGCCGAATCACCGCGCTGCAACGCTCACCGCCCATGCGTCTCCGCACCGGCCGGCGCGACGCGGCCGCGCGCCGACATATCGGCCTGCGCGTGGCCGTCCGCCTCGTCACCCGTTTCTTCGCCCGCCGCCCGCCCGCCGAGGAACCCGAACACCACCACCGCGCACAGCACCGTGACGACGGCCAGCCCGGTCAGCAGCCGGTCGAAGGCGTGCGTGTAGCTCGCGATCAACGCGGCACGGCCGACACCCGGCAACGCGGCAGCCGCGCCCGCGAGATCGCCGGTCGCAAGCCGCGCGGCGGCGCGCAGCGTCGCGTCCGGCGCGCCGACAGCTCCTGCCGCCTGCACGAGGCCCGTTTGCGCGAGCGCGGCCAGCACCGCGCCGACGATCGCCAGCGCAATCCCCTCGCCGGCCACGCGCGTCGTGCTGAAAATGCCCGTCGCCATCCCCGCGCGCTCCTTCGGCACGACGCTCACCGACAGCCCGTCCATCAGCCCCCACGGCATGCCGGCGCCGACGCCGATCGCGAGCATCGGCGCGATCGCCGCCGGCCCCGCGCCGCCGCGCAGCGCGATGCCGAGCCACACGAGCCCACCCGCCGCGACCAGCAGCCCGAGCCCCGAAATCACGCCGGCCGACAGCCAGCGCGTGAGCGTCGCCGCGACGAGCGGCACGAAGAGCATCGGCGCGGAGATCGCGAGCATCAGCCAGCCGGCGTCGATCTCGCTGAAGCCGTCGATGCCGATGAAGCGCAGCGGCAGCACGACGAGCAGCACGATGTAGCAGCAGCAGGTCGACACCGGCAGCACCTGCACGCCGACGAAGCGCGCGATGCGAAATAGCGACAGGTCGAGCATCGGCCGCGCGACGCGCGTCTCGATCGTCACGAACGCGCACGCGCCGAGCGCCGCGCCGGCCAGCAACGCGATCACGAGCGCGCTCGACCAGCCGCGCGCGGGCGCTTCGATCACGCCGAACGTGAACAGCGTCAGCGCGGCCGTGAACGCGGCCGTGCCGGGCCAGTCGAGCCCCGTTGCGTGCGGGTCGCGCGACTCGCGCATGCGCGGCAGCCCGAACGCGAGCGACAGCACGCCGGCCACCGCGCTCGTCACGAAGATCGCGCGCCAGCCGTAATGCCCGATCAGCCCGCCGGCGAGCACGGGCCCGAACGCGAGCCCGATCCCGAAGGTCGTGCCGAGCAGGCTGAACGCACGCGTGCGCGCCGCGCCGTCGAATTCCTGCGCGAGCGCGGCCGTGCCGCCGGCCAGCGCCGCGGCCGCCGCGAGCCCTTGCGCGGCGCGCAGCAAGTCAACGGCGAGCATCGACGGCGCGAACGCGAGCGCGACCGACATCAGCGTGAAGCCGCCGACGCCGATCGCGAACAGGCGCTTGCGGCCGAACTGGTCGGCCAGCGCGCCCGACGCCATCAGGAAGCTGCCGAACGCGAGCATGAACGCGTTGGTGATCCAGTTCATCGCGACCGGGCTGCCGTGCAGGTCGCGGCCGATCGCCGGCGTCGCGACCGCGCCGCCGGAAAACGACAGCGGCAGCGCGACGGCGGCCATGCAGACGGCGGCCAGCACCCATGCCCTGCGGCGCGCGGCCAGCGCTGAAGCAGTTGAAACCGGGTGATCCATCATCGCTCCTCGAAAAGCCGGCGCGGATGCGCCATCAGAGCGACAGAAGATAAATCGGATTCAATTCGCGAAAAACCACGCAAAGCTCCGCATATAACGGACTAAAATTCCGCAATTGACCCGCTGGCGTGCGTCGCCGCACGCCCTTCATTCGATGGAAAACCTTACCGGCATCGTCGCGTTCGTCCGCACCGCCGAAGCGCTGAGCTTCGTCGCGGCCGGCCGCACGCTCGGTATCTCGGCGTCGGCGGTCGGCAAGACGATCGCGAAGCTCGAGCAGTCGCTCGGCGTGCGCCTGTTCAACCGCACGACGCGACGCGTGACGCTCACCGACGAGGGACGGCATTTCTACGAGCGCTGCCAGCGGATCCTCGAGGATTTCCGCGACGCGGAGGCGACCGTGACGGCGTCCGCGCAGCGCCCGCGCGGCAAGCTGCGCGTGAGCCTGCCGGTGATCGGCTACCGCTTCCTGCTGCCGGTGCTGCCCGAATTCCGGCGGCGCTATCCGGACGTCGAGCTCGATCTCGATTTCAACGACCGAATGGTCGACGTGGTCGAAGGCGGCTTCGACGCGGTGATCCGCAGCGGCCCGCTGTCCGATTCGAGCCTGATGTCGCGGCGGCTCGGCCCGTTCGCGTTCGTGCTATGCGCGACGCCCGCGTATCTCGCGCAGGCCGGCACGCCGCGCACGCCGCGCGAACTCGAAGCGCACGACTGCGTGCGCTACTGCTTCCCGACCACCGGCAAGCTGCAGGACTGGGCGCTCGCGGCCGACGACGGCACGCCGCTCGCACTGCGCACCGCGATGACCTGCAACAACATGGAGGCGCTGCGCGGCGCCGTGCTCGCGGGGCTCGGCATCGGCTACATGCCCGACTTCCTCGCGCGCGACGCGCTCGAGCAGGGCGCGCTCGTCACCGTGCTCGACGCCTACCGGATCGCGCCGGGGCAGTTCTCGATCGTGTGGCCGTCGAGCCGGCAGTTGTCGCCGAAGCTGCGCGTGTTCGTCGATTTCCTGTGCGAACGGCTGTTCAGGTAGTCGCCCCGATCCGCTCCGCCTGCACCGGCGGCAGCAGCGCGTCGCTGTCGTCCTTCAGCCCGACGCCCGTCAGCCCGAGCCTGCGCGCATGCGTCATCAGGTAATGCAACTTGTGCGCGGCGGCCGCGTGCGGCAGCCCTTCGGGCCGCACGTTCGAGATGCAGTTGCGCAGCGCGTCGTGACAGCCGACCTTCGGCGCCCACGTCAGGTACACGCCGAGGCTGTCCGGCGAGCTGAGCCCCGGCCGTTCGCCGATCAGCACCGCGACCACCTTCGCGCGCAGCAGCTCGCCGATCTCGTCGCCGAGCGCGACGCGCGCCTGCGTCGCGACCACCACCGGGCCGATCCGCCAGCCGTCCGCGTCGAGCCGCGGCCGCACGGCCTGCAACAGCGGCAGCGCCTGCTTCGCGGCCGCGAACGCCGACAGCCCGTCGCCGACCACGAACACGACGTCGGGCGCCTCGTCGAGCGCCGCCCCGTAGCCGGCCAGCAGCCCGCGGCTGTCGTCCGACAGCTTGCGGCCGAGATCGGGCCGGCGCAGGTAATGGTCGCGATCGGGCGCGGCGCTCTGCACGCGCAGCGTCGGCAGCAGGCCGGCCGCCTCGATCTCGCGCCGCAGCGCATCCGCGTCGAGCGGCTGGTGCACCGCGTCGCGCGCCTGCGCATGCGACAGGTTGAAGGCCAGCAGCGGCGCGGTCGGCAGGCTGTTGCCCGCCCGGCCGAGCGCGATCCGCGCGTTCGTGAACGACTTCAGTTGCGCCCACGGGTTCTTCTCGACGGCGTCGCTCATGCGGAAATCCCCATCCAGTCGTTCGCGCCCGCGAGCAGCGGCACGCGTGCCGACGCCGCGCGCAGCGCGCCGTGCGCGTCGGCGATCTCCATCGTCTCCAGCCATTCCTCGAATTCGGGCGCGCGGCGCAGGCCGAGCACCTCGCGCACATAGAGCTGGTCGTGGAACGACGTGCTCTGGTAGTTCAGCATCACGTCGTCCGCGCCCGGAATCCCCATGATGAAGTTGATGCCGGCCGCGCCCAGCAGCGTCAGCAGCGTGTCCATGTCGTCCTGGTCGGCTTCCGCGTGGTTCGTGTAGCAGATGTCGCAGCCCATCGGCACGCCGAGCAGCTTGCCGCAGAAGTGATCCTCGAGCCCCGCGCGAATGATCTGCTTGCCGTCGTACAGGTATTCGGGCCCGATGAAGCCGACCACCGTGTTCACGAGGAACGGCTCGAACTTGCGCGCGACCGCATACGCGCGCACTTCGCAGGTCTGCTGGTCGACGCCGAAATGCGCGTTCGCCGACAGCGCGCTGCCCTGTCCCGTCTCGAAGTACATCAGATTGTTGCCGACCGTGCCGCGCTTGAGCGCCAACGCGGCCTCGCGCGCCTCGCCGAGCAGCGCGAGCGAGATCCCGAAGCTCGCGTTCGCCTTCTCGGTACCCGCGATCGACTGGAACACGAGATCGACCGGTGCGCCCTTCTCGATCGCCGCGATCGTGTTGGTCACGTGCGTGAGCACGCACGACTGGGTCGGCACGCCGTAGCGTTCGCGGAAACCGTCGATCATCGCGAGCAGCTTCACGATCGCCGCGAGGCTGTCGGTGGCCGGGTTGATGCCGATCATCGCGTCGCCGCAGCCGTACATCAGCCCGTCGAGCATCGACGCGGCGATGCCCTTCACGTCGTCGGTCGGGTGGTTCGGCTGCAGCCGCACCGACATCCGGCCGGCCAGCCCGACCGTGTTGCGAAAGCGCGTGACCACGCGGCGCTTCCTCGCGGCCGCGATCAGGTCCTGGTTGCGCATCAGCTTCGACACGGCAGCGACCATCTCCGGCGTGAGGCCCGGCGCGATCCGTTCGAGCGCCGCGCCGTCGGCCGCGGGCGACAGCAGCCAGTTGCGGAAATCGCCGACGGTGAGGTGCGAGATCTCCGCGAACGCGTGCGCGTCGTGATCGTCGATGATCAGGCGCGTGACCTCGTCGTCTTCATACGGGATCACCGCTTCGTTCAGGAACGCCTTCAGCGGCACGCCCGCGAGCGCGATCTTCGCGGCGACGCGCTCCTCCTCGCTCGCCGCCGCGACGCCGGCGAGCTGATCGCCGGAACGCAGCGGGCTCGCCTTCGCGAGCAGCGTCTTCAGGTCCGCGAAGCGGTACGTGCGCGGACCGATCGTCTCCGTATAGGACATCGTTCGAATCTCCTTGCCAAAAGCCGACGGCGCGCCCGTTCGACGGGGCGCGCCGGATGCCGTCAGGAACGGCCTTTCACGTTCGCCGTCGTCATCCTGCTCACTCCTCCAGCAGCGCGTCGCCGGGGGCGCTCGCGCGCTGCGAACGGGTCGCGAGGAAGTACGCGTAGCCGACCGCGAGGAAGCCGATGAACACCAGCGCGACCAGCCCGTTGAAATACACCATCGTACCGAGGCAGACGAGCGCCGCCAGGATCGCGAACGCCGGGAAGATCGGGTGCAGCGGCGCGCGGAACGGCCGCGCCATGTTCGGCTGCGAGCGGCGCAGCTTGAACAGCGCCGCCATGCTGACGATATACATCACGATCGCCCCGAACACCGACATCGTCACGATGTTCGCGGTGAGCGTCTGCCCGCCGAACTGGATCAGCTCGTCGCTGTAGATCGCGGCGATCCCGACCACGCCGCCGGCGAGGATCGCGCGATGCGGCGTCTTGAAGCGCGGATGCACCTTCCCGAGCCATTCGGGCAGATAGCCTTCGCGGGCCAGCGCGAAGATCTGGCGCGAATAGCCGAGGATGATCCCGTGGAACGACGCGACGAGCCCGAACAGCCCGAGCCACACCAGCATGTGCATCCAGCCGCTGTTCGCGCCGACGATGTACTTCATCGCCTGCGGCAGCGGGTCGTTGATGTTCGCGAGCTTGGTCCAGTCGCCCGCGCCGCCGGCGAACACCATCACGCCGATCGCGAGCGCGACGAGGGTCAGGATCCCGGCCACGTACGCGATCGGAATCGAGCGCTTCGGGTTCTTCGCTTCCTCGGCGGCCATCGCGACGCCCTCGATCGCGAGGAAGAACCAGATCGCGAACGGAATCGCCGCGAACATCCCGTGGAACGCGCCCAGGCTGAAATGGTCGGCGCCCGACCAGCCGCCCTTCGTGAAATTGCTCCACGCGAAGCCCGGCGACACGACGCCCATGAACACCAGCAGCTCGAAGATCGCGAGCAGCGTGACGACGAGCTCGAAGGTCGCCGCGATCTGCACGCCGACGATGTTAAGCGCCATGAATACGAGATACGCGCCCATCGCCGCGTGTTTCGGTTCGAGCCCCGGAAACTGCACGTGCAGGTACGCGCCGATCGCGAGCGCGATCGCGGGCGGCGCGAACACGAACTCGACGAGCGTCGCCGCGCCGGCCAGATAGCCGCCGGTCGGGCCGAACGCGCGGCGCGCATACGCGAACGGGCCGCCCGCGTGCGGGATCGACGTCGTCAGCTCGGTGAAACTGAAGATGAAGGTGGTGTACATCGCCGCGACGAACAGCGCGGTGATCACGAAACCCAGCGTGCCCGCGCTCGCCCAGCCGTAGCTCCAGCCGAAGTATTCGCCGGAAATCACGAGGCCGACCGCGATGCCCCACAGTTGCCAGGTCCCGAGCGTCTGCTGCAGCGCGGGCTGGCCGGAGGACTTGGCGCCGGCGGCGGGCCGGCCATTCGACTCTGCTTTCATCGGACTCTCTCCTCAAGGGCGCCGGGCCTGCGGGCCCGCGCGACTGAGAATCGATGCTAGAGAGTCATTAAACGACGTGTTATCGAAATTCGGCAAAGATCGCGGCTGACATTTCGCTTGCGGAAATGCTCGCTGAAACGCCAGCCGCGCGGGTTGCCGAAGGCTTGCGGAAACGCCGGCCGCGCGGGCTGGAACGCCGGTCCGGCCCTTCCGATGCGGGCCGGATCGCGCATGCTTACTGGCCGCCGCCGCGCTGGTTGAACCAGCGGTCGAGCAGCTTGCCGGCCGCTTCCCGGCCGCCGAGGCCGAACGACAGCGCAACGGCCACCGCGATCGCGCCGAGCACGAGGCCGAACGCGAGCTGGACGATTTCGTTCGCGATGCCCATCGCGCGCAGCCCCATCGCGAACACGAGGCCGAGGATCGCGAACTGCGCGATGCGCGCGAACAGCACGCTGTGCTCGCGATCGGCCTGCTCGATCACGCGGCGCGCGAGGCCCGCGAGCCACACGCCGATCACGAGGATCACGCCGCCCATCAGCACGTGGCCGCCGAATTCGATGAACAGCGTGACGACGTCGCGCACCTGCGTGAAGCCGAGCCGGTTCGCGGCTTCGACCGACGCGAACAGCATCGCGAAGAACACGATCAGCCGCGCGACCAGCACCGACGGCTGCAGGATGCCCGAGAACACGCGCTCGACGCCGAGCACGGCCGGCAGCCCGTCGACGCCGGCGGCTTCCAGCAGCTTCTGCGCGAGCGACGCGACGAAGCGCGCGAAGTAGAACGTGACCAGCACGATCACGATCGCCGCGACGATGTCCGGCACCGCGCCGAGGAACTGGTTCAGCATGTTGGTGGCGGGGATCGAGATCGCGTCGATCTTCAGCGCGTCGAGCGCGGAGATCAGCGTCGGCACGAACACGAACACGTAGACGATCGTGCCGACCAGGCTCGACACGCGCACGGGCGTCGGGCTGTCGATTCCTTGCGTGAGGCGGTCCGCGCCGGCGGCGACCAGCAGGTTCGTCACGAGGCCGCGCAGCACGCGCGCGACGACCCAGCCGACGAAGCCGATCACCGCGGCCGCGAAAAGGTTCGGCACGATCGCGAGCAGCTTGTCGACCATTCCCTGCACCGGCGACAGCAGGCCCGACAGCGCGAACGAGCCGAGGATCGCCGGCAGGAACATCAGGATCACGAGCCAGAACAGCACGTCGCCGAGATAGCCGCTCATCGGCTGCATGCCGGCGCTTTCGGACAGCGTGGCGTCGACCTTGCTCGCCTTCAGCGCGCGGTTCGCGAGGCTGCGCAGCAGCGACGCGATCAGCCACGCGATCAGCGTCAGCGCCGCGCCGCCGATCAGGTTCGGCAGGTAGTTGACGATGTGCGTGACGAGCAGCGAGAACGGATTGGATACCGCGTACAGGTTGAGCACGTTGAAGATGCCCACCGCGGTGACGAGCAGCACGAGCCAGAACAGGCCGCCGGCGATGATGCGTTCGACGCACGCGCCCTGGCCGGTGCTGTCGGTGATCCGCTGATCGACCTTCAGCGCGTTGAGCAGCCGGAGCGCGCCGGCCCGCACCGCGACGGCGATCAGCCAGCCGATCACCAGGATGCCGATCGCGCCGGCGATCTTCGGCAGGTATCCGCCTAGCGTGGCCTGCAGCGACGTGATGAAGCTGGAAGCATCCATTTCTTCTTCTCCCGAAAAACGTGGCGTTGCGATTGAACATCGACGAACTACCTGCGTACTTCGAAATGCGTGCTGCCCCGTGCGAGCAACTTACCCGAGAAAAATGACGCGTTCATCCGATTTCACCGTCTTTAACTTTAGTCATAGATCGCGGAGGGACAAGACCCCATTTCGGTGAAATAAAAAGGGGACGGACTTCGGGCGGCTACGCATTTCCGCAAGATTTGTCCATTCGGCCCGTGCTACCGTGGCGTCGGTTCCAGCTCGGACACGCCGATGCCCCCAGCCGACACGAAAACCGATCCGCCCGCGTGGGCTCGCTACGCGGCCAGCGTGGCGCGTGTTCACGCGTACATCGGCGCGCATCTCGACGGCCCGCTCGACCTGAACCGGCTCGCCGAAGTCGCGTGCCTGTCGCCGTATCACTGGCAGCGCGTCTACCGCGCGCTGTACGGCGAATCGATCGTGCTGACGGTGCGGCGGATGCGGATCGTGCGGGCGTCCGAGGATCTGGTCTGCACGGCGCGGCCGCTCGACGAGATCGCGCGGCGCGCGGGCTACGGGTCGACGCACGCGTTCGCGCGGGCGTTTCGCGACGCGTACGGCGTGTTGCCGGCGGAGCATCGCCGCACGGGCACACACCGGCCGATTTATCCACTACAGCGAGGAGAGGAAGACATGTTCAAGCATGAAGTCGAGATCCGGCGTCTGCCGGAACTGCGCGGCTACGCGGTCGCGCATACCGGCGCGTACCTGAAGGTCGGCGACGCGTTCGGCCGGATCGGCGCGTGGGCCGGGCAGCACGGGCTGATCGGCCCGGGCGCGAAGATGATCGGGATTTTCTACGACGATCCGGACACGACGCCCGAAGCACAGTTGCGCGCGAAAGCGTGCATCATGCCGGCCGACGGCGTGCCGGACGTCGCGCCCGTGCCGCCGGTCGAGCGTGCGACGATCGCAGGCGGCGAATACGCGGTGCTGCTGCATACCGGGCCGTATGCGGACCTGAAGACGGCCTACCAGTGGCTCTACGGCGACTGGCTGCGTCACTCGGGCCGCGAAGCCGCCGACGCGCCGCCGTTCGAGCTGTACCTCAATACGCCGATGGACGCGGCGCCGGCCGACCTGCGCACCGAAATTCACCTGCCGTTGCGCTGAGTAAAGGGTGCGTAGAAGGTGCGTCGCTGAGCCGTATCTGGACGGACCGCGACGATATTGCCGGCGCGAGCATGCCCGGGACGACATCGGCCATGCCGGTGCGCCGGCCGTCGAACGAAGCGTGCCGGCCTGTGCTCATGCACGGCCGGCACGAACGCGCGGATATCTTCAAGCCACCTGCGTTCCGCAGCCGGGACAGAACCGCGCGTCGGTCGCCAGCGCCGCGTGACAGCGGCTGCAGGCCTTGCCGCGTTGCGCCGCGCCGCACTGCGCGCAGAAGCGTGCATCGGCCGCGTTGAGTGCGCCGCAGCCCGCGCAGGCAAGCTGGCTCAGCGCCAGCTTGCCGCCCTGACCACCGTTGCCCGCGTCGGCCGGCGCCTGCCAGCCCCAGCCGTGGCGATCGCGGCCGCGCGCATCGTGGCCGCCGTTTCCGCCCTGGCGCGGCCCGCCGTGATGCCCGCCGCCGTGGCCGCTATTGCCGTGCCCGCTGCCGTGGCCGCCGAGAATCCGTTTCAGAAAGCTCATCGCCCGCTCCTCAACGCTTGGCCGGTGCGCCGCCGAACGCCCCGGAGGACGACAGCAGCCGCAAGCCGTTGGCCACGACGATCAGGCTCGCGCCCGCGTCCGCGAAGACCGCCATCCACATCGTGCCGAGCCCCGCGACGGTGAGCCCGAGAAACACGACCTTCACGCCGAGCGCGAAGCCGATGTTCTGCACCAGCACGCGGTGCGTCGCGCGCGACAGCCGCACGAACGCGGGAATCTTGCGCAGGTCGTCGTCCATCAGCGCGACGTCGGCCGTCTCGATCGCCGTGTCGGTGCCCATCGCGCCCATCGCGAAGCCGATGTCGGCGCGCGCGAGCGCCGGCGCATCGTTGATCCCGTCGCCGACCATCCCGACCGCGCCCGCGCCGCCCGCGGACAGTTCCTCGACCGCCGCGAGCTTGTCTTCCGGCAACTGGTTGCCGCGCGCGTCGTCGATGCCCGCTTGCTTGGCGATCGCCTGGGCGGTGTGCGGGTTGTCGCCCGTCAGCATCGCGGTGCGGATGCCGAGCGCATGCAGATCGGCGATCGCGGCGCGGCTCGTGTCCTTGATCGTGTCGGCCACCGCGAAGATACCGAGCACGCGCGTTTCGTCGACCAGCACGACGACGCTCTTGCCCTGCCGCTCCAGCGCGTCGAGCTTCGTCTCGAGTGCCGCCGAGCAGCGCTCGAGCTCCTCGACGAGCCGGTGATTGCCGAGCCAATAGCGCGCGCCGTCGATCGTGCCGCGCACGCCGCGCCCGACGATCGCTTCGAAGTCCTGCACGTCGGCGAATGCCGTCGTCCCGGCGTCGCGGGCCGCGGCCGCAATCGCCTGCGACACCGGGTGATCGGAGCGCGCCGCGAGGCTCGCGCCGAGGTGCCGCACGCGCGCCGCATCGGCGTCGTCCGCATGCACGTCGAAGTCGGTCTGCACCGGCTTGCCGTGCGTGATCGTGCCAGTCTTGTCGAGTGCGAGCCACGCGAGCTTGCGCCCTTCTTCCAGATAGACGCCGCCCTTCACGAGAATCCCGCGCCGCGCCGCGGCCGCGAGCCCCGACACGATCGTCACCGGCGTCGAGATCACCAGCGCGCACGGGCACGCGATCACGAGCAGCACGAGCGCGCGGTAGATCCAGTCGTGCCACGCGCCGCCCATCACGAGCGGCGGCGCCACCGCGACCAGCAGCGCGACCGCGAACACGATCGGCGTGTAGACGCGCGCGAACTGGTCGACGAAGCGCTGCGTCGGCGCCTTCGCGCCCTGCGCTTCCTCGACCGCGTGGATGATCCGCGCGAGCGTCGAGTGGGCCGCGACGGCCGTCACGCGGTATTCGAACGAACCGGATTCGTTGATCGTGCCCGCGTACACGGCATCGCCGCTCGCCTTTTCGACGGGCAGGCTCTCGCCGGTGATCGGCGCCTGGTTGACCGTCGAGCGGCCCGCGACGACTTCGCCGTCCAGCCCGATCCGCTCGCCCGGCTTCACGCGCACGACGGCGCCAAGCGCGACCTGCGCGGCCTCGATCGTGCGCCACGAGCCGTCGGCCTGCTGCACGGTCGCGGTGTCCGGCGCGAGCTGCATCAACCCCTGGATCGCATTGCGCGCGCGGTCGAGCGACTTCGCCTCGATCAGCTCGGCGATCGTGAACAGCACCATCACCATCGCGGCTTCCGGCCACTGGCCGATCGCCATCGCGCCCGTCACCGCGATGCTCATCAGCGCGTTGATGTTCAGGTTGCCGTTGCGGATCGCGATCCAGCCCTTCTTGTACGTGGTGAGCCCGCACGCGAGCACCGCGGCGAGCGCGAGCGCCGCCGACAGCCGCACCGGCAGCCCGGCCCAGGTCGCGCCTTCGGACGCGATCGCGGCGACGCCGGCGAGCGCCAGCGGCCACCACGGCTTCGCCGGCGGCGGCGCGGTGGGCGCCGACGGCGCATCGGCCGTCGCGGCCTCCGGCGTCATCCCGAGCGTGCGGATCGCGCCTTCGATCGCCGGCTGCGCGCCGGGCACGTGCTCGACGGTCAGCATCCGCTGCATCAGGTTGAATTCGAGCGCCGACACTTCACTCATCCCGCCGAGCTTCTTGCGGATCAGCGTTTCCTCGGTCGGGCAGTCCATCTGCATGATCCGGAACGCAGAGCGCACGTGGCCCGACGCGGTCGCCTGCGCGACCGGCAGCGGCGCGAGCGTCAGCGCGGCCGGCGCGCAGCAGTCGCCGGCAGCGTGGTCGTGGCCGCGGCCGCGGCCGCGGTCGTGGCCGTGGCCGTGGCCGTGGCCGTGGCCGTGGCCGACATGGTCATGCGCGGCGTGGTCGTGCGAACACGTGGCGCCATGCTCGTGCGTATCGTCACGCGCCTCGTCGTGATCGTGGTCATGACCCGCGTCGCCGTGTGCGGCGTGATCGTGCCCGTGGTCGTGGCCATGATCGTGATCGCGGTCATGGCCGTGCGCGCGCGCGCCGGCCGCCGGCACCGCATCGGCCACGGCCGCCGTCTGCGGGTCGCGCGCATCGGCGCAGCACGCATCGGCGCCGCCGGCATGACGGTGTCGTGGGTCGGGGGTGCGCTTGGCGTCGGTCATGACAACCTCCTTTGTGGCTTGACGGTGTAGAGTTAACACCCTGAAGCCACTACAAGGTCAACCCTTGCACGGGAGAAAGGCATGAAGATTGGCGAACTGGCCAAAGCGGCCCGCTGCACGCCCGAGACGATCCGTTTCTACGAGAAAGAGGGTCTGATGCCGGACGCGGAGCGCACCGATTCGAACTACCGCAACTACACCGACGTGCACGTCGAGCGGCTGCGCTTCATCCGCAACTGCCGCGCGCTCGACATGGCGCACGACGAAATCCGCGCGCTGCTGCGGCTCACCGATACGCCGGCCGACCGCTGCGATTCGATCAATTCGCTGCTCGACGATCACATCGGACACGTCGATGCGCGCCTCGCCGAACTCACGCATCTGCGCGACCAGCTCACTGAATTGCGCCGCCAGTGCGTGGGCGAGCATTCGGTCGAGGATTGCGGCATCGTGCACGGTCTCGCGACGATGGAAACCGTCGCGCCGGCCGCGAAGCGCTCGCACCTCGGCTGAAACCCTTGTCAAACAAGATAGTCTCCTCGAGAATAGTTATATTATTACTAGACATACTTTAACTATTCATGTCCACGAGCCGCCCGTCCCCACTCGCGCTGGCCGTCCTTGCGGCGCTCACCGAAGCGCCGATGCATCCGTACGGGATGCTGCAGCAACTGAAGGCCCGCGGGTACGACGAAGTCGTCAACGTGCGGCAGCGCACGAGCCTCTACCAGACGATCGACCGCCTGCTGCGCGACGGGCTGATCGCCGTGCACGACACCGAGCGCGACGGCGCGTTTCCGGAGCGCACCGTGTATGCGCTGACCGAAGCCGGGCACACGGCGGGGCAGGCGTGGCTGCATGCGCTGCTCGCGGAGCCCGCCCGTGAATTTCCGGCATTCGGCGCCGGTCTCGCATTCCTGCCGCTGCTCGATGCCGAGGATGCGCGCCACCAGCTCGAGCTGCGTATCGCGCGGCTCGACGCCGAGCGCGAGCGGCTGGAAGCGCTGCGCGCCGCCGCGCAGGCCGACCAGGTGCCGCGCCTGTTCCTGCTGCAGAACGAACATGCGCTCGTGCTGCTCAATGCGGAGCTCGACTGGGCGCGCAGCGTCGTCGAACACCTGAAGATCGGCGCGCTGCGCTGGGTGGACGGCTGACGCGTCGCGCCGGCCGTTTTCCGCCGGCGGCGGGCGGCGGGCGCCGGCCGCGTCAAAGCACCTTGCCGGGATTCAGGATGCCGCGCGGGTCGAGCGCGGCCTTCAGGCGCCGCATCAGCCCGATTTCCGCGTCGCTGCGCGTGTGCGCGAGATAAGGACGCTTGAGCGCGCCGATCCCGTGCTCGGCCGACACGGAGCCGCCCATGTCGCGCACCACCGCATACACGCAGTGATCGAGCGCGTCGGCGTCCGCGTCGGTCATGTCGGTCAGCGACACGCCGATATGCACGTTGCCGTCGCCGACATGGCCGAAGAACAGGCACGTGAGCGCCGGCCAGCGCGCCCGCAACGCCGCCTCGCAGCGTTCGGCGAACGCGCCGAGTTCGCCCGTCGGCAAGCTCACGTCGAAGTTGACGAGATTGGGCAGCGCATCGATCGCGAGGCCTTCGCGCAGCGTCCACAAGTCCCGCGCCTGCCGCTCGGAAGTCGCGAGCACCGCATCGTCGACGAGCCCCGCATCGAACCCCGCACCCAGCTCGGTTTCGAGCGCCTCGTGCGCATCGCCGCCCGGCGCGCTCGTCGCGCATTCGATCAACACCACGAAGCCGCCAGCGCCGACGAACGGCGCCGACACACCGGGCGTATGGCGCGCGACGTAGTCGTAGAACGCCGGCCACATCGCCTCGAAGCTGACGACTTCCGGCAGCGTGCGGACACGATTCCACAGCGCGACCACCGCCTCGTAGTCGCGCACGCGGCAGAGCGCCGTGGCCGGCGCCGCCAGCAACGGATGCAGCCGCAGCACCGCGCGCGTGACGACGCCGAGCGTCCCTTCGCTGCCTATGAAGAGCTGCTTCAGGTCGTAGCCCGCGTTGTTCTTCAGCATCCGGTTCATCGACGACACGACCGTGCCGTCCGCGAGCACGGCCTCGAGCCCGAGCACCTGCTCGCGCATCATCCCGTAGCGGATCGCGCGCGTGCCGCCCGCATTGGTCGCGAGCATGCCGCCGATCTGGCACGAGCCGCGCGCGCCGAGATCGACGCCGAACGTGAAACCCGCCGCGTGCGCGGCTTCCTGCACCGTCTGCAGCGGCGTGCCCGCGCGCACGGTGATCGTGCCGGCCGCCGCGTCGAGCGCGTCGACGCCCGCGAAGCGCTCCATCGACAGCACGACCTCGCCGCCCAGCGCGACCGCGCCGCGCGCGAGCCCCGTCAGTCCGCCTTGCGGCACGACCGGCTGGCCGAGCCGCGTGCACAGCGCGAGCGTGCGCGACACGTCGTCGACGTTGCGCGGGCGCACCAGCGCACGCGGCCGCACGCCGGCCGGCTCGTTGTACGCGGAGAAGTAGCGCGGATCGATATCGGCCGCGCGCGTGACGAGCGCGTCGCCCAGTTCGGCGGCGAGCACGGCATCGACGGCCTCGTCCGGCGGCGGCCTGCCGCCCGGTTCGCTGCCCGTGGCGCCCGGGTTCGGGGTCGGCATCGTGCGCGGCCCGCTCACTTCGTCGAGATGTCGATATCGCCGAAATACTTCAGGCCGAGCGACTTCACCGTACCGTCCGCCTTCAGCTTGTCGATCGCCGCGTCGAGCTTCGCCTTCAGCGCGTCGTCGCCCTTGCGCAGGCCGAATGCGATGCCGCTGCCGAGGATCCTGTCGTCGTGCACCGGCTGGCCGACGAACGAGAAGCCCTTGCCGTCCGGGCGCGACAGGAAGCCGCGCTGGCCGGACGGCGCGAGCACGAGCGTCGCGTCGAGGCGGCCCGCGACCAGGTCCGCATACGCCTGGTTCTGGTCCTGGTACGCGACGACCGCGACGCCGGCCGGCTCCCAGTGCGCCTTCGCGAAGGTCTCCTGGATCGACGCCTGCAGCACGCCCACGCGCTTGCCCTTCAGCGATTCCGGCGTCGGCAGCAGGCCGCTGCCGGTGCGCGCGATCAACTGGGTCGGCACGCGATAGATGATCGTCGTGAAGTCGATCGCCTGGCGCCGCTGCTCGGTCGCGTTCATCGCCGAGTTGATCGCGTCGAACTTGCGGCCCTTGAGCGCCGGAATCAGCCCGTCGAACGAAGTCTCGACCCATTTGCACGACAGCTTCGCCGTCTGGCAGACAGCATTGCCGACGTCGATGTCGAAGCCCTGCAGGTCGCCGTTCGGCGCTTTCGATTCGAACGGCGGGTATTGCGCTTCGAGGCCGAAGCGCAGCGTCGGCGCATCGGCGAGCGCCGCGCCGGCGCCGCTTGCGCACGCGAGTGCGAACGCGAGTTTGAGGGTAGCCGTGTGTTTCATTGTGATCTCCTGGGTCGGGTCGATGCGACGTCTCCGCCGCCGGTTGTCCTACAGCGAACGCAGCCGCCGCGCGCCTTCGACCAGCGTCGCGTCGTCCTTCGAAAAACTGAGCCGGATCACGCCGGCGTCGGTGCCGTCGGTATAGAACGCCGACAGCGGAATCGTCGCGACCCGCGCGTCGCGGATCAGGCGCAGCACGAAGTCGCTGTCGCTTTCGTCCGAGAAGTGGCGAAAGCGCGCGAGCATGAAGAACGAGCCTTCGCTCGGCAGCAGCTCGAAACGCGACTCGGCCAGCTCGCGCGCGAGCAGGTCGCGCTTGGCCTGGTAGAACGCCGACAGGCCGAGGTAGCTGTCCGGCCGCGCGAGGATTTCCGCGAACGCAATCTGCATCGGCGTGTCGGCCGAGAACACCATGAACTGATGCACCTTGCGGATCTCGTCCATCAGTTCGGCCGGCGCGAGGCAATGGCCAACCCGCCAGCCGGTCACGTGGAACGACTTGCCGAACGACGACACGATCACGCTGCGCTCGGCCAGCTCGCGGTGGCGCGCGACGCTCTGGTGCCGCGCGCCGTCGAACACGACGTGTTCGTAGACTTCGTCGGACAGCACCACGATCCCCGTGTCGCGTGTGAGCTGCGCGAGCCGCTCCAGATCGTCGGCGGAGAACACGGTCGCGGTCGGGTTGTGCGGCGTGTTGACGATGATCATCCGCGTGCGCGGCGTGATGGCCGCGGCCACCTCGTCCCAGTTCACGCGGAAATGCTCGGGCGACAGCTTGATCGCGACCGGCGTCGCGCCCTGCAGCCGCACGATCGGCGCATAGCTGTCGAACGACGGCTCGAAATAGATCACCTCGTCGCCCGGATGCACGAGCGCGCTGATCGCCGCATAGAGCCCTTCGCTCGCGCTCGCGATCACCGTGATCTCGGTCGCCGGGTCGTAGCGCGCGCCGTACAGCGCCTCTGTCTTCTCGGCGAGCCGCTCGCGCAGCGCGATCACGCCGGCCATCGGCGCGTACTGGTTGTGACCGTCGCGCATCGCGCGCGCGACGCCTTCGACGAGCGCCGGATCGGGCGCGAAATTCGGCGCGCCCTGCGACAGGTTCAACGCGTCGTGTTGAGCAGCCAGTTGGCCGATCACCGTGAAGATCGTCGTCCCGACGTCGGGCAGTTTCGAACGGGGCGCGGTGGCGCTTCGCATGACTCCTCCTCCTGATGTCCTTCGGGCGGGCGGCGCCATGCGCGGCACCGCATCTGCCGCATGATTTAGCCCGAGCCAATATCGGCGGACAATCGAAAGTTCGTCATGGCGGCCATGCATTTTTCTCATGGCTCGCCGGGAAAAGCACGCAACGGCACGGCCGGCTCGACGGGCCGACATGCAAATCCGGCATTTTCCCTATGAAAGGCTAGGCGTCGGCCGCCGCGAGATACGCGAGCAGCACGGCCCGCAGTTCGCGGCGTTGCGCGGCGAAATCGAGCGCGGGCCCGAGCGTCAGCAGCGCCTGCGACAGCCCGCCGTAACAGATCGTCTGGGCCATCCGCGCGATCCCGTCGAGCCGTTCGGCCGGCGGCGGATCGGCCGCGTGCGCGAGCGCATCGCGCCACAGCGCGACATAGGCGTCGTAATGCCGGCGATACGCGGCCAGCGGCGACACCTGCCGCTCCAGCGCGAACAGCGCACCCCAGAGCGCCGCGTCGGCGGCGACCGCATCGACCTGGAGGTCGACCAGCGCGGCGGCGAGCGCCGCCCGCGGCGCGCCGCGCAGCCGCTGCGCCGTGTCGCGCAGCCGGTCGGCCAGCGCCAGCACGCGGCGGTGGATACAGAGCGCCGCGAGGCTCTGCTTGTCGCCGAAATACTCGTAGAAGGTGCCGATGCTGACGCCCGCGACGGCCGCGATCTCGCGGATCGTCGCCTTCGCGTAGCCGCGTTCGAGCAAAAGCTGAACGAACGCCTGTTGCAGCGCGTCGGAGCTCGCCTGCGCGCGCGACTGGCGCGGCCGGCGGCGCAACGCGGGCGCGGGTTGCGCCGCCGGCGAGCCGGGCGGCGCCGGAACCTGAACATGTCGCGGCGGCATATTTGCTACTCTGAATTCAGCAGGGAACACGTTTTACCGGCAGCCGGAACCCGCGCCGAAGCGCCTTGCGCGGCACGACGCCGGCTGACCGCGAAGCACGAGACCGGAGACAACCGCGATGACCGACCCGACTCACGCCGTCACGAACCAGTTCGACGAACTCGTCGACTATAACCTCTTCGCGACGGATCTCGCGCTGCGCGACGCGCTCGTCCGGGCCGGCGCCGACTGGGCCGTGCCGCAGCTCGACGCGTACGGCGCGCGGCTCGGCAGCGCCGACACCGCGCAACTCGCCGACGAAGCGAACCGGCACACACCGGAGCTGAACGCGTTCGACCGGCGCGGCCGGCGCATCGATCGCGTCGACTTCCACCCCGCCTGGCACGCGCTGCTCGGCCAGTACCGCCGCGAAGGCTTCGTGTCGCTCGCGTTCCGCGAGTCGCGCCGCGGCCGCTGGGCCGCGACGGCCGCCGGCTTCTATCTGCACGGCCAGATCGAGGCCGGCACGCTGTGCCCGGCGACGATGACGCAGGCCGCGATCCCCGTGCTGCAAAAGGAACCCGCGCTGTGGGACCTGCTGCGCGACAAGCTCTACAGCGACGATTACGATCCGCGCGACGTGCCGATCGCCGCCAAGCGCGCGATCTGGTTCGGCATGGGCATGACCGAGAAGCAGGGCGGCTCCGACGTGCGCGCGAACACGACGCTCGCCACGCCGGTCGGCGCGGGCGGGCGCGGCGGCGAATACCGGCTGCGCGGCCACAAGTGGTTCTTCTCCGCGCCGATGTGCGACGCGCACCTCGTCGTCGCGCGCACCGAAGCCGGCGGCCCGTCGTGCTTCTACGTGCCGCGCTGGCGGCCGGACGGCACGAAGAACGCGGTCGAGATCCAGCGGCTGAAGAACAAGGTCGGCAACCGCAGCAACTCGAGCAGCGAGATCGAGCTGAACGACGCGTGGGGAATCATGCTCGGCGACGAAGGCCGCGGCATTCCGACCATCATCGAGATGGCGACGTACACGCGGCTGAACTGCGTGCTCGGCAGCGCGGCGATGCTGCGCCAGGGCGTCGTGCAGGCGATCGCGTACACGCGCCAGCGCCATGCGTTCGGCCGCGCGCTCGCCGAGCAGCCGCTGATGCGCACCGTGCTCGCCGATCTCGCGCTCGAGAGCGAAGCGGCGCTGTCGCTCGCGATGCGGCTCGCCGACGCGTTCGAGCGCGACGACTCGCCGCGCGAACGCGCATGGAAACGGATCGTCACGCCCGCGGCGAAATTCTGGGTCTGCAAGCGCGCGGTCGAGCTGACCGGCGAGGTGATGGAAGTGTTCGGCGGCAACGGCTACGTCGACGACGGCCCGATCGCGCGCCTCTTCCGCGAGGCGCCCGTCAACTCGATCTGGGAAGGCTCGGGCAACGTGATGTGCCTCGACGTGCTGCGCGCGGTGTCGCGCGAGCCAGACGCGGCCGCCGCGCTGTTCGACGAACTGGCCGACCTCGGTGCGGGTGAACCGCGCATTCGCGCGGCGCTCGACGCGCTGCGCGCGATGCTCGCCGCCCCGGCCGACACGCTCGAAGCGTCGGGCCGCGTGTTCGCGCAACGGCTCGCGCTCGTCGCGCAGGCGTGCCTGCTGCGTCGCGATGCGCCGGCGGCGGTCGCCGACGCGTTCGTCGCGACGCGGCTCGCGGCGCCCGACTGGGGACGCATCGCGGGCGGCTTCGATCCGCATGCGATCGACGTCGCCGCGCTGCTGCAGCGCGCGTACCCGGCCTGACGCCGGCCCCTTCACCCGAATTCGCGGCCGTTCGCCCGCCCGGAGCCTCGATGAATCTCGTCGCCGCCCTCGACCGCGCCGCCCGTGCGACGCCCGACAAACCGTTCCTCGTCAGCGAATCCGCGACGATCACGTATGCGGCCGCGCGCGAGCGTTCGCACCGCGCGGCGGCCGTGCTGAGCGCGCTCGGCGTCGCGGCCGGCGACCGCGTCGCCGCGATGTGCTCCAACACGCCGGCCTTCGTCGACCTGATGTTCGGCGCATGGCGGCTCGGCGCGGCGTTCGTGCCGATCAACCACAAGCTGCAGGCGCCGGAAGTCGACTACGTGCTCGAACACAGCCGCAGCACCGCGCTGCTGTTCGACGTGGCGCTCGCGCCGGTGGTCGAGCGCGTCGTGCATCCGGCGCGGCGGCTCGTGACCGAGGGCGAGCTCGACGGCGTGCCGAACTTCGACACGATGTGCGCGACGATGGACGGCCTGGCGGGCATCGAGCCGGCCGACGGCGACATCGCGCAGATCCTCTACACGTCCGGCACGACCGGCCGCCCGAAGGGTTGCGTGCACAGTCATCGCACGGTGACGCTCGCGGCGATGCAGGCGGCGCTCGCGACCGGCATCGGCCGTGACGAACGCACGTTGATGGCGATGCCGATCTGGCATTCGTCGCCGCTGAACAACTGGTTCGGCGGCACGCTGTATGCGGGCGGCACCGTCGTGCTGCTGCGCGAATACCATCCGCTGCGCTTCCTGCAGACCGTCGAGCGCGAGCGCGTGACGCTGTATTTCGGCGCGCCGGTGTCGTACACGCTGCCGCTCGACACGATCGACGGCTTCGCGGCGTTCGACCTGTCCAGCGTGCGCGCGTGGCTGTACGGCGGCGGTCCGATCGGCGCCGCGCAGGCCGAACGGCTTGCCCGTGCGTATCGCAGTCACGCGTTCTTTCAGGTGTACGGAATGACGGAAGCGGGGCCCGCCGGCACGACGCTGTATCCGGACGAGCAGATCGCGAAGGCCGGCTCGATAGGCCGCCACGGCGGCCCGGGCGTCGACCTGAGGGTGGTGCGGATGGACGGCGTCGATGCGCGGCCGGGCGAGACCGGCGAGATCTGGTTGAAGGCCGACAGCATGATGCTCGGCTATCTCGACGACGCGGCCGCCACGCACGCCGCATTCGCGCCGGGCGGCTGGTATCGCACCGGCGACATCGCGCGGATCGATCAGGATCGCTATCTGTTCATCGTCGACCGGCTGAAGGACATGATCGTCACCGGCGGCGAGAACGTCTATTCGAAGGAAGTGGAGGACGTGCTCGGCGCGCATCCGGACATCGTGGAAGCGGCCGTCGTCGGCGTTCCGCATCCGGACTGGGGCGAGACGGTCGTCGCGCACGTCGTGATGCGGGCGAACGCCGCGCCCGATGCGGATGCGCTGCGCACGTTCTGCGGCGAGCGGCTCGCGGCGTACAAGATCCCGCGCGAATTCACGTTCGTGCAGGCGCTGCCGCGCACGCCGACGGGCAAGTTGCAGAAGTTCTTGCTGCGCGGGCGCAGGGACTGAGCATCCGCGATTGAGCTAGCGCATTCGCGCGCGCGGTCAATGCAACAGGCCGAACGGAACAAGTAATAGAAGTTAACAGCTCTGAATCATATTCGTCCGATTGATCGACGTTTCTTATCTGGAATAGCGTCTATAGGCAGCCATTCCATTTACTGAGACAGGGAAGCCGGATGAAAAACGAACCCAAAGCACCGACCCATCTTTTCGCCACCGTTGGCGCACTCACGGAACGCGGTGGACGCATCACCACCGCAACCAGTGGCCTGACCCTGGCTGGATTGGAAGTCGCCTGCGTCGGCGACGTAGTGGCCTATGACGACGGCAGCGAAGCCTCGATTATCGACGGCGCGGGAAACAACCATAGCGGAGGCAAGCCGTTCGCGCTGGTCGGCAGCCGGTTGAGCAACGGTGACCGCATTACCGAAACGCTGCGCACCTCATGGGGCATTCACGTGCGGGATGGGCAAAGCGTTGCGGGCCTGTTCGATCCGACCTATGTGCCTCCACCCGCGCCGCCCACCTACAGACTGGCGGTACGTGGCGCGACAACAGCGCGCGGCGGTGCATTGCGCGAGCCGTCCAGCACATGGGAAGTAGCGCCGCACTTGGGCAAAGCTGCCACGGTGGGCGACCTGATCCACTATCCGGACGGTTCAACCGCGCGCGTCACGACCGGTCTGGGTCTGGCCGACGGGCCCGGCTTCGCGCCGCTCGCATTCGTTGGCAGCGAACTCGATAACGGCGACACGATCACCGATAGTCCCGAGCGACAAGGCGTAGCGTCGTCCGTTGTATTCAGCGTCGTCACCTGCTCATCTATGCCCCGCTGAGGTAGCGCCGATGATCCGCTACTTTCTTGCTAAAGGCGACCGCGCCGGGGAGGCGGTGATTGTCGAAGGCCTCGACACCGTGACTTGTTCCAATCCGCCGCCGAGGGTTCATATCGCCACGCTCGATATGAAGACCTACTGTTCGGCCTGCAAGCGTGAAGGGTACATCGCACCGCAAGGGCCGCGTCGGCCCGGTACCGGCCCAAACGGCAAACAGTGGGCATTGAGCGGCGATATCAATGTCTGCGGATGCAACCCACCGCCGGTCTTCTACGCTGAGCGCGGCATGCGGATGACTTTTACTGCGGGAGAGGCAGCGACGCTGACTGGGCGCCAACCGGATGCAACCAAGCGGTCATTTGCTCGGTCGGCTGTCGTACACGACGAGCAATTCACCTTGCTCGATGGCTACCGCCGCCCGCTCGCGAGCATCCGCTACCGAATCGTTACCGACACCGGGCAGATTTTCACGGGCACCACGGACGCGGCCGGGCAAACACATCGAATCGCCACCGATGCCTCGGCAACTCTGAAAATCTATACGACGGAACATTGAGGCAATGAAGAATTTTGATATGAATGACGGCGGAGAATGGTTCCTCGTGCACTCAGGTGCAGTCACCAATACCAATCCTGGGTCGATGGTGGAAGTAACGATCAATACCGAAAAAATATGTCACAACATGACAAACAAGGAATTTCGGGAAATGGTATTGAGTAAACGCGATCGGGCCGTTTCTCTCGTCGAAAAAAGAATCAAGGATTTGCAACGTTGGTCCAACGCTGACAAGGCACGCGTATTACAGTGGTTCGGTAGAACTGACGAAGGTACCCGCGCAACACTATTAATAGGCCTGAACGCAATCGTCCGCGTACTAAAGACACTCACAGGATACAATTTCACGCGATGGGATAGCGAGCGATTCAAACATATTGGATGCGTTCCAAATCCGAACAAATCAGGAGTCGCGGCCTCAGTGTGTTCGCCGGATACCGCAACTCATACGATTTCAATACATCTCGACTTTTGTACAATGCGAGATTTCTCATGGGAAAAAGATTCCGTAGTTTCCACTCTGATTCACGAGGTTAGTCATTTCGACGACACAATGGGAACCAAGGATCACAGATATTTCATGGAGGAGTGTCTGACGTTTGGAGCCGAAAATCCGAATCGAGCAATCAACAATGCCGACAGCATTGCAGGGTACGTCATTTACAATGCTTAAGTTTATTGTCTGTCTAAGCCTTCTCACCTCCAATCCGGCATTCGCATGCATCGCCAGCGAGAACTTCGACATCTATTTTTCGAGAGACAGCTCGTACATATCGAACTCGGAGATCGTTCGCATTGCAAAATGGGTAGCCGATCAAAAACTCAATTATGCAAATCACCTAACCAAGGAAACGACACTGATCAGCGGCCATGCCGAGGAAAGTGAACCGGCAGCACTGGCCCTTGCGCAATCGAGATTGCAAACCGCGTATGCGCTGTTGGAGCAACTCGGTTTTTTGCGCGGGACCATCAACAAGAGTACCAGCGTCTATTCGCAGCGCGACGTGGACAATGGGCGGCGTGTGGAAATTTCCTTCCTGCCCGATTGCCCTAACAAGTGCTGCGACGGCAAGTAGCGTCACAATGCCGCCGATCACGGCGACGCGGTATGGACGTACGCATGCGGCGATCCTGCTGCACCGCGGCCTGCAAGATCCCTATGCCCTGCCGGCCGTGGGCCACCAAAGAAAAAGCCACCGGACCCAACGGCCCGGTGGCTTTTTCGCATGAATCGCGGAACGACGCATCGCGCCGCCGCCCGCGCGTCACATCACATCACATCGAGCTGCTTACTTCCCGCCGATGCTCTTCAGCGGCTTCCAGTCGCCCTTCTCGACCTTGTACATCGTGATGCCGCCGTTCTTCAGGTCGCCCTTCGCGTCGTACGCGACGTGCGTCGACGTGACGCCGGCCATGTCGGTCTTCGCGAGCACCGGCAGGTACTTCGCCGGATCGGTCGAATCGGCCTTCTTCATCGCGTTCAGCATCGCCATCGCGCCGTCGTACGCGTACGGCGAGTACGTCTGCACGTCTTCGCCGAAACGCTTCTTGTACTTGTCGGCGTAAGCCTTGCCGCCCGGCATTTCTTCCAGCGGCAGCCCGGCCAGCGAGGCGATCGTGCCTTCGGCCGCGTTGCCCGCGATCTTCAGGAACGTCGGCGTCTTCACCATTTCGCCGCTCATCAGCGGGGCGGTGATGCCGAGCGCCTTCATCTGCTTGACCATCGGCGCTGCCTGCGAATCCGCACCGCCGTAGTAGACGAGGTCCGGCTTCGCCGCCTTCAGCTTCGTCAGAATCGCCTTGAAGTCGACAGCCTTGTCGTTCGTGAATTCACGGTCGACGATCGTCGCGCCGCCGGCTTTCGCGGCCTTCTCGAACTGGTCGGCGAGACCCTGGCCGTAGGCCGTGCGGTCGTCGACGATCGCGATCTTCTTCATGCCGAGATCCTTCGATGCGAACGCGCCGGCCACCGAGCCCTGCTGCGTGTCGGACGTCATCATGCGGAAGGTCGTCTTGTAGCCTTGCTGCGTGTATTCCGGCGCCGTCGCCATCGCGATTTCCGGAATGCCCGCGTTCGCGTAGATGCGCGAGGCGGGAATCGTCGTGCCCGAGTTGAAGTGGCCGAGCATGCCCTTGATGCCGTCGTCGACGAGCTTCTGCGCGACCGTCGTGCCCGTGCGCGGGTCAGCCTGGTCGTCCTGCGTGCTCAGCACGAACTTCACCGGCTTGCCGCCGATCTTCGGGTTCGTCGCGTTGAAGTCTTCCAGCGCGAGCACGATCCCGTTCTGCATATCCTTGCCGTAGTGCGCCTGCGCGCCCGTCATCGGCCCTGCGTAACCGATCTTCACGTCATCCGCATGGGCCGTCCCCGCCAGCGACATGACCGCGACGAACGTCGCGCCTGCCACCTTTTTCATCGTGTGTTGCATAGCATCTCCTTGGTACCAGGGTAAATGAAGCAGCTTCGGGATCGCCTTGCCGCTTCCTTTGTTTGATCCGAACGGCAAGGATGATCAGCCGATCGTCATCAAATTCGCATTGCCGCCCGCCGCGGCCGTATTCACGCTCACCGAGCGCTCCGTCAGGAGCCGTTCGAGCGCGTAGTCTTCCGCATCGCCGTTCTCGAACGCGCCCGCCGACACGCCCTGCACCGACACGATCGGGCCCGGCCGCTGCGCGACGTCCTTCACGAGCGTCTGCAGCTCGTCGCTGTCGCCCTCGAACAGCACCGCGTCGAACGGCGCGTCGGCCTGCTTGCGCACGGCCGCGTGCGCCTTCAGCGACGCCGGCAGCGCGGCCGCCAGCGCCTCGCCCGCCGCGCCGGCGAACAGCGCGCGGTTGCCCGTCGCCAGCACCGCCGCGAACTGCGCACGCGCGCCGCCCGGCGTCGCCGCGACACACAGCACCGTGCCGCGCGGGCCGAGTGTATACGTGTTTCGCTCGCCCGTCGGCCCGCTCAGCACGGCGGTCGCGCCGGCCGGAACCTGTGCGAGGTAGCCGTCGCAGCGTGCGGCCAGCGCCGGCTCGCGCTGCTCGATCAGCCAGTCGCGCAGCGTCGCGAGCGCCGCCGCCGGGTTGCCGCGCGCATCGCTTTCGGTCGCGCCGTCCGCCACCAGCGACTGCGCGAGCGAGCGCGGCAGGCCCGACGGACGCGTCGCGAGCAGGCGCTGCAGGTACAGCGCGCCGCCGGCCTTCGGGCCCGTGCCCGACAGCCCTTCGCCGCCGAACGGCTGCACGCCGACCACCGCGCCGATCACGTTGCGGTTCACGTAGATGTTGCCCACGTGCGCATTCGAGATCACGTGCGCGATCGTCTCGTCGATCCGCGTGTGGATGCCGAGCGTCAGCCCGTAGCCCGTCGCGCGGATCTGCTCGAGCAACTTGTCGAGCTGGCTGCGGCGGTAGCGCACCACGTGCAGCACGGGGCCGAACACTTCACGCTTGAGCTCGTCGATGCTGCCGATCTCGATCAGCGTCGGCGGCACGAAGGTGCCGTGCGCGCACGCGTCGGGCATCGGCAGTTGCGTGACCGCATGGCCCTTGTCCTTCATCGCCGCGACGTGCGCGTCGATCGTCTGCTTCGCTTCGGCGTCGATCACCGGGCCGACGTCGGTCGACAGGCGGTCGGGGTTGCCGAGCGACAGCTCGTGCATCGCGCCCTTGAGCATCGTCAGCGTGCGGTCCGCGACGTCGTCCTGCAGACACAGAACACGCAGCGCCGAACACCGTTGACCGGCCGAGTCGAACGACGACTGCATCACGTCCGCGACGACCTGCTCCGCGAGCGCCGACGAGTCTACGATCATCGCGTTCTGGCCGCCCGTCTCCGCGATCAGCGGAATCGGCTTGCCGTCCGGGTCGAGGCGCGCGGCGAGCGTCTTGTTGATCAGGCGCGCGACTTCGGTCGAGCCCGTGAACATCACCGCCCGCGTGCGCGGATCGGCGACCAGCGCCGCGCCGACGGTCTCGCCGGTGCCCGGCAGCAGTTGCACCGCGCCGGCCGGCACGCCGGCCTCGCGCAGCAGCCGCACGGCCTGCGCGGCGATCAGCGGCGTCTGTTCGGCCGGCTTCGCGAGCACCGTGTTGCCGGCGGCGAGCGCCGCGGCCACCTGGCCCATGAAGATCGCGAGCGGGAAGTTCCACGGGCTGATGCAGACCACGGGGCCGAGCGGACGGTGCGTGTCGTTCGAGAATTCGCCGCGGATCTGCGCCGCGTAGTAGCGCAGGAAGTCGACCGCTTCGCGGATCTCGGCGATCGCGTTCGGCAACGACTTGCCGGCTTCGCGCACGATCAGGCCCATCAGCGTGTGCATCTGCGCTTCGAGCAGGTCGGCCGCGCGCACCAGGCAATCGGCGCGCGCATCGACCGGCGTCGCCTGCCAGATCGGCGCGGCGGCCACCGCGTGCGCGAGCGCCGCGCTCACGTGTTCGGCCGTCGCTTCGCTGACCGTGCCGACCACGTCGCGCTGGTCGGCCGGGTTGCGCACGTCGCGCGCCGGTGCGTCGGCGAGCGCGTCGTCGGCGAGCATCGGCGCCGCGCGCCACGGATGATGCGCGCTCGCGAGCAGCGCGGACGACAGCGACGCGAGACGGTGTTCGTTCGACAGGTCGAGGCCCATCGAATTGGGACGCTCGTCGCCGTACAGGTTGCGCGGCAGCGGGATCTTCGCGTGCGGCGCGCCGAGCGGCACGACCTTCGACGCTTCATCGACCGGGTCGGCGACCAGTTCCTTCACCGACACCGTTTTATCGGCGATGCGGTTCACGAACGACGTGTTCGCGCCGTTTTCCAGCAGGCGGCGCACCAGGTACGCGAGCAGCGTCTCGTGCGTGCCGACCGGCGCGTACACGCGGCACGGGCGGTTCAGCTTGTCGCGGCCCGTGACTTCCTCGTACAGCGGCTCGCCCATCCCGTGCAGGCACTGGAATTCGTACTGGCCCGGGTAGTAGTTCTGGCCGGCCAGGTGATAGATCGCGGCCAGCGTGTACGCGTTGTGCGTCGCGAACTGCGGGTAGACCGCGTCGGGCGCCGCGAGCAGCTTCTTCGCGCACGCGAGGTACGACACGTCGGTGTAGATCTTGCGCGTATAGACCGGATAGCCTTCGAGGCCGTCGACCTGCGCGCGCTTGATTTCGGTATCCCAGTACGCGCCCTTCACGAGGCGGATCATCAGGCGGTGGCGGCTGCGGCGCGCGAGATCGATCAGGTAGTCGATCACGAACGGGCAGCGCTTCTGGTAGCCCTGCACGACGAAGCCGATGCCGTTCCAGCCCGCGAGCTCCGGATCGAAGCACAGCGCCTCGAGCAGGTCGAGCGACAGTTCGAGCCGGTCGGCTTCTTCCGCGTCGATGTTCAGGCCGATGTCGTAGCGGCGCGCGAGCAGCGCGAGCGCGCGCACGCGCGGCAGCAGCTCGCTCATCGTGCGGTCCTGCTGCGAGCGCGAGTAGCGCGCGTGCAGCGCCGACAGCTTGATCGAGATGCCCGGGCCTTCGTAGATGCCGCGGCCGCCGGCCGCCTTGCCGATCGCGTGGATCGCCTGTTCGTACGACGCGTAGTAGCGCTGCGCGTCCTCTTCGGTCGTCGCCGCTTCGCCGAGCATGTCGTACGAGTAGCGGAAGCCGCGCGCTTCGTACTTGCGGCTGTTCGCGAGCGCTTCGGAAATCGTCTCGCCGGTGACGAACTGCTCGCCCATCAGGCGCATCGCCATGTCGACGCCCTTGCGGATCAGCGGCTCGCCGCCGCGGCCGATCAGGCGCGTGAGCGCCGACGACAGCCCCGCTTCGCTGTTGGTCGTCACGAGCTTGCCGGTGATCATCAGCCCCCAGGTGGCCGCGTTCACGAACAGCGACGGCGCGTGGCCGACGTGCGAGCGCCAGTCGCCCTTGCTGATCTTGTCGCGGATCAGCGCGTCGCGCGTCGCGCGATCGGGAATGCGCAGCAGCGCTTCGGCGAGGCACATCAGCGCGACGCCTTCCTGGCTCGACAGCGAGAACTCGTGGATCAGCCCTTCGACGCCGCCGCCCGAGCTTTTCTCGCGCAGCGCCTCGACCAGCTTCGTCGCGAGCGTCTGCACGTCCGCCTGCAGGTTCGCGGGCAAGCGCGCCTGGCCGAGCAGGAACGGCACGCACTCCGGTTCCGGGCGGCGGTACGCGGCCGTGATCGCCGCGCGCAGCACCGATTGCGGCTGCACGTTCTGCGCGAACTCGAGGAACGGATGCGGCGAGTTGTCGTCGTCGCCGTCCGCGGACTGACCGTCGGCGAGCTCCGTCACGCCGCTGTGGCCCGACAGCTCGGGCGGCAACTGGCCGTGCTCGATCCGCTCCAGATACGCGAAGATCGCCTGCTTGATCAGCCAGTGGGGAGTGCGCTCGAGACGCGCGGCGGCGTCCTTGAGGCGCGAGCGAAGAAGGTCGTCGACCTTGACGCCGAGAGTCGTGCTTGCCATGGTGGGTTCGTGCGCCGGTGCGAGCCCGGCAGTGTGGTGTAAGAGGATGCGCGAAATCCTACGGCACGCAATAAAAAGGTGCAACCAAATAAAGAGATGGGTTGCACCCATAAGTTAGTCAATATAATCAGCCACTTATGCGGTTGCAACCTAGGGGTTGCCCGTGGTCCGGGGATCGGTATTTTCCCTGATCGGGCCGGTTCGGCACCCGTGTGCAACCTTCGGCATGCGCGAAAGCGGCCGAAAGCAGGTTGCACTGGATGAGGTGACGTGCCGCGGCGCCCGCGTTGGGCACGCGTTGGGCACGCGTTGGGAACGCGCTGGAGACGTTCGGGGCGGCGCCGCGCGGCCCACGCTTGGGGTATCGGACACCGCGTCGCGCGATGGTCGCGCGGCGCGTCGCTCAGATATCCAGCGGATCGACCTCGACGCTCCACCGCAGCACGCCCTTCAGCGCGCGCAGTTCCGGCTGCCAGGCGCGCAGCGCATGCTGCAGCGCCGCCCGCGACGCACTTTCGAGCAGCAGCTGCGCGCGATGGACGTTCGCGACCTTCACGATCGTCATCGGCACCGCGTCGTACACGGTCACGCGATCCGCGCCCGGCAGCCCCGGCAACGCAGCCGCGGCCTGCAGCAGGAACGCGAGCACCGCATCGAGCGTGCGCCCTTCGGCGCGCAGCAGCGCCTGGTAGACGAACGGCGGCAGATGCGCGTCGCGGCGCTCGCCGAGCGTCGAATTCGCGAAGCCGACGTAGTCCTGCCGCCCGAGCGCGTGGTACAGCGCGTGACGCGGGTAGCGCGTCTGCACCATCACTTCGCCCGGCAGCCCGGCGCGCCCCGCGCGGCCGCTCACCTGCATCAGCTGCGCGAACAGCCGCTCGCTCGCGCGGAAGTCGTGCGAGAACAGCGCGGTATCGGCGTTGAGCACGCCGACGAGCGACACGCGCTGGAAGTCGTGCCCCTTCGCGATCATCTGCGTGCCGACCAGGATGTCGACCTCGCCCGCGTGCACGTCGGAAAAGAGCGCCTGCGCGCTGCCCTTGCGGCGCGTGCTGTCCGCGTCGATCCGCAGGATCCGCGCGCCCGGCACGGCTTCGGCGAGCGTCTCCTCGATGCGCTGCGTGCCGCGCCCGAGCGGCGCGATGTCGACGTTCCCGCACTCGGGGCACGACCGCGGAATGCGCGCTTCCCAGCCGCAGTGATGGCAGCGCAGCGCGTGCTCGGGCTTGTGCAGCACGACGTACGCGCTGCAGCGCGGGCAGCCGGCCACCCAGCCGCATGCGTCGCACGCGAGCTGCGGCGCGTAACCGCGCCGGTTCAGGAACACGAGGCTCTGTTCGCCGCGTTCGAGCCGCGCCTTCAGCGCCGCGACGAGCGGCCCCGACAGCCCGCCCATCGACGCGCGCCCGCGCCGCCGCTCCTCTTCGAGATCGATCAGCCGCACGGTCGGCAGCGTGGCGTCGGCCACCGCGCGGCGCGACAGCGTGAGCCGCGTGTAGCGCCCCTGCTCGGCCTGCCACCAGCTTTCGAGCGACGGCGTGGCCGAGCCGAGCACGACGGTGATGCCGAGGTGCTTCGCGCGCCACACGGCCAGGTCGCGCGCCGAATAGCGCAGCCCTTCCTGCTGCTTGTACGCGGGCTCGTGTTCCTCGTCGACGACGATCAGCGCGAGCGTCGGCATCGACGCGAGCACCGCGAGGCGCGTGCCGAGCACGATCCGCGCGCGGCCCGTGTGCGCGGCGAGCCAGTTGCGCGCGCGCTCGCCTTCGGCAAGCCCGCTGTGCAGCGTGACGATCGCGTCGTCGGCGAGCGCGCCCGCGAAGCGCGCGCGAAACGCGGCCTCGAATTGCGGCGTCAGGTTGATTTCGGGCACGAGCACGAGCGCCTGCGCGTCCGGCCGCGCGTCGAGCAGCGACGCGAGCGCGTGCAGGTAGACCTCGGTCTTGCCGCTGCCCGTCACGCCGTGCAGCAGGAACGGCGCGAAGCCCTGCGCCGCGCGGATCGCGTCGAGCGCCTCGGCCTGCTGGTCCGTCAACGCCGGCGGCACAGCCCGTCCACTGCTTGTCGACAGGTTATCCACAGGGTTGACCACAGGCGCATCGGCCCAGCCGATCTCCTCGACGTCGACCCAGCCGCGCGCCGCCCAGTCGTCGAGCGTCGCGGCCGCCTTCGGATGCAGCGCGCGCGCGTCGGGCAGCGTCAGCGAGCCGGTGTCGACCAGCGCCTGCGCGAGCCGGCGCAGCGCGGCGCCGCGCGCGGGCAACGCATCGGGCAGCGCCGCGCGGCCGGCTTCGGTCGGCCGGTAGCGCACTTCCGGCGCGAGCAGCCGCCCCCAGCGCCCGGCGTCGCGCAGCGCCTGCGGCAGCGCCGGCAACGCGACCTCGCCACGCCCGCGCTGATAGTAGTCGGCGGCGAACGACACGAGCGCGAGCCAGTCCGCCGACAGCGGCGGCAGGTCGGCACAGATCGCATCGACCGCGCGCAGCCGCGATGGCGGCACATCGGTGTGAGTGGTGACTTCGCAGACGAGCCCGACGGCCTGCCGCTTGCCGAACGGCACCTGCACCAGCGTGCCGGGCACGGGCGCGGGCTGCACGTCGCAGCGGTAGTCGAAGAGGGTAGCGAGCGGATGGTCGAGCGCCACGCGCAGGTAGGTGCCGCTCATCGACACGCTCCCGCGGCGGCGACACGCAGGGGACGGACGACGTGCACCCGCGCCCGCATCGCGACGGCGAACTTAAAGTAAAACTTCAGATTCGGCGCTAAGTTTTGGATTCGCATTAGGAATCGCCGTATACCCTGCCCAGCCTGTGGATAACTTTGTTGAGAACTCGCCGCTCAACAGCCGCAACGCGCGCAGGGCCGTGCTTTTCGCTGTTTTCCGCCGCTTCCGGCCGTGTCCCGCGAAGCCTTATTCCATAAGGCTGCTATTCAAATTACCCAACCATAGCGAGACAAATTGACCGATACGGGGCTCTACCGCGCTGCAACGTGGAAAATGTGTATAAGTCAAGTCTTGACAAGCATCGAATCGGCAACGGGAGCGGGGTTGCGTCCTGTTTAGTTTCAAAAACGAAACACCGCCATCCCGCAACGCAGCATGGCGGCGCTTGCGTTCAGCCCGCCGCTCGGCTACGGATCGCGCGGCTGTGGGTATGCACTTCGTCGACGAGTTCGGCGACGTGATCGGGCGACGTGAATTGCGAGATGCCGTGCCCCAGGTTGAACACGTGGCCCGGATGGTTGCCGTAGCTGTCGAGCACCGCGCGCGCCTGTTCGCGCACCGCGGCCGGTGGCGCGAACAGGATCGTCGGGTCGAGGTTGCCCTGCAGCGCCACGCGCCCCGCGACGCGCTCGCGCGCGGCACCGAGGTTGACCGTCCAGTCGAGCCCGACCGCGTCGACGCCGGTCGCCGCGATCTCCTCGAGCCACAACCCGCCGCCCTTCGTGAACGTAATCACCGGCACGCGCTCGCCATCGTGCTCGCGCTTGAGCTGCGACACCACGCGGCGGATATAGTCGAGCGAGAAGCGCTGGTACGCGCCGTCGGCCAGCGCGCCGCCCCACGTATCGAAGATCATCACGGCCTGCGCGCCCGCTTCGATCTGCGCATTCAGGTACGCGGCCACCGCCTGCGCGTTCACGTCGAGGATTCGGTGCATCAGGTCGGGGCGCGAATACGCCATCGACTTCACCGTGCGGAAATCGTCCGAGCCGCCGCCTTCGACCATGTAGCACGCGAGCGTCCACGGGCTGCCCGAGAAGCCGATCAGCGGCACGCGCTGGAGGCCCTGGCCGTCGGTGAGCGCGCGGCGGATCTCGCGCACGGCGCCCGTCACGTAGCCGAGCGTCTCGTCGATGTCCGGCACCGCGAGCTTCGCGACGTCGGCCTCGGTGCGCACCGGATGCGCGAACTTCGGTCCTTCGCCGGCCTGGAAGTCGAGGCCGAGGCCCATCGCGTCGGGAATCGTCAGGATGTCCGAGAACAGGATCGCGGCGTCGAGCGGGAAGCGCTCGAGCGGCTGCAGCGTCACCTCGGTCGCGTAGTCGGGGTTTTTGGCCAGCCCGAGAAAGCTGCCGGCACGCGCGCGCGTCGCGTTGTATTCAGGCAGGTAGCGGCCGGCCTGGCGCATCAGCCAGATCGGCGTGTAGTCGGTCGGCTCGCGCAGAAGCGCACGCAGGAAGGTGTCGTTGAGCAGGTTATGGGCCACGGTAGGAGCGACGATGCGAAGGCAAAGCGGCATTTTACCGGACAGCCGCGGTCGGACCGCGCAGGCCGATGCAATGGCGGCCATATGACGCGCGCGACAGCTCCGTTATGATCGGACGCTCATATCGAACCGAACGAAGGAGGAGACCGATGAAGACATTCGCCACGCTGGCCGCGGCCGCGTTGCTGTGCTGCACCGCCGCACACGCGCAAACTGCCGCCGGCGCCGCCACGAGCGCGCCGGGCACCGGCTCGCGGCTCGACGAGGTGCTGGCGCGCGGCACGCTGCGCGTGTGTACGACGGGCGACTACAAGCCGTATTCGTACTACCGCGCGGACGGCCGCTTCGAGGGCATCGACATCGACATGGCCGAATCGCTCGCGAAATCGCTCGGCGTGAAGGCCGATTACGTGAAGACGAGCTGGCCGAACCTCACCCAAGACTTCGTCGCGAAGTGCGACATCGCGGTGGGCGGCGTGTCGACCACGCTCGAGCGCCAGAAGCGCGTGTTCTTCACGCAGCCGTACGTGGTCGACGGCAAGACGCCGATCGTGCGCTGCGCGGATGCCGACAAGTACCAGAGCGTCGCGCAGATCGACCGGCCCGAGACGCGCGTAATCGTGAATCCGGGCGGCACCAACGAGCGCTTCGCGAAGCAGTTCTTCACGCACGCGAACCTGACCGTCTATCCGGACAACGTGACGATCTTCAAGCAGATCCTCGCGGGCAAGGCCGACGTGATGGTGACGGATGCGTCGGAGACGCTGCTGCAGCAAAAGCTGAATCCGGGCCTCTGCTCGGTGCATCCGGACAAGCCGTTCCAGTTCGGCGAGAAGGCGTACATGGTGCCGCGCGGCGACGTCGTGTTCCAGCAATACGTCGACCAGTGGCTGCATCTCGCGCTGTCCACCGGTGAATATCAGGCGCTGTCGGACAAGTGGCTGAAGTAAGCGCGCGTGCAACCGGCGGCCGATGACGGGCACCGCCCGCTGCGGCCGCCAAGTGCGGAAATCCCGCCTGCGTCGGCCGCCGGCATGCGTCGCCGTTACACCTTCGCGTCGCGCCGCCGCGCCCATGCGCGGCGCGCGACCCGCCAAATTGGCCGAATGGCCGACTTCCACGCGTCCCGATCACGTTTCAAAATCTTTCTGACGAATGAATCGTCATGCGCGGTATCGATCGTGCCGTGCACTTTCTCGCGTGAAAATCGGCAATTCATCGCGCCCGATACGCGTGAAAAACGCATCGCGCGCATACCTCGAAAACGCGGCGGAAAATATGGGTAAAAATGACCTTTTTCAGGAGCCCGAAAACAGCAAAAACTCCCGGAAAGCCTTATCTGGCGGGCGTTACAACCTGAAACACTTTGTTACCGCGAGGGGTCGTTAATTCGCCCACAATGGGCCTCAACGGTTTCAACACGGATGCGGTCTCGTGTGCCAAGTGTGAGCGGACGCGAAGCGCTGCGAGCCAGTCGGTCACGTACCGAAGCCCTTCCGAGGGGCATCCCTGTTGGAGTCGTTTCCGGCCCCCGCCGGATCCGGTTTCATCTTTGGTCTCCTCGCGCTAACCCCGTAGCGTGTGGTTTTTAGCGGGCTAATAAGCCCGCTTTTTTTCGTCCATCGAAAACGTAGCGACCTGCAGGCCGCCACGTTTTTCGCGCACCGTCCCCCCTCAAGCCGTCTTCTGCACGTCGAGCTTCAGCTCCTCGATCATCCGCTCGCGCATCACGAATTTCTGCACCTTGCCCGTCACCGTCATCGGCAGTTCGTCGACGAAGCGGATATAGCGCGGAATCTTGTAGTGCGCGATCTGGCCTTGGCAGAAGGCACGCACGTCGTCCTCGGTCATCTGCTCGTCGGGGCGCAGCACGATCCACGCGCACAGCTCCTCGCCGTACTTCGCATCGGGCACGCCGAATACCTGCGCGCTCTGAATCTTCGGATGTCGAAACAGGAATTCCTCGATCTCGCGTGGATAGACGTTCTCGCCACCGCGAATCACCATGTCCTTCAGGCGGCCGACGATGTTGCAATAGCCGTCCTCGTCGAGCGTCGCGAGGTCGCCCGTATGCATCCACCCGTCGACCAGCACCTCGCGCGTCTTCGCGTCGTCGTCCCAGTAGCCGAGCATCACCGAATAGCCCTTCGTGCACAGCTCGCCCGTCGCGCCGACCGGCACGATGTCGCCGGCCGCATCGACGATCTTTACTTCGAGATGCGGCTGAATGCGGCCGACCGTCGTCGTGCGCTTTTCGAGCGGATCGTCGGTCGAGCTCTGGAACGACACCGGGCTCGTCTCCGTCATTCCGTACGCGATCGTGATCTCCGACAAATGCATCTGCGACACGACGCGCTTCATCGTCTCGATCGGGCACGGCGAGCCGGCCATGATCCCGGTGCGCAGCGTCGACAGGTCGAATCTGGCGAATTCCGGATGGTCGAGCTCCGCGATGAACATCGTCGGCACGCCGTGCAGCGCGGTGCAGCGTTCCTCGGCCACCGCCGCGAGCGTCGCGACCGGGTCGAACGCCTCGCCGGGGAATACCATCGCGGCGCCCGTCGACACGCAGGCGAGCACGGCCAGCACCATCCCGAAGCAGTGATAGAGCGGCACGGGGATGCAGAGCGAATCCTGTTCGGTGAAGCGCATCGCCATCGCGATCGAGCGCGCATTGTTGACGACGTTGCGGTGCGTGAGCGTCGCGCCCTTCGGGCTGCCGGTCGTGCCGCTCGTGAACTGGATGTTGATCGGATCGCTGGCCGAGAGCGTTGCGCCGAGCGCGTCGAGCAGCGCGGGATCGACGGCCTGGCGGCCGCGCGCCATCACGTCCGCGAAGCGGAACATGCCGGCCGGCGCCACGTCGCCCATCGACACGATCGTGCGCAGGCTCGGCACGCGCGCCGCGTGCAGGTCGCCCGGCGTCGCGGTCGCGAGCTCCGGCGCGAGGGTCTGCAGCATCTCGACGTACGCGGAGCGCTTGAAGCGCTCGGCCGCGATCACGGCCTTGCAGCCGACCTTGTTCAGCGCGTATTCGAGTTCCGACAGCCGGTAGGCCGGGTTGATGTTGACGAGCACCGCGCCGATCCGCGCGGTCGCGAACTGCGTGAGCAGCCATTCGCTGCGGTTCGGCGACCAGATGCCGACGCAGTCGCCCTTCACGATCCCGAGCGCGGCGAGCCCCGCTGCCAGCACGTCGACCTCGCTCGCGAACGCGCGCCAGGTCCAGCGCACCTGCTGCTCGCGGAACACGACGGCCGGACGGTCGGGAAAGCGGCCAGCCGTGTCGAGCAGGAACCGGCCGATCGTCGCGTCGGATAGCGGCACGTCGGTCGCGCCGCGCACGTACGACAAGCCGTTCTCGGGCGCGATCAGCGCCCCCTTGCCAAGGTCTGCTGCCATCGATGTCTCCGTCCGTTCTTGTCTGATCGGCCCGCGCGCGCCTGCTGCGCGCGCCTTCGCCGCAACGATCGCGACGGCGGGCCTCACCGCGGATGATGCCGCGCTCCGCTGACGATACTCTGACATCGAATCGCGACGGGCGGGTGAAATAGCACGACCGGACGGAATGATCGGACCCGCAAAACTCCGACGAAATGCGGACGAAGCGCGGACGAAGCGCGGACGGAACGCGGGCGAAAAAAAAGCAGCCCGAAGGCTGCTTTCTTTCGCGGGATACGCGGCGCGGCTCAGTGCCGGCTGCGAATCTTCGCCAGACGCTGGATCGCCTCGAGCTGCGCCATCGCGGTCGCGAGCTCGGATTGCGCTTTCGCGAGGTCGAGATCCGACTTCGCGTTCTGCAGCGTTTCCTCGGCACGCTTGCGCGCTTCCTCGGCTTTCGCCGCGTCGAGGTCCTTGCCGCGAATCGCGGTATCGGCGAGCACCGTCACGGCGCCCGGCTGCACTTCGAGAATGCCGCCCGCGACGAACACGAATTCGTCGTTGCCGCCCTCGACTTCGATGCGCACCGCACCCGGACGAATCCGGGTGATCAGCGGCGTGTGACCCGGCAGAATACCCAGCTCACCCGTTTCGCCCGGCAGCGCGACGAATTTCGCCTCGCCCGAGAAGATCTGCTCTTCCGCGCTGACGACGTCTACTTTGATGGTTGCCATATCGACTCCTGTCGATCGGAGCGGGCACTTGCGCGCCTGCGCCGATCCCATGCACGGCGGATTGAGCGTATTGCGGTCGGCGCGACCGGCCGGGATTATCAGTCCGACTGTTAATCCCGACTAGCACGCGCCGTGCGACTCACTCGAACCCTTACGAGATCTTCTTGGCCTTTTCGAAGGCTTCGTCGATCGTGCCGACCATGTAGAACGCCTGTTCCGGCAGGTGGTCGCACTCGCCGTCGACGATCATCTTGAAGCCGCGGATCGTTTCCTTCAGCGGCACGTACTTGCCCGGCGAGCCCGTGAACACTTCAGCGACGTGGAACGGCTGCGACAGGAAACGCTGGATCTTACGCGCGCGCGCGACCGACAGCTTGTCTTCCGGCGACAGTTCGTCCATGCCCAGAATCGCGATGATGTCGCGCAGTTCCTTGTAGCGCTGCAGCGTCTGCTGAACGCGACGGGTGATCGAGTAGTGCTCTTCACCGATCACGTTCGGGTCGATCTGGCGCGACGTCGAGTCGAGCGGGTCGACCGCCGGGTAGATACCCAGCGAAGCGATGTCACGCGACAGAACGACGGTTGCGTCCAGGTGGCCGAAGGTCGTGGCCGGCGACGGGTCGGTCAAGTCGTCCGCAGGGACGTACACGGCCTGAACCGACGTAATCGAGCCCTTCTTGGTCGACGTGATGCGCTCTTGCAGCTTGCCCATTTCTTCAGCCAGCGTCGGCTGATAGCCCACTGCCGACGGCATACGGCCGAGCAGTGCCGACACTTCGGTACCGGCCAGCGTGAAACGGTAGATGTTGTCGACGAAGAACAGCACGTCGAGGCCTTCGTCACGGAAGTGCTCGGCCATCGTCAGGCCGGTCAGCGCGACGCGCAGACGGTTGCCCGGCGGCTCGTTCATCTGGCCGTACACCAGCGCGACCTTGTCGAGAACGTTCGAGTCCTTCATTTCGTGGTAGAAGTCGTTCCCTTCACGGGTACGCTCGCCCACGCCCGCGAACACGGAGTAACCGCCGTGTTCCTTCGCGATGTTGTTGATGAGCTCCATCATGTTGACGGTCTTGCCCACGCCTGCACCACCGAACAGGCCAACCTTGCCGCCCTTCGCGAACGGGCAGATCAGGTCGATGACCTTGATACCCGTTTCGAGCAGTTCGGTCGACGGCGACAGTTCGTCGAACGCCGGTGCCTTCTGGTGGATCGAACGCGTCGTTTCGCTTTCGATCGGGCCGGCTTCGTCGATCGGACGGCCGAGCACGTCCATGATACGACCGAGGGTCGGCTTGCCGACCGGCACCGAGATCGGCTTCGCCGTGTTCTTCACGGTCAGGCCGCGGCGCAGGCCGTCGGATGCACCCAGACAAATGGTACGGACCACGCCGTCACCCAGCTGCTGCTGGACTTCGAGCGTCAGTTCCGAGCCATCGAGAATGAGCGCGTCGTAGATCTTCGGCATGCTGTCGCGCGGGAATTCCACGTCGATAACGGCGCCGATGCACTGTACGATCTTGCCTTCTACCAAAGCAGCAGTACTCATCGCTTTTCCTTTAAATACCTGATTCTTTACTCGCGCAAAGGCGCAGTTGTCGTCCCGGGCGCGCGCTTAAACAGCGGCTGCGCCGCCGACGATCTCCGACAGTTCTTTCGTGATCGCGGCCTGACGGCTCTTGTTGTATACGAGCTGCAGTTCGCTGATCACCGTCTTCGCGTTGTCGGACGCGGCCTTCATCGCGACCATGCGCGCCGATTGCTCGGACGCCATGTTTTCCGCGACGGCCTGGTACACCAGCGCCTCGACGTAACGCACGAGCAGTTCGTCGACGACTGCCTGCGCGTCCGGCTCGTAGATGTAATCCCACGACGTCGCCGGCGTACCGTCATCGGCTTCGAAGTGTTCCGACGACAGCGGCAGCAGCTGCTCGATCACGGCTTCCTGCTTCATCGTGTTGACGAAGCGCGTGTAAGCGATATAAACCGCCGACAGCTTGCCTTCCGAGTACAGATCGAGCTGCGTCTTCACGGCGCCGATCAGCTTGTCCAGGTGCGGGGTGTCGCCGAGGTGCACGACCTGCGACATCACCTTCGCGCCGAAGCGGTTCAGGAACCCGAGGCCCTTGCCGCCGATCGCGGTGGCTTCGACCTTCTGGCCCTTCTCTTCCAGCTCCTTGAACTTCTGCACCGTCGCACGCAGCACGTTGGTGTTCAGACCACCGCACAGACCCTTGTCCGTCGTGACGAGGATGATGCCGGCCGTCTGCGCGCCGTCGTTCGCCACCATGAACGGGTGGCGGTACTCCGGGTTCGCACGGCTCATGTGCGCGGCGATGGCACGGACCTTGTCCGCATACGGACGAGCGGCGCGCATGCGTTCCTGCGCGCGACGCATCTTCGATGCAGCCACCATCTCCATCGCCTTCGTGATCTTGCGCGTGTTCTGCACGCTCTTGATCTTGCCGCGAATTTCCTTCATTCCAGCCATAGCTTGCTCCTTTGCGCCCCGAGTTAGCGCTTTAGCGCTTTACTCGGGGCTCATGCATCGCTCACCGAAGCGGCGCGGGCGCATCAGCACCCGCGCGGCGTCGGTGTGTCACTCGCGGATCAATAGGCACCGGACTTCTTGAAGGCTTCGATCGCCGCGCGCAGCGCGCCTTCGTCGTCCTTCGAGAGATCCTTGGTGTCTTCGATACGCTTGATGAGGTCAGCGTGGCTGGTCTTCAGGTTGTCGCGCAGGCCCTTCTCGAACGACAGCACTTGCTTGACGTCGAGATCGTCGAGGTAGCCGTTGTTCGCGGCGTACAGCGACACGGCCAGTTCCCAGACCTGCAGCGGCTGGTACTGCGGCTGCTTCAGCAGTTCCGTCACGCGGCGGCCGCGCTCGAGCTGCTTGCGGGTCGCTTCGTCGAGGTCCGATGCGAACTGCGCGAATGCAGCCAGTTCACGGTACTGCGCGAGGTCGGTACGGATACCGCCCGACAGCTTCTTCACGACCTTCGTCTGAGCGGCGCCGCCGACGCGCGACACCGACACGCCGGCGTTGATTGCCGGGCGGATGCCTGCGTTGAACAGGTCGGTTTCCAGGAAGATCTGGCCGTCGGTAATCGAGATCACGTTCGTCGGAACGAACGCGGTCACGTCGCCTGCCTGCGTTTCGATGACCGGCAGTGCCGTCAGCGAGCCGCTCTTGCCCTTCACTTCGCCGTTCGTGAACTTCTCGACGTACTCTTCCGATACGCGAGCCGCACGCTCGAGCAGACGCGAGTGCAGATAGAACACGTCGCCCGGGTACGCTTCACGGCCCGGCGGGCGGCGCAGCAGCAGCGAGATCTGGCGGTATGCCCAGGCCTGCTTGGTCAAGTCGTCATAGATGATCAGCGCGTCTTGACCGCGGTCGCGGAAGTATTCGCCCATCGTGCAGCCGGCGTACGGTGCCAGGTACTGCATCGCAGCCGAATCCGACGCCGAAGCGGCGACGACGATCGTGTATTCCAGCGCGCCCGTTTCCTCGAGCTTGCGCACCACGTTCATGATCGACGAAGCCTTCTGGCCGATCGCGACGTAGATACAGATCAGGTCCTTGCCCTTCTGGTTGATGATCGCGTCGAGCGCCACCGCGGTCTTGCCGCACTGACGGTCGCCGATGATCAGCTCACGCTGGCCACGGCCGATCGGCACCATCGCGTCGATCGACTTGATGCCCGTCTGCACCGGCTGCGACACCGACTTGCGCCAGATCACGCCCGGGGCGATCTTTTCGATCGCGTCGGTCAGCTTCGCGTTGACCGGGCCCTTGCCGTCGATCGGGTTGCCGAGCGCGTCGACCACGCGGCCGACGAGTTCCGGGCCGACCGGGACTTCGAGAATGCGGCCCGTCGTCTTGACGATGTCGCCTTCCGAGATGTGTTCGTATTCGCCGAGAATCACCGCGCCGACCGAGTCGCGCTCGAGGTTCAGCGCGAGACCGAACGTGTTGCCCGGAAACTCGAGCATTTCGCCCTGCATCACGTCCGACAGGCCGTGGATACGCACGATACCGTCGGTCACGGAGATCACGGTGCCCTGGTTGCGAACGTCTGCGCTCGCTTCAAGGCCCTGGATCCGGCTCTTGATCAGCTCGCTGATCTCAGAGGGATTGAGTTGCATTATTCGCTCCTGATAGTCAATTCTGTTGCGTGCCGGCGTGGCGCTCAGGCGGTCAAGGCAGCCTGCATCGATGCGAGGCGCGCGCGAACCGAGGTGTCGAGCACTTCGTCGCCGACCGTCACGCGCACGCCGCCGATCAGCGACGAATCGACTTCGACCGTCGGTTTCAGCTTGCGCTTGAACTTGCGTTCGAGGCCCGAGACGAGACTGTCGAGATCCGCGCCGTTCAGCGGGAACGCGCTCACGATCTCGGCGTCGGCTGCGCCTTCACGTTCGTTCTTGAGCGCCTCGAACTGCTCGGCAATTTCCGGCAGCAGCGCGATGCGATGATTGTCGACCAGCATCTGCACGAAGTTCTTCGCTTCGGCGCCGGCCGCGAGCGGCGACTTCACCGCAGCAAGCAGCAGCTCGGCTACTTGCGTGCGCGTCACCTTCGGGCTCGACGCGACCGACAGCACTTCCGGCAGACGCGCAACCTGGGCCAGCTCTTGCACGAGCGTGGACCAGGCGGCGATGTCACCGCCCTCGGCCACGCGGAACAGCGCTTCTGCGTAAGGGCGGGCGATGGTTGCAAGTTCGGCCATGATCAGAGCTCGGCTTTCAGTTGATTCAGCAGTTGGGCGTGGGCCGTTTGATCGACTTCGCGCTTCAGGATCTGCTCGGCGCCCTTCACGGCCAGCGCGGCGACTTCGCCACGCAGCGCTTCGCGCGCCTTCACGATTTGCTGTTCTGCTTCCGCCTTCGCCTGGGCGACGATGCGGGCGGCTTCAGCCTGGGCGTTGGCCTTGATTTCCTCGGCGACCGCCTGCGCACGCTTCTCAGCGTCGGCGATGCGCTGCTGGCCGTCGTTGCGGGCCTGCGCGAGTTCCTGGTCCACGCGCTTGTGCGCTGCGTCGAGTTCCGCCTTGCCCTTCTCCGCGGCGGCGAGGCCGTCGGCGATCTTCTTCGAACGTTCGTCGAGGGCGTTGATCAACGGCGGCCACACGAATTTCATCGTGAACCACGCGAGGACCAGGAACACGACCATTTGCGCAAACAGAGTTGCGTTGAGATTCACGGTGTTTCCTTATCTGCTATTCCGGAAAAATGAAACGGTAAGGCGCTCATCGAGTTGCATTCGATCAGCGCCCCAAGTCTCCGTTCCGCCCTGCGCCGGCTCACGCCGGACGCATATTTCCGAGGAACCTTAGCCTGCGAGCTTCGACAGGAGCGGGTTCGCGAACGCGAACAGCATTGCGACACCCACGCCGATCAGGAATGCAGCGTCGATCAGACCAGCCAGCAGGAACATCTTCGTTTGCAGCGGGTTGATGAGTTCCGGCTGACGTGCGCAGGCTTCGATGTACTTGCCACCCATCAGCGCGATACCGATACAGGCGCCGATTGCACCCAGGCCGATGATGATGCCGATACCGATGGCGGTCAGACCCTGGATGTTGGCGATGTAAGCTTGCATGATCACTCCTTTGTGAAAAGACTTGGAACTGAGATTTAAAAAACTAAAACGAAGACTCTTTGTTGCACGCCGCGCTTAGTGCTTGTCGTGCGCCTGGCCGAGATACACCAGCGTCAGCATCATGAAAATGAATGCCTGCAACAGAACAATCAGGATGTGGAAGATTGCCCAGACGCTACCCGCGATCACGTGACCAACGAAGCCGAGGAACGTTGCGTCGCCACCGAAGCTCCACATGCTGCCGAGCAGGGCGATCAACAGGAACAACAGCTCACCCGCGTACATGTTGCCGAACAGCCGCATACCGAGGGAGACGGTCTTTGCGAGATATTCGACGATGTTGAGCGCGAGGTTAGGGATCCACAGCAGCGGGTGGGCGCCGAACGGGGCCGACAGCAGCTCATGCACAAAGCCGCCCGCGCCCTTGATCTTGATGCTGTAGTAGATCATCAGGACGAACACGCCGAGCGCGATGCCGAGCGTGCCGTTCAGGTCGGCCGTCGGGACGATGCGATGGTGGGAAATCACGTCCGACAGACCGAGCAGGCCGATCACGCGGCCCGGCAGGTCGACCGGGAGGAAGTCGAGGGAGTTCATCAGCGCGACCCACACGAACACCGTGAGGGCGAGCGGCGCGATGAAGGTGCGATTGCCGTGGACGATGGCCTTCGATTGATCCTCGACCATTTCGACGAGCATCTCGATCGCGCACTGGAAGCGGCCCGGCACGCCCGAGGTCGCCTTGCGGGCGGCCAGACGCAGCAGGACGATCGTCACGATGCCGCATACGATCGACCAGAACAGCGTGTCGAGATTCCAGACGTGGATATCGAAAATCGACGTCTGATGCGAGGTGGAGAAATTCTGCAAGTGGTGCGCAATGTACTCGGACGGATCCGGACCGCGCGTGCCTTCGCTAGCTGCCATATCGTTAATGCCACCCAAATTGTCGAAAATCGTTTTGCCCCGTTCCGCAACACGCTATTGCGGGAACGGGCCGGTGCGGTTCGTTGTCGAAACCGCACGCTGCTTGTTCCTTACCGCCAGGCCAGCGCGATCCAGTACGTCTTCAGCACGACGAGGTACGTGACGAGGAACGGCACCCAGTGCACGCCGGCCCAGCCGAACGCCACCGCGGTGAACATCCCGATCGTCAGAGCGAGTTTCAGGGCTTCGCCCATCACCCAGCTCATCACGGTGGCCGAGCCACCTGCCTTCAGTCGTGCCACGAATACCGCACTGGGTACCCAGCCGATCGCTCCGCCCAGAAACGCGGATTGCGCAGCGGCGCCCGGCGACTTCGAAAACAGCCACCACGCCAGCGTTGCAACCAGGGACAGGACCACTTGCGCGAATACCACCTTGTAGGGAGTCACGCGCGAGGGCTTGCTCACGTTCGGGCCGAACAGCCTTTCGGCCTCTGCCCGCGTCAGCGGAACGATGTTGTTATCTTGCTGCTCGACATCCCAGTCATCGTCGGGTTCACGCCGCTCGCCGGCCGCGGAAGCGGTGCGTTGCGTGCGCTGATCATCGTGCCTGTCGTCCGGCGCCTGACCCGCCATCGCAATCTTCCGCTGAAATCCCTGAACCCGACCCCAAGCTTTCTGAAAGCTTTCAGGGGTGCCTAGCTAACAAATCCGGGCGATTGTAAGCGATAGTTGCAAGTGATTCAAGGCTTTAGACGCGACAAAAACCTGCATAAAACGACGCCTCATGATGTGAAAAAACAAGCGATTCGGCGACGTACGATGACAGTTGTAAGGTCGGTTTTCCGCACCGGTATTTCTTGCGCGAAAAAGTCAGGTGACGGGGGAAACGGCGGGAAACGATACCCGACACGGGCCAGGACGAAGCGGCGCGATTGCCGTCGGGAATTCGCTGCAACGCAGCCGGCGGAAACGATTCGCCCCGATGCCCGGGAACAAGCGAAACGCCGCGGCCCAACCATCACGCCGTGCGCGAAATTCGACCGGATGTTCGCGCAGCAATTCATCCGGTCAGTTGTCGCGCCGCCACAGATGTTCGACTGTGGATGGCAGCACTTATCAACAACCGTTGATCAGCGTGAATGCCGTGCGCCTGCTCCGTCGGTCGAACGGCTTCCCCGCGCCGCCGCGTTCAACCGTGCACGAGCAGCCACGCGCCGAGCGCCGCGCTCACCAGCGCGAACGGAATCGACACGAGGTGGAACGGCAGCCACATGCGCGGCTCCTTCGCGAGACGCACCGCGATCAGGTTCGCGAGCGAACCGATCGCGAAGCCGAAGCCGCCGACCGATACGCCGAATGCAAGCGCGCGCCAGTCGTGCGTGAACTCCGACAGCAGGATCGCGGCCGGTACGTTGCTGATCACCTGTGACAGCACGGCGCCGGCCGCATAGACGCGCAGCGGCGAATCGAGTTGCGCGTGCGCGATCGCGTCGTGCACGACGGGCAGCGCGGCCGCGCTGCGCAACACGACGAACATCAGCACGAAGATCAGCAGCAGAAGCCAGTCGATCTTCAGGACTGCGTCGCGTTTGACGGCAAGCAGCACGACGGCGACGCCGACGAGGCCCGGCAGCGGATGATGCGCATCGGCGAGCAGCACGAACGCGGCGAACAGCACGGCCGCGATCAGCGCGTGCATGCGCTGGACGGGAAGCGCAACGGCGTCGCCGGACAGGTCGAGCGGCTTCGCGCGGAACATCAATGCGGTCAGCGCGAGCAGCAGCGCCATCAGCGCGAGGGCGAGCGGGCCGAGCGTGACCACGAAACGGCCGAACGACACGCCGCTCAATTGCCACAGGAACAGATTCTGCGGATTGCCGAGCGGTGTCGCGACGGACCCCGCGTTGACGGCCAGCGCGACGACGATCACGAGCCGCCGGAACGGCAGCGGCGTCAGCGCGCGCAGCGATACCATCAACGGCACGACGACGAACAGCGCGACGTCGTTGGTGAGCCACATCGACAGCACCGCGGCGAAGCCGACGAGCAGCATCGCGAGCCCGCGTTCGGAATGCACGTGGTGCACGATGCGATGCGCGAGCCACATCAGGCAGCCGGACAGCTCGAGCGCCTTGGTCAGCATCAGCAGGCCAGCGAGTGTCGCGACCGTCTGCCAGTCGACACGATCCGCGAGCACCGAAAATGGTTGCGGACGCACCCATTGCAGCACGATCAGGCCAAGCGCAAGCACCGACAGTACCGGTTCCTGCGCAAGCCAGCCGAGCCACCGGCGCGGCGCCGGTGCACCCTTTTGCGTCATGGGTTGCCCGTTACTCTTCGGTCGCGACGTTGCCGCGCAGACGCGCGAGAATGCCCTCGAGCGCGTCGAGGTTGCCGAAGTCGATCAGCACCTGCCCTCGCCCGCGGCGGCCGAGCTTGATCTTCACCGTCGACGCGAGCAGGTCGGACAACTCCTCTTCGAGGCGACGCGTATCGCGGCCGCCATCGTCCTTCGCACGCGCCTTCACGGCCGGTGCTTCCTTCGTCGTGTGCGCGACGAGCTTCTCGGTCTCGCGCACCGACATGCGCTTGTTGACCACCTGATGCGCGAGCGTGATCTGCGTGGCCGCGTCGACGGCCAGCAGCGCGCGCGCGTGCCCCATGTCGAGATCGCCGGCCAGCAGCATCGTCTGCACCGGCGACGCGAGGTTCAGCAGGCGCAGCAGGTTCGATACCGCGCTGCGCGAACGGCCGACCGATTCGGCCGCCTGTTCGTGCGTGAAACCGAACTCGTCGAGCAGACGCTGGATGCCGTGCGCTTCTTCAAGCGGATTCAGGTCCTCGCGCTGGATGTTCTCGATCAGCGCCATCGCCGCGGCAGCCTGATCGGATACGTCCTTCACGAGCACCGGCACTTCGTCGAGGCCGGCCAGGCGCGCCGCGCGGAAACGCCGCTCGCCCGCGATGATCTCGTATTTGTCTGATGAAATGGGCCGTACCAGGATCGGCTGCATGACGCCCTGGGCGCGAATGCTTGCCGCCAGCTCCTGCAGGCTGCCCTCGTCCATCCGCGTGCGCGGCTGGTACTTGCCGGCTTGCAGCTTGCCGAGCGCGAGCGTGTTCGGTGCCCCTTCGATCTTCACCGCTTCGGTGATATCGGCACTGCCGCCGAGCAGCGCTTCGAGGCCACGTCCCAAGCCCTTCTTCTTTGGTACCGCGTTCATGTCTTTCTTCCTCGCTTCGCTCATGTCCGGATCACGACACCTCGAACGCGCGCACGCGCTCGATCATCTCGGCACCGAATTGGAGATACGCCTGCGCACCGCGCGAGCTGCGGTCGAATACGACGCCCGGCAACCCGTAACTCGGCGCTTCCGCCAGGCGCACGTTGCGCGGAATCACCACGTCGAACACCTTGTCGCCGAAGTGCGCTTTCAGTTGATCGGAGACTTGCTGCTGCAGCGTGATGCGCGGATCGAACATCACGCGCAGCAAGCCGATGATCTTCAGGTCGCGGTTCATGTTCGCGTGAACCTGCTTGATCGTGTTGACGAGGTCCGACAACCCTTCCAGTGCGAAGTACTCGCACTGCATCGGGATCACGACGCCATGCGCCGCGCACAGGCCGTTCAGCGTCAACAGCGACAGCGTCGGCGGGCAATCGATCAGGACGAAATCGTAGTCGTCGGCGACGCGCTCGAGCGCGGCCTTCAGGCGGCGCTCGCGGTTGTCGATGCTGATCAGTTCGATCTCGGCGCCGGACAGCTCGCGGTTTGCGGGGAGCACGTCATAGGTGACGCCTTCCGGACGCACGCGCGCGTCGGTCACCGACACGCCGTCGACCAGCACTTCGTACACGGTCGCTTCGCAGGCGGCCTTGTCGATCCCGCTGCCCATCGTCGCGTTGCCCTGCGGGTCGAGATCGATCAACAGGACGCGTTGCTCCTGCGCTGCAAGGCTTGCGGCGAGATTGACCGATGTCGTCGTCTTGCCGACGCCCCCCTTCTGGTTCGCAACGCAGAAGATCTTTGCCATCGTTGGTGTGTTCCCTTTACCTTCAAACAAACGGCGCGCTACCGCGCGCCTTCAATTCGCGTCGTCGACGGCCACTTCGAACAAATGCCGCTCCGCATCGAGCATCGGTACCGCCAGCCGGATCGTCTGCTTGACGCGGCTGCCTTCCGGCAACCGCGCAATCTCGTCGTCCGGGTGAACGCCCTTCATCGCCCAGATCGATCCGCCCGGCGCGACCAGATGACGAGCAAGTTTAACGAAGTCGGACAGATCCGCGAAAGCGCGGGATACGATCATGTCGAATTTTTCCGGCACTTCGACACCCGGCCGCAGCGATTCGACGCGGCCGGTCACGACCGACAGGTTCGCGAGCTTCAGCTCCGCGCGCATCTGCGTCTGGAAGGCAGACTTCTTCTGCACGATATCGTTCAGCGTGACCTGCCAGCCCGGCTCGACGATCGCCAGCACGATACCGGGCAGCCCGCCACCCGAGCCGACGTCGAGCACACGCGCCGACGCACGGCCACGCAGATGCGGGACGATGGAAAGCGAGTCGAGGATATGCTGGATCAGCATCTGCTTCGGGTCGCGGATCGCGGTCAGGTTGTAGACCGCATTCCACTTGCCGAGCAGCGCGACATAGTCGAGTAGCTGGTTGCGCTGCGTATCCGTCAGCGCGAGGTCCAGTGCCGTCGTGCCTTCGACGAGCATCTGTTCCAGTACGTCCCGGTTAACCGCCGGCGCGCGACGCGCCGTCATCGTTGTGTCGGGACGGTGCCGTCCCCCTGCTCCGCGGCCTCTGCGGCCATGCCGTTACGGCGGCCCAGGCCGCGACGCTTCAGGTGCACCATCAGCAGCGAGATTGCTGCCGGCGTGACGCCCGAGATACGCGACGCCTGCCCGATCGTTTCCGGCCGGAACTCGTTGAGCTTCTGGCTGACCTCGAACGACAAACCACGGACCTCGCGATAATCGATACCGTCCGGCAGGCGTGTGTTCTCGTTCGCGTCGTTGCGTTCGATCTCGGATGCCTGGCGCTCGATATAGCCCTGATACTTGATGCCGATCTCGACCTGTTCCTTGATCTGCTCGAGCAGCACCGGGTCGTCCGTCAGCGGCTCCGCGGGGCCACACTTTCCGCCCTTCGGCCCGCACACACCGTCGTAGCTGACACCCGGGCGACGCAGCAGCTCTGCGAGGCTGTATTCGTGGTCGATTGCCTTGCCGAGCAACGCCGTCGCTTCTTCCGCCGGCAGCGTCTTCGGCGTGACCCACGTCGACTTCAGGCGTTCGGTTTCACGTGAAACAGCGTCGCGTTTCCGGCTGAAAGCGTCCCAGCGGACGTCGTCGACCAGCCCCAGCTCGCGGCCAATCTCGGTCAGGCGCATGTCGGCATTGTCTTCACGCAGGCTCAGGCGGTATTCGGCCCGGCTCGTGAACATCCGGTACGGCTCGGCCACGCCGCGCGTGACGAGATCGTCGACCAGCACGCCCAGATAGGCCTGGTCGCGACGCGGGCACCACGCATCCTTCTCCTGCACGTAGCGGCCCGCATTGAGGCCGGCCAGCAAGCCCTGCGCAGCCGCTTCTTCGTAGCCGGTCGTACCGTTGATCTGGCCCGCAAAGAACAGCCCGTTGATCGCCTTCGTCTCGAGCGACGCCTTCAGCGCACGCGGGTCGAAGTAGTCGTATTCGATCGCGTAACCGGGGCGCAGGATATGCGCGTTTTCCAGGCCGCGCATCGAATGCACGAGCTCGAGCTGCACGTCGAACGGCAGGCTCGTCGAGATTCCGTTCGGATAGAACTCGTTGGTCGTCAGCCCTTCCGGCTCCAGGAAGATCTGGTGAGATTCCTTCGACGCGAACCGGTGGATCTTGTCTTCGATCGACAGGCAATAGCGCGGGCCCACGCCTTCGATCACGCCTGTATACATGGGCGACCGGTCGAGACCGCCGCGAATGATGTCGTGCGTGCGCTCGTTCGTATGCGTGACCCAGCACGGCAACTGCCGCGGATGCTGCTCCGCGCGGCCCAGGAATGAGAACACGGGGATCGGATCGAGGTCGCCCGGCTGCTCATCGAGCTTCGAGAAGTCGATCGTGCGGCCGTCGATACGCGGCGGCGTACCGGTCTTCAAGCGCCCCTGCGGCAGCTTCAGTTCCTTCAGGCGCGACGACAGCGACACGGCCGCCGGATCGCCCGCGCGACCGCCCGTGTAGTTGTTCAGGCCGACGTGGATCTTGCCGTCGAGGAACGTACCGGCCGTCAGCACGACCGCACGCGCGCGGAAACGGATGCCGATCTGCGTGACGGCGCCGACCACGCGGTCGCCTTCGACCATCAGGTCGTCGACGGCCTGCTGGAACAGCCACAGGTTCGGTTGATTTTCGAGCCTGTGGCGGATCGCGGCCTTGTACAGGATGCGGTCGGCCTGCGCACGCGTCGCGCGCACGGCCGGGCCCTTCGATGAATTGAGGATCCGGAACTGAATACCGCTTTCGTCCGTCGCGGCGGCCATCGCGCCGCCCAGCGCGTCGACTTCCTTGACCAGATGGCCCTTGCCAATACCGCCGATCGACGGATTGCAGCTCATCTGCCCGAGTGTTTCGATGTTGTGGGTCAGCAGCAGGGTCTTTGCGCCCATGCGGGCGGACGCCAGCGCGGCTTCCGTGCCGGCATGACCGCCACCGACGACGATGACGTCAAATTCTGTGGGAAAAAGCATGGTGGATTCCGTACGCAGAGCTGCGCACGAACCTATCAGAGAAATGTATGGGCCGAATTATAGCGGGTTCGCTTTTCGCCCGAAGGCCGTCCGAATGGTAGGGCCTGTGCATTTCCGCGATTTTTTCGCTGTGGGCGGGCCAATTTGTCGTGGCGGACCTGCTTGGGCGGTGTGACGCGTGGTTCGACGCACATTGTCGTGCATGTGCACAACCCCGCTGGTTCGTCTGATCCGCGTCCGTGGCAAGGACACAGTATTTCTCTCGATTACCTCGGGACTTATCCCCCAATCCCGAGCGACCGATGCATCGAGCGCCCCCGCCAACGTCACAAACAAAAACGGCGTGTTTCACGTGAAACACGCCGCCCGTTTCCCCCACCGCATCAGCGATCAAGCCGTCTTCTTCGTCAACCCGAGATACGTCTCGATCACCCGCGGATTCTGCGCAAGCTCGGCAGCCGCCCCTTCCAACGCGAACTCGCCCGTCTCCAGCACATAGCCGTAGTCGGAGATCTGCAACGCCGCCCGTGCGTTCTGCTCGATCAGTAGCGTCGCCACGCCGGTGCCGCGCAACGCGCTGATGATATGAAAAATCTCCTTCACGATCAGCGGCGCCAACCCGAGGCTCGGTTCGTCGAGCATCAGCAGGTCGGGCTTGCCCATCAGCGCACGACCGACCGCCAGCATCTGCCGCTCGCCGCCGGACAGCGTGCCGGCCGCCTGCCTGCGGCGCTCCTTCAGCCGCGGGAATAGCGCGAACACGTGGTCGAGCTGATCGAGGAAGTTCGCTTCGCCCGCCTGCTTGCGCCGGTACGCGCCGAGCACGAGGTTGTCCTCGACCGTCATCGTGCTGAACAGCTCACGCTTTTCCGGTACGAGGCACATCCCGCGCGCGACGCGCTGCTCGACCGGCAAGGCGCCAACATCGTTGCCGCGATATACGACCGCCCCCGACGCGTGCCCCGTTACCGGCAGTGCCCCCATGATCGCGTTCAGCAGCGTCGATTTGCCGGCACCGTTCGGGCCGATCACGCTGACGATCTGCCCCGCCCCGACCTTGATCGCCGCACCGTGCAGCGCTTCCACCTTCCCGTACCGCACCGCCAGCCCGCGTACTTCGAGAATCGGCATCGTCGTGTCCGTCATCACTCCACCCCGCCCAGATACGCTTCGAGCACGGCCGGGTCCTGCTGCACATCCTGCGGCAGCCCTTCCGCGATCCGCGTGCCGAATTCCATCACCACCAGCCGGTCGGTGAGGTTCATCACGAAATCCATGTCATGTTCCACGAGCAACACGCTCATGCCCTCGGCCTTCAGCCGCCGCAGCAGGTCGGCGAGCTGCTGCTTCTCCTGGTAACGCAGGCCCGCGGCCGGCTCGTCGAGTAGCAGCAGCGTCGGATCGCAGCACAGCGCCCGCGCGATTTCGAGAATCCGCTGCTGGCCGAGCGCGAGGCTGCCCGCTTCGTCGTACATGTGCTTCTCGAGCCCGACGCGGCGGATCTGGCGCGCGGCTTCGGCCAGCAACTGCGCTTCCTCATGCGCATTGAGCCGAGCAATGCTGCGCCACACGCCCGTATGACCCCGCAGATGGGCACCGATCGCGACGTTCTCGAGCACCGTCATCGCCGGCAGCAGCTTCACATGCTGGAACGTGCGACCGATGCCGCGGCGGACGATCTGACGCGACGTCAGCCCGTCGATACGCTCGCCGCGGAACGTGATCGCGCCGCCGGTCGGCTTCAGCACGCCGGTCACGAGGTTGAACGTGGTCGACTTGCCCGCGCCGTTCGGGCCGATCAGCCCGATGATCTGCCCCGCTTTCACGTCGAAACTGACGTCGTTGACGGCCACGAGCCCGCCGAACTGCTTGCGTGCGTTGTCGACCACGAGCAGCGGCTCGCCGGCCACCGGCTTGGCGCGCTGCGGCAGCGGGTCGGCCTGCGCCGGCACGTGCGCGCGCGGCCCGCGTGGGAACAGTCTCGCGACGAACGGCCATACGCCCTGGCGCGCGTACTGCAGCAGCAGCACCATCAGCACGCCGAACACGATGATCTCGAAGTTGCCTTCCGAGCCGAGCAGCTTCGGCAGCAGCGTCTGCAGATAATCCTGCAGCACGGTCAGGATTGCCGCGCCGAGCACCGCGCCCCACACGTGCGACACGCCGCCGACCACGGCCATGAACAGGAATTCGATCCCGTGGTTCAGGCCGAACGGCGTCGGGTTCACCGCGCGCTGCAGGTGCGCATACAGGAAGCCGGACACGGCCGCGAGCACAGCCGCGTAGACGAAGATCACGACGCGCATCCACGCGGTATTCACGCCCATCGCCTCGGCCATCACGCCGCCGCCGCGCAGCGCGCGGATCGCGCGGCCGGGCCGGCTGTTGAGCAGGTTCTGCACCGACACGATCGCGGCCAGCACCACGGCCCAGATCAGGAAATACAGGCTGCGCCCGCTTTCGAGCACGATGCCGAACAGGTTCAGCGCTGGAATCCCGTTGATCCCGTCGTACTTGCCGAGCAGTTCGAGGTTGCCGAACAGGTAGAACAGCGCGAGCCCCCACGCGATCGTGCCGAGCGGCAGGAAATGCCCGGACAGCCGCATCGTCACGGCGCCTAGCACGAGCGCCACGAGCGCCGTCAGCACCACGCCGACGATCAGCGCGAGCCACGGTGACACGCCGTACCGCGTCGTCAGGAACGCGGTCGCATATGCGCCGATGCCCACGAACGCGGCCTGCCCGAAGCTCGTCATCCCGCCGACGCCCGTCAGCAGCACGAGCCCGATCGCGACGATCGCATACAGGCCGATGTAGTTCAGCAGCGTGATCCAGTACTCGGGCACCTGCAGCGCGCCGGGCAGCACCGGCAGCGCGAACAGCACCACGAGAAACAGCCAGAAGGCCTTGTTGCGTACCATCGTCTTCATCGCGTCACTCCTCTTCCTCTTCCGCATGCGGCGTCACGAAGCTGCGCCACAGCAGCACCGGAATGATCAGCGTGAACACGATCACCTCCTTGTACGCGCTCGCCCAGAACGACGAATACGATTCGAGCACGCCGACGAGTAGCGAGCCGGCGGCCGCGAGCGGATAGCTGACGAGCCCGCCGATGATCGCGCCGACGAAGCCCTTCAGGCCGATCAGGAAGCCCGAGTCGTAGTAGATCGTCGTCAACGGGCCGACGAGGATCCCGGACAGCACGCCGAGCCCCGCCGCGAACGTGAATGCGAGCCGCCCGGCTTCGGTGGTGCCGATGCCGACGAGCCGCGCACCGAGCCGGTTCACCGACGTCGCACGCAGCGCCTTGCCGGCGATCGTGCGGCCGAAGTACACGTAGAGCGCGCCGATCAGCACGAGCGCCGTGACGACGACCAGGATGCTCTGCACCGACACCGTCAGGCTGCCGATCGCGAGCGACGCGTCCGAGAACCCGTTGGTGCGCGAGCCTTCCGCGCCGAACATCACGAGGCCGAGGCCGACCATCGCGAAATGGACGGCCACCGACACGATCAGCAGCAGCAGCGTCGTGCCTTCGGCGATCGGCTGGTACACGAGCCGGTAGACGAACGGCCCCATCGGCACGACGATCGCGAGCGTCAGCGCGATCTGCGCGAGCATCGGCATCGGCTGCGCGGCAAAGCTGCGCGTGATCGCGAACACCGCAAGCGGCAGCAGCACGTAGCGGCTGCCGAGCGTCGCGAGCGTGCGGCCGAGCTGATGGCGGCGTTCGCGATGCCGGATCAGGCCGCCGGCCTCGAGCAGGAAGCATGCGATGCCCATCACGAACAGCAGCCAGCAGGTGGCGGGGAATTTCTGCGCCTGCAACGCGGCCAGCGTCAGCGCACCGTAGGCGACGAATTCGCCCTGGGGAATGAAGATCACCCGCGTGACGGAAAATACCAGCACGAGCGCCAGCGACAACAATGCATAAATGGCGCCGGTCGTGATGCCGTCTTGCGCGAGGATCGCCGCAATCGAGAGATCCATACGTTTCGTGTATCGAGAGAATGCTGCGGAGAAACGAAAGGCGGAAACGGCCGGGGCGCGCGCGACACGATCGGCACGTCGCGCGCCACGCGGCGGGCCCCGGGGTTCCAGGCGGCACGGGTGCGAGCCGTCATGCGCGCCACCCTGCCGACGGCATGCGCGGCGCCGTTCGCGCCGTGCATGCCGGTTTCACGTGATGCTTACTCGGCCTGCAGCTTCCACTTGCCGTCGACGATCTGCACCATCACGCGCGCACGCGTGTCGAAGCCATTGTGATCGGTCGCCGTCATGTTGATCACGCCGTGCGAGACGGGCAGATCCTTCACGCTTTCGATCGATGCGCGCAGCGCTTCGCGGAACGCCTCAGTGCCCGGCTGGCCCTTCTTCAGCGCTTCCGGAATCGCCCGCTGCAGCAGCAGGCCCGCGTCCCACGCATGGCCGCCGAACGTCGACAGCGAACCCGCGCCGTACGCCTTCTCGTACGCGGCCTTGTAGCCGAGCGCCGGCTTCTTCACCGGATTCGAATCGGGCAGCTGGTCGGTCACGAGCACGGGGCCGGCCGGCAGGATCTCGCCTTCGCAATCCTTGCCGCACACGCGCAGGAAATCGTTGTTCGCGACGCCGTGCGTCTGGTACACCTTGCCCTTGTAGCCGCGCTCCTTCAGCGTCTTGGCCGGCAGCGCCGCCGGCGTGCCGGAGCCGGCGATCAGCACCGCATCCGGGTTCGCGCCCAGCAGCTTCAGCACCTGCCCCATCACCGACGCGTCGGTCCGGTTGTAGCGCTCGTTCGACACGAGCTTCAGCCCGTTCTTCGCGGCTGCCGCGTCGAACGTCTTGTACCAGCTGTCGCCGTACGCATCGGCGAAGCCGATGAAGCCGACCGTCTTCACGCCGTGCTTCGCCATGTAGCCGGCGATCGCGTCGGCCATCAGCTGGTCGTTCTGCGGCACCTTGAACATCCACGCGCGCTTCGCGTCCATCGGCGCGATGATCTGCGCGCTCGCCGCGAGCGAGATCGTCGGCGTCTTGCCCTGCGACACGGGGTCGAGCATCGCGAGCGAGTTCGGCGTGACCGACGAACCGATGATCGCGTCGACGTGATCCTCGTCGATCAGCTTGCGCACGTTCTGCACCGCGCGGCTCGTGTCGGACGCGTCGTCGAGCACGATGTACTGCACGCTCTTGCCCGCGATTTCCTTCGGCAGCAGCGCGATCGTGTTCTTTTCCGGAATCCCGAGCGACGCGGCCGGCCCGGTGGCCGACAGCGTCACGCCGATCTTCACCTGCGCCGACGCCGTGGCCGCCGCACACACGAGGCCCGCGGCAAGCAGGGCCTCCATCCATCGATTCATCTTCATTTACGTTGTCTCCAAACGCTGCTCGAAAAAACCACGGTTGCTCGGGCGGCTCCCGGTCCCCAAACAAGTTAATATCTTAATTATCTCGCCCATCCGCGCCCATGCTCGTTTTCCCGTGAAACGCCGCACCCATGCGCCGCATGCCGATCGAAACGGCCGTTCGACCGTCACGATGCGCAGCAGCGGTGTCGTCAGGATGAAGAAGGCGAAGAAATGAGAAAGCGTGCGGAAGCTGGTTGCGCGCGCATCGATGGTCGGCACGCGCGGCGAGCGATGCACCATCGGGAAGCCGGCCGCTCATGCGAATGCGAATACGGATGCAGAGACGGATGCGAGTGCAACGACCCACACGGGCGCCGGGACGCGCATACAGGCCGCGGAGCGGCTCGGAAATGCCGCGATGCCCCGTCGCGCACCCCGTGACGCACGAACGGCGCCCGCCGCCTCTGCTGCCCCGATCCACCGTGCTGCGCTGCTCATCCAACCGTACTCCCTCTTCTGCATTGTGCTTGTAGGAGAACTGCCGACCGATTTTCCCGACCGCACGGTCGGTGAAAGCCGAGTGTAACGGACGCCTTTCGCGCACGCCAACCGGGTAAGCCCGAAGCGCCTGTGCAGGATTACGCATCGTCGGCGAACGAATCGCGGGAAAGGAAGAACGGAGACGCGCGAAGCGCGGAAAAGACGCGGTGCGAACGCAAACGCGGGAAGCGGCCGTCACGCCGGCCGATGCACCATCGATGGAATCCGTGCACGCAAATGAAAAAGCGCTGTTGGATTCCGTCCAACAGCGCTTTAGGGTCCGGGCACTTTGTGCCTCGATTGTCTCCTCGTTCTCCACCTGCAAATTCGTTTCGCGGTGCATCAGAACTAGGTTGAATCTTAAAGAGGCTTAAGCACCACGACAACTTAGCATTTACCCCTATGGTGCATCGCCGCACGAAAATGGGGCACCAGCGTGCCGCGCGGTGCAGGCCCCAGCCGCCGCGCCGCCCTTCCCGGGCGGGCCGGATGGTGCTGCGCATCAACGCGCGGCGACGCGCACGGCATGCTCACGACGTCGCCCTGAGCGGCTTGATCCGCGCGACCATCTCGCCGACGATGCCGCGCCGGAACGCGAGCACGCATGCGATGAAGATCAGTCCGGTGACGATCGTCGCCGATTCGCCGAGCGAATGGAACCACGCGACGCCCGTCGTCGACGCGAGCCATTCGCCGATGTCGCCGAGCCGGTCTTCCAGCGCGACGATCAGCGCGGCGCCCAGGAGCGGCCCGAACAGCGTGCCCATCCCGCCGACGAGCGTCATCAGCACGACGAGGCCCGACATCGTCCAGTACGCGTCCGACAGCGTCTCGAAGCCGAGCACCAGCACCTTCAGCGAGCCGGCCAGCCCTGCAAGCGCGGCCGACAGGATGAACGCGAGCAGCTTGAAGCGGTCGGTGTCGTAGCCGAGCGAGATCGCACGCGCTTCGTTCTCCTTGATGGCGACGAGCACCTGGCCGAACGGCGAATGGACGACCCGCACGATGAACGCGCATGCGGCCACGACCACCGCCAGCACGACGTAGTACAGCGCGACGTCGTTCGACAGGTCGAGCAGCCCGAACAGGCGGCCGCGCGGCACGCCCTGCAGGCCGTCCTCGCCGTGCGTGAACGGCGCCTGCAAATAGATGAAGTAGACCATCTGCGCGAACGCGAGCGTGATCATCGCGAAGTAGATGCCTTGCCGGCGGATCGCGAACAGCCCGACGACGAGCCCGAGCAGCGTCGCGGCGACGGTGCCGACCAGCACGCCGAGCTCGGGCGTGAAACCGAGCGTCTGCATCGAATAACCGGTCGCATAGCCGGCCGTCGCGAGAAACATCGCATGGCCGAACGACAGCAGCCCCGTATAGCCGATCAGCAGGTTGAACGCGGCCGCGAACAGCGCGAACGCGAGCACCTTCATCACGAACACCGGATACGCGCCGATGAACGGTGCGGCGAGCAGCGCGGCGAGCAGCACGCCGTAGAGCACTTTTCTCTGCATCATTTTTCCTTGCCGAAGAGGCCCGCCGGGCGGAACAGCAGCACGATCGCCATGATCACGAACACGACGGTGGCCGATGCTTCGGGATAGAACACGCGCGTGAAGCCCTCGATCACGCCGAGCAGCAGGCCCGTGACGATCGAGCCGAGGATCGAGCCCATCCCGCCGATCACGACCACCGCGAACACGGTGATGATCATCGGCTGGCCCATCAGCGGCGACACCTGGATCACCGGCGCGGCCAGCACGCCCGCGAACGCCGCGAGCGCGACGCCGAAGCCGTAGGTGAGCGTGATCATCATCGGCACGTTCACGCCGAACGCCTCGACGAGCTTCGGGTTCTCGGTGCCCGCGCGCAAGTACGCGCCGAGCCGCGTCTTCTCGATCACGAACCACGTCGCGAGGCACACCGCGAGCGACGCGACGACCACCCAGGCGCGATAGTTCGGCAGGAACATGAAGCCGAGATTGGTCGCGCCGGACAGCTGCGACGGCACGTCGTACGGCTGACCCGACGATCCGTAGATCGACCGGAACACGCCTTCGACGACCAGCGTGAGCCCGAACGTGAGCAGCAGCCCGTACAGGTGATCGAGCTTGTACAGCCAGCGCAGCATCGAGCGCTCGATCGCGATCCCGAACACGCCGACGATCAGCGGCGCCAGCACGAGCATCGCCCAGTACGGCAGCGCGAGATACGACAGGCCCATCCACGCGAGCATCGCGCCCAGCATGAACAGCGCGCCGTGCGCGAAGTTGATCACGTTGAGCAGCCCGAAGATCACCGCGAGCCCGAGGCTCAGGATCGCGTAGAACGAGCCGTTGACGAGCCCGAGCAGCAACTGGCTCAGCATCGCCGGCAACGGAATGCCAAAGATTTCCATCGACTTAGCCGTCAGAATGAGTTTCGTTGCGCACGCAACTTTCATGCAGCGCGCATGCCGGCGGCGCAGCGGGCACGTCGCTGCAGCCGCCACCGTGCGACGCGCCCGTGCGCGCCGCTACGCGATGCCTACTTCCACAACGCGCAGCGCGTCTCCTGCTTGGTGCCGAACGCCTGTTCGCCCGGAATCGTCGCGAGCACCTTGTAGTAGTCCCACGGCTCCTTCGATTCCGACGGCTTCTTCACTTCCATCAGGTACATGTCGTGGATCATGCTGCCGTCCTGGCGGATGTAGCCCTTCGCGTAGAAGTCGCTGATCTTGATCTTCTTCAGCTCGGCCATCACCTTGTCGGAATCGGTCGTGCCGGCGGCCTGCACGGCCTTCAGGTAGGTCGTCACCGACGAATAGTCGGCTGCCTGCAGGCTCGACGGCATCTTCTTCATCTTGCCGAAGTAGCGCTGCGCCCACTGGCGCGACGCCGCGTCGCGGTTCCAGTACCAGCTGTCGGTCAGCACGAGGCCCTGCGTCGTTTCGAGGCCGAGGCTGTGCACGTCGTCGATGAACATCAGCAGCGCGGCGAGCTTCATCGTCTTCATGATGCCGAATTCCTTCGCGGCCTTGATCGAGTTGATCGTGTCGCCGCCCGCGTTCGCGAGGCCGAGGATCTGCGCCTTCGACGATTGCGCCTGCAGCAGGAACGACGAGAAATCCGACGCGGACAGCGGGTGGCGCACCGCGCCGAGCACCTGGCCGCCGTTCGCCTTCACGACGTCCGACGTGTTCTTCTCGAGCGCCTTGCCGAACGCGTAGTCGGCCGTCAGGAAGAACCACGTCTTGCCGCCCTGCTTCACCACCGCCGAGCCGGTGCCTTTCGCGAGCGCCATCGTGTCGTACGCGTAGTGGACCGTGTACGGCGTGCACTGCTCGTTGGTCAGCGTGTCGGCACCCGCGCCGATGTTGATGTAGACCTTCTTCTTCTCGGCCGCGACCTGGTTCATCGACAGCGCGGTGGCCGAGTTCGTGCCGCCGACCAGCAGGTCGAGCCCGCCGCGGTCCATCCATTCGCGCGCCTTCGACGCGGCGATGTCGGCCTTGTTCTGGTGATCGGCATAGACGACCTCGATCGGCTTGCCGAGCACCTTGCCGCCGAAGTCCGCGACCGCCATGCGGATCGCCTCGAGACCGCCCTGCCCGTCGATATCCGCGTAAAGCCCCGACATGTCGGTGATGAAGCCGATCTTCACGGTATCCGCCGCGTGGGCGGCGCCGGCGGTGAACGCGGCGCTCGCGAGCGCGAGACAGGCCTGTGCGAGGGTCTTCATTTTCATTGACGTCTCCTGTTGTTCTGATGCGTTGTGGTTGTTCGAGGGCCGCCACGGCCAGCGGCAAGGGAAACGGGGGGCGTCATACTCCGAGCAGGTCGTGCAGGGTCGGCATCTTGCTTTCCAGTTCGGCTGCGCGGAAATGCTCGACGATGCTGCCGTGCTCCATCACGTAGAAGCGGTCGGCGAGCGGCGCGGCGAAGCGGAAATTCTGTTCGACCATCACGATCGTGTAGCCGCGCGCCTTCAGCGCGACGATCATTCGCGCGAGCGCCTGCACGATCACCGGCGCGAGGCCTTCGGAAATCTCGTCGAGCAGCAGCAGGTTCGCGCCGGTGCGCAGGATCCGCGCGACCGCGAGCATCTGCTGCTCGCCGCCCGACAGCCGCGTGCCCTGGCTCTGCCGGCGCGACGCGAGGTTCGGGAACATCGCGTAGATCTCGTCGAGCGACATCGCATGCTCGCGCGGCCCGATCAGCGGCGGCAGCATCAGGTTCTCCTCGCACGACAGGCTCGAGAAGATCCCGCGCTCCTCCGGGCAGTAGCCGATGCCGTAATGCGCGATGCGATGCGTCGCGAGGCCGATCGTCTCGTGGCCGGCGACCTTGATCGACCCGCTGCGGCGGCCCGTGAGGCCCATGATCGCGCGCAGCGTCGTCGTGCGGCCCGCGCCGTTGCGACCGAGCAGCGTGACGACCTCGCCGCGATGCACGGTCAGGTCGACGCCATGCAGGATGTGGGATTCCCCGTACCAGGCCTCCAGGCCCGTGATCTCCAGCGCAGGCGTACCGCTCTCGACGCCGCTCAATTCGCGTTCCTCCCGTTCGCTGTGCTTCATGCGTGCGCCCCCGCGAGCGCCGCGTCGGCGCTGCCCATGTAGGCCTCGATGACGAGCGGATTCTTCGACACTTCCGCATACGAGCCTTCGGCCAGCACCTCGCCGCGTTGCAGGACGGTGATCGTGTCGGAGATCCCCGCGATCACGTTCATGTTGTGCTCGACCATCAGGATCGTGCGGCCGCTCGCGACCTTCTTGATCAGCGCGGTCACGCGGTCGACGTCCTCGTGGCCCATGCCCTGCGTGGGCTCGTCGAGCAGCATCAGCTCGGGCTCCATCGCGAGCGTCGTCGCGATCTCGAGCGCGCGCTTGCGGCCGTACGCGAGCTCGACGGTCGGCACGTGCGCGAAATCGGTGAGGCCGACCTGCGTGAGCAGATCCATCGCGCGATCGTCGAGCCGCTTCAGCGTGCGTTCGCTACGCCAGAAATGGAATTCGGTGCCGAGCGCGCGCTGCAGTCCGATGCGCACGTTCTGCAACGCGGTCAGGTGCGGGAACACGGCCGAGATCTGGAACGAGCGGATGATGCCGCGCCGCGCGACCTGCGCGGGCCGCTCGTCGGTGATGTCGATGCCGTTGAAGACGATCTGGCCGGCCGTCGGCGTCAGGAATTTGGTGAGGAGGTTGAAACAGGTGGTCTTGCCCGCGCCGTTCGGCCCGATCAATGCATGGATCGCACCGCGCCGCACACGCAGGTTGACGCCGTTCACGGCGGTGAAGCCCCTGAATTCCTTCGTCAGTCCGCGTGTTTCCAGAATCGTGTCGCCGAGAATCATGTTCCCTTCCGTACGAAGTCAGGCGAAGCACCGGGAAGCCTGGCGCAAGCGGCCGCGAACAGGTCAGCGGATCAGCCGGCTGCCCCCGGGCGCCGTGGTACGCCTCGAGGGTGGTCTCCCGCGCCGACGCGTATGCACATTGCGCAACATTGTCGCGCCGTTGGTGCAGTGCAATCATCGGGATTTGCACTTATAGGGATGGCCACCCTGTCGGATGCGACCGCGCGCGAATTTCACCGTGCTTTTTTGACACGTGCATCATCACCGGTTGAGCTGCTGCAGGACATGGTACGCACGCGCCGAAAAAAGCCGCGCGACGACGCGCGGCTCGCACGGATCTTGCGCACCGGCAGCTTGTTTCGCATCGCGAATCAGCGGGCGTTCGCGCAACCGCCCGCTCGTGCGCATGTCAGCGGGCCTTCATGCCGCCGTCACCGCGGCCTCGGTTCGCACCGACGTCGTTTCGCGCGCCGCACGGCGGTCGGCGCGGATCATGTCGCTCGCGCGCTCGGCGATCATCAGCGTCGGCGAATTGGTGTTGCCCGACGTGATGAACGGCATCACCGACGCATCGACGATCCGCAGCCCGGCGATGCCGCGCACGCGCAGCCGGCTGTCGACCACCGCCCGCTCGTCGTCGGCGCGCCCCATCCGGCACGTGCCGACCGGGTGGAAGATCGTCGTGCCGACGACGCCGGCCGCATCGACCAGTTCGGCCTCGGTCCGGTACTGCGTGCCCGGCAGGATTTCCTCGGGGCGATAGCGCGCGAGCGCCGGCGCGGACGCGATGCGGCGCGTGAGGCGCAACGCGTTCGCGGCGACGTGCCGATCGTGATCGGTCGACAGATAGTTCGGCGCGATCGCCGGTGCGCTGCGCGGATCGGCGCTCGTCACGTGCACGCTGCCGCGCGAGCTCGGCCGCAAGTGGCACACCGACGCCGTGAAGGCGTTGAACCCGTGCAGCGGTTCGCCGAAGCGTTCGAGCGACAGCGGCTGCACGTGGTACTGGAGATCGGGGCGCGTGAGCGCGGGATCGTCCGGATCCGATTTCGCGAACGCGCCCAGTTGCGACGGCGCCATCGACATCGGCCCGCGCTGCAGCAGCGCATATTCGGCGCCGATCATCAGCTTGCCCCACCAGCGCGCGGAGAGTGTATTGAGCGTACGCACGCCGTCGACCCGAAACGCCATCCGCAATTGCAGGTGATCCTGCAGGTTTTCGCCGACGCCCGGCAGATCGTGCACGACGTCGATGCCGAGCGCCTGCAGCCGCCGGCCGTCGCCGATACCCGACAGTTCGAGCAGTTGCGGCGAATTCACCGCGCCCGACGTCAGCAGCACTTCCGCGCTCGCCCGCGCGACGTAATCGGTGCCGCCGCCGTGGTATTCGACGCCGACCGCGCGCCGCCCGTCGAAAATCACGCGCTGCGCATGCGCGCCGGTGATCACGGTCAGGTTCGGGCGCGCCATCGCGGGCCGCAGGAACGCCTTCGACGTATTCCAGCGCACGCCGCGCTTCTGGTTCACCTCGAAGTAGCCGACCCCGGCATTGTCGCCGCGGTTGAAATCGTCGGTGGCGGGAATGCCCGTCTGCTGCGCGGCCTGCGCGAACGATTCGAGGATTTCCCAGCGCAGCCGCTGCTTCTCGACGCGCCAGTAGCCGCCCGCGCCGTGCGCGTCGCTCGCGCCCGCATGGTGATCCTCGCTGCGCTTGAAGATCGGCAGCACGCTGTCCCACGACCAGCCGGCGTCGCCGGTTTCCTGCGCCCAGTTGTCGTAGTCCTCGCGCTGGCCGCGCATGTAGATCATCCCGTTGATCGACGAGCAGCCGCCGAGCACGCGGCCGCGCGGATACGACAGCGCACGGCCGTTGAGCGCCGCTTCAGGCTGCGTCTTGTACAGCCAGTCGGTGCGCGGGTTGCCGATGCAATACAGATAGCCGACCGGGATATGAATCCAGTGATAGTCGTCCTTGCCGCCCGCTTCGAGCAGCAGCACGCGGATGTCGGGATCCTCGGTCAGGCGGTTCGCGAGCACGCAGCCCGCGGTGCCCGCGCCGACGATCACGTAGTCGAATTCGCCCTCGAGCGTGCGTGGTGTACTCACGGTGTTGTCTCCTTCGTTCTTGTGTGCCGCGCGTGTGTTCCCGCGCGTCATTTTCAGCATAGTGCGCCGGGGCCGACGCGACCGATGAAGCGTACTCCCGCCGCCGTCCGCCGATCCAATGAGTTATGCTGAACTGCGTTATAAGCCGCGCTCATATCACGACGATGGATCTCACCCTGCTCCGCGCGTTCGCGACGGTCGCGCGCGAAGGCAACCTGACGCGCGCCGCCGCACAGCTGCATCTGACACAGCCGGCCGTCAGCCTGCAAATCAAGCATCTGCAGGAAACGCTGGGCGTCGTGCTGTTCACGCGTACGTCGCGCGGGCTCGCGCTCACCCGCGACGGCCAGACGCTGCTGCCGCATGCGGAACGCGCGCTCGCCGCGGCCGCCGACGTGCAGCGCGCCGCTGCCGCGCTGCGTCACGAGGTGCGCGGCCGGCTGCGGATCGGCACGATCCTCGACCCGGCGTTCCTGCGGCTCGGCGGCTTCCTGCGCGCGCTGGTCGAGACCCATCCGCAGATCGAAACCGCGCTGCGGCACGGGATGTCGGGCTGGGTGCTCGAACAGGTGCGCGCGCAGGCGCTCGACGTCGGCTACTACATCGGCCGGCCCGACGAGGACGCGCCGCGCGACAACGCGCTGTTCCACACCGTCACGCTCACGCATTTCCAGTACCGCGTGCTCGCGCCGGCCGGCTGGAAGGAGCGCGTGCAGCGCGCGCACGACTGGCGCGCGCTCGCCGCGCTGCCGTGGATCTGGACGCCGCCCGCGTCCGCGCACCACCGGCTGCTGTCGCGGCTGTTCGCGGCGGCCGGCGCGCAGCCGGTCAAGGTGGCCGAGGTCGACCAGGAGCAGTCGATGCTCGACCTCGTGAAATCGGGGATCGGGTTGACGCTCGCACGCGATTCGACCGCGCTGGCCGAGGCGCACGCGCATGCGCTGACGATCGTCGAACGCGTGACGGTGCCCACCGAACTGACGTTCGTGACGCTCGCCGAGCGGCGCGACGAGCCGGCGATCGCGGCCGCGCTGCGGTTGATCGAAGCGCAGTGGGCGATATGAGCGACGCTCATCGTGCGTGATCGGGCTGGCGGGTGAAAAGATCGCGCGGATAGATCGACCGGCGGTTCAACTTTCGTTCCGGTCCAATTGAAGCGAGTGAAAGACGTTTGTAATCTCGTTGATTCGTCTATCGAACACGGGAAATCCAGACATGACCGGTCCGCTCGCCGATCACGCGCGATCGCAAAGCTTCGCGGTATGCGATGCGTTGCGACGCCATCGCCGCACGCTCGCTGAAAACCTGCCTCCCCATACCAGCATTCGCACGCATCAACGCAACGGCTGGTTGATCGGCGACGATTCCTTCAGTGGCGATTTCGATCTCGATCCGCATCTTGCGAGCGAGCTTCTGCACGCGCTCGTCACATCGGGCCAGTGTTCCGCGTCCGACTGGGTGCATGACGTCGCGGACAGCGGGCATACCGGCGATCCAGGAACGCTCGCCCGGCTTTACGAAGAAGGCCGCAACAACCTGGTGGGGCCGGGAAGCATCGTCGGAAACCTCAACACCGGGCTCGGTGCGGCCCATGCTGCGCATGCGCTGTCCCTGAAACGCAACATCGACGCGGGCGCGCAGACGTTGCTCCGCCGCGCTGCACCAAGCGTGAAGATCAACCATTCCGTCACGCTCTATGACGCCAACACCACGGGAAAGGGAAAACCCCGTCCGAAGCTGCGGATACGCAACCTGCCGATCCAGAGCGTCCAGCCGGCGCTCGGGCCGCATGCGAAGCACAATCCGCGCACGCAAACCACGACTGCCGCGCTCAAGGCGGCGGATCTCAAACAGCTCACGCCCAGGATTTCGCCACTCAGGCACCTGTACGCCGGCAGCCTGATCGGCAGCGGTGTTCTGACGTTTGCGCCGAGTCTGGCACTCGACATGGCGGCGAGTATCAGCCGGGATACGCAGGGCGCGTTGAGATTCGACAGTCGTGCGTTCATGCTCGCGTCTGCGCGGAGTCAAAGCGGGAATCTACTCGGGTTTGGTTTTTCGACGGCAACGTCCGCTATTCTCCTCTGGGCCGGCGCCAGTGCGCTCCCGGTCATTCTGTTCTCGTTCGGAGTCGGATTCGGCATACAAGTGCTCTGGAACGCCTCCATCGGCCCCGACCTTGCAGAATCGCAAGCCCGACGCCTGCTGGATAACTGACATGATGTTTCCCGATCTCGAGCGCGCCCGCCCGCTTCTTCGCCATGCGCCGATTTACCTCGGCCTCGTCAACTTCATACTCGTCGGCCTCTGCCTGAGCGTCATCGCGAAAGCTAACGGCATCGCGTTCAAGCTTATAAGTGGGCCTATGCTGGCGATCCTTGTCGCGGGACCGGCTGCCGGATACCACATCAAATACCGTTCCACGCTGTCCGTACGCTCGCTGGCGGCGATCATGATTTATATCGTTGGCGGATTCGGTCTCCTGATGGGTACCGCTTTGTTAAGTGCGTGGTCGCTCATCGAAAAACCGGCGTCCAGCATGCCGTACCTGCTTTTCGTGTTTCTTTATCACGCAACCATATTGACCGCACTCGCGTTGCCGTTTGCCCTCAAACTCCGCGAACTGAAGCGCCATCCCGATCGCCGTTTCAGGAATAACCAATACCTCGCCGATACCCGCACGTTCACGATCGATCCCAACTGCGGAAAGACCGTTCCCACTAACAGGCTCGCGCCAGCGACCATCGCCCTGACCGTCACCCTGCCGATTGCGTTGAATACCTACATCGGCAAAAACAGCAGCGCGCTTCTGATCGCGACATCGCTGTACGCGCTGTTATTTTCTTACGTCGCCGCCGTCTTCATCGGGCCGAAACTGGCCTACCTGTATGAGTTGTACCGATATGAGCGCCAAACCGGCCGACGCTTCATCAACCAGGAATACGAGAAAGTACAGGCGCTCCGCCGCACCTTCCTCCTGTGCCGCTTGTTGGCGAAATTGGCATCGTTTCGGCGCGCGCACTGATGATGTTTCCCGACCTCGAGCGCGCGCGGCCGCTTCTCTGCCACGCCCCGCTTTGCCTCGGCCCTTGCAGCGTCATGATCGTCGGCTTCTGCCTGTACGCCATCGCGAAGGCAAACGGCATCGCGTTCCAGATCATGAGCTGGCCCATGCTTGCGATTCTTGTCGCAGGGATGGCTGCCGGATACCAGATCAAGTATCGCTCCACGCTGTCCGTACGTTTTCTGGCGGCGTTCACAGTCTATATCGTTGCCGTATTCGGTCTTCTGATGGGTACCGCTATGTTGAGCGTGTGGTCATTCATCGAAAAACCAGCATCCACCAAGCCGTACCTACTTTTCGTCTTCCTCTATCACGCGGCCGTGCTGGCCTCGCTCGCGTTTCCGTTTGCCCTCAAGCTCCGCGAACTCAAGCGCCATCCCGGTCGCCGTTTCAGAAATAACGAATACCTCGCTGATATCCGTTCGTTCACGATCGATCCCAATTGCGGCAAGACCGTTCCCACCAACAGGCTCGCACCGGCGACCATCGCCTTGACCGTCAACCTGCCGATTGCGCTGAATACCTACATCGGCGAAAGCAGCGGCGCGATTCTGATCGTGACATCGCTGTACACGCTGACATTTTCTTACGTCACTGCCGTCTCCATCGGGCCGAGAGTGGCCTACCTGTACGAGTTATACCGGTACGAACGCCAAACCGGCCGACGCTTCATCAATCAGGAATACGAGAAAGTTCAAGCGCTCCGCCGCACCTTCCTGCTGTTCCGCCTGTCGGCGAAACTGGCATCGCTTCGGCGCGCGCGCTGATCCCTGCGAGCCCCGCATTGCGCCCCTACCCTCCGCAGCAGTCGGCTCGCCGCCCGCTCGTCACGCCACCTTCCCAGGCTTTTTGCTAGATTGTGCGTTCGCACACCGCGAGACCCCGATTGAAGGAGACCCGCATGGCCCGCAACATCGAGATCAAAGCCCACGCCCGCGAATTCGACCGGCTGCGCGAACAGGCGGCGAAGCTCGCGACCGAAGCGCCGCTCTTCTACCGCCAGCAGGATTTCTTCTACGACGTGCCGCGCGGCCGGCTGAAGCTGCGCCGCTTCGAGGACGGCACGCCGGCCGAGCTGATCTTCTACCAGCGCGACGACCGCGACGGCCCGAAAGCGTCGTACTACACGCGCAGCCCGGTGACGAACCCCGACGCGATGCATGCGCTGCTCGCCACCGCGCTGACCACGCGCGGGATCGTGACGAAGGAGCGGCACGTGTACCTCGCGGGCCGTACGCGCATTCACCTCGACCGCGTCGACGGCCTCGGCGATTTCATCGAGCTGGAGGTCGTGCTCGGCCCGGACGACGACGAAGCCGGCGGCGAGGCCGAGGCGCATGACGTGTTCGCGAAGCTCGGCGTCGCGCAGGAGGACCTCGTCGCGGTCGCTTATGTCGACCTGCTGAACGCCGACGCGCAATCCGAAGCGGCCTGATCCGGCCCCACGAGCGGCGGGGCCGCGCGCCCTGCCGTCAGCGTCGGCGCGCCGTCACGCGGCCCCCGGCGCCAGGTGCGCCAGCGGCAGCGCACCGTTGCGCTTGAAGGTCGTCAGCACGATGTTCGAGCGCACGCTGTCGACGCCCGGCACCCGCATCAGCTTCTTCATCACGAACTGCGACAGCGCGTTGAGATCGGGCGCGACGATCCGCAGCAGGTAGTCGGCATCGCCCACCACCGCGTGGCATTCGAGCACTTCGGGCAGCACGTCGATCTGCTGCTGGAACTGCTCGATGATCGAATCGCCGTGATGCTTGAGCTTCAGGCTCGTGAACGCGGTCACACCGAGCCCGAGCTTTTCGGGGCGCAGCATCACGCGGTAGCCTTCGATCACGCCGGCCGCCTCGAGCCGCTGCAGCCGTCGCCCGATCTGCGACGGCGACAGCGGCACCTCCTCGCCCAGCTGCTGATGCGTCGCGCGACCGAAGCGCTGCAGCACGTCCAGCAGCGCGAGATCGAAGTGATCGAGTTCCACCATGAGTGTTCTCCGCATTGATTCGTGATTTGATGCGCGATTATCGCATCATCATGCCAATCTTCGCCAACTATGCGCCCAATCCGCGCGCATCCCGCTCTACACTTGCATGGTTCCCAACCACAGCGTGCAGAGCCTGATCATGTCCACCGTCGTCACCGCGAAACTGCAAGAGCAGTTCGACGCGGGCCTCGAAACCCGTGCCGATTTCACCATCGACCAGCCACTGCAGCGCTACGGCCAGGTCGACCACGCGGTGTGGAAGCAGCTCTATGCGCGCCAGTCGGCGCTGCTGCGCGGCCGTGCGTGCGACGCGTTCGTCGGCGGGCTCGGCAAGATCGCGCTGCCGGCCGATCGTGTGCCGTCGTTTGCCGACGTGAACCGCCAGTTGAAGCCCGCGACCGGCTGGGAAATCGTCGCGGTGCCGGGCCTCGTGCCCGACCGCGTGTTCTTCGCGCACCTCGCGAACCGGCGCTTCCCGGTCACCTGGTGGATGCGCCGCCCCGACCAGCTCGACTACCTGCAGGAACCCGACTGCTTCCACGACCTGTTCGGCCACGTGCCGCTGCTGATCGAGCCGGTGTTCGCCGACTACATGCAGGCGTATGGCCGCGTCGCGCTCGCGGTCGCCGACGACGAAGCAGCGCTCGCGCGGCTCGCGCGGCTCTACTGGTATACGGTGGAATTCGGGCTGATTCGCGACCCGCGCGGGACGAACGGCCTGTCGATCTACGGCGCCGGCATCGTGTCGAGCAAGGGCGAAAGCCTGTACAGCCTCGAAAGCGCGGCGCCGAACCGGCTCGGGTTCGACCTCGAGCGCGTGATGCGCACGAAGTACCGGATCGACACGTTCCAGAAGACCTACTTCGTGATCGACGATTTCGCGCAGTTGTTCGCGCTCGCCGACGTCGACGGCCGCGCGCTGGCCGACCGGCTCGCGGCGCTGCCCGAATTCGCGGCCGGCGCGGTGCTTGAAACCGACCGCGTGCTGCATCGCGGCACGGGCGAAGGCTGGCCCGACGACGCCGACGCGTGACGCGCCGGGCGCCCGCGCGAACCGCCGCCCGCCCGTCGTCTTTCGCGCAACTATGAAACAATGAACGATGCCGGCTGCGCCGCGCGGCGCAGCCGCGCGCGGGCGCCGTTACCGAACGAGAGGTGCAAGATGATCCACAAGCTCACATCCGAAGAACGCAAGACGCGGCTCGAAGGCCTGCCGCTCTGGACGGCCGTGGCGGGCCGCGACGCAATCCAGCGCCGCCTGCGCTTCGCCGATTTCAACGAGGCATTCGGCTTCATGACGCGTGTCGCGATCAAGGCGCAGGAGATGAACCACCATCCGGAATGGTTCAACGTGTACAACCGCGTCGACGTCACGCTGTCAACCCACGACGCCGACGGCCTGACCGAACGCGACATCGAACTCGCGCGGTTCATCGACGGCGCCGCCGCGCACGCGCAACCGGGCGCCTGAGTCCCGCCTGCACCGCCGCGCATCGTTCGTTGCGCGGCGCGTCAACTTTTCATTTCGCTGAACGTTTTCTAGGATGTACTCAGCGAAAGCCTTCAGCTTTCCAAGCCATCCTTAAGGCGCACGTAAGTCTCGTACGCTTTCCGCGCCTTGGGGTCCAAACCTTCCAGTTGCAGCGCGCTTTCGCGCTGTACAATCAGCAGCGCATACGGCTTGGAAAGCGCGCTAGCCTCTTCGCAGAGTTTGAGTTCGTCGCCGCTCGACGGCGAGCGGGCGCGCCAGAAATTGATCGCGGCTTCGAGGTCGTGGATCGAAATATCGGACATGATTGGATTTAATCGTTCGCTGGCCGCCATGCTTGATGTCAGGCGATGCGGCGCCCCTGTGGAAACGGCTTCGTGCTGTCCGCGTGCCTGAACCGCCAACCCATTGTACTTGAGCGAACTTCATGCGACTCCTTCTGATCGAAGACGACCGCCCCATCGCACGCGGTATCCAGAGCAGCCTCGAGCAGGCTGGCTTCACCGTCGACATGGTGCATGACGGCATTTTTGCCGAACAGGCGCTGGCACAGAATCGCCACGAACTCGTGATCCTCGACCTCGGCCTGCCGGGCATCGACGGGATGACGCTGCTCACGCGCTTTCGCCAGACCAACCGCCACACGCCCGTGATCGTGCTGACCGCGCGCGACGAGCTGAACGACCGGATCCAGGGCCTGAACTCGGGCGCCGACGACTACATGCTCAAGCCGTTCGAGCCGGCCGAGCTCGAAGCGCGCATCCGCGCGGTGATGCGCCGCAGCGGCCCGCACAGCGACATGCCGCGTCCGGAAGTGTCGCTCGGCGGCGTCCGCCTGTCGGGTGTCGACCGCCGCATCTTCAACGACGACAAGCCGCTCGAACTGTCGCCGCGCGAATTCGCGGTGCTGGAAATGCTGCTGCTGCGTCACGGCCGCGTCGTCAGCAAGGCCCAGTTGCAGGATCACCTCACGCACTTCGGCGGCGATCTCGGCGACACCGCGATCGAAGTCTACGTGCACCGCGTCCGCAAGAAACTCGAGCAGTGCCGGGTCGAAATCGTCACGGTGCGCGGCTTCGGCTACCTGCTGCAGGAAATCCGCCAGACCGCGAGCGTCTGAGCGACGCCGCGCGCCGGCCGCCCGCGTGCGGACTGCTCCGCATCGCCGCCCGGCGCACGACCGCGCCGCTCTCCGTGAGCGGCGCTTATCCATTTGCCCGTCGAAATGTCTTCTGATCCGGCTGTGACCACCAGCCTGCGCCGCTCGCTGCTCCGGCGCCTCGCCGCCCCGCTGTCGATGCTCGCGCTGATGAGCGGCCTGATCGCCTACTGGCTCGCGTGGCAATACACGCAGCACGTGATCGACCGCTCGCTCGCCGATCTCGCGACCGCCATCTCCAAACAGATCCAGATCGCCGGCCCGGACGCGCCGTTCACGGTGCCGCCGCTCGCGCAGGCGATGTTCTCCGATCCCGCCGAAGCGCTGATCTACCGGATCAGCGACGGCGAGCAGGAACTCGCCGGCGACCCGAAGCTGCCGCTGCAGGGCATCAACGTGCGCCGCATGCATCACGCGTACGTGTTCGAGGCCGAGTACGACAACCGCGCGGTGCGGGTCGCGCAGGTGCGCGTCGACGACGTCGAGGGCGGCAAGCCGATGGTCGTCGAAGTCGCTCAGCCGGTACGGCACCGCTACCGGATCGCGGCCGAATTCCTCGTCGCGATCATGATGCCGTTGCTGCTGCTGCTGCTCGCGGGCTGGGGCATCGTATGGCGCGTCGTGAACCAGCAGCTGGGCCCGCTCACGCACCTCGCCGATTCGCTGAACCGGCAGACCCACACGTCGCTGGAGCCCGTGGACGAAACCGACGTGCCGCTGGAGATCCGGCCGCTGACGAGCGCGATGAACGCGCTGCTCGGCCGGCTGAAGACCGCGCTCGACGCGCAGCGCAAGTTCATCGCCGATGCCGCGCACCAGCTGCGCACGCCGCTCACCGCGGTGAAGCTGCATGCCGAGCAGGCGGCCGTCGCGCGCGACCCGCAGCAGACCTTCGCCGCGGTGCGCGAGCTGCGCGCGGCCGCCGACCGCGCGGTGCGGCTGTCCAACCAGCTGCTGTCGCTCGCGCGTGCCGAGCCGGGCGAACAGGCCGCCCGCTTCGTCGATGTCGATCTCGCGGCGATGGCGTTCGAGACGGGTGCCGAATGGGTGCCGCGCGCGCTCGCATCGCATGTCGACCTCGGTTTCCAGCGCAGCGACGACCCGGGCGACGACGAGAAGCTGAACGTGCGCGGCAACCCCGTTCTGTTGCGCGAGGTAATCGCGAACCTGCTCGACAACGCGCTGAAGTACGTGCCGCTCGCGCGGCCGGACGGCGCGCGGATCACCGTCAACGTCGCGCGCGGTACGCTCGACGACGGCCAGCCGGCCGCGGAGATCGTGGTCGAGGACAACGGCCCGGGCGTGCCCGCGAATCAGCAGGCCGACCTGTTCAAGCGCTTTTTCCGCGGCGACGCGCAAAGCGGCAACGGCGTTGAAACGGGCGCCGGGCTCGGGCTCGCGATCGTGCACGACATCATCGCGATGCACGGCGGCACCGTGTCGTACGAGGATGCATCGGAAGGCGGCTCGCGCTTCGTGGTGAGGGTGCCGCTCGCCGCGCGTACGGAAAAACCGGCCAGCGAAACGCCGGCCGCGGCGCCGACGCACTGAACGATCGATCACCGGTCGATTCGCGGCGGGCACCCGCCGGCCCGTTGCTCGGGTCGCGCGCCGGAAGGGAACGGAAAGACGGACAGCGGACGACGGGCCGCCATGACGCGGCAACCGACGGCTGAAACGACGGCGGCAGCGCGCGATGCGCTGCCGCCTGCATCACTTCCTGTTCTTCTTGTCCTTCGACCCGGAGGCGGACTTGCCGTCCTTCTTGTCCTTCTTCTTTTTCTTCTTCCCGCCTTCGTCGGACGTCGCGAGCAACGTGCCGCGGCACGACTCGGCGCCGCAGTGGCACGCGTATTCGCGCTTGAGCTTCTTCGTCAGCTTCGCGTCGATCACGAGGCCATAGTCGTAGAACAGCTCCTCTTCCGGCCCGATGTCGCGCAGCGCGTGGATGTATACGCGGCCCTTGACTTCCTCGGCCTCGCAGTTCGGCGCGCACGAATGATTGATCCAGCGCGCGCTGTTGCCGTCGACCTTGCCATCGATCACGCCGCCTTCATCGAGTGCGAAGTAGAACGTATGATTCGGCTCGCTCGGGTCGTGCGGATGACGGCGCAGCGCTTCCTTCCACGAGATTCGCTCGCCCTTGTATTCCACTACGCGCTCGCCGGCCTTGATCGGCGCCACGGCAAACACGCCCTTGCCGTGTACTCCCGAGCGGCGCACCGCGATCCTGCGTGAACTCATCGAACCAATCCTTGTGAAGACGACTTGAATGGAAGCGGCCGCGATCGCGGCCGGGCGCCGCGCCAAACGAAAACGCGGCACCGGTCGGTGCCGCGTTGGGGAGGCGGCGAATCACCCGCATCCTACACGTTCACGATTGCTTCGTTCAACATCGCGCGCAATATTGCGCGATGTACTCAGCGTTGGCCGAATGCGACGTCGCCGAACAGCGCCTTGTGCTCGCGCGGCTGCGAGCGCCAGTACTGCGGCGGCGCCGTCACCTGCGCGCCGAGCTCGGCCGCCGCGTGCCACGGCCAGCGCGGGTCGTACAGCATCGCGCGCGCCATCGCGACGAAATCGGCATCGCCGGCCTCGATCAGCCGGTTCGCATGCGCGGGCTCGTTGATCAGGCCCACCGCGATCGTCGGCATGCCGACCGCCCGCTTCACCGCCTGCGCGAACGGCACCTGGTAGCCGGGCGACAGCGGAATCTTCTGCAGCGGCGACACGCCGCCGGACGACACGTCGATCCAGTCGCAGCCGCGGCGCTTCAGTTCGTGCGCGAACGCGATCGTATCGTCGAGCTCCCAGCCGCCTTCGACCCAGTCGGTCGCGGACACGCGCACGCCGACCGGGCGGTCTTCCGGAAACGCGGCGCGCACGATCTCGAAGATCTCGAGCGGAAACCGCATCCGGTTTTCGCGCGAGCCGCCGTATTCGTCGGTGCGCCGGTTCGCGAGCGGCGACAGGAACTGATGCAGCAGGTAGCCGTGCGCCGCGTGCACCTCGATCGCATCGATGCCGAGCCGCGCAGCGCGCTTCGCCGACGCCGCGAACGCGTCGCGAATGCGGTTCAGGCCCGCCGCATCGAGCGCGAGCGGCGGCGTCTCGCCGTCCTTGTGCGGCACGGCCGACGGCCCGTGCGGCAGCCAGCCGCCGTCGGCGACCGGCACGAGCTGGCCGCCCTCCCACGGCGTCGCGCTCGATGCCTTGCGCCCCGCGTGCGACAACTGCATCGCGATGCGGATCGGCGAATGCTTGCGGATCGCGGCCAGCACCGGCTTCAGCGCGGCTTCGGTCACGTCGTCCCACAGGCCGAGGTCGCCATGCGTGATGCGTCCGTCGGGTTCCACCGCGGTCGCTTCGATGCACAGCAGCCCCGCACCCGACAGCGCGAGATGGCCGAGATGAATCATGTGCCAGTCGGTCGCTTCGCCGCGTTCGGCCGAGTACTGGCACATCGGCGAAATCACGATCCGGTTCGGAAGGGTCACGCCGCGCAGCGTGAACGGAGAAAACAGCGCAGTCATGGAAGCCGCTCGCCAGGAAAGGGAAAGAGCGGACGAGCGTAGCACGCAGGCTCGAAGCGTGCAGACGGCGTGCTCGGCAGTAAGCGGATGGTCAGGTACGGCCGGCCGGATGCCGACGGTGCGGAGAATGCGTGGTGTACGGCGACGCGCCGGCCCGCAACGGGTGCAGGCCGGGCCAGCGCTTTGCCGCGAGCGGCGCCGCCCGCGGCGTCAGAGCCCGACGCTGTCGAGCCACTCGGCGAACATGCGGCGCGCGGCCGTCTCGAGCGCGGGGCCGTGCTGCGCGGTATCGGCGCGCAACCGGCGCGCGTCGACGCCGGGCGTCGCGGCGATTTCGCCGGCGTTCGCGATCAGCCACGGTTCGAAGCGATCGGTACGGATCTCGGGATGACATTGCAGCGCCAGCACGTGCTGCCCCCAGGCGAACGCCTGGTGGCGACAGGCCGGTGTGGACGCGAGATGGATCGCACCGCCCGGCAGGTCGAACGTATCGCCATGCCAGTGCAGCATCGACGTCGTCGCGCCGTCGAGATGGCGCAGCGGCGACGCACGGCCGGCGTCGGTGAGCGTCAGCGGCGCCCAGCCGAGTTCGTGCTGCGCGGCCGGATAGACGCGCGCGCCGAGCGCCCGTGCGATGAACTGCGCGCCGAGGCAAATGCCGAGGATCGGCAGCCCCGCGTCGATGCGCTGGCGCACGAGCGCCAGGAGCGGCGCGATCGACGGGTACTGCGCATCGTCGTACACGCTGAGCGGCCCGCCGAGCACGACGAGCAGCGACGGCTCGAGCACGTCGAGCACCTCGACCCGCGACGATCCGACATCGACATAGCGCACCCGTCGACCGCGTTCGCCGAGCACCTGCTCGAAGCTCCCGAGATCCTCGAAATGCACGTGGCGGATCGCCACGACTTCAGCGTTCATCATCGGCCTCCCGGTCGATCGACGGACGTCAGCCGGCGAAAATCTTCCAGGTCTTCTTCTGCGTCGCCGCGTCGGCCTCTTCCTGCACCGAGCAGTCGAGACGCAGATCGCTGTCGGACATCGCGATGTCGAGCACCGCGCAGTGATGCACCGTCTTCTTCGACGGCTTGCCCGGCTGAAAGTGGCTGCACGTCAGGCACATGCGCTGCGGCGGCGTCGCGCCGGCCACCTGGAGTTCGCGCAGCGTCTTCAGCAGCGCGCGATACAGCGTGCCCTGCTCGTCCGCGCCGAGCTTGCCGACCGCCTTCGTCAGGAATTCAGGCCATTGCAGCGCCTTCTTCGCGGCCGTACGGCCACGCGCCGACAGGCGCACGGCCAGTGCCCGGCCGTCGTCCAGCGCACGGCGCTTTTCGACGAGCCCCTTCGTCTCGAGCGTGCTGACCGCATCGCTCGTGGTGGCCGCGGTGAGCTGCGTCTCGCGCGCGATCTCGCCGAGCCGCATCGGGCCCTTGCGCTGCAGCAGCAGCACGAGAATCTCGCCCTGCGTCGGCGTGAGGCCGGCGCCTTCCGCCCAATCCCATGCCTCGCTCCGCATGGCCGTGCTCAACCGCAGCAGGCTATGGGTCACACGTCCCGCAGCCTGGTTCCCGTAAACGCCTTCGCTCATAGTCTTTTCGCTTTGCCGCCGCCCGGTTGGCCGAGCGGCCGTAGTGTGGAGATCGAATCTATCTCAAAACAGACGCGCTCTGTCGAGTGCGTCGACACGGCCGTCGCGAGGCACACGCGGCGGTCGCGTTCGCGGCGACCGGAGAGACACGCATCGTTCCGGCGTCCGCAAAGCCGACATTCTAAGCGAGAGCGGAAAATCGCACAGCTAAGTTATCCCCTGCGCGCTGTGGAAAATCGCTGAATAACCGTAATTTTTCGTTGTGCGCGCAATGTCGCGCGCCCGCGAGACGGGGCGCGCCGACATTGTCCTGTCCGGATCGGCCATCGGCCGCACGGTGATGATCCACCGGGTTATCCCGCGCGCAGAGCGTTGACTTTGCAGCGGAATATCCGGTTATCCACAGATTTTCAGGAGGCCTGCCGACGATTGCGGGCCGACCCGGCGCGGACTGCCGTTCAGCGAATCGTGGCGCGGTCGATCCTGCAATCTGCAAAACATATTTTCACTCACGCCAACGTAAGCACTGCTGCCGGACCGTCTCGTTCAGCGATTTTTCCTGTTTGAAAACGGTTCTCAACCACGATGCGTCGTTCACGCGCGCCTTCGCGAGCGCGCCGATCTCGTCGAGCGCCGCGCGCGAACCGAGGGCCGCCGCGTGCGGCGCGATCCGGTCGAGCGTGTCGAGGATGTCTTCCGCGATCGTGCGGCGCTCGCCCGTCTGAGGATTCACGCAGGTGCCCTCGAGCCCGAAGCGGCACGCTTCGAAACGGTTGAACGTGTAGACGAGGTAATCGTCCTCCGACAGCTTCAGCGGCCGGTCGGTCAGCAGGTAGCGTGCGAGCGTCTGGATGTAGCAGGCGATCGCCGCCGCGCGATCGACCGACAGCGGCGTGTCCATCACGCGCACCTCGATCGTGCCGTAGCCGGGCTTCGGCCGGATGTCCCAGTAGAAGTCCTTCATCGAGTTGACGACGCCCGTGTTCACCATCTTCGTGAAGTACTCCTCGAAGCTGTCCCAGGTCAGCACGAACGGCGCGCGGCCCGACAGCGGGAACGCGAACACCGAATTCAGGCGCGCCGAATGGAAGCCCGTGTCGACGTTCTGCACGAACGGCGACGACGCGGACAGCGCGATGAAGTGCGGAATGAAGCGCGACATCGAGTGCAGCAGGAACAGCGCGCTGTCGGGATCGGGGCAGCCGATGTGCACGTGCTGGCCGAACACGGTGAACTGCTTCGCGAGATAGCCGTACAGCTCGGAGATGTACTGAAAGCGCGGCGCATCGTAGATCTGCCGGTCGCTCCATTGCTGGAACGCATGCGTGCCGCCGCCGGCCAGCCCGACGTTGAGCTGGTCGGCCGCCTTCACGAGCACGTCGCGGATCGCATGCAGCTCGCTGACGGCCTGCTCGTGCGAATGGCAGATGCCGGTCGACAGCTCGATCATGCTTTCGGTGATTTCCGGCGTGATGTTGCCCGGGAAAGTTTCGGCCTGGATCAGGCGCATCAGGTCGGAGGCCGCTTTGGTCAGGTCGTAGTTGTGCGTGTTGACGACCTGGATCTCCAGTTCGACGCCGAACGTGAACGGCTCGGAATTGACGAAGGTTTCGAGTGCCATGGCAGGTTCCGGAATCAGTTGCTGTCGCTGCGTTCGCCCACGGCCGACAGGCAGCGGTAGACGACGAACGGGCTGACGAGCTGCAGGATCACGATCGAGCACATCACGATCGCGCGCAGGTGCGGGTCGAAATTCGGATAGAGCTGGTAGGTATCGTCGACGAGCAGGTACGACAGCGCGGACATCGGCGTGAGCGCGATGCCGAGCGCAACGCCCTGCTTCATCCCGAGGCCGCTCGGCTTCGCGAACGCGACGACGCCGGCCAGCTTCGCGGCGAGCCGCGTGACGATCAGCACGATCGCGAGCAGGCCGCCGAGCGCGATGTCGCCCCACGTAAACGACGTGAGCGTCAGCACGAACAGCACCACCGTCAGCAGCCAGCCCGCCGTGCCGAAGTGCTCGGGCCACAGCTGCGGGCGCGCCTCGAGGTTCTTCACGATGATGCCGGCGAGCAGCAGCGTGAGCAGCGTCGACAGCTTCAGCGCCTGCGCGACGGCGATCGCGAGCATCACGAGCCCGAACAGCGCGACGAACGAATGCTCGTCGCGCATCGTCGCGGTCATGTGGCGGAACAGGTAATTGCACGAACGCGCGACCAGATACGCGACGATGAACGAACCGGCGATCAGGTAGACGGGCTGCAGGATCGTCGCGAAAACGTTGCCGTACGCTTCCTGGTGCAGCCAGCTCGTCACGAGCTTGGTCAGCACGATCGCGTACACGCTGTTGAGCGCGGTGAGCGCGATCAGGCGTTGCGACACCTGCCCTTCCGCGCGCAGTTCCGTCTTGAGCTGGATCACCATCGACGGCGATGTGGCAATCGCGATCGCCGACAGCACGAGCGCGACCATCCCCGATACGCCGAGCGCGAGCATCACGAACAGCACGAGCACGAACGTGAGCGTGGCTTCCGCGAGGCTCGACGCGACGAGCCACGGATTGCGCCGGATCCAGCGCAGGTCGAGGCGGCTGCCGAGCTCGAACAGCAGCAGGCCGAGCGCGACATCCATCAGCAGCCGCGACGTTTCGTCGGTGCTGGTGTCGATCACGCCGAATCCGAACGAACCGGCGATCAGGCCGATCACGGCATAGCCGGTGATGCGCGGCAGGCGCCACGCGCGATAGCACAGCTCGCCGCACAGGCCGGCTGCGAACAGCGCGAGCCCGGCCCAGAACACGGCATCCGGCGCGAGCGGCCAGTTGGGCAGGAATGAGAACGCCGACTTCATCGTGGTGACTTCTCCTTTGGAAGCAACCGCCAGCGACGCGGGTCAAGCGACAGGAATGGATGCGCGCCGGCTGGGTATCGCCCCGAATGTGATTGTTGTGCTCGACGACGGCGGTACATGGGATCCGCCTGTTCCACCACAGGGCGGAACGTCGTTCAGGTTGCCGATCTGGATTGTCGGCCTGGTGTGTGAACGGACTGCGCAGTCCCGAAGATTCAGATTCGAAACCGTGCCGACCGTTCCATTGAAGCATGTCCGGCGCCTGGCCGAACGAACGCGAAGGAAACCGATTGTGCCACAGCTTTTTCGCTCCGGAACCGATTGAATCGACTCGCGGCGCTGTGCGGCACCGCAGGTCTTTGGTTTCAAAGGTTTACCTGTATATATACGTAGTAGAAGTTAACAAAGGACGCACAGTTCTGTGGATAACTCCGGTTTACATCGGCGGATCAATGGGTTGGCGAAACCATAACCGGTTGCACAGGCTGTTCGTGCACAGGCATTTGAGTTGAGCAACTTTCGGGCCGCCGCACAGCTGTGCCGAGTTGCCCAGTTTACGTCCACTGTGATTGCACACGAAGTGCGTACGGATTCCACGCGGTTATCCACAGCGTCGCGTGGATAACCTTGCACGGAAAAATCGGGAAACTGTGAAGAAGGTGCGCGATCGGTCAGCCGGCCGAGCCCACGCGGCGGGCGCGCAGTGCGCGGATCAGGAAGCGGGCGGGATCGACCGCGTCGGCGAGTTCGCGCTCGAGCGGCCAGGGCTCGCCCTCGAGTTGCGAGGCGATCAGCTCGGCGCCGAGCGCCGCCCACACGAGGCCGCGCGAGCCGAAGCCGAATGCGCCGTAGAGCCCGGGCAGGCGCGGCAGGTCGCGCGCCTGCGCACCGGCCAGCGCGCGTGCGTTGGCGGTGGCTTGCGCTTCGTCGGCGAGCGGGCCGACGAGCGGCAGGCGGTCGCCGACGACCCAGCGGAACGCCACGCGGCCGCGCAGCGTGGCGGGATCCGGCACCTCGCCGATCAGGCCCGGCAGCAGGCGCCGCACGCGCTCGAGGTTTTCGGCATGGCCGGCCGCGCGCATCGCGGGATCGGTATCGTCGGGTTCGAACGTGGCGCCGATCAGCAGCGTGCCGTCGTCGAGCGGCACCGCGTAGCCGTCGCCGATCGCCGGGCACGGCAGCGGCCCCGTCGTGCCCGGCGGCAGCAGCGTGAGCTGGCCGCGCACCGGTTGCAGCGCGACATGCTGGAGCCCGGCAAGGGGCGCGGCGTCGCCCGCGTTCGCGAGCACGACGACGGGCGCGTCGGCCAGCGTTGCGCCTGTCTCATCGAGCGCATGCCAGGTGTCGCCCCGCCGTTCGAGCCGTGCGACGCGGGTGGACGCGAGCAGGCGCACGCGCTCGCCGGCCGCCGCATATTGCGCGGCGCACAGCCCAGCCGGCCAGACGGCGCCGCCGTGCGGAAACAGCAGGCCGCCGTGCGCGACCGGCAGGTTCAGGTGTGCGCGCGCGGCGTCGGCGTCGAGCAGCGTCACGTAGTCGGACGGCGCGCCAAACGCCTCGAACGCGTCGCGCATCCGCGCGAAGTCGTCGGCCGATTCGGCGAGATGGATCATCCCGTGCGTGCTGCGTGCGAACGCATGGCCCGCGTGTTCGAGCGCGCGCCAGCGTGCGATCGCGTGCAGGAAGCCGCTGCGCGTGAGCCGGCTCGCGACGTTGTCGTCGCGCGTCATCAGCGGATGGAATACGCCGGCCGGATTACCCGATGCTTCGCTGGCGATTCGTTCGTGCCGTTCGATCAGCGTCACGTCCCAGCCGCGCGCGGCCAGGCGTTCGACCACCGCGCAGCCGGCGAGGCCCGCGCCGATCACGATCGCGCGGCGCGTCGCGACGGGCAGCGCGCGTGGCGGCTCGTGCCGGCGCGAGCGCCAGCGCGGCGCATAGTCGCCGACGAGCATCGCGTACTTGCCGGCGAGCCCGGGCATCTTGCGATACGTGAATCCCGTTTCGACGAGCGCTTTTTTCACCATGCCCGCGCTCGAGTAGGTCGCGAAGGTGGCCTCTTCCGCGGCGACGCGCGCGAGTGCGCGGAACACGTCGACCGACCAGAGATCCGCATTTTTCGCCGGCGCGAAGCCGTCCAGATAGAACGCATCGGCGCGCGCGACGAGTTTTGGCAGCAACGCGCACGCGTCGCCGAAACCGAGCGTCAATACGACCCGTCCCGCGTCGAACTCGAGCCGGTGCAGACCCGGCACGAGCATCGGCCACGCGTCGGCCAGCAGCGCGGCTTCCGCCGAGATGGTTGTGTTCGCAACGATATGGGAAAGCGCGCGGCGCAGGTCGTCGCGCGAAAACGGGTGCTTCTCGAACGAGACGAAGTGCAGCCGCTCGCAGCGCGCGGGATCGTCGCGCCACGCGGCCCAGGTCGCGAGGAAGTTGGCGCCCGCGCCGAACCCCGTCTCGACGATCGTGAAGGTGCGGCGGCCTTGCCAGCGCGCCGGCAGCCCGTTGCCGGCGATGAACACGTAGCGCGCCTGCGCGAGCGCGCCCGCGACGTTGTGATAGATGTCGCCGAACTCGGGCGAGACGAGCGTGCCGTCGTCGCGAACGGCGAACGTGGCGGGAACAAGTCGGTCGGGCATGCGAAACAAAAAACGTGGCAGCCAAGCCTGGCAAGGGATTGCGGGCGGCCGTCCGAGCGGCCGTTGGAAAGGGGCAACGGCGCGACGCTCGGGCGGACCGCGCTGCGCATCCCGTCCGGTTGGCGCAGGTCAAAAAACGGTCAATCGACGATTCATTCGGCGAAATACCGATGAAAATCTTTGAAACCCTTGTCGTTATTGGGTTTGCGCTGCGCTATCATAGCAACGCCGTACCGCGGGGTGGCCGCCGGCAAGCCGGAGGGCGCGTCGCGCGGGCCAGGATTCGGCGCTGTGTCGTCGGAGTCTGACTCTCGACGGCACGGTTCGCGCACGTATAATCGGCGCGTTCGCGCTGTTCGTGTCAACCTAACCTGATAAAGGAACCTTAATGAACAAACAGGAACTGATCGACGCCGTCGCCGCCCAAACGGGCGCCAGCAAGGCTCAAACCGGCGAAACGCTGGACACGCTGCTCGAAGTCATCAAGAAGGCCGTGTCGAAGGGTGATGCGGTTCAGCTGATCGGCTTCGGCAGCTTCGGTTCGGGCAAGCGCGCAGCACGTACGGGCCGCAACCCGAAGACGGGCGAAACCATCAAGATCCCGGCAGCCAAGACGGTCAAGTTCACGGCCGGCAAGGCGTTCAAGGACGCCGTCAACAAGCGTTAAACCCGCGCCTGTTCCGGAAAAACCCGCCTCTCGGCGGGTTTTTTGTTGGGCGCGCGCGGCATTTTCGCCACAGTTCGCGCCGCTCTTGCAAAAGTTAACGGTTACTTTTACAAGCCGTTACCAACGCGATCATGCATGGACGATCTGCGTGTCGCCGTGATCGTCGTCGTCGTGGGAATCGACGTCCCACGCCGGGAACGGATCGTCGAGCGCCGCCCATCCCGCCGCGCCGAGCGCGAACTCCGCATCGGTGAGCAGGCACGCATCGAGTTTCGCACGCCATGCATCGGCGTCGAGCGCGATGCCGATCAGCACGAGCTCCTGCCGGCGATCGCCGACCGTGCGATCGTCGAGATCGCCGAGCCATTCGGTGCGGATTTCGGCGAGCAGCTCGTCGTCGTCCGGCCATTCCGCGCGATCCTGCGCCGCCCACCACAAACCCGCCGGGCCATGCCGGCATACGCCGCCCGCCTGCGACAGCGAACCGGCGATGTCGTTGCGCGTCGCGAGCCAGAAGAAACCCTTGCTGCGCAGCACGCCCGGCCACTCCTGGTGCAGCAGCGCCCATAGCCGTGCCGGGTGAAACGGACGGCGCGCGCGGTAAACAAAATTGCCGATCCCGAATTCGTCGGCCTCGCCGTGCACGTGCGCATGATGGTCGTCATGGCAGTCGGGATCGTCGCAATGCGTGTGGTCGCGATCGAGCGACGCGAGCCAGCCCGGCGCATTCGCGGCTTCGTCGAAATCGAAGCGGCCGGTGTTCAGCACTTCGTCGAGCGGCACGTTGCCGAACGTCGATACGACCTGATGCGCGCGCGGATTCAGGCGCGCGAGGATGTGCTGCAGGCGCGCGAGATCGTCCGCGCCGACGAGGTCGGCCTTGTTGATCACCAGCACGTCGCAGAATTCGATCTGCTCGATCAGCAGTTCGACGAGCGTGCGGTCGTCGTCTTCCGACGCGGCGATGCCGCGCGTCGCGAGCGCGTCGTCGGAGCCGTAGTCGCGCAGGAAGTTGTACGCGTCGACCACGGTGACGAGCGTGTCGAGCCGCGCGATGGCCGACAGCGACGCGCCGTCGTCGTCGACGAACGTGAACGTTTCGGCGATCGGCATCGGCTCCGCGATGCCGGTCGATTCGATCATGATCGCGTCGAAGCGGCCTTCGGATGCGAGGTTGCGGATCTCGACGAGCAGATCGTCGCGCAGCGTGCAGCAGATGCAGCCGTTCGACATTTCGACGAGGCGCTCCTCGACGTGCGACAGCGCCTGCGCATCGCGCACGAGCGACGCATCGATGTTGACCGCCGCGAGATCGTTGACGATCACCGCGACTTTCAGGCCCGCGCGGTTCGCGAGCACGTGGTTGAGCAGCGTGGTCTTGCCGGCGCCGAGGAAGCCGGACAGCACGGTGACGGGCAACGGCTGTTTCATTGCCGGATTCATGATGATTTGCACCAACGGAAAAGATGAAAAAGCGGCCGCGGCGCCCTGGCGGGGCGCGATCGGCCCGCGCACGGGCGAAACGGCGGCGTCAGCCCGCATTGTGCATCAAACGCGCGCGGCCGGCCCGGCGCCGGCCGGCATCGGCCGGCGACGCGGCGCGGAATCACTGAGCGGACTGAGTGGTCTGCGCGGCCTGAGTGGACTGAGTCGTCTGCACGGGCGGCAGCAGCTTCCATTGCGCGAGGATGCCGGCGATCTGCCGCGCGTACTTGTCGCGCAGCGACGGCGTTTCCGAATGATAGGCGCCGACCGCCTGCCACGTGTTGCCGTAGCGGTTCATCTTCTGTTTGAGATGCCACGCGGCGATGTACACGTTCTTGCACGGCTCCATCAGCGTGTCGCGGCCGATCCCGTAGCGCGACAGCGTCGGCAGGTGGATCGAATTGATCTGCATCAGGCCGTAGTCGACCGAGCCGTTCGTGTTCTTGTTCAGCGCATCGGGCCGGTTGCGCGACTCCTGCCAGGCGATCGCGCGCAGGATCAGCGGATTGACCTGCTGATACCTGGCCGCTTCGTCGAAACAATCCGCGCGCGCGTTACCGCTGGCGAACCATGTGCCAGCGGCGATCAACGCGATCGAAGCGAACCGTCTGTTCATCGTGCGAAAAACGAAAAGGAATGGCGCGAAGCTCGGGAAAACCCGTGCGTGTTATTAGTGCGACGAGAAACGTGCCGCCCGTATCATACCGGCAGACCGTCGAATTGCGACAGGCAGGAATACGGCAGCCCGGTTATACCGCATTTTCGTGTCGGCTCATCGCAAAAAAGCGTGAGGGCCGCCGCGCGAAGGGTTGCGCCGATCCTTACATATTGCATACGATTTACCGCACGCATGTCGTATGTGAGACAGTCTTCGGATCAATGTGATATTTCGGACATGAAAAACTGCTAATGTCGCCCTTTTCGGACTTGGATCTCAGCACTACCGCCGGAAGTGGCCTGAGCCGGCATCGACCCATTCATCCATGACAAGAAATCGCTTCGTTATGCGGCGTGTTGCCACGACCCTGCTCGTGGCCGGCATCATCGTCTCGCAGGCCGCCTACGCTCAGGTCACGCTCAACTTCGTGAATGCGGACATCGACCAGGTCGCGAAAGCGATCGGCGCCGCGACCGGCAAGACCATCATCGTCGACCCGCGTGTGAAGGGTCAGCTCAACCTCGTGGCCGAACGGCCGGTGCCGGAAGACCAGGCGCTGAAGACGCTGCAGTCCGCGCTGCGCATGCAGGGCTTCGCGCTCGTGCAGGATCACGGCGTGCTGAAGGTCGTGCCGGAAGCCGACGCGAAGCTGCAGGGCGTGCCGACCTACATCGGCAACGCGCCGCAGGCGCGCGGCGACCAGGTGATCACGCAGGTGTTCGAGCTTCGCAACGAATCGGCGAACAACCTGCTGCCCGTGCTGCGGCCGCTGATCTCGCCGAACAACACGGTGACGGCCTACCCGGCCAACAACACGATCGTCGTGACCGACTATGCGGACAACGTGCGCCGCATCGCGCAGATCATCGCGGGCGTCGACAGCGCCGCGGGCGCGCAGGTGCAGGTCGTGCCGCTGCGCAATGCAAACGCGATCGACCTCGCCGCGCAGCTGCAGAAAATGCTCGACCCGGGCGCGATCGGCAACAGCGACGCGACGCTGAAGGTGTCGGTCACGGCCGACCCGCGCACCAATGCGCTGCTGCTGCGCGCGTCGAGCGCGTCGCGCCTCGCGGCCGCGAAGCGCCTCGTGCAGCAGCTCGACGCACCGAGCGCGGCGCCCGGCAACATGCACGTCGTGCCGCTGCGCAACGCCGATGCGGTGAAGCTCGCGAAGACGCTGCGCGGGATGCTCGGCAAGGGCGGCAACGACAGCGGCTCGTCGGCGTCGTCCAACGATGCGAACAGCTTCAACCAGAACGGCGGCTCGTCGTCGAGCGGCAACTTCTCGACCGGCACGTCGGGCACCCCGCCGCTGCCGTCGGGCGGCCTCGGCGGTTCGTCGTCCTCGTCCGCGTATGGCGGCGGCTCGTCCGGCGGCGGCCTTGGCACCGGCGGCCTCCTCGGCGGCGACAAGGACAAGAGCGGCGACGACAACCAGCCGGGCGGGATGATCCAGGCCGACTCGGCCACCAATTCGCTGATCATCACCGCGTCCGATCCGGTTTACCGGAACCTGCGCTCGGTGATCGACCAGCTCGACGCGCGGCGCGCGCAGGTCTATATCGAAGCGCTGATCGTCGAGCTGAACTCGACGACGCAGGGCAACCTCGGCATCCAGTGGCAGGTCGCGAGCGGCCAGTTTCTCGGCGGCACGAACCTGAACCCCGGGCTGGGGCTGGGCAACAGCATCATCAACCTGACGGCGGGCGGCGTGACCAACGCCGCCGGCGGGATCACCGGCGGCGGGCTGGCCTCCAACCTCGGCTCGCTGAGCCAGGGGCTCAACATCGGCTGGCTGCACAACATGTTCGGCGTGCAGGGGCTCGGCGCGCTGCTGCAGTATTTCGCGGGCGTGAGCGACGCGAACGTGCTGTCGACGCCGAACCTGATCACGCTCGACAACGAGGAAGCGAAGATCGTCGTCGGCCAGAACGTGCCGATCGCGACCGGCTCGTATTCGAACCTGACGAGCGGCACGACGAGCAACGCATTCAATACCTACGACCGTCGCGACGTCGGCCTGACGCTGCACGTGAAGCCGCAGATCACCGACGGCGGGATTCTCAAGCTGCAGCTCTACACGGAGGATTCGGCGGTCGTCAGCGGCACCACCAACGCACAGACCGGCCCGACCTTCACGAAACGCTCGATCCAGTCGACGATCCTCGCCGACAACGGCGAGATCATCGTGCTCGGCGGCCTGATGCAGGACAACTACCAGGTGTCGAACAGCAAGGTGCCGCTGCTCGGCGACATCCCGTGGATCGGCCAGTTGTTCCGCTCGGAATCGAAGCAGCGCGCGAAAACCAACCTGATGGTGTTCCTGCGCCCGGTGATCATTTCCGATCGCAGCACCGCGCAGGAAGTCACCGCGAACCGCTACGACTACATCCAGGGCGTGACGGGCGCGTACAAGTCGGACAACAACGTGATCCGCGACAAGGACGACCCGGTCGTTCCGCCGATGCCGCTGGGCCCGAGCCAGGGCGGCACGCCGGCCGGCAACCTGTTCGATCTCGACAAGATGCGCCGCCAGCAGTTGCAGCGCCAGGTCGCGCCCGTGCCGGCGCAGCCGTTGCCCGAAGCGACGCCCGCGCAGCCGCAGGGCGTGCCGCAGCAGGCGGTGCCGCAACAGCCGCTGACCACCGCGCCGGGAGCCTCGCAGTGAGCGACGTGCTCGCGTCCTCCGCCCACGACGGCGCGCCGGGCGAGCGCCAGCCGCCGTCGCCGCTGGCCGCGCGCCTGCTGCCGTACGGCTTCGCGAAGAGCGGCCAGGTGCTGATCGCGCATCAGCTCGACGACACGCTCGAGGTGTGGATCAGCGAACGCACGAGCGACGCCGCGCTCGCGGAGATCGCGCGCAACTTCGGCTCGATCGCCGTGCACCGCGTGCCGGCCGACGAGCTCGCGCAGGCGATCAACCAGGCCTACGCGCGCCAGGACGGCAGCGCCGCGCAGGTGGTCGGCGAGGTCGAAGGCGAAGTCGACCTGTCGCGGCTGATGCAGGACATCCCCGAAGTCGAGGATCTGCTCGAATCGGAAGACGACGCGCCGATCATCCGGATGATCAACGCGCTGCTCACGCAAGCGGCCCGCGAACAGGCATCCGACATTCACATCGAGCCGTTCGAGAATGCGTCGGTCGTGCGCTTTCGCGTCGACGGCACGCTGCGCGACGTCGTGCGCCCGAAGAAGGCGCTGCACGGCGCGCTGATCTCGCGGATCAAGATCATGGCGCAGCTCGACATCGCGGAGAAGCGCCTGCCGCAGGACGGCCGCATCACGCTGCGCGTCGGCGGCCGGCCGGTCGACGTGCGGGTGTCGACGCTGCCGACCGGGCACGGCGAGCGCGCGGTGCTGCGTCTGCTGGAAAAGGACGCGCAGCGCCTGAACCTCGAAGCGCTCGGGATGGGCCGCGATACGCTCGTCCAGTTCGACAAGCTGATCGGCCGCCCGCACGGCATCGTGCTCGTCACCGGCCCGACCGGATCGGGCAAGACGACCACGCTGTACGCGTCGATGTCGCGGCTCGAAACCGCGACGACCAACATCATGACCGTCGAGGACCCGATCGAATACGATCTCGCCGGCATCGGCCAGACGCAGGTGAACGAGCGGATCGGGATGACTTTTGCCCGTGCGCTGCGCTCGATCCTGCGACAGGACCCGGACGTGATCATGATCGGCGAAATCCGCGACCTCGAAACCGCGCAGATCGCGGTGCAGGCGTCGCTGACGGGCCACCTCGTGCTCGCGACGCTGCATACGAACGACGCGGCGTCCGCCGTCACGCGTCTGACCGACATGGGCGTCGAGCCGTACCTGCTCGCGTCGTCGCTGCTCGGCGTGCTCGCGCAGCGCCTCGTGCGCCAGCTCTGCCCGGTCTGCAAGGAAGAACGGCACGAGGAAGGCCGTACCGTGTGGCATCCGGTCGGCTGCGACAAGTGCGGGCATTCGGGGTATTCGGGCCGGCGCGGCGTCTACGAACTGCTGCTGGTCGACGAGTCGATCCGCGCGCTGATCCACCGCAACGCGGCCGATGCCGAGATCCTGGCCGCCGGCCGCGCGGAAGGCATGCGCACGCTGCGCGACGACGCGGAGCGCTGGCTCGCGGTCGGCGCGACGTCGCTCGAGGAAGTGCTGCGCGTGACGGGAGGCGCATAGCGCGATGCCGGCATTCCGTTTCGAAGCAATCGATGCGGCGGGACGCGCGCAGAAAGGCGTGATCGATGCCGACAGCGCGCGCGCCGCGCGCGGCCAGTTGCGCACGCAGGGGCTCACGCCGCTCGTCGTCGAGCCGGCCGCGAGCGCCACGCGCGGCGCGCGTTCGCAGCGGCTCGCGTTCGGCCGCAAGCTGTCGCAGCGCGAACAGGCGATTCTCACGCGCCAGCTCGCGAGCCTGCTGATCGCGGGGCTGCCGCTCGACGAGGCGCTCGGCGTGCTGACCGAGCAGGCCGAGCGCGACTACATCCGCGAACTGATGGCCGCGATCCGCGCCGAAGTGCTCGGCGGCCATTCGCTCGCGAATGCGCTGGGCCAGCACCCGCGCGATTTTCCGGAAATCTACCGCGCGCTGGTCGCGGCCGGCGAGCATACCGGCAAGCTCGGCATCGTGCTGTCGCGCCTCGCCGATTACATCGAGCAGAGCAATGCGCTCAAGCAGAAGATCCTGCTGGCGTTCACGTATCCGGGCATCGTCACGCTGATCGCGTTCGGCATCGTCACGTTCCTGCTGAGCTACGTCGTGCCGCAGGTCGTCAACGTGTTCGCGAGCACGAAGCAGCAGTTGCCGATCCTCACGGTCGTGATGATGGCGCTGTCGGAATTCGTGCGGCACTGGTGGTGGGCGATCCTGATCGCGGTCGCGCTCGTCGTGTGGTTCGTGAAGGCGACGCTGTCGCGCGCCGGGCCCAGGCTCGCGTTCGATCGCTGGGTGCTGACCGCGCCGCTCGCGGGCAAGCTCGTGCGCGGCTACAACACGGTGCGCTTCGCGAGCACGCTCGGCATTCTGACCGCGGCCGGCGTGCCGATCCTGCGTGCGTTGCAGGCGGCCGGCGAGACGCTGTCGAACCGTGCGATGCGCGCGAACATCGACGACGCGATCGTGCGCGTGCGCGAAGGCTCCGCGCTGTCGCGCGCGCTGAACAACGTGAAGACGTTTCCGCCGGTGCTCGTGCACCTGATTCGTTCGGGTGAAGCGACGGGCGACGTGACGACGATGCTGGATCGCGCGGCCGAAGGCGAGGCGCGCGAGCTGGAGCGCCGCACGATGTTCCTGACGAGCCTGCTGGAGCCGCTGCTGATCCTCGCGATGGGCGGCATCGTGCTCGTGATCGTGCTGGCCGTGATGCTGCCGATCATCGAGCTGAACAACATGGTGCAGTGACGTGGCGGCCCGATTCCGCGTGCCGGGCCGCGGCCGTCAGCGCATGTAGATCGCGGGGGACGGCGTGTTCGCCGGGAGCTGGACTTCGGCGCGCGCGCCGTTGCGGTCGACGATGATCGAGCGGCTGCGCACTTCGGCGAGCTTCGCGCCGGGCGCGAGCTCCGCGCCGAGCGACACGGCGCGCGGCGGTTCGCCGCCGATGCCGACGATCGCGGCGCCGCCATGATCGAGCGCGAGAATGCCGAACAGGTGGATGTCCTGGACGGGATTCTTGTCGAGCTGGCCGCCGAAGAGCGCGGCGGCGTCCTCGGTGCGGATCGGCAGCCGCGCGGCGGCGGCGGGCAGCGGCGCTTCGCGGGCCGATAGCGTGACGACCCAGTAGGTGGCCGTCGCGCACAAACCCGCGAAGAGGGCGAGGGAAAGGATCCGGATCGAGAGCGCGTTCATGCGCGCTATTGTACGGATGTATGTGAAATTTGCGTTGGGTGAAAGCCCTCGGCGATGCGCGCCTTACAATGCGGGCTCCGCGCCCGGGGTATCGGAAGCCTGTCGTCAGGCCGGCATTCCGGAATGCCTGTCGGGTGCGTCACTCAATCGACGACATTTTTTGGAAAGAGGTAGTCAGTCATGCAAACGTGGATCACTCGCCGCAACGCGGCCGTGCGTCGTCAGCGCGGTTTCACGCTGATCGAGATCATGGTGGTGGTCGCGATCCTCGGGATCCTGGCGGCGCTGATCGTGCCGAAGATCATGAGCCGCCCGGACGAGGCGCGCCGCATCGCCGCGAAGCAGGACATCGGCACGATCATGCAGGCGCTCAAGCTGTACCGTCTGGACAACGGCCGCTATCCGACGCAGGAACAGGGCCTGAACGCGCTGATCCAGAAGCCGACCACCGATCCGATCCCGAACAACTGGAAGGACGGCGGCTATCTCGAGCGCCTGCCGAACGATCCGTGGGGCAACGGGTACAAGTACCTGAACCCGGGCGTGCACGGCGAGATCGACGTGTTCAGCTACGGCGCCGACGGCAAGGAAGGCGGCGAAAGCAACGACTCCGACATCGGCTCGTGGCAATGAGCCGGCGCTGATCGGCCCGACGTTTCATTCCCGTTCTTCATGCTCGCCATTCGCACGACCTCCCGCTGCGGCCGCGATTGCCGTGCGCATCGCGGTGCGGTGCCGTCCGTCCCGGCGGGCGCCGATGGCGGCTTGACGACGCCCCGCGCGGCGCGGCGTCGCGCGCGCGGTTTCACGCTGCTCGAAATGCTGGTCGTGCTCGTGATCGCGGGGCTGCTCGTGTCGCTCGCGTCGCTGTCGCTGACGCGCAATCCGCGCACCGACCTGCGCGAGGAAGCGCAGCGCATCGCGCTGCTGTTCGAGACGGCCGGCGACGAAGCGCAGGTGCGCGCGCGGCCGATCGCGTGGCAGCCGACCGCGCACGGTTTCCAGTTCGACGTGAGCTCTCCCGACGGTTGGCGCACGCTGCGCGACGACCTGCTGCGCCCGCGTGACTGGGACGGCGGCGTCACGGGCGCGGACATCGATTACCCGGGGTCGGACACGCGCGCGAACCGCGTCGTGTTCGGCACCGAGAGCATCGACACGCCGGTGCGCGTGACGCTGCATTCGGCCGCCGGCAGCGCGACGATCGTCGGCACCGGCAACGGCCGCTACGAGGTGCAATGACGATGCGTCGTCGCCTGCCCTTCCCCGCTTCTTCCGCCCGCGGCTTCACGATGATCGAGGTGCTGGTCGCGCTCGCGATCATCGCGGTCGCGCTCGCCGCGTCGATCCGCGCGGTCGGCACGATGGCGACCAATGCGTCCGACCTGCATCGCCGCCTGCTCGCCGGCTGGAGCGCCGACAACGCGCTCGCGCAACTGCGGCTCACGCATGCGTGGCCGGAGGTCGGCGAGCAGAGTTTCGACTGCTCGCAAGGCAACGTGCAGCTCGTCTGCACGCAGCGCGTGAGCACCACGCCGAACCCGGTGTTCCGGCGCGTGCGGATTTCGGTGAGCATGCCCGGCCGTTCCGGCGTGCTCGCGCAGATGGTGACGGTGGTCGCGAATGAAACCAGCCGTCCGCTCTGACGCGCCGATGCGACGCCCGTCCGCCCGTGCCGGCCGCCGCGCCCGCGGCTTCACGCTGATCGAGCTGATGATCGCGATCGCGATCCTCGCGGTGGTGGCGATCCTCGCCTGGCGCGGGCTCGACCAGATCATGCGCGGCCGCGACAAGGTGGCCGCCGCGATGGAGGACGAGCGCGTGTTCGCGCAGATGTTCGACCAGATGCGCATCGACGCGCGGCTCGCCGCGACCGACGACGAGGCCGGCCAGCCGGCGATCGGCGTCGCCGGCAATACGCTGCAGATCGTGCGCGAGCTCGACGTGCCGGGCGTCGCGCCGCGGCTGCAGGTGGTCCGCTACCGGATCGCCGGCGGGCGCGTCGTGCGCTATGCGTCGCCGCCGGTCGACGACACGAACCGGCTGCGCACGATGCTGAAGGACAGCAGCGTCGAAGGCTGGAGCTGGGTCGCGCTGATGGGCGGCGTCGGCGCGATCGACGCGAAGCTGTACGTGCCGCGCGTGGGCTGGACCACCAACCTGCAGACGGCCGACGAAGCGCTCGCGCAGAACAACGACGCGCTCAAGGTGCCGCAGCTCGGCAACGCGCCGCCCGCGCGCGCGGTGACCGGGCTGCAGGTCAGCATCGGCGCGACGTCGCTGCGCGTGCCGGTCACGCGCATCTTCCTCGTCGGGGAATGACGATGCGTGCGCGCCCTTTCCGTCGAATGCCTGCCCGCCGCCAGCGCGGCGCGGCGATCATCACCGCGCTGCTCGTGGTCGCGCTGTCGGCGATCCTCGTGTCGGGGATGCTGTGGCGCCAGCAGGTGCAGATCCGCCGCATCGAGAACCAGCGCGTGATCGCGCAGGCACAGTGGGTCGCGCGCGGCGCGCTCGACTGGACGCGAATGATCCTGCGCTCCGAAGGCGACACGGCGCCCGGCATCACGTATCTGGGCGGGATCTGGGGCGTGCCGATCGCGAAGACGAAGCTGTCGGATTTCCTCGGCCGGATCGGCGCGCCCAACGAGACGGGCGGCGACGACACCTACCTGTCCGGCTCGATCGAGGACGCGCAGGCGAAGTTCAACCTGCGCAACCTCGTGTCGTCGCCGGCGCCCGGCGTGCTGCAGTTGAACGTCACGCAGATGCAGGCGTTCCAGCGCCTGCTGACGACGCTCGGCTACGACAGTGCCTTCGCGAAGCGCATCGCGCTGCAGGTGCGCGCGGGGCTGCTGCATTCGGCCACGCGATTCCAGATGCCGAACCTGCCCGGCGGCGGCGGCACCGCGGCGAATGCCGCGACCGCACCGGTGACGAGCGGCGACATGCAGGGCAGCGGCTTCACCGACGATCCCGGGATGGCCGGCGGCGAGCGCGGGCCCGCGCCGCTGATGATGACGCGCGTCGACAGCCTGCTCGACGTCGACGGCGTGACACCCGAAATGGTCGCGCGGCTGCGCCCGTTCGTCACCGTGCTGCCGACCACGACGCCCGTGAACATGAACACCGCGCCGGCCGAAGTGATCGCCGCGCTGATACCGGGGATGAGCGTGTCGTCCGCGCAGGCGCTCGTCGCGCGCCGCGAGACCGTGTTTTTCCGGAACGTCGGGGACGTGCAGCTCGCGCTGCGCGGCGCCGGCGCGCCGCCGAACGTGACGATCGACTCGAGCCTCGTCGACGTCAATTCGAGCTATTTCATCGTGCATGGCCGGATCCAGCACGAACGCGCGGAGGTCGACCGTACCTCGCTCGTGTATCGTGATCCGACCACGCACTCGACGCGGATCGTGCGCATCCGCGATCAGCTATAACGACGCCAATCGGGAGAGGAGCGCTTGTGAGCACGTTGATTGTTTCTTTGCCGCCGCGCGAGCCGGCCGTGCCGCTGCAGGAATGGCAGTGGCCCGAGCTGCCGTTCATGCTCGTCGACAAGGCCGGCCAGGTGCAGCGCGCGGGCCGCACCGCGCTCGCGCTGTTGCCGCGCGCGAACGCAACGGTGCTGATCGTCGCCGCGCGCGACGTGCTGCTGCTGGCCGCGACCGTGCCGCCGCTGAAGGGGCCGAAGCTGCGTCAGGCGCTGCCCAACATCGTCGAGGATCAGTTGATCCAGGATCCGCTCGGCTGCCACATCGCGCTCGATCCGGCCGCCCTGCCCGACGGGCGCCGCGTGCTGGCCGTCGTCGATCGCGCGTGGTTCCGCACGATCTGCGACGCGTTCACCGCGGCCGGCCACCGGCACCTGAGCGCGGTGCCCGCGACCCGCTGCCTGCCGGCGCCGCGCGCGCCGGCCGAAGCGGCATCCGCCTCGGCGCTGGCCGACGGTGAAGGTATCGACGCCGCCGCGCTTGCCGCGGACGCCGCCGCGCCGCCTGCCCGCCCGGCCACGGTCGCCGCGGTGCTCGGGCTCGCGACGGCGGTCGAGCCGGTGCTCGTCGAAGCCGGCGCGCTGCCGGCGGCGGCCGGTGCGC
>NZ_JAIZRS010000001.1:0-405173 GCF_020419985.1 Burkholderia sp. AU32262
GAAATCGAGCGAGAACGCGCGATCGACATCAGTTGCGAACGCTCGTCTTCGCTCAGCACCAGTTCCGCCTTCGGTCGTCCCATCGCCATGCTGACGTCTCCCGTTCCGTTGACGTCAACATGCTACGCGAAGATAGACCAGTTAACAACGGAACAGGACACTAGCGCTCACCGTGCACGTGCATGCCGGTAGCCGGGAGCCCGCGCGTAACGCTCGTGATTGTCGACGAGCCCGTTCCGATGCAACCGCCGAGACTCATCAACAGCGCGCAATGCAAACATCATGCGTTCATCGAGCATTGAAGCCCAAGCCGACTGCTCCTAACATTTATATCTTCTCCTGTCATACAACCATGCGCCCCCGCCGCACACAATCGCCGCGAACGGGACAAACTTGCACCACGCATAGATTCGGCTCAGTGCGGGAAGCATGTACGTCTGCCCCCCTTGAAGCCATGCAATCAGCGGGATCACTCCGAATTCTATTACTAGCGCCCCTGACAAAAAAGTTAATAGGCATATAAGCAGATATACAAACAACGCCCGCACATCACGATTCGTTTTCAGATTCATTTCTTTGCCGGAGGAGGATTAAGCAGAATCCCCGTCACCCCATTAGTGGTTTCCGAACCGCTTGCGCCGAGCGACGTGCCTAGAACCGATGGTAGCACGCTCGGCGAAGCAGGCTTCGAGATGCCGAGACCAAGATCAATCCACGCCGGTTGATACCATGGGTTCAGTTTTGTGTTCAGCAGCCCTTCAATCTTCCCGCCGATCACGTAGCCGGTCATCGAACCTGCGACGGCACCCGCAATGCCAGTATTTGGATTTTCACCCTTATACGCAGATCCGGCGAGTGAGCCACCGGTATTGATCACCAAGCCCGGCATTAATCCAGTACCAAACGTAAGAGCACCGGTCACGCCCGCCATAACAGTATCAACCGGATTAATCTTGCCATTATTGAAAACATACTGCGCGCCCGAATTAATGGCGGCTCCGATACCACCGCCCGTAGCCATTCCGATAGCGGAAGGAATGCCCCCCGCCGTCACTACCCCCAACCCTATCATCCCTGCACCCGCGAGCGTTGATCCCACCGGATCATTTTTGATGTTCGATGTCACCAGATCGTTATACGTCTGCCCGCGACCTAACTGCTTCTGTCCGCGATCGTACGCATCTTGATTTGGCTTGATGTACTGACCGTTGTAATTATGATTTGTATACTGCGGATCGTTCTTGTAGCCATCGCAATTCAAGTTTTGACAGCCGACGATGCTACGAATCTCATAATCATGTTTCCCGCGGGACACCTCCGCCGCCTGCTTATCTGAGTTCCTCAGAATCTCGGCAACTATCCGGCCCTCGGCCTCCTCCACGCTTATCCCGAGCTTTTGCGCAACGATCTTCGCATCCTTCTTTGCTCGCGCGTACTCGTCCGGATGGAGTTGCCGATTGAAGCGATCCACACTGGCTCCAGTCAACGCACCGGTCCCACCACCCACCAACGCGCCAGCGCCGCCTGCCAGCAGGTTCGAGGTCACATTACCCAGCAGTTCGTCAACGTTCTTGTTCCCGGTCGGCCCCGCATCTTTGATCGATTGCGCTATTTCATTCAGTTGCGGCGCAAGCTTCGCCGACACACCAGCACCCGCAGCGCCACCAACCGCACCCAAGCCACCGCCGGTCAACCCACCCGTCAACGCCCCGCCTGCGATATGCAACGCAACGCGGTTGCCACCACCCTCGGCCCAACTAGCAGCCTCCTGTTGGTATTGTGCCTTGAGCGTCGGATCAGTCGTGTTGTTTGCGTTCGTCTGTGCCTCCTCCCGTTTCTTATCGGCGTAGTTCCCAATCTGCTTCGCAATCGTCTCCGCCGCCGCCTGCGCCGCATTGATCAAATCCGACTGATTGCTCAACACCTGCTGCAAATCCGGCGTCTTGCCAACCGTCCCGTTCAGATTCGACGTATCACGATTGAGCGTCGCCACGTCCTGTTTCTGGTTCGCCTGATCCGCAATCGTGATGGTACCGGCACTGATCGCGCTCTTCGTACTCGCGCTGCTGCTGTCGCTCTCGCTCACATACAGCGGCTGACCGCCACCCGTATTCTTCCCGCTCGTCGGCCCGTGCGTCGCGTAATTGCTGCCCCCATCACCCACACCACCACCAGCACTGATCCCGAAGCTACTCGCGTTGTAGCTCAAGCTGTTCTGAATATCCGAGAACGACAACGTCCCCGTCGTCAGCTGATTCTTGTCCGGCGTCGCCGTGCTCGCGATATACGCACCCTTCAGGTCCGTATTGCCCTTCACGTTGATGTCGAAGCCACCGTCCCCGGCCCGAATCCCAGCCTGCTCGTTCACGCCCGCATAGTTACCGCTCGCATGGCCGTTCTGCATGCTGATGCTGACGCTGGCGCTCGCACCGCCCTGACTGACGCTGAACCCACCACCCGAACTGCTCTGGTGGGCTTCGCTGCGGCTCGTATCCTGCACCGACGCGAGATTCAGGTTGCCGCCCACATCCGCCATCACCTTGTTGGCGTTGACGTTGGCCCCAACGATATTGGTATCGCCGCCGCTGATGATCGTCGCCGTATTGCGCGCGTTGACGTGTGTATTGTTCTGCGTCGCCGCATCCGAATTCGCATCGCCGTGCGCACGCGACATCGACGCCGAGACACCGAATCCGCCGGTGCCATACGACACCCCCACGCTCGCGCTCTTCGATTCGTTCGTGCTGCGCGTGCTGTCGGTATCCGTGCTGTTGACCAGATTGACCTTGTTCGTCGCCTGCAGCAGCACGTCCTTCGCGTTCACGTCCGATCCCTGGATCGTCACGTTTCCTTGGCCCGCGTTCTTGTCGCCCGTCGCGACGAACGCCGCCGTGCCGCCCGCCTTCACGCTGCTGCCGTTGTTCTGCCTGCTGTCCTCGGTGAATGTCGTCTTGCTGTGCGAAGAACCGAAACTCAACTCGATCTTCGCCTCCGGCTTGCCGTTCGGATCGCTCAGCGCCTTGGTCATATTGCCCGTCGCGCCGACCAGATCGGCCATGCCGCCGGCCGCGGCGACCGCATGCAGCGCGGCGGCACGTCCGTCCTGGCTGCCGCCGGCATCCTGCGCCTGCTGGTTCACGTTCTGAATTGCATCGATGACGGGCGACTTCACGGCCAGCGTGAAACCCGAACTCTTCACCTCGTGCGTTTCTTCGTGATGGCGATCGGTCCGCGACGCATCGATCGTCACTTCCTTCGCGATGCCCGTCACGTCCTTGCCTGCGACAATGTCGGAGCCCGTCGCGTGGAGTTTGTTGCCCGCTACCATCGACACGCTGCCGTCGGTGCTGCCGATCAGGCTGCCCTGCGAACCCTTCACCGTGTCGCGGCTGGTATCGATGGTCTGGTTCGTGCCGTACGAAATCCCCGCGCCCGCACTGCCGAGGCCCGACTTCTTCACGTCCTTGTAGTGATATTCGCTCGAGGCCGTGTCCGCCGTGGCGATCGTCAGGTCGTGACCGGCCGTCAGGCCGACGTCGTTGGTCGCCGCAATCGTTGCCGCCTTCGCCGTCAGGTCATTGCCTGCCTGCACCGCGACACTGGTACCCGACAACGTGGTACCGACCGCATTGGTGTAACTGCTCGAATCGATCGTGTGCGTCGATTTCGACGACAGGAAGCCGTTTTCCTTGTGATAGTGCTCGTCGTTCGCGCTCGCGCTTTGTTCACCGGCATTCAGATTGACATCATGCCCGGCGCTCACGCCAATCGCACCCTGCGCATTCGCATACGCGGCCGTCGCATTCACGTCATGGCCCGCCACGATCGCCAGATTGCCGCCCGTCGCGATCTGCGTGCCCGTGTCGATCGACGCTGAATGCTCGGCATGATTGCGCGCATCCCACTTCACCGCATCCTGGCTGCTCTGGCGAACCGCATTCAAATTGACGTCGTGGTTCGCTGCGAGCACGGCATCGCCGGTCGTCGCAATCACAGCCGCATTGGCGTTCAGATCCCGGCCGGCGACGGCTTGAAGCGTACCCGCATTGACCGTCGATATACGGTCGATGCCGGTCGCGCTGCCATTCGCGGCCTTCGCCGAGCTGGTCGTGCTCGTCAGATTGAGGTCGCGGCCAGCCGACAGCGCTACGGTGTTGCCTTGAATCAACCCGCCGAGATTATTGAGGTCCTGGTTCGCGCTCGCGAGCACGGTTCCACCCGACACCGTACCGCTGTTGTCGATCGAATCGGCATGAATGATCGTGACGTTGCGGCTAGCGATCGTGCCCGAGTTCTTGTACGCGCCGTTGGCATCGACCGTGACGTTCTTGCCGGAGATGATCGTGCCTTCGCCAGTCACGTCCGCCGCGTTCGCGCGCAGATATACCTGCGGCACCAGCACCGTCTGCTGACTGCCGTTCGGCAATGTCACCGTCTGATTCACAAGCCACACGATGTCGCTCGTCAGCGCAGCCATCTGCGCGTCGGTCAGCGCCGTGCCGACATTCAGCCCGAACTGCTGCGACGCCTTCACGCCGTTCGCCATCAGCGCTTCGTATTCCTTCTGATTGTCCGTGTAGTCACCGATGAACCGCTGGCCGGCGGTCTGGATGATCTGCTGCTGAACGAGCTGCTGCTCGTAGAAGCCATCGCCGATGCGCTTGAGGACCGTATTCGGATCGACCTTGAGTGCATCCAGCATCGTGTCGCTGGACAACCACTTCCTGTAATCGGTAAAGCGCGGGTCCGTCTCGATCAGGAAGTGGCTGCCCGGGTCGCTCGTCACCCGATACAGCGCGTTGTTCGGCAGGCGTGTATTCGGCGTGACCGTGCGCACGACTACATCGCCGATATTGGCCTTCACGGCCGATACGGTCCCGACGCCGACGCCCGACACACCCGAGCCGACCAACACTTGCCCGCCAACTTCCTTGCCCGCTACTGGCGTCACGCCCGTACCGCTTGCGCCCTGCGCAGCGGATGTCGCCGCCGCCACGCTCTTGATCGGATCGGACGGTTTGCCCGGATCGGCCAGCACCACCGGCAGATCGATCGCTTGTGACGGAATAGCCGGCGAGTAGTTGGTCGTCGAGGTCGCGCGTTCGTCGCCGCTGAACGCGCCGCCGGACTGCACCCAGGTATAGATCGCCTTGCCCGAGCCCGTGAACGTTTCAGTACCGGTCGCGCCGATGTTCTGCACGTTCCTCGGATGGTTGCCGTCGCCGGCCACGATCTGGCTCTTGTCGTTGACGCCGGACGGCGTGTTGATCGTGATATGACGGCCAGCGGTAACCGTGCCGGGTTGCGAAGCCGTTACCACGTCCTTGGTCGATTTCACGTCTACCGTGTAGACGGTATAGGTCTGGACGAGCCGGCTCGCGACATCCCCGTTATACCCAACGAGCGCCTGATTCAGATTTTGGTAGGCCGCGACGGTGGCCTTGTACCACTGTTGGAACGGTGCGCATGCCGCGTTTGTCGAGGTCAGACATGAAGGGCTCGGTGGGCTGAAGGGAGGCGGTTTTGCGCCCGTCACATCAGCTTCAGTAGGGGGCTTGATGGCGAACCAATCGCTGCCAACGCCGCGTCTGCCAGTAACCAGTCCAGCACCCGCAGTCATGGCGAATGGTCCCGACGTCATCCATGCCGGATTCCCGTCCGGCGGCGGCGCTACGCCAAACGTCGCCCAGATGTCAGCCGGGACCGTCCGATACGCACCAGTTTGTGTAGCTGCGCCGCCCCCACCAAAGTTGATTGCGGCATACGCCGTGTTATCGATCTTGCCCGCCACCCCGTTCATCGTGTACTTCGCATACTCGGCAAACGGATATTTCGTCGACGGCAGCAGGATGAATTTCTGATCGTCGTCCAGCGCCCACTGGTAATCCGTGCCCGGATGGATTTCCTGGCTGTTCTTCTGGTACAGGTAGACCGTCGACGGGTCGATCTTCTCCGTCGAGCCCGGCACCTGATACCAAAGCTGATTCCCGCTGTCGGTCGTGACGGTCGTGGTCTGGAAGTTCGAATTCAGGTTCTCGAACCGGTTTGCGCCGATCGTGATGTCGCGACCGGCGTCGATCTGCGCGCCGTTGTTCGTCACGGTCTGCGCAGCGCCGGTTGCCTGATGGTTCGCGTCCAGCGCGCCGCCGACACGAATGTCGTTGCTCGCGTACATCAGCGCGTTGTTCTGGTTCATGAGCGTCTGCGCCCCGATGTCGAGGTCACCGCGAGAAGCAATCACGCCACCGACACCCTGGGCATTCCGGTCGTTGACAACCGTGTTCGCGCCCACTGCGACCGTGTCGCCGTAAATCCGGCCACCGGCATTCGTGATCGTGTCCCCGGCCGTCACCGTCGTTGTGCCGCCATCGATCAGACCTTCGTTCGTGATCGACTGGTTCGCGTGAATGTTGGTCGCGTCGCCACCGATAATCTCACCGGTCGCACGGTTCCGGATCGAATTGGCGCTCACATTGGCGACATTGCCCGCCGACAGCGTGCCGCTGTTGTCGAGCGTGCCGCCGGCCGTGGTCGTCAGATCATGACCGGCCACGATCTGGCCGGCGTTGGTCAGATCGCCTTGCGCCGTTACGTCGACGTCGCCCGATGATTGGAGCTTGCCGTCGTTGCTCAAGGTCCCGGTCGAGACCGTCAGTTGCTGACCACCATTGATGTCGCCCTGGCTGTTGACCAGCGTATTCGCTGCCGTCAACGTTGCAGAGCCTTTCGACTGGATGCTGCCCGACGTGTTGTCGATGATCGGTGCGGTCAGCTTCGCATTCCTGTCCGCTCGAATCGAGCCGGACGTATTGTCGATCGCCTGATTCGCATCAAGGGTGACGCTTGCGCCTTCCATCCCGGCAGTCAACCCCGGCACGCCTGCGGTGGTCGGCAGCGTTGAATTGGCAGTCTGCGCATTGCGAATCGTATCGCCCGTCACCCACAGCGCGCCGCGCGCATGCATGGCGCCGCGCGTGTTATCGACCGTCGTACCGGACACCGTGACATCGCTGTTGCCGCCGATCTGGCCGGCCACGTTCGACACCGTACCGGCGCTTCGTACCGTCAGTACGCCGTCCGCCACGAGCGATCCCGCATCGTTCGTCACGGAAGCAGCGTTGACGGTTGCCGCACCGCTCGACGAAATCGCACCACCTGCGTTGCTCAGTGCTCCCGTTGTCAGCGTGACGCCATTGCCGAGAACCTGACCACCCGTGGATTGCCCTGCCAATATGCCGTTGTCGAACGTCTGGCCGTGCGTATCGAGATCGACCGATCCCGTCGCCTGCACCAATCCCGACCGGTTATCGAACGCCCCCGAACGGCTCGTCAGCGATTGGCTCGCCGCCACGTTGCCGAGCGTGTTGTCGATCGCACCTTGTCCGGACGCGAGCGTGACGTTCGCCCCCGTGATCGTACCGCCCGAGTTCAGCAAGCCGGAATTGGTGAGCGTCGTGTCCCCCGAGGCCAGCAGCTTGCCCCCTGTATTGTCCGTCGCACCGGATGTCGCCACCGACAATGCGCCGGAGACGGAGCCGATGGTGCCACCGCGGTTTGTCACGGTCTGCGCCGCCACGGTCGTGTCGTGTGTCGTCGCGATCGTGCCGCCTGCATTCGTCAATGCGCCTGCAACATTGAGCTTCGCTGCGTCCGCTGAAACCGCGCCTTGCGAATTGTCGAACGTGCCGGCCTGCGTGTTCAGCGCACCGGCAGCGGTAATCTTGCCTTGGGTATTGTCGAGTACCTGCGAGACGATCAGCGTCATGTCGCCGTTGGACGCGCCGATCTGGCCTGCACGGTTATTGAGGATGCCGGCTGTCGCGGACAGCCCGCTCGCCCCCACCAGCTTGCCGCTATCGTTCGACACCGTGCGGGTTGCGGTCAACGACAACGCATCAGACGATGACCCGATCTGACCGCCCGCATTGACGAGATCCCCCGCCTGGACCTGTACGCCGCGCACGGCCGTCATACTGCCGTTCGAGTTGTCGATCGTGTCGCTTGCAACGACGAGCGCATTGGCCGAACTTACCGTACCGCCAACGTTCGTCAGAGACTTCGTCGCACGCAGCGCCGTGTCGCCGGCGGCCGATCCGATCGTACCCGCCGCATTGCCAACGCTGTTTGCCGTCACCGACAGACCATTGCCGCCGACTATCGCGCCGGACTCATTCGAGACCGCGCCCGTCGCCGTCACGGTCAGCATATCGGTGGTGCCGATCTTGCCGCCCGTATTGACGACATCGGTCGCGGTAATCCGTGCGGCGTGTGCGCTCACCGATCCAGCCGAGTTGTCGAGATGGGCCGTGTGAATCGACAGATCGTTCGCGGACGCGACCTTGCCGTTTGCGTTGTTCAGCGATTGCGTGACGTCGAGCGAGGTATCGCCCGCCACGGAGCCGATCTGGCCCTGTGCGTTGGAAACCGCATTCGCCGTCAGCGTGAGACCATTGCCGCCCGCGAGCTTCCCGTTGTCGTTCGACACGTTCCCGGTCGCCGTCAATGTCAACGCGCCCGTCGACGTGCCGATCTCGCCGGCCACGTTCGTGAGGTCGGTTGCGGCGATCTGCGCCGTGCGCGCAGTCATGTGCCCCTGCGTATTGTCTAGCGCGCCGGCCGAGTTCAGGGACAGTGCGTCCGCCGCCAACGTCCCCGACCGGTTCGAAACCGATTGCGCGGTTACGTTCGCGAGGCTGTGCGAACTGATGGTGCCGGAGTCGTTGACCAGTTGCCCCGCACTCAGTGTCACGTTCTGTCCGCTCATCGTGCCGGCGACATTCGACAACGTACCATTCGTCGTGACGTTGACCGCGCTGGCCGCGTTCACGGTTCCGTGGTCGAGCGTGACGTCGTTGGCGAACAGATTGACGTTGTCGCCCGCTGCCAGTGTGCCGCTGCTCGTCACGTTCGCGGCGCGCGCCGTGACGGAGCCACCGCCGACGAGATTGCCTGCGGAATCCGCGCCCGCGTATGCCTGCCCGCTATTGTTGAATGACGTGGCGGCTGTCAGGTTCGTGTTGCCGGCCGACGAAATCGTTCCGGCGTTCGACAGCGCCCGAGACGCGTTCAGATCGGTGGCCTGCGTACTGACAATCGTGCCTTGCTGGGCGACGTTGGCGCCATCGATCCGGGTATTCGCGGCCGACTGAAGACGCGCCGTCGGCGCAATCGTCACATCGCCGTTGTTCGAGACTTGAATATCGCCAGTCAGTGACGTGATGGAACCGGCATCTCGCACACCCACGCCGGCCTCGGTCCCGATCATCCGGACGCTATTGGCGAACATGCTTCCCAACGCCTGCACGTCGATCGCGACGCCCGGCGCGGCATCGGTACCGTTCCGCGCCTGCGCGGTGTTGCTCGCATAGTCGACCCGGTTCGCCCCCCGCCACCGCGGTGATCGAATCCGCCCACACCTGGCCGTTGATCGTCATCGCGCGTGCGATCAGGTCGATCGCGCTGCCATGCGCGTCGAGCCCCGCACCGGCGATGCCGATCTGCCCCTGCGTCACGTTGAAACCTGCCAACGTGCCATCCGGATTGAAAGTCGGCACGCCGGTCGTCAGCGTGACACGCGGAACATTCAGAAAGCCGCAACCCGCACAGGTGATGCCTGCCGGATTCGCGATCACGAGATTCGCGCGATTACCGGCGATCTCGGTGGGCCCGAGCAGTTGACTGGGGTTGCCCGACGTGACCTGGTTGACGATCACGCGCGCGGCGTTGTTGCCGAGGAATGGATTGCCTTGCACCCAGCCGGCGAGTTGCGTCCGCGAATCCCGGCCGCTGTTGACCAGCACGGCCCCCTTCGTGCCGACGTTGTACTGCGTGAAGTTGTTCAGCGAGACGCCGTTCTTCGGTGCGGTAATGTTGACGAGCGGTACGCCCGATGCCGACACCCCGACGACCGGATGGGTCGGACCGCTTCGATCGGGCGTGATCGGCAGCGTTGCCTGCGCTTCGGCGACGAGCGGCTGCATGCCGAACGTACACAGTGCGGCGAACGCGGTTGCGCGTGCCGCAAACCAGATCGAGATTCCGGAATCCACCGACACGGGTCGAGTGGCTGGCCGCACGCGAGCGCGTTCACCGCCCCCGTGCGCCGATGCGTATTCGTCAACCGCTACCAGCATGCCGCGCACGGCACTGAAGACCAAGCGAAAGATTCCGGAATTCATGATCGTCTTATTCTTGAATGCATGTCGAGCCGGCCGTCCACGCATCGCGAGAATGACCGGCCGCTACTCACGTTACTTGCAGCTCAGTGCCGCCAGACCGTTGATGTTGCCCGTCGTCGCGGCCGGGATGCCGTACGACACCACCAGATACGGTTGCTTCGCGTCCGTGCCCATGACCGTGCTCATCAGCGCCGATCTGGTTTTCGAGCTGAGCTCCGCCAGACCAATCGCGGAGGTTCCAACGAACGACTGGTTCTGGTCGCTGCCGATCGAGTACTGCAGATTCAGCGTGTAGTTGATGGCCGGATGACCAAAGGTGTCGGTACCGCTCGTCAGCGTCGCCGTGGCGCCATTCAGCGAACCCGGCGCCGTATTGCCGTCCGTCGACGTCGGACGCGTTGCGAAGGCCAGCGAGCATTGCATTTGCACGGGCGACGTCGTATCGATCGCAACCGGCACACCGATTGCCCATACTTGCCCCTGATTGGCGTTGTACGTCGCGCCTGCCGAATCGGCGCCGTCCGTCCAGCGGCCGATGGCGATGTCGCCATTGCCGGCGAGATCCGTCACGGTGCCTTTGGTCAGGGTCTTGATCGTGCCCGACGAGTCGTAGGGAATCGCGACATAGGCGCCTGGCGCCTGCTCCTTGAGCGACGCGGTCGGCTGGGACAGGGCTCTGAGCGTGTAATTCCCGTTCGGCATCTGTCCACCGTTCCACGATGCGGGCGGCATCAGAATGCGGACCGTCGAAATCTGGCTCGAGATCGATTGGGATTGCCCTTCCACGCGAATCCCCGTCGAAGACGACGCACTACCCGACGGCGCTCCGTTCGACGACGCGCCATTCGATGCCGCGCTGCCACCGCCACCACCGTCGTCACCACCGCCACATGCGCTCAGGCCAAGCGCCGCCACCACCGCAAACGTTGCCGCCGCGGCTTGCAAAAGCCGATGCTTCTCGTACCGGTGCTGCATGGTTCCTCCTTCTTCTGATTGACGATCTGATTGACGATCAACAGGACACCGAGTCGAGATCGACACCCCGCTCGGCCCGCCCCGCTACGCTCAGAACAACGTGCTGACCTGGAACAGCAACGTCGGCGACCCCGTCTTGAATCCTTCCGGCTTCGACAACGGGAAGCCGAGCGATACGTCGTAGTTCAGCGCGGCGCCGAGCACGTTCTTCGGTGCGAGATTGCCGCGCATGCCGACGACGGCGCCGACCAGCGTTTCGCCGAGCAGGTATTGGGCGGCCGGTCCCCGCACGCGCCCGGCATCGATGCCGGCATAGAGCGCCTGCGTACCGACAGGCGTCGGCACGTACCAGTCGAGTTCGTTGGAAACCACCCAGCCGCTCTCGGCGGCGAGCGTCAGTTGCTGATCGAAGCCGCGCACCGCGTAACGCGTGCCGATCGTGAAATAGTCGGAAGGGGTCAGCGGCGTACGTGCGTTCTGCATGTTCCAGCCGAACTGGTACGAGAACGCCTGACTGCCGATCCTGAAAGGAACTTGAGCGCCGAGGCTTGCCAGTTCGATCTGCGTCTTGCCGTCGAAGTCAGGGGTGCCGACCACCGTGCCCGAATGGCTGGAGACGCCAGGCAACGATGCGCGCCACGCGAATGAGCCGTCGAGCACGACATTGCCGATGTACTGGCGATGCGCGATACCCAGTTCGTAACCGATGATGTCGCGATGCTGCACCGGAATGTCGACACCGTCGATCGCGTTGCGGCTGATCTTGTGGAACAGGTTGCCGTGAATTTCGGTGCGCGCGTGCGCGTTCCGATAGATCACGCCGGACAACCCGGCCTGAAGTTGAGACTGAACACCGCTGTATTCGATCGGCTCGTCAAAACCCGCGACTGTCTGCTTGTACCGCGAGCGGCTCGCGTTCAGCGTCAGCATCGCGTAACCGATCGGCACGCTGTAGTTGGCGGAGACGGATTGATTCCCCTTCCCGGATGCGCCAATGTTTGCGTTCGTCGTGCCTGCGATCTGCAGTTGATCGTACAAGTGAAACGGGGAATCGAACGTGAACGAGCCCGACAGCTCGTACTTGCCGGTCGAATCGAGACCTGCGTTGTCCGCGCCGATGACGGCATGCCAGCGCTTGCCGGTGCCCGGATGGAACACCAGCTCCGAGTCGCCCGGATTCATGCCGGGTGCGATGTCGAACGTCGCATCGGACTGTGACTGGAGACGGCGCACGTTCTCGAGCCCCTGATCGATGTCGCGCTGATTCAGCAACGCACCGGCCGATGCCGGCAATGCCGCGCGCGTCCAGCCGATCGCCGGTTTGCCGGCGCGGATGTCGCTGATCCGCCCGGGAACCACACGAAGCGTCAGCGTTCCGGCTTGCAGCGATTGCCCTGGCACGAGCACGCGCGACGTCACGTAGCCACGGTCGATCAGTGCGTTATTGGCCGCGTCCTGAATCTGCTTGAGCGCGGCCTTGCCGACGCACTGGCCGACGACCGGTTGCAGAAAACGTGCAAGCCATGCGAACGCATTGTCTTCCAGTGCGATTGCCTTGATCGGAAAGCACGGATTATCGAGCGGCAAGTTGTCGACGCCGGTTGTCGATGCCTTCTCGCCCGTCGGCGTCAGGACGGTCGGACGAGGATTCAATTCCTTCGTCGCGTCCAGTTGCTGTTGTTGCAAACGCTGGATTTGCGGGCCAGACGTGATCTCGGACGGCGGAACGCCTTGCGCGAATGTAGAAACGCTCGCCAACGCCAAAATCAACGCTGCCGAAGTTTCTCGTTTCTTCACTTGTTAGCCGCGTAATGATTGGTCTCTCGCGCCGCAATTTATCAAAACACTCGAAAGCACAGTGTCAGAAATTGCAATGCCGTACCAATATCCTCAGCCGTGAATGTTCACCCGCCGTGGCTGCATGATCGGCGATCGCGGCGTACTCCAATCAGATATGCACAAGTCAATCCCTCTAAAAAGCAAAAAAATTGACACTTCGAAAAGGTTATCCAATAAAAATCACGCATCAAAAACAGAGCAGTTTCTCTAGGGAGACCGCCAGGCAAAAGAGGCGCCATCGCCCCACATCAACTCAATAAATCATTGATTTATTTAGACCACTCGCAAATCAACAAGGAGTACCGGGCACATCTCCGTGGAATCGCCCTGCGAGACTTCATCGTTCTTACGAAAATCCCAAAAACCACCCTTAATACTGAGATAGGAAATATCAAAATCTGGACGATTGACATTCCTCACCGCCGTTAATCCACTGATCATCGACAAGTGACAGTAGACGTCCGTGCGATACTAAACGTCTCCAATTTGCAACACGATTTTCGCCACACGCCCTGTTTGGCTCCGGAATGTAGAATTTTTGAGACACATATCACTTTCCCGAACACGGCCAGCTGCGGCCGCTCCGCCGATGTACTGTTCAAGGCTGAGCGGGCCGAATCGGTTTTGGGTGTCCGACCTTCCGCAGCGATTACCGGAGAACGCCACGCATGGATCAAGACAACGCATCGGAACTCGTCGCTTCTTCCCCCGTACACGCGCACAGCGGCGCATCCGCGTCGATCCCGGCCGTCGCGCCATCCAGAACCGCGCTGCTCGTCATGCATTACCAGACCGACATCCTCGGCCTCTTCCCGTCGGTCGCGGCCGAGTTGCTCTCCAATACGCGCAAGCTATGCGACGCCGCACGAGCGGCCGGCGTCGGCGTCTGGTTCGCGAACCTCCGCTTCAGCCCCGGCTATCCGGAAGTCAGCCCGCTGAACAAGAACGGCCAGGGCATCAAGCAACTCGGCCTGTTCATCGACGACGGCCCGTGTCCCGAACTGGCCCGGCAACCCGACGAACCGCTGATCGTCGCCCACCGCGCGAGCGTCTTCTTCGGCACCGATCTGCAGGCGCGGCTGATCGCACGAGGCGTCGATACGCTGATCATGGTCGGCATCGCGTCGACCGGCGTGATGCTGTCGTCGATCGCTCACGCGAGCGACGCCGATTTCCGCCTCTATACGGTCAAGGATTGCTGCTACGACCCGGACCCGATCGTCCACGAGCATCTGTTCGCCACCGCGTTCGAATCGCGCACGACGGTGCTGTCGCTCGCGGATGCGCTGCGGCTGCTGGCGTAACGGCGGACTCGTGGCACCGCCGTTCGGAATCGTCCGCCGGACGCCGCTTACCGAGCCGCCGCGCCCATTCCCGCCAGAATGAGATCGATGCCAGCCAGGAACTGCGCGCGCTCGTCGTGCGCGGCCAATTGCGCCGCCACCTTGCGCACGAACGGGTACTGCGTCGGATCGAGCTGCCCCCACCGCTGGGCAACGGCCGCGACGATCTCTGGCTGACCCGTCTCGCGCGGATGCAGCCGCGCGCCGGCCGCGTACTGGCCGGCCAGCCCGAAAATGTAATGCATCAGCGCGGACGCGCCGTCGAATTGCGCGGATTCCGGCACGCCCAGCGCCTGAAGCTGCCCGCCGACGCGCTCCAGGATCCGCAGCACCGCGTGCTGCCACGGTTCGCGGAACAACTGCGCCCCCACCCACGGATGCGCGCTGAACGCGTCGAACAGACGCAGCGCGATGCGCCGGAGCGCGTGCGCCGCATCGCCGTCATGCTCCGTCGGCACGTCCGTCAGCGCAGCCGCGATCACTTGATCCGCGGCCGCCGCGAGCAGGTCGTCCTTGTCGGCGACGTGCCAGTAGATCGCGCCGCTTCCGGTCGCCAGGTGTGCAGCGAGCGAGCGAAACGTCAGCGCGCCCTCGCCTGCATGGTCGAGTATCCCGATCGCGGCCTCGACGATCCGCTCTTTCGACAACGCATCCGCGCGCCGCTCGGTCCGGTTGCTGGTTTTCATGCGCGTCAGCTTGACACATCTGGAACATCGTTCCAATATCGCGCCGATGGAACATCGTTCCATTACTTTTCCGAAGCGGGCGCGATGCCGGGGGTACCGCCTTCTCGATCACACCGGGCCGCCCTGGCCTGAAACCGAGCCACCGATGAATCCGCCCGTGACCCATGATGTCGTGATTGCCGGAGCCGGCCCTGTCGGCCTGTTTCTCGCATGCGAGCTGCGCCTCGCCGGTGTGTCCGTGCTGGTGGTCGAGCAGACGGACGATCCCGAATCTCCGCTGAAGCGTCTCCCGTTCGGCATGCGCGGCCTGTCCGCGCCGACCATCGACGCGCTCTACCGTCGCGGCCTGCTCGACGGCATCGCATTGCCGGCCCACGCAAAGGACACCGCGCACTGGATGCAGCAAGCACGTCGTCCGGCCGGCCATTTCGCCGGCATCCAGTTCTTCCACGACGACATCGATGCGTCGCGGTGGCCGTATCACCTGCCCGGCCCGGCCGGCACGCACATGGCGACCGACATGGCGCGCGTCGAATCCGTGCTGACCGCCCGTGCGGGCGCAACGGGCGTCCAGATTCGCCGCGGCCTGGCGGTTGAAGGCTTCGATCAGTCGGCCGATGCGGTCACGCTGCGCGTGGGCGGCGAGACTTTCCGCGCACGCTGGCTCGTCGGTTGCGACGGCGGCCGCAGCGCGGTCCGCAAGGCCGGCGGCTTCGCGTTCACCGGCACCGACGCCGAGTTCACCGGTTATTCGATCGAAGCCGGGTTCGCCGATCCGGGCGCGCTGCCGCCGGGCCGTCACTACACGCCGGCGGGCATGTACACGTACACGCCGCCCGGTACCGTCGCGCTGGTGGAGTTCGACGGCGGTGCGTTCCATCGCAGCGGGCCGGTGACGCGCGAGCATGCGCAGGCCGTGCTGCGTCGCGTGTCCGGCGCCAGCGTCACGTTGAACACGCTTCGGCTCGCCGCCACGTGGACCGACCGCGCGTATCAGGCCGCGACGTATCGCAACGGACGCGTGCTGCTCGCAGGCGATGCCGCGCACATCCACTCGCCGCTCGGCGGGCAAGGGCTCAATCTCGGGCTCGGCGACGCGATGAATCTCGGCTGGAAACTCGCCGCGACGATCCGCGGCGACGCGCCGGCGGGCCTGCTCGACAGCTACACGGACGAACGGCATCCGGTGGGCGCGCGCGTGCTCGACTGGTCGCGTGCGCAGGTCGCGCTGATGCGGCCGTCCTCGGGTTCGCGCGCGCTCGCGGCGATCATGCGCGATCTCGTCGATACGCGCGACGGCGCGACGTACTTCGCCGAGCGCCTGTGGGGCGTGTCGCTCGCGTACGATCTCGGCGGCGGCCATCCGCTCGTGGGCCGCAGCGTTCCGGACTTCGAACTGACTGATGGCACGCGGCTCGGCAAACGCGCGAGGCATGGCAAGGGTGTGCTGCTGGACTTCGATGCGAACCAGCCGCTTCACGCGACGGCAAACCGCTGGCGCGACCGCATCGCCTATATCGCGAGCGACGCGAAGGACCGGCTCGGATTGCGCGCGGTGCTCGTGCGCCCCGACGGTTTCGTCGCCTGGGCGTGCGAAGACGACGTGGACGCGGACATCGACGCCGCCACGCATGCGCTCACACGATGGTTCGGCACGCCGCGCGCGGCAAATTGAGCGCCGCCGCCCGACGCAGGAAGCTGCCGACCGACAAATCTCCATGCGCGCCATCAACGGCACGCCCGACATTCTCGAACGCCCACGCGATCCGCCCTGCCGCAGCCCGGACCACCCGCGACGTGCGCGACATCGCGCACGTCAGCCGCGTCCGCCTCACTTCGCGATAAACACCCCCGACGTCGGGCACGTGCCCTGCGTATTGCCATCCGTCACGAGCGACGCCGCGCTCGGAAACTGCGCGGTCGCATTCGTCTTCACGGCGATCCACGCTTCGGTGAAATAGCTCACGCCGTTCGTCTTCGTGCATTTCAGCGACACCGCGCTGCGCGTGTTGCTGCCGAACGCGCCTTCGAAGGCCGACAGCAGCTGGTTGCGCGTGACCGTCTTGCCCGCGTTCGCCTGCAGGAACGCGTTGAACGACGTGTTGCCCAACCGGCTGATCATGCCCGACGCCTGGTTCCAGTAAGCATCGGGCGTCGCCGAATTCGAACAGGTGCCGTGCTTGAACCATTCGTGCTTGTCGAGACACGACGCAACACCCGGCATGTACGTCGACAGCGTGTTGCGGGTCGCGCTGCTGATCGGGTACGTGTCCATGCTGCACCACTGGTGCGCGTTGTCGAGATCGATGTCGTTTTGCGGCACGCCGCAGTAGAACGGCTGGTTGCCGTCGTAGCGGTTCGGCCACAGCCCGTGCAGCGACAGGCTCGTCGCCGCATACGAGCCGGCGAGGTTCGTGCATTCCGGCGTGTCGTGCGACGCGCAGAAGCCCGGCTCCCACGATGCGGCGAGCAACAGGTAGTCGTAGCTGGTCTGCGCGGCGGCGTGCAGTGAAACGGAAGCGACGGCGAGTGCGGCAGCGGCGCGGGCGAGCGTCTTCAGCATGGCGTGTTTCCTCGGAAAAGGCTTGCGGGCGCGGGATGCGCCGCAAGGTTGTCGAATGTCTGCTCGCGATTGTTGCTGCCGCAACGTGGCACGAATGTGAAGGTGCACGAAAGAAGGCGGGATCGCTCAGGCGCCGAGCTGCGTGCACGCCCGCGCCGATGCTTGCGGGCCTTCGAGCGCGAGAATCTGCCACACGCCGATGCTGACGCGCCGGCGCGCCGCCGTCGATGCGTCGGCCAGCAACGCCTCGACGCGCGGCGCGGCATCGGGCGCCTTCTGCTTCAGCGCCGCATGGTGCCGCGCGCGCGACGCCGGTTCGGGCTCGTACACGTCGCACAGGCGCACCATGCCGGCGAGGCCGGCCAGATCGTCGTCCTTGTCGATCGCACCCGGCTCGACGGGCGCGAGCCCGTTGCGCTCTTCCAGCGGCAGCCTGTTGCGCGCGCCTTCGTCGATCGCCGCGGCGGAAGCCGGCGGCAGGCCGCCCATCGCCGCGACGATCCGGCTGCCCGCGGCGATCATGTCGCCCTGGCATGCGATCTTCTCGGCGGCCGCGACGTTCGAGCAGAACGACACCGACGTCCGGTACACGTCGTCGCTCATGCGCAGCACTTCGTCCGTGTCCGCCTGCGCGAGGCCCGCGCTCGCCAGCGCCAGCGCGGCCGGAATCAGGATGCGGAACGCCCTCGTCTCGTTCATGGTTGTGTCATCCGTGGGTGCTGATGGCGGACAATCTTGCCGGGCCGTGCGCAAGCGCCCCTTGTGATGCCGGGCCCGCGGCCGGCGCCACGCGTTTCACTTCATCGACGCCACCTCCGATCCGCCAGGCGACAACGCCGCGCTGTCCTGCTCGCGCCATGCGCGGCGCGACGCCATGATCGCGCTCACCGCCGAGCGCGCGACCTTCCACCATGCGAACGGGCGCGGATCGGCGAGCATGCTGAGCGCGCGTGCATAGTCGAGCGTGAGGCCGGGCGTCCACGCCATCGTCACCGCGCGCTTGCGGATCTGCGCGGCCACCCACAGCTCGGGCGTGAGCAGCAGCCGCACGAACGCGCCCCACCCGGCCCGCTCGCCCTTCAGCCGCCACACCGCCCCGTCGAGCGCGGCCTCGAGCGCATTCGACACGGTACTCGAGCAGTTGCGGTGCGTGAGGTTGTACGTCGTGTTCTGTCGGTACGACGACCAGAACGCGTCGAGCTTGGCCGGATCGTAGTTGCGGATGCGCACGCGCACGGTCGACGGGCACCACGCTTTCGACTCGGTCGCATAGTCGGGCTGGAACAGGCCGGGTACGTCGTTCTCGCGCGTCGCACGCAGGATGCGCGTGAATTCGTCCGGAGAACGATCGATTTCGACGCCCGGATACAGGCTGATGTAGATGCCCTCCGGCGATTCCAGCGCCGCATGGCCAGTCGAGATCACGCCGTTGACGTCCACCGCCGCGATGTAGCGGTCGATTACCGGATAGCGCTGCGCTTCGGCCTTCGACGTGCCGGTCGGCGTCCATACGTGCACGGTGAGCGCCCGCTCGCCGTCGGCCGGCGGGCCGTCCCATTCGGATTGCGCGAACTGCGGCAGGCCCTGCGCATCGTCGAGATCCGGCGCGAGCGCTGGCGCGGGCGACGTCGCGAACGCCGGGTTGCGCGTCAGCCGGCGCACGCGTGCGGCGAGGCTCAGCATGTGCATTCCGCCGAACATCAGCAGCAGGCCGAGGCAGTACGGCACGGTGCCCGCGTAGTGCGTCGGGTACGGCTGGAAGAAGAAGATCGCCAGCAGGATCTCGACGACGCCCCACGCGAACGCGACGTGCCAGCGGCGATAGCGCACCATCCACGCGGACGTGCACTGCAGCAGCCCGTCGACGAGAAACAGCGTGCCGAAGATCATCGACAGCAGGAAGTGGCCGTGATGATGGCCGGCGAACACGAGCCCCGCGGCCACCACGACGGCGACGCCCTTCACGTAGCGCAGGATGCGCTGCCCGCCGACCCCGCTGCCGGCCACCGCGAGCGTCGCGAGCCCTTCGATCAGGAACAGCCACGCGAACAGCTCGATCGGAAAATGCAGCGCGCCGTCGAGCGCGTCGAGGAAAATGCCGACGCCCGCGGCCACCCACAGCCAGCCGAGCACGGTTAGCCCGCGCCAGCGGGTTCGCAGATATTCGATGCCCAGCAGCAGCAACACCAGTCGTACCATTGCGCCCTCGTTTTTTCGGGATACGCGCGGCCTCGCGTTCCCGGTCGTTTCGGCCGCGCATGGTGCGACGCGCCTGCCGGATGGCGGTCATCGTTGCCGGCGCGTCATGCCGCCGACATGACCGATAGCGGCCGGCACGCGCCGCTCTGGCCGAATAATAAGATATGACGGAGCCGGGTGAAAGCGCCGCGAAAACGTTTTCGACGGGCGCGAACGCGCCAGGCCGCCCGCTGCCGCGGCGAACTTCCGGTTCGACAACGTGCGGCGGATACGCGAGAATCCGGCTTCCGAGGGCGAAAGCCACTGAACTGAAGCGAACCGCACGGACGGCGTAGCCGTCGCGACGTGCGCCGCGCGACGGCAGCATCGACCGGAGCACCACCATGCCCGCCTCCCCGCTTCATCCCCCGCCGCTCGGCCCGCAACTCAGGCGCTGGCGCGCGCTGCACCGCGTGAAGCAAAGCCACGCAGCCGAACTGTTCGGCGTCGCGCAATCGACGATCTCGCGCTGGGAGGCCGGCCTTCAGCAGATGTCGCCCGACGAGCGCGCAACGGCCGAACGGCTGCTCGCCGCGCGCCTCGACTCCGCGGGCGATCACGCGCTCGCGCGGCTGATCGCCGGCAGCGCCGGCCGCATGCATCTCGTGTGCGACCTCACGCACCGTCTGCTGGCCAGCTCGCCGGCGCGCGCGGCCGAATTCTCGCAGCCGGTTTCGGCACTGCTCGGCACGTCGCTGTGGCGCTACGCGACACCGGAAATCGTCCGCATGGAAGCCGCGCTCGATCCGCTCGGCTGGCACGACCGCGCGGGGCCGCCGAGCGTCGAGTTCGACACCGGCGCGAATGCGTCGCGCGTCGTGCCGATTCGCGGCAGCCGGTGCCGGTGGACGCGGATGACGCTGTCGGACGGCTCGGCCGTGCGGCTCGTTGAAACGCTCGACGCGCGCTGACGCACGCGCATATTTCATGCGTGGACGAAGCGCGTCCGGCCGGCGTACGCTTGGCGGTTCATCGCAAGGACGCCGATCATGAATCCCGATACGATCCACGCGCGGCTCGCTTTCCTGCGCGAAGCCGAGCGCCTGAAGGACGTGCTGCGCAGCGGCCATACGTCGGCCGGCCGTGCGGAAAGCACGGCCGAGCACAGCTGGCGGCTGTGCCTGATGGCGCTCGTGTTCGCCGACGCGCTGCCCGGCGTCGACGCGCTGAGGCTGCTGAAACTGTGCGTCGTCCACGACCTCGGCGAGGCGCTGCATGGCGACATCCCGGCGATCGAGCAGGCCGCGCACCCCGACAAGAGCACGCACGAACGCGACGACCTGCTGACGCTGACCGCGTCGCTCGACCGCACGATGCGCGACGAGATCGTCGCACTGTGGGACGAATACGAGGCAGCCGCGTCGCCGGAAGCCCGCGCGGCGAAGGCGCTCGACAAGCTCGAAACGATCCTGCAACACAACCAGGGCCGCAATCCGCCCGATTTCGACTACGCGTTCAACCTCGGCTACGGGCGACGCTACACCGACGCGCAACCGCTGTTCAGCGCGATCCGCGCGATCGTCGACGCCGATACGCAACGCCGGATCGACGCGAGCGGCCAGCGCTCGACGAGGAACGCGACCGGCCGATGATGGCGATCGTCGCCGCGCAGCGCTAGCACCGGGCGCCGCACGCGCGGCGGGCCCGTTCCACGAATCGCGACAAACTCGCCGTCTCGCCCGCCCGATGGTGCGGCGTCCACACAATTCAGCACAATTTCCACACGATTTGGCGCGAATTCCTCGCTTACCATGAGCGCCTGATTCGATTCGGCACGCCCGCGCGATGCGTACGCGGAACCCGTTGCGCGCAACACGCCCGGCACGCGACGCCTACCGGATCGTTCCGCCCGGCCGCACGCATCGCCGGCGCACGCTTCATCCTCGCTGCATGCTCATGACCCAGAAGACCCATCGCCGCCGGCGCATCGTGCTGGCCACCCTCGCCGTCGTCGCGATCGCCGCCGGCGTCACGCTGAAGGCCTGCGCGCCCGACAAGCATCCGCAGTACCTGTCCGCGCCGGTCACGCGCGGCAACCTCGAGAACGCGGTGCTCGCGACCGGCGCGCTGCAGGCGTTCAGGCAGGTCGACGTCGGTGCACAGGTGTCGGGGCAGTTGAAGACGCTGAAGGTCAAGCTCGGCGACAAGGTCACGAAGGGCCAGTGGCTCGCCGAGATCGACCCGGTGATTTCGGAAAACGCGCTGCGCCAGGCGCGCGCCAGCGAAGAAAGCCTGCGCGCGCAGCAGCAGTCGACCGCCGCGCAGCTCACGCAGGCCGAACTCGCGTTTCGCCGCCAGCAGGCGATGCTGCCCGACGACGCGACGTCGCGCGAATCGTTCGAGGCCGCGCGCGCAACGCTGGACGTGCAGCGCGCGACGCTCGCGTCGCTCGCCGCGCAGATCCGTTCGGCCCGCATCCAGATCGAGACCGCGCAAGCCAACCTCGGCTACACGCGCATCGTCGCGCCGATCGACGGGGAAGTCGTCGCGATCGTCACGCAGGAAGGCCAGACCGTGATCGCGCAGCAGCAGGCGCCGGTGATCCTGAAGCTCGCGAATCTCGACACGATGACGGTCAAGGCGCAGGTGTCGGAAGCCGACGTGATCCGCGTGAGCGCCGGCCAGACCGCGTATTTCACGATTCTCGGCGAACCGGACAAGCGCCACTACGGCAAGCTGCGCGCGATCGAACCCGCGCCGCAGAACTATGCGGAAGCGCAGAGCGCGCTCGGCGGCGGGGGTAGCGGCGGCAGCACGAAGCCGAACAGCGCGGTGTTCTACAACGCGCTGTTCGACGTGCCGAATCCCGGGCATCGGCTGCGCATCGCGATGACCGCGCAGGTCAACATCGTGCTCGGCAACGCGCGCAACGCGCTCAGCATTCCGGCCGCCGCGCTCGGCGACAAGCGCAAGGACGGCACCTACGCGGTGCGCGTGCTGCGCGCCGACGGCGGCACGGAAACGCGCCACGTGCGCATCGGCATCAACAACAACGTGCGCGTCGAAGTGCTGGCCGGCCTGAAGGACGGCGAACGCGTCGTGATCGGCGAGGCGTCGCCGGACGAGCGCGCGCCGCTGGCGGACGCGGTATGACGATGAGAAGCCAGCCCCTGCTCAAACTCGCCGCCGTCACGCGACGCTTTCCGGCCGGCGACAAGGACGTTGTCGTCCTGAACAACGTGAACCTGTCGATCGACGCGGGCGAGATCGCCGCGATCGTCGGCGCGTCGGGCTCCGGCAAGTCGACGCTGATGAACATCCTCGGCTGCCTCGATCATCCGAGCGAAGGCACGTACACGGTCGGCGGGCGCGACACGCACATGCTCGACAGCGACGAGCTCGCGCAACTGCGCCGCGAGCACTTCGGCTTCGTGTTCCAGCGCTATCACCTGCTGCCGCACGTCGACGCGGTGGCGAACCTCGAAATGCCGGCGATCTACGCGGGCACCCCGCGCGCCGAGCGGCACGCCCGCGCCCGCGCGTTGCTCGCGCGCCTCGGGCTCGCGGATCGCGCGCATCACCGGCCCGGGCAACTGTCCGGCGGCCAGCAGCAGCGCGTGAGCATCGCGCGCGCGCTGATGAACGGCGGCCAGGTGATCCTCGCGGACGAACCGACCGGCGCGCTCGACACGAAAAGCGGCCAGGACGTGATCCGGATCCTGCACGAACTGAACGCGCTCGGCCATACGATCGTGATCGTCACGCACGACAAGGCCGTGGCGCGCCATGCGCGGCGCATCATCGAGATCAGCGACGGCGAGATCATCGCCGACCGGCCGAACCGCCACTACGCGGAGGCGCTTGCCGAAGCGCTCGCGGAGGCGCCTGCCGAAGCGCTCGCGGAAGTGGGCGCCGACGCGGCCGCGAGTACGCCGTCCGCGCCCGCCGCTGACGATGCACGGCCGCCCGTCGGCGCCGATTCCGTCGCCAATGCCGATCCCGCGCCACCCGGCCGCCGCTTCGCAGCCGGCACCGGCCGCTTCGCCGAGGCGTGCCGGATGGCGTGGATCGCGCTCGTGTCGCATCGGCTGCGCACGCTGCTGACGATGCTCGGCATCATCATCGGCATCACGTCGGTGGTATCGATCGTCGCGGTCGGCGAAGGCGCGAAGCGCTACATGCTCGAAGAGATCGGCAGCATCGGCACCAACACGATCAACGTCTATCCGGGCACCGACTGGGGCGACAGCCGCGCGGACACGATCCAGACGCTCGTACCCGCCGACGTCGCCGCGCTCGCCGAGCAGCCGTACGTCGACAGCGCGACGCCCGAAACGTCGCGCACGCTGCTGCTGCGCTACCGCAACATCGACGTCAACGCGCTCGTGAGCGGCGTCGGCGATCGCTACTTCCAGGCGCGCGGGATGCGCTTCGCGCTCGGCGTCGCGTTCGACGACGATGCCGTGCGCCGCCAGGCGCAGGTGGCCGTGATCGATCAGAACACGCGCCGCAAGCTGTTCGGCGCGACGCGCAATCCGGTCGGCGAAGTGATCCTGGTCGACAACGTGCCGTGCGTCGTGATCGGCGTGACCGCCGACAAGAAAAGCGCGTTCGGCAGCGTGAAGAGCCTGAACGTGTGGGTGCCGTACACCACCGCGAGCGGGCGCCTGTTCGGCCAGCGCTATCTCGACAGCATCACCGTGCGCGTGCGCGACGGGCAGCCGAGCGCCGCGGCCGAGAAAAGCCTCGAGAAGCTGATGATCCAGCGCCACGGCCGCAAGGACTTCTTCACGTACAACATGGACAGCGTGGTCAAGACCGTCGAGAAGACCGGCCAGTCGCTGACGCTGCTGCTGTCGCTGATCGCGGTGATCTCGCTCGTCGTCGGCGGGATCGGCGTGATGAACATCATGCTGGTGTCGGTCACCGAGCGCACGCGCGAGATCGGCATCCGGATGGCGGTCGGCGCGCGCCAGTCGGACATCCTGCAGCAGTTCCTCGTCGAGGCCGTGCTCGTATGCCTGCTCGGCGGCACGATCGGCATCGCGCTGTCGTTCGGGCTCGGCGCGCTGTTCTCGATGTTCGTCACGCAGTGGAAGATGGTGTTCTCGGCCGGCGCGATCGTGACCGCGTTCGCGTGCTCGACGCTCACCGGTGTGATTTTCGGGTTCATGCCCGCGCGCAACGCGTCGCGGCTCGACCCGATCGATGCGCTCGCGCGCGACTGACGAAACATGGCCATCATCACGCACGCCTCCCCGCTTCACCGTCTCGGCGCATTCGCGTGCGCGGCCGCGCTGCTCGCCGGCTGCGCGGGCGCGCGCCACGCACCGCCGCCGGCCGTCGCGATGCCCGCGAACTGGGCCGCGCCGGTCGCGGCCGACGCGCCGGCCGCCACGCGCGACTGGTGGCGCAGCTTCGGCGATCCGCAACTCGACGCGTTGATCGACGACGCGCTGCGCGCCAACAACGACCTCGCGATTGCGGCGATCCGCGTGTATCGCGCGCAGTTGCAGGCCGGGCTCGTCGATACGAACCTGACGCCCAGCGTGACGCTCGGCGCGAACGGCGCCGTGTCGCGCACGCTCGATACGCACCGGATGAGCCGCTCGAGCGGCCTCAACGGTTCGCTCAGCTACGAAATCGACCTGTGGGGCCGGCTCGCCGCGCTGCGCGATGCCGCGCGCTGGGAAGCCGACGCGACGGCCGCCGATCTGGAAGCCGCGCGGCTGTCGCTGATCGGCACGACCGCGGCGCTGTACTGGCAAATCGGCTATCTGAACCGGCAGATCGCGCTCGGCGACGCGAACATCGCGTATGCGCAACGCACGCTCGCGCTCGTCCGGTCGCGGCACGCGGCCGGCGCCGTGTCGGGACTCGATCTCGCGCAGGCCGAACAAAGCCTCGCCGCGCAACGCGCGGCGCAGACGCAACTGATCCAGCAGCGCACCGAGAACCGCCACGCGCTCGCGATCCTGTTCGACCGGCCGCCGCAGCAGCGCGCGGCCGAACCGTCGGCGCTGCCCGACGCGGCGCCGCCCGAGGTCGCGGCCGGCCTGCCCGCGAGCCTGCTCGGCCGGCGCCCCGACCTGCGTGCGGCGGAATTCCGGCTGCGCGAGTCGCTCGCGCAGGTCGATGCGACGCGTACGAGCTTCTACCCGACCTTCACGCTGACCGGCAACGCCGGCACGACGAGCACGAGCCTCGAGCGCGTGCTGACGAATCCGGTCGGCACGCTCGGGCTCGGCCTCGCGCTGCCGTTCATCCAGTGGAACACGATGCAGTTGCAGATCCGGGTGTCGAAGTCGCAGTACGAGGAAGCCGTGGTCGGGTTCCGCCAGCGGCTCTACACGGCGCTCGCGGAAGTCGAGAACGCGCTGTCGGCACGCGTGCAGCTCGAACGCGAAGCCGAACAGCGCGCGCTGTCGCTGGCCCAGGCGCAGCGCGCCGAACGGCTGGCCGCCGCGCGCTTCGCGGCCGGCGCGACCGCCGTGCAGCCGTGGCTCGACCAGCAGCAGGTGCTGAGGAGCGCGCAGAGCGCCGACGAACTGACGCGCCTGAACCGGCTCAACAACCAGATGAAGCTCTACCGCGCGCTCGGCGGCGGGACCTCCTGACCGGCCGTCATCCGTCATCCGTCATACGCCGCGCGCCGCCCGCGTCATTCGCACACGGCCGCCCCGCGCCGCACCGGCGCGAACGCCACCGCGCTCGCGGTCGCGAGCACGGCCACGCCCGCCGCGCCGTACAGCATCACCCAGCCGAAGCCGTGCACGAGCGCCGAATGCAGCGCCGCGCCGCTCGGATCGGCCTGCGCGAGCGCCGGCGCGATCGCCTGCAGCCCGTCGGTGCGGCCCGCTGCGATTTCCTGCGCGAGCCGGCGCAGCGCCGCGTCGCCGATCGCGCCGGCCGGCCCGCCCTGCAGGCTCGCGACGATCCCCGCCACCAGCACGAAGCCCATCGTCGCGATGTTCAGCGCGAGCGAGATCATCCGCGCGCTCATGTCGATGCCCGACGCCATGCCGGCGCGCGCACACGGCACCGCGCCCGTCGTCGTGTTGGTGACGGGCGTGTTGGTCAGCCCGAGCCCGATGCCGGCGATCATGCAGCCCGGCAGCATCGTCAGCCAGCTTGCGTGAACGGCCGCGCTGCCGAGCCGCATCAGCACGAAACCGGCCGCGATCGTGAACAGGCCGCCCGGAATCACGACGCCAGGCCCGTACCGCAGCGCAAGCCGTTCGCCGAACGGCGGCGCGATCAGCGTCGGCAACGTGTACGCGAGCAACGCGAGGCCGGCCGTCACGCTGTCGTAGCCGAGCGCGACCTGGAACCAGATCGGCAGGTAGATCATGAACGGCCAGAAGCTGAAATTCATCCCCATCGAGCCGAAGATCGCGCCGGTGAACGCGCGGATCCGGAACACCGAGAAGTCGAACATCGGCCGCGCGCTGGCGCGCTCCGCGATGAAGAAACCGATCAGCGCGAGCACGGTCGCGCCGAGCACGCCGAGGCCGGCCGCGCTCGCGAGCCCGAGTTCGGCGCTCTGGGTGATGTAGAAGGCAAGGCCGAGCACCGCGAGCGACAGCGTGACGATGCCCGCGACGTCGAGCGTGCCCGCATGCGGATCGCGCGATTCCCGCACCGCGCCGCCGATCAGCACGAGCGCGACGGCCGCGAGCGGCGCATGGACGAGAAACACCCACGGCCAGCTCGCGAGCGCGACGATCGCGCCGCCGACGATCGGCCCGAAACCGAGCCCGATGCCGAACACGATCCCCCAGATCCCGAATGCGCGGCCGCGCTCGCGCCCTTCGCGGAACTGGTGCGACAGCACGGCGATCTGGCAGATCAGCATCGCGCCGCCGCTCGCGCCCTGCAGCAGCCGGCCCGCGACGAGCACCGGCACGTTCGGCGCGAGCCCGCACAGCAGCGACGTCGCGCCGAACAGCACGGTGCCGATCACGTACACGCGTTTGCGGCCGAACCGGTCCGCGAGCGTGCCGGCCGCCATCAGCACCGTCGTACAGGCGATCGTGTACGCGTTCATGATCCACTGCATGCCGTTGAAATCGCCATGCAGCACGTGTTCGAGCGTCGGCAGGATCACCGGCACGCTCGAGATCTCGAGGCCGAACATCAGCGACGTAAGACAGACGGCCGCGAGCGCGACCGCATTCCTGCGGGAGTCGGATAGCGTCATGCGTATTTGCGCGGCGGCCCGGCAACGGGCCGCGCGCCTCCAGGTCAGTAGGATTCGCCGCGCGCGGCCGGCGACGCACGCTGGGCGGGAATCGGTACTATAGTGAGAATTCACCTCCCCATTGACGCACGCATTTCCACGCACTGGGGAATTTACGGACCCAATCGACGCAACGCGATGACCGACAGACTCGACGGCGTAACGACCTTCGTCCAGGTGGTGGAATCAGGCAGCTTCGCGCTGGCCGCGGAGCGGCTCGACATGACGCGCTCGGCGGTCGGCAAGGCGATCGCGCGGCTCGAGAAGCGGCTCGGCGCGCGGCTGCTGCAGCGCACGACGCGCAGCCAGAGCCTGACCGACGACGGCCAGGCGTACTACGACCGCTGCGTGCGCGCGCTCGCGGAACTGGAAGCGGCGGAAGCCGATCTCGACTGCGGCCGCCACGAGGCACGCGGCAAGCTGCGGCTGAGCGTGCCGCTCGCATTCGGGCACCACTGCGTGACGCCGATCGTGCTCGATCTCGCGCGCAGCTATCCGCACCTGCGCATCGACGTGTCGATCACCGACCGATTCGTCGATCTCGTCGAGGAAGGGATCGACCTCGCGGTGCGGATCGGCACGCTCGCGGACAGCACGAGCCTCGCGGTACGGCGGCTCGGCACGCAGTACGGCAGCCTCGGCGCGGCGCCGTCGTATCTCGCGCGCCATGGTGTGCCGAAGACGCTCGACGATCTGAAGCACCACCGCACGATCGCGTATTCGCGTTCGGGCGTGGTGCAGCCGTGGGATTTGCGCGCGCCGGACGGCTCGACGGTGCGCATCGACATGCCGCATCAACTGAGTTTCGACGACGTGCAGGCGATCGCCGCGGCCGGCGCGGCCGGGTTCGGGATCGCGTGGGTGCCGAGCTGGCTGCTGGATCAATACGTGAAGCGCGGGGAGATGGTGGTCGTGCTCGATCGCTGCTTCGTCTGTGAAGGCGACATTCACGCGATCTGGCCGAAGACGCGCTACCTGCCGCGCAAGACGCGCTGCGTGATCGACGCGCTCGCGCAGGCGATTCCGCCGATGATCGAGCGCGCGGACGAACCGCGATGAGATGAATGGAAACCGACGCGTCGCACGGGCGCGCCGGGCCATCTCGCAAGGATCACGCCGCGCCGAGATCGGCGAGCGGATGCGCGAACAGCTTCCACGGCGACGTCAGGAAATGCCGCACGCGTTCGGCGCGCAGCTCGACGAGCGACGCGGGCGCCCAGCGCGGCTTGCGATCCTTGTCGACGAGATGCGCGCGCACGCCTTCGCAGAAATCGCCTTCCTCGATCGCACGCGCGACGATGCCGAGCTCCATCCGGAACGATTCCGCGAGCGTCATCTGCCGGCCGCGCAGCAGCGCCTCGCGCGTCACCGCGAGCATCGTCGGCGAATGGCTCGCGAGCGCGTCGAGCGTCGCCTGCAGCCATTGGCGGTGCTCGCGCGCGAGTTCGTCGCGCGCCAGATCCTGCGTGAGCGTCGCGACGATCCGCTCGACGGTCGAGCGCTTGTCGAAGTGGCGGACGATCCACGGCATCTGGCTGTCGAGCGCCGCATGCGGCACGACGTTGCACGGCGGCTCGAACACCTTGCGCAGCAGCGGCAGCACATCGCCGTCCCACTTGACGCTTTCGATGCGCGTCTCGAACGTGTCGAGCCACGCGGACGGCACGCAGAGGTCCGCGAGCTTCGCGGCGAGCGCGTCGGCGCCCGACAGCATCGCGCCGGTCAGCCCCACGTACAGTTCGAGTTCGGCCGGCATGCGCGACAGGAAATGCGTCGCGCCCACGTCGGGCACGAGGCCGATGCGCGTCTCCGGCATCGCGATCTTGCTGCGCTCGGTCGCGACGCGCAGCGCCGCGCCCTGCGCGAGCCCCATGCCGCCGCCCATCGTGATGCCGTCCATCAGCGCGACGACCGGCTTCGGGAACGTGTGGATCGCGTAGTCGAGCCGGTATTCGTCGACGAAGAACGGCAGCCAGGTTTCGCGCTGCGCGACCATCTTGTACAACGCGCGCACGTCGCCGCCCGCGCAGAAGCCCTTCTCGCCCGCGCCGCGCAGCACGACCGCGACGATCCGGTCGTCGTGGCGGCAGCGCTCGAACAGCGCGGCCAGCTCGCCGATCATCGCGTACGACAGCGCGTTGAGCGCGGCCGGCCGGTTCAGCGTGATCAGCGCCACGCGGTTCACCACGCGAAACAGCACCTCGGGCGCATGCTCCGCGAATGCATCGTGATTCGTCACCGGCGTGCTCATCGTTGCGGCTCTCCATCGGTGCGCCACTGCGGCGCGCGCTTGCCCAGGAACGCCGCCACGCCTTCGCGCGGATCGGCCGTGTCGAACAGATCGACGAAGCGTTCGCGCTCGACCGCGAGCGCCGCGCCGCGCGGCACGCCGCGGCGCGCGAGGCCGATCAGTTCCTTGCTGTAGGCCACGGCATGCGGGCTTTGCCGCGCGACGTTGCGAGCCAGCACGAGTGCCGCCTCGCGCGCGGCGCCGCTTTCGACCACGTCCTCGACGAGGCCGATCCGCAGTGCGGTGGCCGCATCGACGCGCGCGCCGGTCAGGATGATCTTCTTCGCCCAGCCCTCGCCGACGAGCCAGGGCAGCGTCTGTGTGCCGAGCCCGCACGGCAGCAGCCCGACCGACGGCTCGGGCAGCGCCATCTGCGCATGCGTCTCCGCGATCCGCAGGTCGCACGCGAGCGCGCATTCGAGGCCGCCGCCCATTGCATAGCCGTTGATCGCCGCGATCGTCACGACGCGTGCGTCGTGCAGCGCCTCGAACGCCGCGCCGAAGCGCGACGCCATCGCACGCGCGACCGCGCGATCGCCGTCGGCGAACGTGTTGAGGTCGGCGCCCGCGCTGAAGAACTTCGGGCCGTCGCCGGTGATCACCAGCGCGCGCACGCGCGGGTCCGCATTCAGTTCGGCGACGGTTTGCTGCAGTTGCCGCAGTCCGTCGGCGGTAAAGGCGTTCGCGGGCGGACGCTTGAGCGTCGCGCACGCGATCGCGCCGTCGTCGACGTAGTCGAGTTCGATCATCATGCGTCCTTCTTCGTGGCCGGTTGGTACAGGCGGATCACCGCCGAGAAATCGAGCTGGCCGTCGCCGCGGCTGCTCATCGTCTGATACAGCTGCTGCGCGAGCGCGCCGAGATAGACCGGCTGGCGCGCCTGCTTCGCCGCGTCGTTCGCGAGGCCGAGATCCTTCAGCATCAGGTCGGTGCCGAAGCCGCCCGAGTAGCCGCGCGACGACGGCGCAGTCTCGATCACGCCCGGATACGGGTTGTACGTGTCCGAGCTCCAGCAGCGGCCCGTCGACGTGTTGACGATGCCGGCCAGCACCTTCGGGTCGATGCCGAGCGCGACGCCGAGCGACATCGCCTCCGACACCGCCGCCATCGAGATGCCGAGCACGAGGTTGTTGCAGACCTTCGCGACCTGCCCCATGCCCGTCGCGCCGCAGTGGACGATGTTCTTGCCCATCCCGGCGAGCACCGGTTTCACGCGCTCGAAATCCGCGTCGCTGCCGCCGACCATGAAGGTCAACGTGCCTGCCGCCGCGCCGCCGGTGCCGCCCGACACCGGCGCGTCGACGAACGCGCCGCCGTGCTCGCGCACCAGCGCGCCGAACGCCTGCGCGCTCGCCGGGTCGATCGTGCTCGAATCGATCACCGTCGCGCCGGCGCCGAGGCCGGCCAGCACGCCGTTCTCGCCGGTGAGCACCGAGCGCACGTGCGGCGCGGCCGGCAGCATCGTGATCACGAACGTCGCGCCCGACGCCGCATCGCGCGGCGACGCGGCCACCTGCGCGCCGGCGTCCTGCAGTGCGCGCAATGCGTCGGCGCTCAGGTCGAACGCGTGCACTTCGTGGCCGGCTTTCAGCAGGTTCAGCGCCATCGGCGCGCCCATGTGACCGAGGCCGATAAATCCGATTTTCATGGTGGTGTCCTCCGCCGCTCAATGCAGCCGGATCGTCGTGTTCACCGGGCCGGCCGTCGTATCGTCGTCGAACCAGCGCGCGGTGACCGTCTTGGTCTGCGTATAGAACTGCACGACCTGCTTGCCGTACGGGCCGAGATCGCCGAGCTTCGAGCCGCGCGAACCGGTGAAGCTGAAGAACGGCACCGGTACCGGGATCGGGATGTTGATGCCGACCTGGCCGACGTCGATCTCGCTCTGGAACCGGCGCGCGGCCGCACCGCTCTGCGTGAAGATGCCCACGCCGTTGCCCATCGGGTTCGCGTTGACGAGCGCGATCGCCTCGTCGAGCGTGTCGACTTCCATCACGACCAGCACCGGCCCGAAGATTTCATGCGTGTAGATCGTCATGTCGGTCGTCACGCCGGAGAAGATCGTCGGCCCGATGAAGTTGCCTTCCTCGAAACCGGGCACCTTCACGTCGCGGCCGTCGAGCTCGAGCTTCGCGCCTTCCTTGATGCCCATGTCGATCAGCGACAGGATGCGCGCCTTCGCGCCGCGCGACACGACCGGCCCGACGTCGGTGCCCGCTTCCGAGCCCGCATTGACCTTCAGCGTCTTCGCCTTCGCGACGATGTCCGGCAGCCATTCGCGCGCCTTGCCCACCAGCACCGCGACGGACGTCGCCATGCAGCGCTGGCCGGCCGCGCCGAAACCCGCGCCGACGAGCGCGTTGATCGCCTGTTCGCGGTTCGCGTCGGGCAGCACGACCGCGTGGTTCTTCGCGCCCATCATCGACTGCACGCGCTTGCCCTGCGCGCTGCCGAGGTTGTACACGTGCGTGCCGACCGTGGTCGAACCGACGAACGAGATCGCCTTCACGAGCGGATGCGTGCAGATCGCGTCGACGACGTCCTTGCCGCCGTGCACGACGTTCAGCACGCCTTTCGGTATGCCGGCTTCGAGCGCGAGCTCGACGAGCTCCATCGTCGACATCGGGTCCTGCTCCGACGGCTTCAGCACGAACGTGTTGCCGCACACGATCGCCATCGGGAACATCCACAGCGGAATCATCGCGGGGAAATTGAACGGCGTGATGCCCGCGCACACGCCGAGCGGCTGGCGCAGCGTGTAGGTGTCGACGCCGCCCGCGACGTTCTCCGCGAATTCGCCGAGCTGCAGCGTGCCGATCGAGCACGCGTGCTCGACCACTTCGAGGCCGCGGAAGATGTCGCCTTCTGCATCGGGAATCGTCTTGCCCTGCTCGGCCGTCAGCGTCTTCGCGATGCGCTGCTGGTTCGCGCGCACCAGATCCTGGAACTTCAGCATGATGCGCATGCGCGCGGAAATCGGCGTGCTCTTCCACGTCGCAAACGCGGCGTGCGCGGCCTGCACGGCCGCGTCGACTTCCGCGACGGTCGCGAACGGCACGCGCGCGAGCACCTGTTGCGTCGCCGGGTTGACGATGTCGCGCCACTCGCTCGTGGCGGACTCGACGAAGGCGCCGTCGATCAGCAGCTTGACCGTCGGCACGTCTTGCCCCGTACGGGGCGTCGGATTCGCGTTCATCAGTGCAATCTCCTTGCAGTGGGCCGCGACGTAACGGCATGCCGCCGCGCGACCGTTTCAATTCGGCTGCGGGCGACCGCCGCGGCATGCGGCGCGCACGGCCCGCGGCCGGTCATTTCAGTTCGGCGGCGAAATCTTCTTCCCAGTACTCGCCGGGCATGCGCGCGCTCGCGTCGTCGCCGCGTTCGATTTCGCGGCGGCGCAGCTCGACGCGGCGGATCTTCCCCGAGATCGTCTTCGGCAGCTCCGCGAACTGCAGGCGGCGAATGCGCTTGTACGGCGCGAGCTTCTCGCGCGAGAAGCGAAAGATCTCCAGCGCGAGCGCGGGGCTTTCTTCATAGCCCTCGCGCAGCGTGACGAACGTCTTCGGCACCGACAGCCGCACCGGGTCCGGGCTCGGCACGACGGCCGCTTCCGCGATCGCCGGGTGCTCGATCAGCACGCTCTCCAGCTCGAACGGGCTCAGCCGGTAGTCGGACGACTTGAACACGTCGTCCGCGCGGCCGATGTACACGTAGTAGCCGTCGTCGCGACGCATCGCGATGTCCGACGTGCGGTAGTGGCCGTCGCGCATCGCATGGGCCGTCGCGTCGGGATTGTTCGCGTAGCCCTTCATCAGCCCGACCGGGCGCGCGACGCCATCGCCGATCGGCAGCGCGACCTCGCCTTCGGTCACCGGCGCGCCGTCCGGGTCGAGCAACGCGATCCGGTAGCCGGGCAGCGGCCGGCCCATCGAGCCCGCGACGACCGGCTGGCCCGGCGAGTTGCCGATCAGGCAGGTCGTCTCGGTCTGGCCGTAGCCGTCGCGAATCGTGATGCCCCACGCGTTCTTCACGCGCTCGATGATCTCGGGATTCAGCGGCTCTCCCGCGCCGACGATCTCGCGCAGCTTCACGTCGAACGACGCGAGCGGCTGCTGCACGAGCATGCGCCACACGGTCGGCGGCGCGCACAGCGTGGTCACGCGGTATTTGACGAGCGCATCGAGCACGGCCTTCGGCTCGAAGCGCGCGTAGTTGAATACGAACACGCACGCCTGCGCATTCCACGGCGCGAAAAAGCAGCTCCACGCGTGCTTCGCCCAGCCCGGCGAGCTGATGTTCCAGTGGATGTCGCCGGGCTGCAGGCCGACCCAGTACATCGTCGACAGGTGCCCGACCGGATAGGTGCGGTGCGTATGCTCGACGAGCTTCGGCTTCGACGTCGTACCCGACGTGAAGTACAGCAGCATCGGATCGTTCGCGTGCGTGACGGCGTCCGGCTCGAACGCGGCGCTCGCCGCATAGCCGTCGTTCATCGCGAGCCAGCCTTCGCGCGGCGCGCCGGCGACGATCTTCTGCTCGAGGCCGAGGCCGGCCTGCTCGAACTTCGCGGTTTCGTTCTCGTCGACGATCGCGTAGGTCGCGCCGCCGATCTGCACGCGGTCGCGCACGTCGTCGGGCGACAGTTGCGTGGTGGCGGGCAGCACGATCGCGCCGAGCTTCATCGCCGCGAGCATCGCGTCCCACAGCTCGACACGGTTCGGCAGCATCAGCAGAATGCGGTCGCCGCGCGCGACGCCGATCGAGCGCAGCCAGTTCGCGATCCGCGACGAACGCTCGGACATCTGCGCGAACGAATACGGGTCGCCCGTGCCGGTTGCCGCATCGACGATCCACAGCGCGGGCTGGTCGTTGCCGCGCGCCATCGGATCGAAATAGTCGAGCGCCCAGTTGAACGCGTCGAGCACCGGCCATGCGAAATCGCGATACGCGGTGTCGTAGTCGGTGCGATGGCGCAGCAGAAAGTCGCGTGCGTCGAGGAATGCCTGTACCGTCATGTGTCGTCTCCGTCCAGTCTCCATGCCCAGCGGTCAACCGGCGCAGGTGCTGCAGCACCTGCCCGGTTCCGTGTCGCCCGGCGCACGGTCACGTCGCTGCGTGCCGCGTTTGCCGCGCTGCCCTCGTGCCTGCGTTGTATGCCTGCTCGTTCGACCGTTTGTTCGACTGCGTGATGCCGGATGGGCGCGCGCCGCGACTCACAGCTGCCGCGCGATCACCATCCGCTGCACTTCGCTGGTGCCTTCGTAAATCTGCGTGATGCGCGCGTCGCGATAGTGGCGCTCGACTTCGTAATCGGCGAGATAACCGTAGCCGCCGTGGATCTGGATCGCATCCGAGCACACGCGCTCGGCCATCTCGGACGCGAACAGCTTCGCCTGCGACGCTTCGGACAGGCACGGCAGCCCGGCCGTGCGCAGCTTCGCCGCGTGATGCACGAGCAGGCGCGCGGCGTTGATCTGCACGGCCATGTCGGCGAGCTTCTGCTGGATCGCCTGGTGCTCGGCGATCGGCTTGCCGAACTGCACGCGCTCGCCCGCATAGCGGCGCGCCTTGTCGAACGCGGCGCGCGCGATGCCGAGCGCCTGCGCGGCGATGCCGATGCGGCCGCCTTCGAGGTTCGACAACGCGATCTTCAGCCCTTCGCCGCGATTGCCGAGCAGGTTCTCTTCGGGAATCGCGCAGTTCTCGAACGTGATCGGGCACGTATCCGACGCGCGGATGCCCATCTTCTTCTCGGGCTTGCCGACGATGAAGCCCGGTGTGTCGGTCGGCACCAGGAACGCGGAAATGCCGCGCTTGCCCGCTTCCGGATCGGTCATGGCAAAAACGATCGCCACGCCCGCGCGCTGGCCGTTGGTGACGAACTGCTTCGCGCCGTTCAGCACCCATTTGCCGTCGCGCAATTCGGCCCGCGTGCGCAGGTTGTTCGCCTCGGAACCGGCCTGCGGCTCGGTCAGGCAGAATGCGCCGATCACGCGGCCGGCCGCCATGTCGGCCAGCCAGCGATCCTTCTGCGCGGGCGTGCCGAAACCGAGGATCGGCCCGCAGCCGACCGAGTTGTGCACGCTCATCATCGTCGCGCACGCGGCGTCGCCGGCCGCGACTTCCTCCATCGCCAGCGCATAGGCGACGTAATCCGTATACGAGCCGCCCAGTTCCTGCGGCACGATCATCCCGAGCAGCCCGAGCTCGCCGAGCTGCGCGACGATCGCGTCGGGCAGGTGCGCGTCGTGGTCCCACTGCGCCGCGTTCGGCGCCAGCCTCTCGGTGGCGAACGCGCGCGCGGCGTCGCGGATCATCCGCTGGTCTTCGGTGTAAAGCTCGTCCATGGTGCTGCTGTCTCCCGCGGCCGCCGGGCGCGACCGTCCTTGCGTTTCGATGCAACAAGTGTAGGCAAGCACGCGCGACTGTTCGATGCTCGCGCCGCTCATTTACACTGAGCGTTTTTGCCATATCGGCGACACCGATGAAGCAGGAAGACAAGGGAACCGTCGCGATCAGCCTCGTCGCGTACAGCGTCGCGCTGGCCGCGCGGCGCGGCGTCGCGGCCGAGCCGCTGCTCGCGCAAGCGGGCATCGCCCCGGCGCTGCTCGGTCAGCCGCGCGCACGCGTGTCCGCGCAGCAATACGGCGCGCTGTGGAACGCAATCGCCCGCACGCTCGACGACGAGTTCTTCGGGCAGGACAGCCACCCGATGCGCAGCGGCAGCTTCATCGCGATGAGCCAGGCGGCGCTATCCGCGCGCGACGGGCTGCACGCGATGGCGCGCGCGGTGAACTTCATGCACTGCGTGCTCGACGACCTGCACGCGGAGCTCGACGCGAACCCGCAGCGCGTGCGGCTGCGCTTCGTGCACCGCAACAACGGCGCGACACCCGCGATGTTCACGTACGCGACCTATTTCATCATCGTGTACGGGCTCACCTGCTGGCTGATCGGCCGGCGCATCCCGCTGCTGCATGCGAGCTTCCGCTGCGACACGCCGCCCGCCGACCACGAATACCCGTCGATGTTCTGCGACGACATGCGCTTCAACGAGCCCGATTCGTATGTCGATTTCGATCCCGAATTCGCGACGCTGCCGGTCGTGCAGAACACGAAGACGCTGAAAACGTTTCTGCGCAACGCGCCGGCCAGCTTCATCGTCAAGTACCGCAACCCGAACGCGCTCGCGCAGCGCGTGCGCGCGGTGCTGCGCGGAATGCCGCCCGCCGCGTGGCCGGGCGCGGGCGGGATGGCCGCGCGGCTGCACGTGGCCGAGGCCACGCTGCGCCGCAAACTGCACCAGGAAGGCCACGCGTACCAGTCGATCAAGGACACGCTGCGGCGCGATCTCGCGTTCGAGGCGCTGGCCGACCCCGCCCGCACGATCGCGGACGTCGCGGCCGCGACCGGGTTCGCGGAGCCGAGCGCGTTCTACCGCGCGTTCCGCAAATGGAGCGGGCGCAGCCCGGCCGACTATCGCGACGAAGTGCTCGCGCGCGGCGGCGGCGCAAGCTGACGCCGGCCGGTGCGGCCACAACTTCGCGCTTTCGGCCGAAACCGCCTAATCTTCAAGCATCGGGCCCACGCCCTTTTCGCGAGCCGGACGGCACGCGGCCGTGCGCCGCCCGGACGTCCCGATGCGCTTTCACCGTCATGGGCCGCCGCCGGCGCCTGCCGCGGCCGACGGCCGCCCCCGTCACCCGCTGTCCGCGCGGGTCGCGCGCGCCGCGCTGTTCGCGGCGCTGCTCGTCGTGTGCGCCGCGGTCGCCGCGCCGCCATCGGCCGACGCGCCCGCCGCGCATCCGGTCGTCGTGATTCCCGTCAACGGCGCGATCGGCCCGGCCAGCGCCGATTTCATCGTGCGTTCGCTCGCGCGCGCCGCTCGCGAGCACGCGCCGCTCGCGATCCTCCAGCTCGACACGCCCGGCGGCCTCGATACGTCGATGCGGCAGATCATCAAGGCCATCCTCGGCTCGCCGGTGCCGGTCGCCGCATTCGTCGCGCCGGGCGGCGCGCGCGCGGCGAGCGCGGGCACCTACATCGTCTATGCGAGCCACTTCGCGGCGATGGCGCCCGGCACCAATCTCGGCGCGGCGTCGCCCGTGCAGTTGGGCATCGGCGGCGCCGCGCCGCCGGGCGCGCCCCCCGCTGCGCCTCATCCCACCGGTGCGTCAGGTGCATCGGGTGCGTCCGCCACGCCGGCCGCGCTGCCGACCGATACGCAATCGACCGAGATCCGCAAGGCGATGCAGGACGCTTCCGCGTACATCCGCGGCCTCGCGCAGTTGCGCGGACGCAATGCCGAATGGGCCGAGCGCGCGGTGCGCGAGGCCGTGAGCCTGTCGGCGAACGAGGCGCGCGCGCAGCACGTCGTCGACCTGATCGCGCAGGACGCGGCCGATCTCGCGCGCCAGCTCGACGGCCGCGCGGTGACGACCACCGCCGGCACGCTGCGTCTGGCGACCGCGCACGCGCCGCTCGTCGCGCTCGCGCCCGACTGGCGCAGCCACTTCCTCGCGATCATCGCCGATCCGAACGTCGCGCTGATCCTGCTGACGATCGGCATCTACGGCCTCTTCTTCGAATTCGCGAACCCCGGTTTCGTGCTGCCGGGCGTCGCCGGCACGATCTGCCTGCTGGTCGGGCTGTTCGCGATGCAGTTGCTGCCGGTCAGCTATGCGGGCCTCGGCCTCGTGCTGCTCGGGCTCGGCTGCCTCGTCGCGGAGGCGTTCCTGCCGACCTTCGGCGTGCTCGGGTTCGGCGGAATCGTCGCGTTCACGATCGGCGCGCTGATGCTGATCGACACCGACGTGCCCGGCTACGGGATTCCATGGCCCGTGATCGCGAGCCTCGCGCTCGGCGGCGGGCTGCTCGTCGCGGGCGTGTCGGGCGTCGCGCTGCGCGCGCGGCGCCGCCCGGTCGTGACGGGTGCCGAGGCGCTGCTCGGCAGCATCGGCGAAGTGCTCGACGACGGCCTGCAGCCGGACCAGCCGCCGGGCGCGGCCGGCGCCGCGCCGTCGGCCGCCGGCTGGGCGCGCGTGCATGGCGAGCGCTGGCGCGTGGCGAGCAGCATGCCGCTGGCCGCCGGCTGCCGCGTGCGCGTGACCGGCCGCCACGGGCTGACGCTGACGGTCGCGCCGCTCTACGACGTGCCCGCGCCGGTCCATCCCCAGGGAGAACCTTCATGATCGGTTACACGTTCGGCTTCAGCAGCGTCCTCATCGTCTTCGTCGTGGTGCTCGTCGCATCGTCGATCCGCATCTTTCGCGAGTACGAACGCGGGGTCGTGTTCATGCTCGGCCGGTTCTGGAAAGTGAAAGGGCCGGGGCTCGTGCTGATCATCCCGATCGTCCAGCAGGTCGTGCGGATCGACCTGCGCACCGTCGTGTTCGACGTGCCCGCGCAGGACGTGATCACGCGCGACAACGTGTCGGTGAAGGTCAATGCGGTCGTGTATTTCCGCGTCGTCGATCCTGAGAAGGCCGTGATCCAGGTCGCGCGCTTCTTCGAGGCGACGAGCCAGCTCGCGCAGACGACGCTGCGCGCGGTGCTCGGCAAGCACGAACTCGACGCGCTGCTCGCCGAGCGCGAGCAACTGAACGCGGACATCCAGAAGACGCTCGATGCGCAGACGGATGCGTGGGGGATCAAGGTGTCGACGGTCGAGATCAAGCACGTCGACCTGAACGAGACGATGATCCGCGCGATCGCGCGGCAGGCCGAAGCCGAGCGCGAGCGGCGCGCGAAGGTGATTCACGCGGAAGGCGAATTGCAGGCGTCGGAAAAGCTGCTGCAGGCCGCGCAGCGGCTTGCGCTGCAGCCGCAGGCGATGCAGTTGCGCTACCTGCAGACGCTGACGACGATCGCCGCGGACAAGAACTCCACGATCGTGTTTCCGTTGCCGGTCGATCTGCTGGGGGCGTTGCTGGATCGGTTGGGCCCCGCGCGCGAGCGTTGAGACGCGCGCGTGCCGGGCCACATGACGCCGCGGCCGGTGCCGATGGGCGCGGGGGCCGACGCCCCGCCGCCCGGCGCCCCGCCCGCGTCAGGCCAGCAGCTTGCGCTCGGCCTTGCCGTACTTGATCGACTTCTCGTCCGGAATCATCAGGCCCGTGTGCTCGTCGCGGCCCTGCAGCAGGAAGCGTGCGTCCGGGTTGCCGATCTGTTCGGCCGCGAGCTTGCTGTCCGCGCCGATCTCGCCCTTCTTCATCCGGTTGACGATCACGCCGGCCGCGGTGTCCTTGAAATCGCGCAGCATCCACGCGTCGCCGTCGCTGTCGCCGAACACCAGCAGCGGGCCGTAGCCCTTCTTCGACGCGAGGACGTTGCGAATGCCCACCGTCTTGCCGGGCCCCCAGTTGAAATGCCAGCCGGCCGGATAGGTGCTCGTGTACTTGCCGTCCTGCATGTCGAGACGCAGGCCGATCACGTTCTCGGGCGGCACGCCGTAGCCGTAGTTCGGATTGCCGGCAAATACGCGCACGACGTCGTCGAGCGACGCGGTGCTCACGTACACGTCGATGCCGTTCGCGCGCAGCGTATGCATCACCGCGCGGATTTCCTCGTGAATGCGGATGCCGTGGAAATGCGTGTCCGCGACCACGCCGGCCTTGCCCGGCAGCGTCTTCGGGCTTTCGTAGCGGACCTTGCGCAGCGCGTCGCCGATACCGTAGTTGTTCGACGCTTCCGCCATCGCCTGCAGCTCGGCGGTCGTCATGTTCTTGTAGAAGTAGATGATCCACTTGTAGCCGACTTCGAGCGGATGCGTGTCGCAGATCGCGTCGTACATGAAGTACAGCTTCGCGCGAAAATCCTTGAACTGGTCGGTCTCGCGGATCTCGTCGAGGCTCTTGTCGCCGCCGAGGCCCTTGTAGTTCGCATGGAGCCAGCGGTAATCGGACTCGACGTCGGCGGCGAGGTCCTCCATCGTCACCGGCTTGCCGTCGACGGTCGTGTAGTCCTTCATGAACGCGCCCTTCGGCACGTCCTTCCACATCACGCCGACGAATTCATCCGGCGTCAGCTTGTACTGCAGATGGTTGATCTGGTACATCAGCAACGCCTCTTCACAGTCGTTCATGATGCACGTGTTGTCCCAGTCGAACACCGCATACGGGCGGCGCTTTCCGTCGTAGTGCGCGCTCGCGACACCATGCCGGTCGAGCACCGCCTGCAGGCGCGCGGCGTTGAACGGCGACCAGCGGCCCGGGTCCAGCGCGTCCGGTGCGGCTACGCTCTTCGCGCCGGACGTGCCGGCCTTGAGCATCAGCGGCGTCGCGGCGGTCGCCGCGGCAAGGGTGTTCATGAACCGGCGGCGCTGCATGGTCTCTCTCCGTGGAAATGTCGAATCGGCTTCGGTCGCCCCGCGCGACGCGCGACACACCGGCCCCGCGAAGCCGCAAAGGCTTCGAATCCGGGCGCATGATGTGACGAAATTATTTCGGCAATTTGACAGCGTCGCACCGCGACGCGACGGAGAGTTGATCCGGCGCGACATCCGGGGCCCGTGCGGCGCTCCCCGGCCGGCCCCCCCCCGCCGCTCGAGACGCGTGCGCAGCGATGGCCATCCGGCCCTGACCGCCGGAAACCTAGAGCAACCCCTCCATTTCGGCCCTTCATTAGGAGAAGCCCTCATCTCCGGGGGCTGGCGCGCGACGTCGAACCGGCTATTATCGTTACATCACACAATGGCACATTAAATGCTGACTGAATAATCCGCCTCCGAATCACCGGCGGAAGCGATCCGGATCAGCGCCCAGCCTTGCACAAGGACCCGCATCGCGCCGACACGCAAACGCGGGCCGACACATGGAGACGCATCATGACCGCCCACCACCCGCTGCCGGAAGTCCACCTCGACGAGCTGCCGCAATTCCGCGCGGTCCAGCAACTGGCCTACCGCTGCGTCGAGACCGTCGGCGCGATGCTCTACCCCGGCATCACCGAGAAGGAAGCCGCGCGCCTGCTGACCGAATGGCTGCAGGATCACGGCGTGCACGACTGGCTGCACAAGCCGTTCGCGTGGTTCGGCGAGCGCACCGCGTTCGACGGCTTCTCGGGCCTCAAGCACATGGGCGGCTTCAATCTCGCGTTCTTCCCGAGCAACCGTCAGCTCGAAACCGACATGCCGGTGATCCTCGACGTCGCGCCCGTGCTCGACGGCATCGTCGCCGATGTCGGCTACGCGCACTGCGTCGGCCGCAACCCGATCCTCGAGCAGTTGCAGGACGACCTGATGGACCACCGCGACATGATCGTGCGGCTCGTGAAGGCGCGCCGGTCGATGGCGGAAGTCGCGCAGGAAGTCGACGCGCTGTGCCGCCGCCAGGGCGTCGAGCCGCGCCACAAGGCCTATCCGTTCAAGGTGCTCGCGCATCGTGTCGCGAAGATCCACAAGCTGTCGAAGCCGCGCTTCGTCGCGCGCTTCGGGCTGAACGCGACGCGCAACCTGCTGCTCGACCAGGGCCGCGCGGCGAAGCAGCAGGGCTGGTCGCCGCTGTGGTCGATCGACCGCCGCTCCGAGCATGCGCCGGTGCCGGGCCTGTGGGCCGTCGAGCCGCATCTCGGCTTCGCGGGCGTCGGCGCGAAATTCGAGGAACTGCTCGTGATCACCGACGACGACGCGTACTGGCTCGACGACGACCTGCCGCACGTGCGCCGCTGGCAGCGCCGCCAGGCCGAGCGCGCGCAGGCGGCGGCGAACGTGCCGGCCGCCGCTTGACACGCACGTCACGCGCCCTCCTCCCGACTCCCTGAACGACGGACTCACGATGCAGCCTCTTTCCGACGAAGCGCCGCTGGCCCTGTTCGAATCGGTTCACAGCGAAACGGCGGTCGCCTCCGGCGACCTGACGCTCGCGGTGCGCACCTGGGGCGACCCGGCCCGCTCGCCGGTCGTGCTGGTGCACGGCTATCCCGACGACAGCAGCGTCTGGCGGCACGTCGCGCCGCTGCTTGCGCGCAAACACTACGTGATCGCGTACGACGTGCGCGGCGCGGGCCTGTCCGGCGTGCCGACGCGCACGGCCGACTACCATCTCGCGAAGCTGACCGACGATTTCGTCGCGGTGATCGACGCGCTCTGCCCCGGCCGCGCGGTGCACCTCGTCGCGCACGACTGGGGGGCGATCCAGGGCTGGGAATTCGTCACCGATCCGCGCCTGGCCAGCCGTATCGCGTCATATACGTCGTGCTCGGGCCCGTGCCTCGACCACGTCGGGTTCTGGCTGCGCGAACGCGTGCTGCACCCGACGCCCGCGTCGCTGGCCAGGCTCGGCGGCCAGCTCGTGCGCTCGTGGTACGTCTACCTGTTCCACCTGCCGCTCCTCCCCGAACTCGGCTGGCGGCTGTGGCTCGGCCGCGCGTGGCCGGGCCTGCTGCGCCGGATCGAGAAAACGCCCGCCACGCCGCGCCCGACGCAGGCCGACGACGGCGCGCGCGGCGTGCGCCTCTACCGTGCGAACTTCATCCGCTGCCTGTTTGCGCCGCGCGAACGCTATGCGCATGCGCCGGTGCAGACCATCGTGCCGCTCGGCGACAAGTACGTGAGCCCCGCGCTGTCCGAGAACCTGTCGCGCTGGGTGCCGCGGTACTACCGCCGCGAAGTCGCGGCCGGCCACTGGCTGCCGCTCGCCGATCCCGCGCGCTTCGCGGATCTCGCCGGTCAATTGATCGATTCGGTCGAATCCGGCGACGAACCGCCCGCGCTCGCGAACGCGCGCCGCCGCGCGACCAGCGGGCGCTTCAGCGGCAAGGTCGCGGTCGTCACCGGCGCGGGCAGCGGCATCGGCCGCTGCGCGGCGCTGGCCTTCGCACGCGAAGGCGCGACGGTCGTCGCATGCGACATCGATCTCGCGAGCGCAGAGCGCACCGCGCTGCTCATCGGGCTGACCGGTGCGCACGCGCATGCGAAACGCGTCGACGTCGGGTCCGCCGACGAAATGGAAGCGCTCGCGACCTGGGTCGGCAGCGAACTCGGCGGCGCGGACGTCGTGATCAACAACGCGGGCATCGGGATGGCCGGCGGCATCCTCGACACGAGCACGCGGCACTGGGAGCGCATCCTGCACGTGAACCTGTGGGGCGTGATCCACGGCTCGCGGCTGTTCGCGCAGCAGATGGCCGCGCGCGGCGCCGGCGGGCACATCGTCAACACCGCGTCGGCCGCCGCGTTCGGGCCGTCGCGCGACCTGCCCGCGTATGCGACGACGAAGGCCGCGGTGCTGATGCTCAGCGAATGCATGCGCGCGGAACTCGCCGGGAAGGGCATCGGCGTGACGGCCGTGTGCCCCGGGTTCGCGGAAACGGGAATCATGGCGTCGACGCACTACGCGGGCGCGAGCGCCCAGGACGAAGCGCGGCTGCGCAAGCGCGCGACCAGGCTGTACCAGATGCGCGGCCTGAAACCCGAAACCGTCGCGCAGGCGATGATCGACGGCGTGCTGCGCAACCGCCCCGTCGTCGCGGTCGGCGGCGAAGCGCACGCGATGCGCTTCGTCGGCCGCTTCATGCCGTGGCTGGGCCGGATGATCGCCCGCGTCAGCATGGCATCGCATTGACGGCGCACGACGCCGCACAGGGAGACGACATGAACGATACCGCCGACTACCACAAGATCAGGGCCCGACACGTGAAGTTCGACTTCAGCGACACGCCGGTCACCTGGGTGCCGAACGATCCGGGCAGCACGCACATCATCAACACGCTGAACCTGCTGTTCCCGGAAGGCGAGCTGTGGTTCTGCCGCGTCTACAACAAGGCGCTGCCGTTGATCGCCGATGCGCGACTGCGCGACGAAGCCGAAGGCTTCCTGCGCCAGGAAGCCGTGCACTCGCGCTCGCACGGCGGCGTGCTGAAGCACTACTACGACCGTCACGGCATCGACACGAAGCCGTTCACGCAAAAGCTCAACCGGTTGTTCACACGCGTGCTCGGCGAACGGCCGCTCGGGCTGAAGATCGGCCATACGCGCTTCTGGCTGCGGCAGCAACTGGCCGTGATCGCGTCGCTCGAGCATTTCTTCGGCTATCTCGGCAACTGGGTGCTCAACGCGCACGGCCTCGACGAAGGCCGTGCGGACCCGACGATGGTCGACCTGCTGCGCTGGCATGGCGCCGAGGAAGTCGAGCACCGCACCGTCGCGTTCGACATCTACCGGCACCTGGGCGGCACCTATCCGGAGCGCTGCGTGCACATGGCGTTGGTGATCCTGCTGCTGCTCCACTACATCACGACCGGCGCGAAGTTCATGTACCGGCGCGATCCGGACGCCGGCCGCTACCCGGGCTTCGTGCTCGCGTGGTGGCGGGGTTCGCGGCGCGGGCACCTGCCGTCGTTCTGGAAGGTGATCGGCGCGGCGCTGCGCTATTTCAAGCCCGGCTATACGCCGCACCACGAAGGCTCGACCGAGCAGGCGCTCGCCTATCTCGCCCGCTCGCCGGCCGCGCAGGCGGCCGCGCACGGCGGCAACTGGGGCACGACGAAAGGCGCGTGACCGGGTTGCCGGCCGGTTCGGCGGGCGGCGCCCGCCGAAATGCGTACAATCGCGGCTTCAATTTCCCGGAGGTGCCGCGATGGCCATGAAGAAAACCGATCTCGAAAAGAACAAGGCGCTCAAGCTGACGCACGCGATGAAGCAGTCGAGCTCCGCGCGTTTCGGCAAGGGCGCCGAAGAAGCGGCCAAGCTGGACCGCCGCGCGCAGCGCAAGCTCGACCAGGAACAGGGCCTCGTGCCGTTCGCGTGCAAGCTCAACGCGGAGCTCGTCGAACAACTGAAGGCACGCGCGGCCACGCACCCGGAAGGGATGACGGGCCTGCTGTCCGAGCTGCTCGTGAACGGCCTCGCGCAACGCGACGCGTAATTGCCACGTATCTCGAAATTTCCGTTGACAGGGCCCTGCGGCCACGACACACTCGTTCGCATGCCTATGCTCAAGCCCATCGCCATCGCGCATCAAAAACGAGTGAACGCCCATACGTGGCGATCGCCGGGGGCGCTTGTGCATTAGCATCGAGATTTCAGTCATGCATGTCACGAGGCCTCGCCGGAACCGGATGAGGCCTTTTTGTTTTGTTGCGCGTCATCCCGCCCGGCTCAACGATGGAGATGACGATGGACCAGGCAAGCCGGCTGGTTGTTTGCCCCGATCGGTGCCGCACCGATACGATCTCGTTGCCGAGAGTCGAGTTGCATTTCACGGTCGCGCCGCGCAAGACGCTGACGTGGCGCGCGCAGCACGACGCCGAGATCCGCGTGCATGATGCGACGCTGTGGATCACGCGGCTCGGCAGCGTCGACGATTACTGGATCCGCTCCGGCGACGTGCTGCGCGTGCAACGCGGCGAACGCGTGTGGATCGGCACCGACGGCGACCAACCGGCGCAGGCATCGATCACGACCGCGTACGTACGGCACGGCGAACGCGTCAGGCGCACGCTCGCGCAAGTGCAACGTTTGCTCGTGAAGGTAGGGAGAAGGAGCGGATGAGCGGCGCGCCGTTACACGCACGATACGCGGAACGGCCGCGACCGGAAACGGGCGCACCCGCGGCGCAATGCGCCGCGGGTGCGCATCGAAGAACGCGGCACGCCGATGCGTGCCGCGAGCGATCGCGCGCCATGCGCAGCGAGAGGATGCTGCAGGTGCATCAGGTGCTGGCGGCGAGACGCGGGCCCGTGCTTCGTGGAGTGGAATCGAGGTCGGGGCGTTGCGCAGCCTGCGAGGTCACCCACGGATCGATGCCCTGCTTCTGCACCTCTTCGAGGAATGACACACGTGTGCGCCAGTAATCCGCCTGTAATTTCGCATCGATGACGCGCTGTTCGGCTGCGAACAGTTCCATGCGCGCCGTCACGAGCATCGACGCGGCGGTTTTTTCCGGCGTGGGGGCGTGTCGCATCGCCCAACGGCTGATCCAGTTCAACATGCTGACCTCCGTGATTACGGACGAACCCGCATCGGGCAATCGCAATCGGCCGTGCCTGACCGGCCGTGCGTGACTGGCCGCGCCTGCCCAAACGCGCAACGGCCTTGACCGCCATTCACCGCCTGGCCTGCACGGACTGCGACTTCCCCGCGTCGGCAATGATCGGCCGGCGTGTGCATGTGCGGTGTATCTATCCTAGAAAGACTTGCCGGTTTACGCGATGGGGTCTTGCATTCTTTTACACAGAAACCACAGTCGCCCCCGCATCGCGAAATGACAGTTGCGGACGGGACGGCTTCGGCGCACGATAATCCGGTCCCTGCCGCCGCCTGGACAGACGAATGGCCGCCGCACGCGGTTGCCGGGTCGTGTGTCCGCACCGGCGGCACACGTGCGTTCGCACGAACGCGCCGCCTGCACCGCATTCGTGCAGCATGCGGGCGCTCCGTTTCAGTCGCATGTCGTCGCGCACCGGGTGCGCGCGACGCAGCCGGCATGCCGTTGCGCACGCATCGGCTGGTTTCGCCCGCCTGCGGGGCGCCCCTTCCGTTCGTTTCCTTCGTTCCCGCCGTTTCGGCCATTTCCGCCGGCCGGTGCCGCACGAACCGGTAAAATGCGCGCCTTCGTCGCGCGGGCGGGCTGCCGGACCGTTTGCGCGCAGGCAACCGATCGTGCCCTCCAACTATATCGTCCGAGCTATCCACGCTATTACAATCCGCCGATAGCCGGACAATAGTGGCTGGTTACAGTTAGCCGGCCGCGCTGCCTGTACAACAATTCGGCACAACAATCAACACGACAACCCGACCGGAGAAACGCCTTCATGGAATCCATCAAGCGGTATTTCGGCTTCGCTGAAGCCGGCACCGATTTCCGCACCGAAATACTCGCGGGCGTCACCACGTTCCTGACGATGGCCTACATCATCTTCGTCAACCCCGCGATCCTCGGCGACGCCGGCATGCCGAAGGAATCCGTGTTCGTCGCGACCTGCCTCGTCGCGGCGCTGGCGTCGATCATCATGGGGCTGTACGCGAACTACCCGATCGCCTGCGCGCCCGGCATGGGCCTGAACGCATATTTCGCGTACACGGTCGTCAAGGGAATGGGCTTCACGTGGCAAGCCGCGCTCGGCGCGGTGTTCATCTCCGGCTGCCTGTTCCTGCTCGTCACGCTGTTCCGCGTGCGCGAGGCGATCGTCAACGGCATTCCGAAATCGCTGCGGATTTCCATTACCGCCGGCATCGGCCTGTTCCTCGGCATCATCTCGCTGAAGACGTCGGGCGTGATCGTCGGCAACCCGGCCACGCTCGTCACGCTCGGCGATCTGCACAAGCACGAGACGATCCTCGCGATCGTCGGCTTCTTCGCGATCGTCACGCTCGACCACCTGCGCGTGCGCGGCGCGATCCTGATCGGCATCATCGGCGTGACGATCCTGTCGTTCTTCTTCGCCGGCAACCAGTTCCACGGCGTGTTCTCGGCGCCGCCGTCGATCGACGCGACGCTGTTCAAGCTCGACATCGGCGCCGCGCTGTCGACCGGCATCATCAACGTGATCCTCGTGTTCTTCCTCGTCGAGCTGTTCGACGCGACGGGCACGCTGATGGGCGTCGCGAATCGCGCGGGCCTGCTCGTCGAAGGCAAGATGAACCGCCTGAACAAGGCGCTGCTCGCCGACAGCACGGCGATCGTCGCGGGCTCGGTGCTCGGCACGTCGTCGACCACCGCGTACATCGAAAGCGCATCGGGCGTGCAGGCCGGCGGCCGCACCGGCGTGACGGCCATCACCGTCGCGGTGCTGTTCCTCGCGTGCCTGTTCATCGCGCCGCTCGCCGGCGTCGTGCCGGGCTACGCAACCGCACCGGCACTGCTCTACGTGTCGTGCCTGATGCTGCGCGAGATGGTCGAGGTGCCGTGGGACGATGCGACGGAAGCCGTGCCGGCCGCGCTGACCGCGCTGCTGATGCCGTTCACGTACTCGATCGCGAACGGCGTCGCGTTCGGCTTCATCGCGTACGGCGGCCTCAAGCTGCTGACGGGCCAGGCGCGCACGGTCAAGCCGATCGTGTGGATCATCGCGGCCGTGTTCCTGTTCCGCTTCTTCTATCTCGGCAGCGAGTAAGCGCGGAACGCACACCGGCGCGACGCACGATGAAAACGCCACCTTCGGGTGGCGTTTTCGTTTTCGCACGATTGCTCTGCGATCCTCATGAATCGACGTGCACGAGCGCGCCGACGCTCGGGCAATCCCGCACGGCCCGCATACGAAAATGCCGCGCGGCCCCGCCGAACGGCATTGCGTGAAGGCAATGTCCTCGCGTGCGCCGCGCTCGAGCGCATGCGCCGCCGGACGGGCGTCGTGTCGTCAGCGCCAGTTGGCCTCGTAGAAGCGCACGTAGCCGCTGCGCAGCGTCACGCATTGCGCACGTGTTTCCGACAGCAGGCGCCGTGCGGCCGCCTCGATGCGCTCGCGGTGCTGATCGAATGCGCCGACCATGTCCTCGAAGCGCGGCGATGCGGCGCCGAAGTGGTCTTCCAGCGCCTCGGCGGTGATCTGGCACTGGACGCGCTCGCCATTGACCAGTGCCGTGAACCCCAGCATCAGGTCACGCCCCGAATACTCGGGCTTCTCGTTCGTGAAATGGATCTGCATGGGCGCTGCCTCGACCGGTAGAAAACGAATGACCGCGTCCGTCGTCCGCTACCGGCCGGACGAAATGCACGCGGGCTCGCCGGCGGAGGCCCCGGCCGCGGAGTGTGGCGCGGTCGATGCATGCCGGTTGAATTCCACTTTAGACGGTTTCGCGCGGGAGACAAAAATTTCGGTGTGCGTCGTTCCGACGCGCATTTCGTCTGATCTGCGCGGCATCCGGCACTGTTTCGCCAACGGACGTCAGTGCGGATCGGTCGGCCAGACGTTGAGCGCGATCGCGGCGGTCGTGACGCCCACCGCAATCGCGGCCGCCCCGTATCTCACCGCATCGGTCAGATCGAACAGCAACCCGTGGATCGCCACGGCAATGCCGCCCAGCATGATGAAAGTGGCGATGGCCGCCAGCACGACTCTCAGTTCCGCCCGAACCATGATGCGTCTCCCGAACGGATGCATGTCGCGTCGCATGCATGTTGCACCGCGGAACACGGCGCGCGCGTGCTCCATTTCCATCATTGCAGGCGGGCGCTTAAAAGCAAGGGGATTTTGTTGGCAGTCGCGCATCGCACGTGGCGCTTGTATGATGATGCGTACCCGGACGGACGGCTGGCGCGCCGAATGGTGCGCCGCGAGCGGAGCCGCACTCCGCCGCCGATGTCGATCCGGTTGCCCCGGCGGCCCCGGGAACAGGAGACAAACCATGCCGCAACCCTTCGTGCTGCCCGCCACCGCCGGGCGTACCGACCTGCTCGCGCAGGCGCATGCGCGTTCGACCGCGGTCGGCCTGCGCGCGCACGAACGCCCCGATTTCTCGCCGCTGTCGCGCGTCGCGCTGCGCGAACTGCTCGACACGAATCACACGCTGTTCTCGCACGCGCGACCGGTGATGGAGGACCTCCACGCGCAGATCGCCGATACGCAAAGCCTCGTGCTGCTGACCGACGCCGACGGCGTGATCCTGCACAGCATCGGCGATGCGGACTTCATCGAGAAGGCAAACCGCGTCGCGCTGTGCAACGGCGTGTCGTGGGCCGAAGGCGCGCGCGGCACGAACGCGATCGGCACCGCGCTCGCGTCCGGCCAGGCCGTCGTCGTGCACGGTTCCGAACATTTCCTGCGCGCGAACCATATCCTCACCTGCGCCTGTGCGCCGATCGTCGATCCGTTCGGCCGCACGCTCGGCACGCTCGACGTGAGCGGCGACCCGCGCGGCTCCAGCCCGCATACGCTCGCGCTCGTGCGGATGTCGGCGCAACTGATCGAGAACCACCTGTTCGCGAACCAGTGCGGCGAAGCGCTGCGGCTGCGCTTTCACGCACACGAGGATTGCGTCGATTCGCTGTTCGCCGGGCTCGTCGCATTCGGCGCCGACGGCAGGCTGATCGCCGCGAACCGCAGCGCCCAGTTTCAGCTCGGCGCGTCGTTCGACACCCTGCAGCACCAGGCGAGCGACGCACTGTTCAGCATGCGCTTCGGCGAGCTCGCGCGGCAGGCCGCCCGCGCGCCGGGCGCCACGTTCCGCCTCACGCTGTCGACCGGCGTGCGCGTGCTCGCACGCTGCGAATTCCCGGAAGCGCAGAAAACGACCGTCGCCGTCACGCCGCCCGCGCCGGCCGCACGCATGCGCGCACCGGACCCCGATGCGATCACGTTCGCGACGCTCGACACCGGCGACGCGCGCATGGCCGCCGTGCTCGAACGCGTCGCGAAGATCCGCGGGCGCGACCTCCCGCTGCTGATCCTCGGCCAGACCGGCACCGGCAAGGAATGGCTCGCCCGCGCGCTGCATCAGGCGTCGCCGCGCGCGGACGGCCCGTTCGTCGCGGTCAACTGCGCGGCGCTGCCCGATTCACTGATCGAGGCCGAGCTGTTCGGCTATGAAGACGGCGCGTTCACCGGCGCACGCAAGCGCGGCAGCCCCGGCAAGATCGCGCAGGCCGACGGCGGCACGCTGTTTCTCGATGAAATCGGCGACATGCCGCTCGCGCAGCAGGTGCGGCTGATGCGCGTGCTGCAGGAGCGCGCGGTGATGCCGCTCGGCGGCGCACGCGCGGTGCCGGTCGACGTGCGCGTGGTGTGCGCGACCCACCGCGACCTGCGCGCGATGATCGCGGAGGGCACGTTCCGCGAGGATTTGTTCTACCGGATCAACGGGCTGGCGGTCACGCTGCCGGCGCTCGCGACGCGCACCGACCTGCCCGCGCTCGTCGAACGGATCCTCGCGCGGCTCGCGCGCAGCGAGCCGATGCCGCGCCGCCTCGCGGCCGACGTGCTCGACGCATTCGCGCGCCACCGCTGGCCCGGCAACCTGCGGCAGATGACCAACGTGCTGCGCACGGCCGGCATGCTCGCCGACGACGAAGCGGAAATCACGCTCGCGCATTTGCCCGACGATTTCTGGCTCGACTGCGACGATGCGCCGGCTGCGCCGGCGGCAGCCGCCTCGGTCCCGCCGGCGGGCAGGCGCGAAGGCACGACGCTGCAGAGCCATCAGGCCGCGATGATCGACGCGGTGCTCGCACGCCATGGCGGCAACGTATCGGCGGCCGCGCGCGAGCTCGGCCTCGCGCGCAATACCGTGTACCGGTATCTGCGGCGGCACTGACACCCGCGGCGGGCGGCCCTCGGCCGCCGGCGGGTTCGGGTATGCTTGGCGCGATGCCGCCGAACCGCCCGCTTCATTCATGACCGATCCAGATCACCCGCCCCTCGTGCGCGTCGACCCGCTCGGCGCAACCTTCGACGCGCCCGATTCGCTGACCGTGCTCGAAGCCGCCGCGTTCGCGCGCGTGTCGCTGCCGCGCTCGTGCCGCAACGGCACGTGCCGAAGCTGCCTTTGCCGGATCGTCAGCGGCAGCGTACGCTATACGATCGAATGGCCGGGGCTCTCCCGCGAGGAAAAGGCCGACGGCTATACGCTGCCGTGCGTGGCCGTCGCCACGTCGGATCTCGTGCTCGACGTGCCCGACGCGGTCATGCTCGACTAGACGTGGCGCGCGGCCGTGCGCGTCGTCCTGCAACGCTCGATCCTGCATGGAGAACGTGATGGCCCAGCCAACCGATCGCATCGAAAAACAGACGCTGCTCGCCGCACCGCCCGACCGCGTCTGGGCAGCCGTCAGCCATTCCGACGAATTCGGCCAGTGGTTCGGCGTCGCGTTCGACGGCCCGTTCGAGGCCGGCCAGCCGCTGTTCGGCCGCATCACGCCGACCCGCGTCGACGACGACGTCGCCAAGGCGCAGGAGCCCTACGCTGGCACCGTGTTCGAAATCGTCGTCGATCGTATCGAGCCAAAACGACTGTTCTCGTTTCGCTGGCATCCGTTCGCGATCGATCCGAATGTCGATTACGCGTCCGAGCCGATGACGCTCGTCACGTTCACGCTCGCGGCGCAAGCCGGCGGTACGCTGCTCACGGTCACCGAAACAGGCTTCGACCAGTTGATCGAAGCGCGTCGCGCGACGGCGCGCGACATGAACGACCAGGGCTGGGCCGCGCAGATGACGCTGATCGCGAAGTATCTGGCGAAGCACGCGTAGCGCGCCGCGATGCCGCACGCGCCGGCCGACTCGCGAATCGACGTGCGTGGCATAATCGGCTCCATCGTCGTCCACCCGCCGCCGCGCATCGCATGCTGAGTCGTCGTCTCCGGAAGATCGGCAGTCTGATCGGGATGCTCGCCATCCTGATGACGGCGCTCGCGCCGACGATCTCGCAGGCGCTGACCACGCAAGGGCGCGTCGACGCACTGCTGGCCGGCTACTGTTCGGCCGCGCCGGCCGCTGGTGACCGCTCCGCCGACGCGTCGACGAAAAATCTGCAGGCCCATCTCCAGGCATGCGGCTACTGCAGCCTGCTTGCCCATACGCCCGCGCTGCCCGCGCCCGAGTTGACGTTCGCGGCCCACGTGCACGCGATCGCGCATCGCGCGGCCACCCGCTTCGAAAGCCTGCGCCGCGCGCTGCCGCTCACGGCCGCGCAACCGCGCGCCCCGCCGTTCACGTCCTGATCCGTCGTCATTGCGCGTGATGCCGCAGCGCATCGCGCAGCCCGCGCACGCCGCCCGCGTGCGCGACATGTCACGTTTCGAAGGACGATCATCATGTGTCACCCTGCTGCGCGCGGCGTCGTGCCGGGCGCATGGTTGGCCGTCTGTGGCCCGGCTGGCCGCGCCTGCATTCGCCCGCATGCGAATGTCCGGCCGCGCACGTTCGTACCGACCGCCACCGGCCGCGATGCCGCGCGCAGCCGTCCGTCGAATCCGTCTGTTCCATCCGATTCGTCACTCGCTCATCCACCCATGAAAACCGCCACTTTCGCTCGCGGCGCACTCGCCGCGCTCGGCTTCGTCATCATCCACGCCGCCCATGCGCATGCGCTTCCGAAAACGCAGGACCCGGCCCCCGACGCCACGCTGTCGAGCGCGCCGCACGCGGTCACGATCGATTTCGGCGAGGCGCTCGAGCCGGCGTTCAGCTCGATCGCCGTGACCGACAGCCACGGGCAGTCGGTCGTCGACGGGAAGTCGGCCGTCGATGCCGGCAACCGGAAGCGGATGCGCGTCGCGCTGACGAGCCTGAAGCCCGGCACCTACACCGTCGCGTGGATCGCGGTGGCCAGCGACGGCCATCGCACGCACGGCCGCTACGCATTCACGCTGAAGTAACGCATGTCACCCACGCGATGCGCGTCGGCGCTCGATGCCGGGCGCATTCGCATCGATGCCCTCCGCATCGCACCCGACAAGGAGAACCCACGATGAAACACTCGATTCCGACCGGCCTGCTCGCGGCGCTGGCGCTGCACGCGTCCGCCACGTTCGCCGCGCCGGCCATCCAGGCCGACGCTTGCTGGATCCGCACGATGCCGGCGACCGTACCGTCCTCCGGCTACTTCACGCTGAAGAACGACGGCGACGCGCCCGCGACGCTGACCGGTATCGACACGCCCGCATACGGGATGGCGATGGTGCATGAAACGCGGACGAGCGGCAGCACCGCGAAGATGGTTCACGTCGACTCGGTGGTCGTACCCGCGCACGGCACGCTGACGTTCAAGCCGAAGAGCTATCACGTGATGCTGGAGGAGCCGCGCCAGGCCGTCGCGCCTGGCGCGAAGGTGCCGGTCCGGCTGCATTTCGCGGACGGCTCGACCGTGTCCGTGACCTGCGACGCGAAGGCGCCGACCTACGCCGGCCAGTAACGCCGCCGGCTCACGACAGAAGGAGATGCTGATGAAAAACCGCTTGCCGCTGGCCGACCTGATCGTCCGCTACCGGACGCCGCTGAATGTCGCGGTACTGATCGCCTGTGGGTTATGGGCCGCGTGGATCGCGTGGATGACGCGGCCTGCCGCCATCGATACGCCACCGCCGATTCCCGCGTACTGCATGCGCGACGCGCGCTGACGCGCGGCGCGGCACGCGTAAGCCGGCGCCCTCCGTCAGCGCATCCGAGCGGCCAGCGCGGCCGTGATCTCGTCGAACGACGGCCGCGCATCGACGTCCTCGTTCACGCACGCCGCCGCCAGCGCGTCGAGCGCGCCGGTGCGCGATTCGCAGCGTTCGAGCAATTCGCCGAGCAGATAGCCGAACGCGCGCACTTCGAGCCGCTCGAACCTTGGGCCGCGCGTGCGCTCGTTCACGTCGTACAGCGAAGCCGCCCCGAAATCCCCGAGCAGCGCGCCGCCCGCGCCGTCGTGCAGGATGTTGTGCGCATACAAGTCGCCATGCATGATGCCGCGCGCGTGCAGATGGCCGGCCGCCGACGCGATACCATGCGCGATCCGCAGCGCTTGCGCCGGATCGAATGTCGCATCGGCGGCATAGACGTCACGCGTGCACGACGCGAAGCTCGGCGGCCCGGCGAGGTTCGTCAGCGCAGGATCGACCCGCTCCATCACGAGGCCGTGCGTGCCGTCCGGATGCCCGCGCACCTTGCCGATCACCGGAATCAGGTTCGGGTGGCGGCCGGCATGCAGGCACGCGGCCATTTCGCAATCGGGCAGGCCGTCGCTCGTCACCGCACCCTTGAACAGCTTCACCGCGACCGTCCGTGGCGGATGGCCGTCCGCACGCCATTGCGCGCGATAAATGACACCCGACGCGCCCTCGCCCAGTTTCTGTTCGCACGACAGCGCGGCCCAGTCGATCTCCGCGACGTCCGGCCCGGCGGACGCCGCGGCCTCCGGCGCCGCGCCGAACGGATTGCCGGCCACCGCAAGCCATGCGAGACGCGGCAGGCGCGGCAGCCACTCGGGCAACGCGTCGAGCCGGTTCGCCGACAGGCGCACCAGCTCCAGCGCGCGGCAGGCGGCCATTTCCACGGGTAGCGCACGCAACTGGTTGCCGGCCAGCATGAGCTTCTGCAAGCGCGCACAGTCGCCGATATCGGCCGGCAGTTCGTCGATCGCGTTGTCGGTCAGGATCAGCCAGCGCAGCGCACGCGGCAGCGCGCCGCGCGGCACGGTGCGGATCCGGTTCGCCTTGAAGCCGATCATGTCGAGCCGATCGCACGCGCCGAGCACGTCGGGGAACGCGGTGAAGCGGTTGCCCGACGCGAACAGGATGCGCAGCCGATGCAGCCGCGGCAGGTCGTCCGGCAGCGCGGACAGCGCATTGCCGGTCAGGTCGAGCACTTCGAGCGTATCGGCCAGATCGAAGATCTCGCGCGGAAATTCGGTCAGTCCGCACGCGAGCTTCAGTTGCCGCGCGCCCGACAGTTGTCCGGCCTGCAGTTGTTCGAGGGTGTGGGTCACGGGGAGAAAAACGGGTGGCGGTTGCGGGGACCCGTCGGGTCGATCGGATGAATTCTACCGGGATCGATCGGGCGCCCGTACACGACCTCGTCATACCCCCTTCACAAACGCGCGATGTGACGTTAAAATTGCGCCCCTTGCAGTGCCGACGTGGTGAAATTGGTAGACACGCTATCTTGAGGGGGTAGTGGCGAAAGCTGTGCGAGTTCGAGTCTCGCCGTCGGCACCAGATGCGTTTTCCTCGCATTCCCGCATTTCCGAAACCCGCGACAGCACATGGCTTCGCGGGTTTTTTGTTGTCCGCTACGCGAGCAACAGAAAATTCCGCACCACCGCGGACGGCTCGTCGCAGCGCGACGCAATGGCGAGCCTCGCGCGAAACCGGTTGCCCGTGAACGGCCGGTACACGACCCCGGGCACCTGCACCTGCGTAATCGCCTTCGGCACGACCGACACGCCGAGGCCAGCCGCCACCAGCGTCACCGCGGACGCGATCTGCGGCGCCGGTTGCCCCATGCGCGGCTCGAAGCCGGCCGCCTTGCACGCGGCGACGATGTCGTCGAACAGCGCGGCGCCGGCCGCGCGCGGCACCTGCACGAACGACTCGTCGGCGAGTTCCGCCAGTTCGATGCGCCGGCGCTGCGCCAGCCGGTGCGCGACGGGCAGCGCGACGAACATCGGCTCCTCGTCCCAATCGGATACCCGCAGCGTCGCGGCGACGCGGCGCTCCGGCCGCACGATCGCGACGTCGAGGCGCCCGGCCTCCAGCGCCTCCAGCAGCACACCGGACGTCGCTTCCTGCAACGTCAGCTCCGCATCCGGAAACGCCTCGCGAAAGCGGCGAAGCAGATCCGACACTTTCGGATTGAACGCGGCCGTCCCGGTGAAGCCGACGCGCAGATGGCCGGTTTCCCCGCGCGCGGCGCGCCGGGCCGCCCGTGCCGCGCGCTCGGCATCGTCGAGCACGCGCCGCGCCTCTTCCGCGAAAACTTCGCCCGCCAGCGTCAGCTCGGCGCCGCGCGCGGTGCGTTTGAACAGTTCCACGCCGAGCTCGTTCTCGAGCGCCTTGATCTGCTGGCTCAACGGCGGCTGGCCGATGCCGAGCGCTTCGGCGGCCTTCGTGAAATTCGACGCGGCCGCGACGGCCAGAAAGTAGCGCAGATGCCGGAGTTCCATGCGTGACGTGACCTCGCGATGAGTCGGGCTGGCCGGTCAGCCAGTGTTAAAACATATTGCTGCGGTTCATTTCATATATTGGACATATATATGACCGTGCGCAAGAATTCGTGTATTCCGTCGCACATCGAGTGCCCTCATGTCCTCCGCTTCGATTTCCCGCTCCATGCCCGGCACGCAGAACACCACGCCCGATGCGCTGCCGGCCGGCGTGTCCCCGCGCTCGGCCGCGTACAAGCGCATCGCGTTCGCGCTGTTCCTCGCCGGCTTTGCCACCTTCTCGCTGCTGTACTGCGTGCAGCCGCTGCTTCCCGCCTTTGCACGCGAGTTCAACGTCGGCGCGGCGTCGAGTTCGCTGTCGCTATCGCTGTCGACCGGAATGCTCGCGGTGTCGATCCTGTGCGCGGGCGCGCTGTCCGAACGGGTCGGGCGGCGCGGGCTGATGTTCGCGTCGATGACGCTGGCCGCGCTGTTCAACCTGCTCGCCGCGTGGTCGCCGAGCTGGCACCTGCTGCTGCTCTGTCGTGCGCTCGAAGGCTTCGCGCTCGGCGGCGTGCCGGCGGTGGCGATGGCCTATCTCGCGGAAGAAATCGCCGCCGACGGGCTCGGCCTGTCGATGGGGCTCTATGTCGGCGGCACCGCGTTCGGCGGCATGATCGGACGGATCGGGATGAGCGCGCTCGAGGAGCACTTCTCGTGGCGCACGGCGATGCTGTCGATCGGCGTCGTCGATCTGCTCGCGGCGCTCGCATTCGTGATGCTGCTGCCGGCGTCGCGACGCTTCGTGAAGCGCACCGACCTGACGCTGCGTCACCACCTGCGGCTGTGGCACGCGCAATTACGCCACGCACGCCTGCCGTTCGTGTTCTCGATCGGCTTCCTCGTGATGGGCGCGTTCGTGACGATCTACAACTACGCCGGATTCCGGCTCATGGCCGCGCCGTTCAACCTGAGCCCGACCGCGTGCGGGCTGATCTTCGGCGCGTACCTGTTCGGCATGGTGTCGTCATCGAGCGCCGGCGCGCTCGCCGATCGCCTCGGGCGCGCGCCGGTGCTGGCGAGCGGCATCGTCGTGTTCGCGGCGGGCCTCGCGCTGACGCTGTCGCATTCGCTCGTCGCGATCGTCGTCGGCATCGTGCTCGTGACGATCGGCTTCTTCGTCGCCCATTCGGTGGCGAGCGGCTGGGTCGGCGCGCTCGCGGGCGCCGCGAAGGGGCATGCGGCTTCGCTGTATCTGCTCGCCTACTATGTCGGGTCGAGCGTGCTCGGCTCGGTCGGCGGCGCGTTCTGGCAACACGGCGCGTGGGCGGGTGTCGCCGCGTATGTCGCGGTGCTGCTCGTCATCGCATTGCTGGCGGCGCGGCGCTTGAGCCGCGCTTGAGCCACACGCGATGTGGCGCGCTACGGCACGGTGCGCCCCCGCACCGTGCACCGTGCACCGGCCGCGCAGCCGTCACGACACCAGCGCATCGTCCCCCTTCATCGCATACGCGGCCTCGCGCCGCCGCAGCTTCATCGCGATCAGCGCCGCCAGCACCGCCAGCGCGACGCCGGTGAGAAACCCGCCCGTATAACCGACCTTCGCGGTCAGCGACAGGATCGTCGACGACGCGATCAGCTCGCCGAGATCGCGCGTGCTCTGCACGGCCGTCACGTCGGTGCCTGCCTGATCGCTGCCGCCCGCGAAGCGCATGCCGGCCGTCATGATCGACACGGACGTGATGCCCGTCGCCAGCGAGCCGAGCACCGTGCAGAGCCATGCCCACGATGGCGACACCGGCAGCCACCCGCTCGCCTGCGCGAACCACAGCAGCGCCGCCGCGCCCGCGCAGCTCACGCCGACCGTAAACGCGCGCCACAGGCCGAGCGCCCTGACGAGCCACGCGCCGCCGCCGCACCCGAGCACGACCGTCACGACACCGCCGGCCATCCCGAGTTTGCCGATCGCGTCGAGCGACCAGCCCGCGTCGTTGAGGAACAGCTTCGACAGGCCGAAGCCCGATACGGCCGTCATCGCCGACAGCAGCGCGAGCGACAGCAGCGACCACGAGCGCGGCCGCTTCGCGAAGCGCACGAGGCTCGCCGCGCGTTCGGACCGGGCGCGGGCACGATCCGCGTCGCGCGGCAAGAGCCACAGCACGCAGACGAGGCTCGCGAGCGGGACGGCCGCCAGCGCGAGAAACGCGGTTGACTGGCCGAACAGGCCGATCAGCGTCAACGTGCCCGCGCCGCCGCCGAAGAAGCCGATCATCACGCCCGCGATCTGGATCGCGTTGATCCTCGCGAGCGCGTCGCCGCTGAAATGCTCGGCGGCCATGCCGTCGTTCGCGATGTCCTGCGTCGCGCTCGCGAGCGACGCGACGGCCAGCAGCCCGACCGCCCAGCCCGCCGTCGCGACCGTCATCCCGATCTGCGCGAGGCTGACGAGACACAGCACGACGATCGTCTGCATCGGCAGCATCCAGCTGCGCCGGCGGCCGATGCGGGGCGACCAGCGGTTGTCGACGACCGGCGCCCACAGGAATTTCACGACCCACGGCAGGCCGACGAGCGGCAGAAACGCGAGTGCGTGAAGCGGCGCGCCGTCGTGGCGCAGCAGCGTCGGCATCGCGTCCATCGCGATGCCGATCGGGATGCCCTGTGACAGGTACAGCAGCGTGATCGTGATGACCAGGCGGCGATGTTCGAGCAGATCGCGCATCGGAATCTCCAGTTGCATGAGGTTAAAAAGGTTCGGCGCCGGCCGGCATGCGCGCCGGCTGCATCGCGTCGCGCCGCGGACGGCGCGCCGCCCGCAGCAGCAACGCGCCGAATGCGACGAGCGCCAGGTCGATCGGCCAGTACACGAGTCTGCCCACGCCCAGCAGCGCGAGCGCGCAATGGGTCGCGCCGGCGAGCGCGTAGGCGACGCCGGCCGCACGCATCAGCACGCGCAGCCATGCCGCGCGATCGGCGACACACGCGGCGAGCGCAATCGCGCCGCCCCACACGGCCCAGAACAGCAGCGCGAGCGCATGATCGACGTGCACGCCGTCGGGCAACGCACGGCCGGCGAACAGCAGCGCGCCGCCGGCGAGCACGAGCCCGCCGCACACACCGACCGCGGCGGCAGCCAGCACGTGCGCCGAGCGATCGCGCTGCGCGCGCCGCCGCTCGATCCACAGATGCAGCCCCGTCGCGCACAGCGCGCACGCGGCGAGCCCCATCAGGAAATGCAGCACGCGCAGCACTCCACCGGCCGCACCGACCCAGCCGTATTGCGCGAAATGCAGCGGCTGTACCGCGATGAACGCGCGCAGCCAGAAGCCGCGGCCGCGCGACGTCGCATCGGCGAGCCATTGCCCGTCCGTCGCGCGGTACAGGTGGCGCTCGAACACGGCCGTGCTCGGCAGGCCCGGGCTCGTGCCGGCGATCTCGACGCGCGCATTCGCATCGCCCCAGCGATGCAGCACGACGGCTTCGGGCCGGAAATCCGGCCGGCGCGCCGCGTCGCGCCGCAACAGCGCATCGAGATCGGGCGCATGCCGCCACGGGCCGCCGGCCTCGACGGGCGGCGGGCCGCCGAGCAGTTCCGCGAACGCACGCTGCGGCTGCCCCGGATACGCGATGCCCGCGAGCGACACCGTGCCGAGCGCGCCGAGCCCCGACAACGCGCCGGTGAACGCGAACAGCACGAGCCACGGCATTCCCCACAGGCCGATCCACGCGTGCAGGTCGAACAGCGCGACGCGCAAGCCGTTGCCGCGCCGGATGCGCGCCGCGTCGGGCCAGCGCTTGCGATGCACGACGACGCCCGCGACGATGAGCACGAGCAGCACGATGCCCCACAGGCTGACGAAGATGCGCCCGGGGAAACCGGCGAACAACGTCTTGTGCAGCGTGACGATCACGGTCGCCCGCCCCGTATCGGGCAGCGGCGCGCCGGTCGCCGGATCGAGCGCGAGCGTGCACGTCTGGCGCGCGTCGCAGAAACGGATGGCCGGATCGTCCGGCCGCGGCAGCACGATGCGCGCGTCGCGCAACGCCACGCCGAGCGCCGCCGCGCGCGCGACGAGCGCATCGAGCGACAGCGTCGGCCGTGCGACGGCGACCGATGGCGGCCGCCACCAGCCGTGCATCGAATCGAACGCGAGACTCCAGGTGCCGCTGAACAGCACGACGAACAGCACCACGCCGAACAGCGCGCCGGCGCCGCGATGCAGCGCGCGCCAGCGCGAACGCGACGACGCGTCCATGTCAGCGCCCTCCCCAGACCACCGCGCACGGCCCGAGCACCGCGAGCCACGCACCCGCGCGCCACGCGGCCTGCCGCCAGCCGGGAGCGACGAGCACCCACAGCAGCGCGGCGACGCTCGCCACGAGCGTCATCAACACGGCCGCATAGAGCCGGTTCAGGCCGTCGCCGGGGTAATGACGGGCCAGCGTCACCGCGAGCGCGGCCGCACCCGGCAGCACGCCGCCGATCGCGATCGCCGCCCGCGCGCCCCAGCCGGACGCCATCAGAATTGGCCGCGCACGGTCAGCATCACGTTGCGCGGTTCCCCGTAACGGTTGTTCCAGCCCGGCTGGCTCAGGCTCAGGTAGTAGTTCCGGTCGAACAGGTTGTTGACGTTGAGCGCGGCGCTCCAGTGCTTGTCGTAGCGGTAGCCGAGCCGCACGCTCGCGAGCGCGTAGCCGCCCTGGCGCATCGTGACGCCGTTCGCCTGCGCCGAATAACTGCTCTGCACCTGCACGCCGCCGCCGATGCTCCAGCGCCGCTCCTGCCAAGGCAGGTCGTAGTTGGTCCACAGCCGGAACAGGTGGCGCGGGTTCGGCAGCGGCGCGAACGTGCCCGCGTTCGCGAGGTTGTCCGCATAACGCATCGTGTCGTACGTGTAGCTTGCCCATACGCTCCACCACGGCGTGATGCGGCCGTTCGCCTCGAATTCGAAGCCCTGGCTGCGCACGCTGCCGCCGTTCACGTAGTAGCAGCTCGGCCCCGCGCACGGATGCGCGAGATCGACCTGAGGGTTGTTGTCGAGATCGATGCGGAACGCCGCGAGCGACACGTCGAGCTTGCCGCCCGCCAGTTCACCCTTCACGCCGGTTTCATAGGTGCGCCCCTTCACCGGCGTCAGGATGCCGCCACCCCACATCGACTTGGTCTGCGGCTGAAACACCTCCGCATAGCTCGCGTACCACGACCAGTCGCGCGCGAAATCCCAGATCAGCCCGCCGTACGGCGTGAACTGGTGGCCGGTGTTGTAGTGCGCGCCGAGACTGTCCTGGTTCCACCAGCTCATCCGGCCGCCGAGCACGAGCGTCACCGGTTCCGCGAGCTTGATGCGGCCGAGCCCGTAGACGCCCTTCTGCGAAATGTCGTTCTGCTGCGACTGCTGGTACGGCCCGATGCCGGGCTCGGGCACGCTGCTCGGGTTCCAGCGGTACACGTTCACCGGCGTGCCGGCCACGTTGCCGAGCAGCGGCGCCGTCATCTGCCCGCTGCTGCTGTTCGCATACGTGATGCCGAACAGCAGGTCGTGCGTGAGCCCGAACGCATGCACGGGGCCCTGCACGTTCGCATCGACGCTGCGGCTGTAGCTGCTGAACTGGTACGCGCTGCCCGTCAGCCGGCCGCCGGCGCCCGTCGCCGGATCGATCGCGCCGAACGAACCCGCGTACTTCAGGTCGGAGCGCACGCTCTGGTATTCGCCGCTGACCTTCGCCTTCCAGCCGGCGCCGAGCTTCTGTTCGACCGACGCGAACGCGCGCGTCGTGTCCCAGTTGAAGCGGCCCCACGCGGTGTCGAGGAACGTCGAGCGCGACAGGCCGAGGCTCGACCCGTCGCGCGCCATCGGCACGCCGGACATGTCGGGCACCGACGACGTCGTCTGGTACTGCGCGCCGAACGTGAGCAGCGTGTCGCGCGTCACGTCGACTTCGGTGACGCCGTAGATCGAACGCGTGTCCTGCTTCGCATGGTCGTAGAAGAAGTGGCGATCCTCGTACGCGGCGACGAGCCGGCTGCGCACGGTGCCGGCCGCATTGAGCGGGCCGCCGATGTCGGCTTCCGCGCGATAGCGGTCCCAACTGCCGACGCTCGCGGTCGCATGCGCGGAGAACTGGTATTGCGGACGCTTGCGCACGAGGTTGACGGTCGCGGCCGGATTGCCCGAGCCGTGCAGCAGCCCGTTCGCGCCGCGCAGGATTTCCACGCGCTCGTACACCGAGATGTCCTGCGGCGCGCTCGCCATGTCGCCGATCACGACCGGCACGCCGTCGAATTCGAACGAATCGACCTTGAAGCCGCGCACGAAGTACGCGGTGGTGAGCAGCACGTAAGGCTGAATGGTCACGCCGGCCGACTGCTGCATCACCTCGTCGAGCGAGAACAGGTTCTGCTGGTCGATCCGCTCGCGCGTCGTCACGCTGACCGACTGCGGAATCTCGCGCAGCGCAAGCGGCATCTTGCCGACCGTCGCCACCGACGGATCGTCGGCCACGCCCCGCGATGCGTTTACCGCAATCGCCTTGAGTTCGCCCGCGGCGGGCGGCGCGGCGCCCGCCTCCTCCTTGCGAACTTCCGCGCCGCCCGCCGGCGCCGCATCGACGAACGCGGCCGCCGGATGCGCGGCGATCAGCAGGCCGAGATACAGCGACGGACGCCAGCGCCCGAAACGGGCGACGCGCGCGCCCTTCATCATCGATCTCCCAGGTTCCCGTACCTCGTACCGCATTCACGCCCCCGTATTTGATAATCATTCTCATTATCAATTAGAACCGGCAGGCGATTTTTCGATCGAGGGGCTTTTCCTATCGATTCCGGGCACGGCAGCCCGCATTGTTCACGTCACTGTTCGGATTCGGCCGGACGGGTTTCCTCGCCCCGGCCGGCGGGCGGCGCCCCGTCGGGCGGCTGGCTGGCGCGGGCGAACGTCGCGTACCACGCATCGGTCTCGATCAGCTGCGCATGCGTGCCGGTCGCCCGGATGCGGCCCGCGTCGAGCACGACGATCGTGTCGGCGGCCGCCGCGAGCGCCGGCTGGTGCGTGACGACGATGCGCGTGCGCTGCCCGCGCAGCGCGACGAGACTGTCGCGCACGCGCCGCGCGCTCAGTTCGTCGAGGCTCGCGGTCGGCTCGTCGAACATCAGCACCGGCGCCCGCGCGAGCAGCGCCCGCGCGAGGCACGCCCGCTGGCGCTGCCCGCCCGACAGCAACTGGCCGCCGGGCCCCACGTCGGTGTCGAGGCCGTCCGGCAGGCGCTCGGCGTCGCGCAGCAGGCCGACCGCGTCCAGCGCGGCGCGCAGCTGCGCATCCGTCGCGTCCGGCCGCCCCATCCGCACGTTCCACGCGAGGCTGCCGCGAAACAGCCCGTTGTCCTGGAACACGAGGTTGCGCGTCGCGGCGAGCGTCGCCTCGCTCAGGTGCCGCACGTCCGAACGGCCGAGCAGCACGCGCCCGGTGCACGGATCGTCGAGCCGCGCGAGCAGGCCGAGCAGCGTGCTCTTGCCCGCGCCCGTGGGGCCGACGATCGCGACGAAGCCGCCCGCCGGACAATGCAGGTCGACCCCGTCGAGCAGCGTCGCGCCGCTCGCCGACCGATAGCCGACACGCACCGCATCGACGCTCGCATCGTGTACCGGCGTGCCGCGCTCGGGGCTGTCGAAACGCGGTGCATGCAGCACCGCGAGCACGGTGTCGAGCGCGCGCCAGCCGCCGCGCAGCGCCTGGTCGAGCTGCGTGAGCTGCGCGAGCGGCTCGATGAAGCGCACGAGCAGCACGAGCACCGCCACGGCCGTCGCCGCGTCGAGCCGGCCGGCCGCGACGGCCCACGCGCCGCCGACCAGCATCGCGACGAACACGCCCTGCACCGCGCCCGCGAAGCCGAGTTCGATCGGCAGCGAGCGCCGCATCAGCGCGCGCGTGCGGCGATGCCGTTCGTCGAGCGCGCGCTGCAGCGCCGCGCGCGCGTCGCCGTCCCGGCCCGCGAAGCGCAGCAATCCCTGATGCGCGGCGAAGGTCTGAAGCTGCACGGCCATGTCGCGATCGCCGGCGGCGCGCGCCTGTTCGAACGCGAGCGTGCGGGCGCCGCCACGCTCCAGCAGCGCGAACAGCAGCCCGGCCGCCGCCCCGAGGCACAGCGCGATGCGCCAGTCGATCCACGCGAGCCCCGCGACCACCGCGAGCGGCGTGACGACCGCGCCGATCAACGGCCCGAGCAGATGCGCGGGAATCCCCATCGCCTGCATCACCGGCCCGCGCAACAACCCGGCCGGATGACTGTCGCGCACCGTCTGCCACGACGCGACGCGCGGCAAGTGCCGCACGAGGCGTTCGACGAGGCCGACGGCCAGCGCGCCGCCCGCGCGATAGCCGCGAAGCTGCGCGACGTACAGCACGAGCGCATGGCACAGCGTCAGCGCGCCGAGCACGGCCGTCCAGTGCAGCGCGGCCGCCTGCGCGCCGGCAAACCACGCGCGGATCAGCGGCACGAGCAGCAGCCCGCACGCGCCGTCGAGCAACGCGGCGGCCAGCGCCCAGCCCACGCCGCGCCACAGCGCGCGGCGCGTGTCGCGCGGCAGGCACTGCAAACGTTCGAGCGACTGCATCATCGTGCGGCCTCCCCGCCTGCGGCGCCGCGTTCGCGCCAGAGCCGCGCATACAGCCCGTGCGCGGCGAGCAGCGCCGCATGCGTACCGCGTTCGACGATGCGGCCGCGTTCCATCACGAGAATCTGGTCCGCGTGCCGGATCGCATCGAGATCGTGGCTGACGATCACGCGCGTGCGCGTGTCGGCGCGCAGCGCGTTGCGCAACGCGCGCCCGGTTTGCGGATCGAGCGCCGACGCCGGTTCGTCGAGCAGCAGCAACGGCGCGCGCGACAGCAGCGCACGCGCGATCGACAGCCGCTGCAGTTCGCCGCCGGACAGGCGCACGTCGCGCCCGCACACGCAGTCGTAGCCGCCCGGCAATGCGTCGATGCGCGCGTCGAGACAGGCCGCGCGCGCGGCGGCGCGAATCGCGTCGCGATCGGCATCGGGCCGGTACAGCGCGATGTTCGCGGCAATCGACACATCGTCGAGCGCCGTCGCTTGCTGGAACACCATCGCAACCTGTTCGCGGCGCGTCTGCGATGTGAGCCGCCGCAGATCGGCGCCGCCGAGCCGCACCGTGCCGCGATCCGGATCCATGAAGCGCGCGAGCAGCATCAGCAGCGTGCTCTTGCCCGCGCCCGACGGCCCGACGATCGCCGTGGTCGTGCCGGCCGCGATCGTCGCATCGATGTCGCGCAGGATCGGCTCGCCGTCGATGTCGACCTGCACGCCGCGCAGTTCGATCGACGCATCGCGCGGCACCTGCGCCGCGCTGTCGGCGGGTTCCTGCAGGCCCGGCTGCGCGAGCAACGCGTCGAGCCGCGCGGCGGCCGCGCGCGCCTCGCGCAACGCATCGGCGCCATGACCGAGCGCGCGCACCGGCGCCGCGATGGCCCAGACCAGCAGCGCGAACGCGCACAGCGTGCCGACCGGCAACTGCCCGGCCGTCAGCCACGTCGCGCCGAACACGACCCACGCAAGCAGGAACGGCGTGCCGAGCAGCACCTGCGTGCAGGCGCCGAGCCCGCCGATGCGGCCGACCCACGCCGAGAACGCGTGCGAGAAATGCCCGGCCGACGCCAGCGCGGCCGCCTCGATGCCGGCGCCCGGATACTGCCGCACGAGCGCCGGATTCTGCGCGAGCTGCGCGTAGTCGCCCATCAATCGTTCGAGCGCCGCGTTGCGCGCCGCGAAGGCCGGCGCGAATCGCGCCGAGCGCATCCAGCGGAACAGCGCCGCACCGGCGGCGAGCGGCGCGAGCGCGAACGCGAGCAGCACGGGATTCAGGTAAAGCAGGCACGCGAGCGCCGCGCACGGCACGACGACGAGCTGCGTGAGATCGGCCGGCGCATGCGCGACGAGCTGATGCAGCGCGCGCACGTCCTGATCGACGTGGCGCGCGACGCGGTCGCTGCCCGCGCGCGCGAACCAGCCCAGCGGCAAACGTTGCAGATGATCGGCGAGGCGCTTGCGCAGGCGGTCGCCGAGATCGGCGTCGACGCGGTGCGTCAGGTGCAGCGCGACCGTCTGGCCGCCCAGCCAGCACGCGCCGGCCGCCACGGCGGCGACGAGCCAGCCGCGCGCGGCCACATCGAGCTGCGGTGCGACGCGCCATGCGTCGGCGAGCTGCGCGAGCGCGAGCCGCGGCACGAGCGACGCGATGCCGGCCAGCGCCTGCAACGCCACCGCGGCGACGAGCGGCGCCGCGAACGGCCGCAACATCGAAAGCAGCGGCCCGTTCATGCGGCACGCTCCAGCAGCATGCCGAGCGTCGCGGCGCGCGCATCGCCCGGCGGCTGCTCCGGAAAACCGAGTTGCGCGGTCAACTGCTGCCAGACGCGCGCCACGTCGATGCCGCGCTGGTTGCACGCATGCAGCCCTTCGCCGGACACGAGCCGATCGACCGCACGCACGGCGGCCTGCGGCCAGCTTCGCGCGTGAATCTCGCCCCACGTATCCCGCGCGTCGTCGCAGATCTGGATGCTGGGCATGGCGTCGCCGGCCGGCTCGCCGAAGATCGGAAAGAGGCCGTCGTCGTCGCTCGCCGGCTCGCGCAGCCCGGGCGCCCACCACAGCGGGCCGTGCGGCGACGCGAGCGTCCAGGTGCCGGCGTCGGTCGTCAACGTGATGCTGAACAACAGGCTCATCCGGCCGTCGTCGGCCGCTGCCATCTCATTGTGCACGCGCAGCGACACCGGCGTTTCGGCGAGCACCATCGCGCATTCGCGCATCGACGACAGCGCCGGCCCGATCGGTTCGACCGACCACGGCCCGACACCCTGCAATGCGGCCGCAAGCACGTCGAGCGCCGCGTAGCTCGCCTGCACCGAGCACGCCACATCGGCATGCACGGGCGCGCACGTCTCGCACAGCCGTCGCGCGACCGCGATGAAGCGCGCGACGACCGGCAGGTTCGGATAGAAGCTGTTGAGCAGGCAGTGGCGGCCCTGGCGCGACGCGGTGCGCAGCACGCCGTCCCATTCGTCGGGCAGCAGCGGATGCTCGATCACGACGTCGATCCCGCGTTCGAGCAGCCGGCACGCGAGCGCGGCGCCTTGCTCGCCGCGCGCCGCGCCGCCGACGGCGACGCAGGCGACGCGCACGTCGTCGGGCAACGCTTCGACGCGGTCGAACACCGGCGCGCCGACGCGCGCGGCCAACGCCGCGGTGCGCGCGCTGCCCCGCCCGAGAATGCCGGCGACGCGATACGAACCGGACGCCGCGAGGCCCGCCGCATAGAACTGGCCGAAACGGGAGCCAGCCACGACGACCGGCAGCGGATGGACCTTCATCGTGCCTCCTTCAGGTGCGTGTCGACGAACGCGGCGTTCAGGCAGTCGAAATGACCGCCGGGAATATCGACGGCGGTGATGCCGCCGAGCGTCTGCGCCGTCCAGTAATCGGTGAGCGCCGCGCGCTGCTGCGGGATCAGCGGGTTGCAGCGCTCCGGCACGAACAGCCGCAGCGCGCCCGCATACGGCGCGTCGCCGGCCCAGTGGCACGCCTGCACCGAATGCATGAAGAGCCGGTAAAGCCGTTCGCGCTCGTCGAGCAGCGGATGCGCGAGTTCGTCCTGCATCGACAGGCCGGCCGCCGCGCGCAGCACGCGGCGACGCAGCGCATCGACCGGCTCGCAGCAATCGCCGAAGATCTCGAGCTGCGCCTGCAGGCTGCCGGGCGCGAGCCGCGCGGGGTCGGCCTTCAACGCGTCGGCGAGCGCGTCGGCCAGCACGTACGTTTCCGGGAAGCCGAGCGCATCGAGCGGCAGCCCGAGCGTCGCCGCGAAGTTGAACAGCACGAGCCGTTCGTCCTCGATCAGGTACGGAATCCGGTAGCTCGACACGATGTCGAGCGTGCGCACCGCGACGCCGAGCTGCACCAGCGACTTCGCCATTTCGAGCGCGACCAGCCCGCCCGAGCAATAGCCGAGCACGTCGACCTCGCGCACGCCGCTGCACCACAGCGCATCCGCGTAGCGCCGGCCCAGCGTCGCGTTCAGGTGGCGCACCGGCAGGTCGAGGTAGTCCTGCGCGTCGCGCACCGCGAAGCCGAGCACCGGGCCGAGCCGCGCGAGCGCGGGAAGCACCGGACGATACGCATGCACGGTGCCGAGCCCTTCGTGCACGATCACGCGCGGCACGCCGTCGCCGGGCGCGAGCGGAATCGGGCGCACCGCCGCGCGCACGCGCGGCGCCGGCGCATGGACGACCGCCGATGCAGGCGGCGTGCGCGAGGCGGCAGGCGCGGCCGTCGGTATCGCGCCCGCCGGCTGCGCGCTCGCGTCGCGCAGGCATTGCGCGAACGCGGCAGGCGTCGGCTGCGCGAGCACCCAGCGCAGCAGCCGGTCGAACGGATGCGCATGCGCGAGCGGTTCCTCGCCGCGCAGCCGCGACACGAGTTGCGCGATCAGCAGCGAATCGCCGCCCGCGGCGAAGAAGTCCTGATCCGGCGAGACGTTGCGCGTATCGAGCACGGTTTCCCACAGGCCGATCAGCCGCGCCAACAGCGGATCGGCCGCCGGTGTGGGCGCCGGTCGGGCCACGGCCGGCGCCGGTTCGCGGATGTCGGCGATGCCGGCCAGCGTGCGGCGGTCGATCTTGCCGTTCGCGGTCACCGGCAACCGTTCGAGCACGCGCAGTTGCGACGGCACCATGTAGCCCGGCACGCGCTCGGCCACGAACGCCAGCAGCGCATCCGGCGCGAGGCGCGCCGCGCCGCGCTTCACATGCGCCAGCAGGATGTCGTAGCCGAGCGCGGCGAGCGGCGTGCCGGGCGCGACGCAACCGAGCGCGCGATCGCCTGCCTCCGCCTGCAGCCATTCGAGCCACTGCGCGTGCGGCACGAACAACCGCGCGGATGCGGCCCGCGCGTCGTCCGGCGTCTCCATCATCAGCGCCTGGCTGATGCTGATTTCCGGATGCTCGGCCGTCAGCTCCTGGATCACCCACCACGCGTCAGGCGCCGACAGCGCGCGCAAGCCGGCGATCAGCGCGACCGTGTCGCGCGCATTGTTCAGCGCGCCGGAGCTGATCGTCATATCGACCGAATGCGGCGCGATGCCCTGCGCGTCGCATCGCGCGTTCATGTCGAAGCGCACGAAGCGCATCCACGGATACGCGGCGAAACGCTCGCGCGCGGCCGCGAGGAAGTAGCTCGACACGTCGCTGAACAGGTAATCGATGCGCGTGCCGGCTTCGACGAGCGGCGCGAGCGCATCGACGATCGCCCGCGTCGCGGCGGCCGTGCCCGCGCCGATTTCGAGGATGCGCCACGCGCGCCGAGGCTCGCGCGCGACGACCGCCCGCACGGCCTGCGCCATCCCGCGATGCAGCGCGCGGGCGTGCTCGCCGTCCCTGTACATCGCTTCGGCGATATGCGCGGCGCCTTCCGGGAACATCAGGCCGGCCGGCGATACGCTGCCGTCGATCTGCGCATCGAGGCATCCCGCGCTGGTGCGGAAATAATCGACGAGAACGGCCGGCCACAGATCGGGCGATGCGTGCTGCGCGAATGCATCCCAGCATGCGAGCGCGTCGACGACGCCGGCATCGGGCCGCATGCGCCAGCCGTCTTCGCCGTCCGCATCCAGCACGCCGTGCGCGACCAGCATCGCGAGCCAGTGGCGCAGCAGATGCCGTCGCGCCGCCGGCACACGCAGCCGCTCGCACAGCGTCGCGAAGCCGGTCGAGCCGTCGGCCGTCAGGCCGCCAGCCGGCACGATCCACGCGGCGAGCGACGCCACGCACGCCGTTTCGAGTTGCGCGACCGAGCGCGACACGTCCGCCTGCGCGGGCCAGCGCGCCGTGTCGAATGCCGCACGCACATGCGTCGCGATCTCGTGCAGCGCGTCGTCCTGCGCCGACGGAGGCGCGTCCGCGCCGTGCAGCGATACGAAGCTCGCGAGCCGGCGCTCCGCGCCGTCGCCGAGCACGATCGTCGCGGCCGCGCCGACGAGCGGATGCGCGGTCAGCGCCGCGTCGATCTCGGCCAGCTCGATCCGGTAGCCGCGGATCTTCACCTGATCGTCCTGCCGGCCGAGGAATTCGAGCGAGCCGTCGGCCCGCACGCGCCCGAGGTCGCCGGTGCGGTAAAGCCGGCGCCCGTCCGGATGACGGATGAACCGTTCGGCCGTGCGCACGGGATCGTTCGCATAGCCCGTCGCGAGCCCGACGCCGCCGATATGGATCTCCCCGCGCACGCCGGGCGGGCACGGCCGGCCGAGTGCGTCGAGCACTTCCATCGTCTGCCCGGTCAGCGCGCGGCCGTACGGAATGCTCGCGAGCTGCGTATCCTCCGGACGGATCGGATGCTCGATCGACCAGATCGACGCCTCGGTCGCGCCGCCGAGGCTGAACAGCGCGCTGTCGGGCCAGCGGCGCCACCAGCGGGCCGGCAGCGTCACCGGAATCCAGTCGCCCGACCACAGCACGCGGCGAGGGCCCGGCACGTCGAGCGCCGGCTCGCCTTCGAGGTAGTCGATCAGCATCTGCCCTTGCGCGGGCACCGAGTTCCACAGCGTCACGCGGTGGCGCGCCATCAACTCGGCCCAGTGCGACGGATCGTTGCCGCGCGCCGGGTCGGGCAGCACGACGCACGCCCCGCGCGCGGTCGCGCCGAAAAAGTCGTACACGGACAAGTCGAAGCTCAGTTCGGCCAGGCCCAGCACCACGTCGCCCGCGCCGACCGCATGTCGCGCGTTGATGTCGGCGAGCGTGTTGCACACCGCCGCGTGGCTCAGCATCACGCCCTTCGGCTCGCCGGTGGAGCCCGACGTGTAGATCACGTAGGCCAAGGCATCGGGGGCGACGTCGCGCGCGGCGCGCGGCGGCCATTGCGGATCGTTCGGCAATGCATCGATATCGATGCGCACGCAACCATCGTGTTCGAACGCGAGTGCCTGCACGCTGACGACCGCGCGCACCCGCGCATTGCGCAGGATCGCCTGCTGCCGCAGCGCCGGCTGGCGGCTGTCGACCGGGACGTACGCGGCGCCCGCCTGGACGATCGCGAGCACGGCCGCGAGCTGGTGCGCGCACTTCGGCATCAGCACCGCGACGGTATCGCCCACGCCGACGCCGGCCCGTTCGAGCGCGCCACGCAGCGCCGCCGCATGTTGCGCGACCTCGCGGTACGTGCGTGCGCCCCGCGCATCGATCACGACCGGCGCATCCGGCGTGCGCAGCGCCTGCGCGGCGAACCCGGCCGCGAGATGCGTATCGGCGTCCGGATGCACGTCGGCGACGGGCGCGGCGGACGGCAATACGATGTCGCCCGCGCGCGACCACCATTCGGCATCGTCGGCCAGCCGGCCCAGCAGCGCGACATACGCATCGAACATCGCGGACGGCATGCCGTGCGGAAACAGGTCGTCGCGCACGTCCCAGCCGATTTCCAGCCCGCCGAACTGGTCGGTCACCTGGCAGTCGAGCCACACCTGCGGCGTCTGGCTGATCATGTAGCGCGGCGGTTCGGCGCGCGCCGCGTGCTCGCCGAGCAGGCGCCCGACGCTGCCGATCCCGCTCGTGAACACCACCGGCATCAGCGCCGCATCCTTGCCGCGCCGCCGCGCGAGTTCGCGCATCACGTCGACGCCGGTGAGCGCGCGATGGTCGAGATCGTCGAACATCCGCGCGCCGATCGCGCGGGCACGCTCGACGAAATCGCGCCCGTGCGTCGCATCGACGGCGAGCAGGCTCAATGCGGTGAAATCGCCGAGCACCGCATCGATACGCGGATGCACGGGCAGACGGTTCAGCACCGTCAGGTTCAGGCAGAACGCCGGCGCCTGGCTCCAGCGGCCGACGACCTCGGCGAACGCGGCCAGCGCGACGCTCGCCGCGCTCAGCCCGAAACGGCTCGCATGGCCGCTCAGCGCGGCCCATTGCGCGCGATCGAGCCGCGCATGCCGATGCGTGAAGCGCGGCCGCCCGTCGGCGCGCAGCGCGGGCACGATCGGCAGATCGGGACGTGCGGGCAGATCGTCGAGCCGGGCAAGCCACCACGCCTTGTCGCGTGCATGGTCGGCACGCGTCGCGGCCTGCGCTTCATGCATCACATAGTCGCGGAACGTCGCGTCGAGCGGCGCCGGTTGCCATTGCGGATCGTCGTAACGACGCCGCCATTCGGCGAGCAGCAATTGCAGGCTCGCGTAGTCGATCAGCGTGAAATCCACGGACAGGTGCAGCACCGCGCCGTCCGGCCCGACGCTCACTTCCGGCTGCAGCACCGGCCAGCGGTCGAGCGCGTGCACCGCATGGTCGAGGCGCTCGCGCACGCGGTTCAGGTGGGCGTCGAATGCGTTCGCGTCGGCGTCGCGCAGGTCGTGCACGGTGAGTGGCTGCCACGGCACGTCGGGCAGCACGCGCTGCCATGCGTTGTCCTCGACGATCGCGCGCAGCATCGGATGGCGGGCGACGCACGCATTCCACGCGGCTTCGAAACGCACGCAGTCGAGACCCTTCGGTTCGTCGTATTCGACGTACAGATGGCAGGCGCTGCCGCCGAAGTCGAATGATTCGTGCCGGCCGAGCACGTACGCGGCCTGTACCGGCGTCAGCGCAAACCGTTCGTACTGGCGCGCCGGATCGCTGCGCCACGCGCCGCCCTGAAGGAAACGGACGAACGCATCGCGTTCGGCCTTGATGCGTGCGGCGAGATCCGCGTCGAGCGCGCCGGCCGGCGCGCGATAGCGCAACTGGCCGTCGTCGTCGCACCACAGTTCGATCTGCCGTTCGCGGCAGAGGTCGAGCACGTCGTCGAAGCTCACAGCACGCCCTCCTCGATCGTCGCGAACGATGCGTCGCCATCGGCGGGCGCCGCGGGCGTCAGTGCGTCGAGCTGCGCCGCGAGACCGGCGAGCGTCGGCTGCCGGTAGAACGCGGCCATCCCGATCCGCACGCCGAGCCGCTCGCGCAGTTGCGCGAGCAGCCGTGTCGCGAGCAGGCTGTCGCCGCCGAGCGAGAAGAACGTCGCGTCACGCGCGTTCGCCGCCCGGCCGAGCGCCTGCTCCCAGCAGGCGAGCAATGTCGCGCGCCGTTCGTCGGCCGGCACGAACGCGTCGTGCGCGGCCGGCGCGTCGCCGAGCGCGCGCGCGAGCGCGTCCCCCACCGCCCGGCGATCGATCTTGCCGTTCGCGTTCAGCGGCCAGCGCGGCGCCCACCACAGCGCATCGGGGCGCATCGCGTCGGGCAACCGGTCGCGCAGCCAGTCGGCCAGCGCCGCCTGCGCGGTCGGCTCGCCGGTCCGGCGCGCATCGATGCACGCGAACGCCGCCGAGCGCCAGCTCCGCGCATCGACCGCAAAGCCGCATGCGTGCGCGGCCGCCGCGAGCGCGTCGTGGGCGAACGGCCGCGGCGGCGACGCATCGCCCACGACGCCCGCGACGAGTTCGCGCAGCGGCGAATCGCGCAGCACGTCGGCGAGCAGCAGGCGGCCGTCCCGCGCGAGCAGCGCGGCCGCGATCCGGAACGTGTCGCGCGGATCGTCGCGCAGGTGCGCCGCCGCGAAACTGATCACGCAATCGAATGCGCCGAGATGACGGGCGGGCAGCAAGCCGTCCTGCATCGTCTGAAGCGCAGGCAGCGTTCGCGTGAAGCGTGCCCGGGCGTCGTGCAGCAGGCCCGGCGACACGTCGAACAGCGTCACGTCGAAACGCGGATCGTCGAGCACGCCGAGCCCCGCATCGAGCGCCTGGCCCGCGCGCGCATCGAGCACCGCGACGCGCAATGCCCCTGCGTGTGCCGCGGCCTGCGCGTCCAGCGCGGCGGCGAACGCGCGCAACGTGCGGGCGCCGTCCGGCAAACGCGTCGCGAACGCGAGCGGCGCCACGCACGGGTCCAGCGGCACGCGCTGCGCGGCGGTATCCGGATCGGCGGCGAGCGCGCGCAGCGCGGCCGTCAGCTCGTCGAGATCGGTTGCCTGCCAGTCGAGCCGATCGAGCGCCGCGTCGATGGCCATCGATGCGTCGCCGTTTGCGTGCCAGTGCGCACGCAGCGACGGCGGCAGGCCCGCGCCATCATCGAGCAGCCGGCCGGCGACGGCACGCGCGACGGCCGCTTCCGCCGGCATCGTGTCGGCCATGCCGGCCTCGACGAGCGATGACGGCGCCGTGTCCGCTGCCGCGCGATCGGCCGGCACGAACGCCGCGACGATGCGCGCGGCCTCGCCGTGGACGACGCTCGCGCACGCGCCGTCGATCAGCGAATGCACGGCCAACGCCGCCTCGATCTCGCCGAGTTCGATCCGGTGCCCGCGCACCTTCACCTGCCGATCCTCGCGCCCGAGAAATTCGAGCGTCCCGTCCGGCCAGTAGCGGCCGCGATCGCCGGTGCGATACCAGCGGCCCGACGCGTGTTGCACGAAACGCTGCGCGGTCAGCTCGGGATCGTTCCGGTAGCCGCGCGCGAGACTGTCGCCGCCGATCAGCAATTCGCCCGGCACGTAATCGGGCGCATCGCGCCCGTCGCCATCGACGACGCGATACGCCTGCCCCGGCAATGGCCGGCCGTACGGAATCGAACGCCAGTGCGGCGGCACGTCGTGCACCGTCTGCACGTTGGACCAGATGCCGGCCTCGGTCGCGCCGCCGAGCGCGTGGAACGCACAGGCATCGCCGCAGCGCTCGCGCAGCCGCGCCGGCAGGTCGAGCGCGATCCAGTCGCCGGACAGCAGCGCCGCGCGCACGCTCCGGCACGCGTCGCTCGCCGCCGGCACGGCCAGCGCCATTTCCAGCAGCGCGGGCGCCGAGTTCCATAGCGTCACGCGGTGCTGCGCGATCAGCTCGATCCAGCGTGCCGCATCGCGCGCTTCGTCCTGCGTCGGCAGCACGAGTTCGGCGCCCGCCCCGAGCGCGCCGAACAGGTCGTACACCGACAGATCGAAATCGAGCGCCGATACCGCGAGCAGCCGGTCGCCCGCGCTCACGCCGAGCAGCGCGTCGATCGCATCGATCGTGTTGATCGCCGCCGCGTGCGTCATCTCGACGCCCTTCGGCACGCCGGTCGAACCGGACGTGTAGATCACGTAGGCCGTCGCCTGCGGCGCGACCGCGAGCGGCGCGGCCAGCGGCACATGCCGCAGCAGCGCGGCGATGCCGACATGCGGCAGCGGCCCGTCCGCGCATGCGACGTCGCCGATCGCCATTTTCACGCCTGCCGCGCGCTCGATCAGCGCCTTGCGCGCGACCGGCTGCGCGACGTCGAGCGGCACGTAGCACGCGCCGGCCGCCAGCACGCCGAACACGGCCGCGACCTGCGCGGGACCGCGCGGCAGGCTGATCTCGACGGCATCGCCGTGCCCGATTCCGGCCGCCCGCAACCCGCCCGCGACCGCGAGCGCCTGCGCGGCCAGTTCGCCGCGCGTCACCGCGCGGTCGCCGCATCGCAGGGCCACGGCGGCCGGCTCGCGCGCGGCCAGCGCGAAGAAATCGTGATGCAGCGTGCGCGCGCGGCCGCAGGCCGGCAACGCGTTGAGCGTATCGCGCACGCGCCGCTGCGCGGACGGCAGCTCGACCGCGATCGGCCACCGCCAGTCGCGATCGCACAGCGCCTGCACGAACGCGACATACGCGCCGAACATCGCGTCGATCATCCCGTCCGGGAACAGGCCGTCGACGCTGTCCCACGCGAGCAGCGCGCCGCCCCGCACGCGATAGAGCTGATGGTCGAGCCATACCTGCGGCGTCTGCGAAATCATGTCGTGCAGATCGCCGAATACCTGCGCGAACGCGTCGGGCACGAACGATTCGTCGCCGAGGTTGCACGAGAACACGACGGGCGCCGCGCGCGGCATGCCCTGCCGACGCGCATCGCGCAGCACGTCGAGCGCCGGATACGCGGCGTGCGCGATCGCACCATGCAGCCGCTGCTGAAACGCACGCACCGTATCGGCCGCGCTCGCATCGGCGCGCACGTCGCATTCGACGAGCAACAGCGTCGTGAAATCGGCGATCACGCGGCCCAGGTCGGGCGCATCGCCATGCCGGTCGAACAGCGGCACGTTCAGCAGGAATGCCTGCCGGCCGCTCCAGCGCGCGAGCACGGCCGCGAACGCCGCGCCGAACACCGACGACAGCGTGACGCCATGCTGCGCGGCGCGCGCCTGCAGGCGCGCGAGCTCGTCCGTGCTCAGCGTATGTGCGACGCGGCTGAAACGCGGCGCGCGGATCGTTTCCGGCGCACGGGCGAGCGGCAGCGCGGGCCCTTCCGGCAACGCCGCGAGCCGCGCCTGCCACGCGTCGCGCGCCGCGGCGCGTGCATCGCGCGTTTCGGCCGCGCGACGCGCGAGCCAGGCCGGGAACCACGTCGACGGCGCGGCGGGCAGCGCCGACGGCTCGGCATACGCGACGCCGATCTCCTGCATCAGCAGCCGCACGCTGTCGACGTCGGCCGCGAGCAGATCGACACTGAGCCACACGCGATCCTCGCCGCCGGGCATCTGCACGAGTCCCATCATGAACACTTGCGCGTGCTCGACGTCGAGGCATTCGTGCGACCGGAACGCACGCAGCGACACCCATTCGGCCTGCGCATCGGCCGCCGTCCGGTCGCGCCAGTCCGCATGCGCGAACACCGGCGCATTCGACTCGGCGAGGATCTGCTGGCGGCCGCCGTCGAAACGCGCGCGCAGCATCGGATGACGCTCGCGCACGCGCCGGCATGCGATGTCGAGACGAACGGGATCGATCGCGCGGCTGCGGAATTCGAGAAACGCGTGACAGCTCACGTTGCCGAGCACTTCGCCGTCGCCGCGGCCGAGCCAGTACGCCTGCTGCACCGCGGACAACTCGAACGGCGCGTGCACGTCGACCGCTTCGGCAGCGACGACGGCCTCCGCCCGAGCGGCGCGAGCGGCCCGAGCGACAGGCGGCGCACTCGTGAGCAACGCGGCCCACGCGCCGAGCGTCGGCGTGCGCGCGAGCGCATCGAACGTCAGCGCATGGCCGAGCCGGTTCAAGCGCGTCTGCAGATACATCAGCCGGATCGAATCGAGGCCGCAGCTCAGCAGGTCCTCGTCGTCGTCGAGCGACGCGATTTCATCGACGGATTCGTCGAGCAGCTCGGCGATCAGCTCGACGAGCCGCGCGCGAAAATCAGTAGGAGAACAACAGGAAGGATCGGAATGGTCGGTCGTGGAATCGACAACGGTCTGGCTCATGGGCACGCCTTGTATGGGTCGTTCGGCGGCGGCTCCGCGCGGCGGCGGCCACCTGTGAATGAGAATCTATCTCATTAACACCCATGCGCCCGGTCGATTCCTTTAGGCTGCCGGTCAGTTGTTTTAGATCGCCGCGCCCGCCAGTTCCTCGTGGTCGATCGCGTTCGACGACACGCGAATATCGCTCGGCGAAATGCCGTAGCGCTTGCGGAACGCGATTGAGAAATGCGCGGGGCTGTAGCCGACGCGGTACGCGACGGTCGATACGTTCGCATCCTCCGCACACAGCATCGCGTGCGCGGTCCGCAGCCGGTATTCCTGCAGATACGCGTACACGCTCGTGCCGAACACCTTGCGGAAACCGGCCGTCAGCTTGCGCGAATTCATCCCGACGCGCGCCGCGAGCGCGTCGAGCGTCGGCGGATGCTGGAGCTCGCGCGTCAGGATGTCGCTCGCCGCGTACACGCGCTCGACATCCGACGACGTGACGCGCACGTCGGCCGGTGCGGACTGCCGCTGCGTGGCCAGCAACTGCGCGCTCAGCGCGGTCAGCTCGAACGCCTTCGCCTTCAGGTAGTACTCGCGCACGGCCCCCCTCGAACGGACAGGTGGCGATCTGCACGGCGAGCGCCTGCAGCGCCTTCGACGCCGGGCAACTGACGATGCGCGGATCGCCGCCCGTCGGCGCGAGCAGCTTCTCCGGCAGCAGGCTCAGGTTGCGGTCGAGCGCATCGAGGCCGAGCTGCACGATCGTGTAGCGCAGCGGCACGTCGCGGTCGTAGATCTGGTGCGTCGTGAATTCGCCGTCGTTGGCGATCACGCACAGGCCCGGCCCCTTGATGCATTGCTCGGGCTGGCCCGGCACGCGGCAGCGCAACTGCCCGCTCTGCACGAGGACGAGCTTCAGCCCTTTTTCGAGCGGCTCCTCGTACCAGTCGCGGCTATCCGAGCACAGCGTGCCGCTCATGAGTTTCATGCCCGCGTCGATGTGCACCACGCCCGGGTGATTGCCGGGCACGAGCACCGGCGGGTGACGTCGTGACGAAGCGAAGGAGGTCGATCTCATCGGAGGTCCGTTGGTTAGGCGGCACGCGCGGACCGGCACGCACCGGCAGCCGGCCGATTGTCCGGCCGGATTGGCCGGGCGCCGCGCGACCGGCGCCTGATCGAACGAAATTGCCGCGATATCGAAAGAAACGGCGCTATCGCAGCACCCGTTCCAAATGATAATACCTCTCATTTACATTTTCTGACAACTTGCCGGAACCCAAGGTCAGCGCATGCAACCCTCCCCTTCCTCCCTGGCGGCGGCCGTGCCGGCCGACGCGCCCGACTGGCCCGACGACTTCGCGCGCCGCTATCGCGACGCCGGCTACTGGCAGGACACGACGTTCTTCGACGCGCTCGACGCGTGCGCGCGGCGCCATCCCGACGCGCTCGCCATCGTCGACGGCGCGCGCCGCCTGCGCTATCGCGATCTGCTGGCGCGCATCCGCCGCCTCGCGGGCGGCCTCGCACGGCTCGGCCTCACGCGCGGCGACGCGGTCGTCGTCCAGTTGCCGAACGGCGCGCGCTTCATCGAGACCTGCTTCGCGCTGTTCCAGCTCGGCGTGCGGCCGGTGCTCGCGCTGCCGGCCCACCGTCACTACGAGATCGGCGCGTTCTGCCGCTTCGCCAGTGCGCGTGCTTACCTCGGCGCGTCGCGACTCGGCGATTTCGACTGCCGGCCGCTCGCGGCGGCCTTGCAGGCCGACTGCCCGACGCTCGAGCACGTCGTGATGGCCGGCGACGATCACGCGTTCACGTCGTTCGACGCGCTGTACGACGCGCCGCCCGTGCACGCCTGCGCGGCGCGCGCCGACGACATCGCGTGCTTCCAGTTGTCGGGCGGCACGACCGGCACGCCGAAGCTGATTCCGCGCCGCCATCGCGAATACCTGTACAACGTGCGCGCGTGCAGCGCCGCGAGCGGTATCGATGCCGACACCGCCTATCTCGCCGCGCTGCCGATGGCGCACAACTTCACGCTGTGCTGCCCCGGCACGATCGGCGCGCTGCTCGCGGGCGGCCGGGTCGTGACGACGTCCCGGCCCGAGCCAGACCAGAGCTTCGCGCTGATCGCGCAGGAACGCGTCACGCATACCGCGCTCGTGCCGCCGCTCGCGCTGCTGTGGCTCGACGAGCAGCCGCAACGGCAGGCCGATCTGTCGAGCCTGCGCGTGCTGCAGGTCGGCGGCGCCCGGCTGATGGACCACGCGGCCGCACGCGTGACGCCCGTGCTCGGCTGTCGATTGCAACAGGTGTTCGGCATGGCCGAAGGGCTCATCTGCTGCACACGGCTCGACGATACGCCCGAGCGCATCGCGCGCACGCAGGGCCGCCCCGTCTCCGAAGGCGACGAAGTGCGCATCGTCGACGAAGCCGGCGCACCGGTCGCGCCCGGCGAAATCGGCGAACTGCAGGTACGCGGCCCGTACACGATCCGCGGCTACTACCGGCTCGCGGAGCACGACGCGACGGCGTTCACGGCAGACGGCTTCTACCGCAGCGGCGACCGCGTGCGGCGCACCGCGGACGGCGACCTCGTCGTCGAAGGCCGCGACAAGGATCAGATCAACCGAGGCGGCGAGAAGGTCTCGGCCGAGGAAGTGGAGAACCTGCTGCTCGCGCATCCGCAGGTGCACGACGCGGCGGTCGTCGCGATGCCCGACCCGATGCTCGGCGAGCGGACCTGCGCGTTCGTCGTCGCACGCGCGCCTGCTCCGTCCAGACTGATGCTGAAACGCTATCTGCGCGACCGCGGGCTCGCGGCCTTCAAGATCCCCGATCGGATCGAATTCATGCCGCGCTTTCCGGAAACCGGCATCGGCAAGACCAGCAAGAAATCGCTGCGCGACCTGTTGCGCCGCCAGTTGCAGGCGGCGGCCGCATGAGCGCGCGCCCGACCGAGTCGAACTGGATTCGCGAGTTGCGGCTGTCGCCGTGCCCGCGCGCGCAGCTCGTCTGCTTTCCGCACGCGGGCGGCACCGCGAATTTCTTTCGCGGCTGGAGCCGTGCGTTGCCGTGGGACGTCGATCTGCTCGCGCTGCAGTATCCGGGCCGCGAGGAACGCTTCGGCGAGCCGTGCCTGCACTCGATCGACGCGCTCGCCGGCCCCGCCGCCGACGCGCTGCAACGCCATGCACACGCGCCGCTCGTGCTGTTCGGGCACAGCCTCGGCGCCGCGCTCGCGTACGAGGTCGCGGTGCGGCTCGAGGCGCGCGGCGCCGCGCCGCTCTACGTCGCCGTTTCCGCGCTGCCTCCGCCGCACCGGCAGCGCCCGTCGGATCTGCACCTGCAATCCGACGACGCGCTCGCGGGAGACGTCGCCCGGCTGTCCGGCGAGCACGCCGCGCTGCTCGCCGACCCGGAAATGCGCGCGATCTACCTGCCGATGATCCGCGACGACTACCGCGCGATCGAAACGTATCGGCGCGAGCGTCCGCCGCGCATCGACGCGCCGCTCGGCGTGATGCTGCCGCTCGCCGATCCCGAGTTCGACAGCGACGAGGCGCATGCGTGGCAGGACGTCGCGACGCGCCCGATCCGCGTCGCGACGTTCGACGGCGACCACTTCTACCTGCGGCACCAGTACCCGGCGGTGATCGCCCATCTGGTCGAACGGATCGACCAGTCCCTTCGTTACGGAAAGGAGTACACATGAAAACACCGGACGCCTGCACGGGGCTGCCCGACATTCGCGAAGCGATCGATCGCCTGGACGCCGACATCATCGACGCGCTCGGCCGGCGCATGCAGTACGTGAAGGCCGCGTCGCGCTTCAAGCCGGACGAAGCAAGCATCGCCGCGCCGGAGCGGGTGGCCGCGATGCTGCCCGACCGGCGCCGCTGGGCCGAACAGGCCGGCCTCGACGCCGACTACGTCGAGACGCTGTTCGCCCAGCTCATCGCGTGGTACATCGCGCAGCAAACCCGATACTGGCGACAACAGCGGGGGCTCGCATGACCGCCGGCCTTCCGCTGCTGCACGACACGTTCGCGCGGGCGGCCCGCCGCGCCGCCACCACCGGCACGCCGACGCTGGCGTCGGTCTCGGTGCCGCTGCGCGCGCTCGACTTCTTCGACCTGATCGCCGCGTGGGACGACGGCGTCACGCCGTGGTGCTTCCACGAAGCCGGCGATGCGTCCGTCACGCTGTTCGGCTGGGACTGCGCGCTCGAACTGAGCGCCGCCGGCGACACGCGCTTCGCGCAGATCGACGCACGCTGGCGCACGCTCGTGCGCGACGCGGTCACGGCCGGCCCGCAGCCGCCGCGGCTCGTCGGCGGCTTCCGGTTCGATTCGCGGGGCCCGCGCAGCGCGCACTGGTCGCCGTTTGCCGATGCGAGCATGACGCTCGCGAAGCTGCTGATCGTGCGCGAAGGCGATGCGCACTGGGCCGTCTGCCAGCAGGTCGTCTCCGCCCACGACGATCCGGCCGCGCTCGCGCATGCGTGTCTTGCACGGATCGACTCGCTCGGCGCCCTTGCGCCGGCCGCGGAAGACGAGGCGCCGCAACTGCTGCACACGCAGGCGCTGCAGGCGAGCGAATGGCAGCACGAAGTCCGTCGTGCGGTGGACGCCATCCACGACGGCGCATTCGGCAAGGTCGTGCTCGCGCGCGACGTGCTCGAGCAGTACGCGCGGCCGGTCGCGATCGCGCCGCTGCTGCGCCGGCTGCGGCGGCGCGACCCGCATGCGCACCTGTTCGCGGTCCGCCGCGCGGGCGCGTGCTTCGTCGGCGCCACGCCCGAACGGCTCGCGCGTGTCGCGGCCGGCGACGTGCGCACGCATGCGCTGGCCGGCACGATCCGGCGCGGCGCCACACCCGACGACGATCGCGCACTCGGCGCGGCGCTGATGGCTTGCGCGAAGGAACGGCTCGAACACGCGCTCGTCGTCGACGCCATCCGGGCCGCGCTCGCGCCGCTGTCGCGCACGCTCGACGTGCCCGATCGGCCGTCGCTGCACCAGTTGCCGAAGCTGCAGCACCTGAGCACGCCCATCCGTGCGACGCTGAACGCGGATGCGACGCTGTTGCAGGTCGTCGCCGCGCTGCACCCGACGCCCGCGGTCGCCGGCCATCCGCGCGCGGCGGCGCTCGACCACATCCGTGCGCACGAAGGCTTCGATCGCGGCTGGTATGCGGCGCCGATCGGCTGGATCGACGCGCACGGCAACGGCGATTTCATCGTCGCGCTGCGCTCGGCACTCGTCGCGGGCGGCGCGTGCCGGTTGTTCGCGGGCTGCGGCATCGTCGCCGATTCCGAGCCGGCCAACGAATATCAGGAAACCGAACTGAAGCTGTCGGGCATGCGGGCGGCGATCCGCGTGCGCGATACGGCGGCGGCCGTGCGTGGCCGCACGCACGCGTCGGCCTCGTCGACGGTCGACTGATTCGCGCCGGCCGTCAAAGCAACGGCAGCGTTTGCCGGATATGGTCGGCGAAAGCGGCCGTCAGGTGCGACGGCCGCTTCCGGTCGAACCGCAGCGTAATGCCCACGGCCGGCAACGGCGGCAAGTGCGGGTCGCCGTTGACGATCGCGAGGTCGGCCGGCACGGCCGTCTGCGTCATCACCGCGAACGCCTGCCCCGAGCGCACCAGCGCGATCAGCCCGGCGAGGCTGCTGCTCGCATACGCGACACGGTAGTCACGGCCGGCGCGGTTCAACGCGTCGCAGGCCGCGAGGTGATCGAGCGTATCGCGATCGGACAGCGCGAGCGGCAGCGGATCGAAATGCGCGGGCTCGAGCCCCGGATAGCCGATCCACACCAGTTGCTCGCGGCGAATGATGTCGTCGGTCGCGCCGTCGTCCGGCACGGAAATCATCGCCAGATCGACCGCACGCTTCTCCAGGTGTTCGATCAGCCGCGGCGTCGGCCCACACACGACTTCGACGATCGCCTGCGGATGCTGGCTCGAAAACTGCCGCAGCAGCGACGGCAGCCACACTTGCGCGTAATCGTCAGGGCACCCGAACCGGATCGTCCCCGACAGCCCCGTGCCGCACAGGTCGGCCATCGCCTCGTCGTGCAGCCGCAGGATGCGCTGCGCATGCACGAGCAGCCGCTCGCCCGGATGCGTGAGCACCACGCCGCGGCCGGTGCGCTGGAACAGCGGCTGGTCGACCGCTTCCTCGAGCCGCTTCATCTGCTGGCTGAGCGCGGATTGCGTGCGGCCGACGCGCGCGGCCGCGCGGCTCAGCGCGCGCACCTCGGCGATCACGACGAACGAGCGCAGCAGGTCGATTTCGAGCGAAAGCGCCAAGGTATTAGCCCCTCTTCTAGCTTGCATTAGAACTATTCGTTTCCATCAAACCAGACGCGCGCCTAGACTGCAAGCGATCCCTGCCCTTTGCCCGGAGCCGCCCGATGTCCCTGAACGACGACGCAACCTTCTGGCGCAACGCCACGCAGCACCTGGTCCGCTACGGCGGCACGTTCGAGCCGATGATCGTCGAGCGCGCGAAAGGCAGCTTCGTCTACGACGCCGACGGTCGCGCGATCCTCGATTTCACGTCGGGCCAGATGAGCGCGGTGCTCGGCCACAGCCATCCGGAAATCGTGTCCGTCATCGGCGAATACGCGGGCAAGCTCGACCACCTGTTCAGCGGGATGCTGTCGCGGCCGGTCGTCGATCTCGCGACGCGCCTCGCCGACATCACACCCGCCGGGCTCGACCGCGCGCTGCTGCTCAGCACCGGCGCCGAATCGAACGAGGCGGCGATCCGGATGGCGAAGCTCGTCACCGGCAAGTACGAGATCGTCGGCTTCGCGCAGTCGTGGCACGGGATGACGGGCGCCGCCGCATCGGCCACCTACAGCGCGGGCCGCAAGGGCGTGGGCCCCGCGTCGGTCGGCTCGTTCGCGATTCCGGCGCCGTTCGCGTACCGGCCGCGCTTCGAGCGCAACGGTGCGTACGACCCGCTCGCCGAACTCGACTACGCGTTCGACCTGATCGACCGGCAGTCGAGCGGCAACCTCGCCGCGTTCATCGCGGAGCCGATTCTCAGCTCGGGCGGGATCATCGAGCTGCCGGAAGGCTACATGGCCGCGCTCAAGCGCAAGTGCGAGGAACGCGGGATGCTGCTGATCCTCGACGAGGCGCAGACGGGCGTCGGCCGCACCGGCACGATGTTCGCGTGCCAGCGCGACGGCGTGACGCCCGACATCCTGACGCTGTCGAAGACGCTCGGCGCCGGGCTGCCGCTCGCGGCGATGGTCACGTCCGCGGCGATCGAGGAACGCGCGCACGCGCTCGGCTACCTGTTCTACACGACGCACGTGTCCGATCCGCTGCCGGCCGCCGTCGGCCTGCGCGTGCTCGACGTCGTGCAGCGCGACGGCCTCGTCGCGCGCGCGAACACGATGGGCGAGCGGCTGCGGCGCGGCCTGCTCGACCTGATGGAGCGCTTCGACTGCATCGGCGACGTGCGTGGGCGCGGGCTGCTGCTGGGCGTCGAGATCGTCAAGGATCGCCGCACCAAGGAGCCGGCGGACGGGCTCGGCGCGAAGATCACGCGCGAGTGCATGAAGCTCGGGCTCAGCATGAACATCGTGCAGTTGCCCGGCATGGGCGGCGTGTTCCGCATCGCGCCGCCGCTGACCGTCAGCGACGACGAGATCGATCTCGGCCTGTCGCTGCTGGAGCAGGCGATTACCCGCGCGCTTTAGCGCCCGTCGCCGCCTCGCCCGGTCCGTCGCACCGGTTCAACCCGCCGGCGCGACGGACCCCCGATCGTTCAACCCGCTTCCGCCGCCCACGCCTGCGCATCGGCGCCGGCCGGAATACGCATCGGGCTCGACGGATCGGTCGCCGCGCGCCACACGGCTTCGGCGACGTCCTGCGCATGCGTGATCGGCCCCGACGCATCGAGCATCCGCGCCACGGCCTTGCCGACGAAGTCCGCATACGCTTCGTGCTCGAAGCCGTGCATGTTGGCCCGTGCGTTGTCGGCGAAACGCGTGTCGGGCGCGCGGCCCGGCAGCACCAGATGCGCGCGCACGCCGAACGGCGCGAGTTCGACCGCCATCGATTCGGTGAACGCATTCACCGCCGCCTTGCTCGCCCGATACGCGCCGACCAGCGGCAGCGCCTTCAGCGTGACGCTCGACGTGACGTTCACGACCACGCCGGCGCCGCGCGCGCGAAACTGCGGCAACACGGCCTGCGTCACCGCGATCGTGCCGATCGTGTTGGTGTCGAACAGCGCGCGCACCGTATCGAGCGGCGTGAGTTCGGCCGGTGCGGCCGCGCCGAAGCCCGCGTTGTTCACGAGCACGTCGATCGGGCCGGCGGCGTCGATCGCGGCGCGAATGCTGTCCGCGCTCGTCACGTCGAGCGGCAGCACGCGCAAGCGCTCCGACGGCGGCAGCACGTCGTCGGCCGGCTTGCGCATCGTCGCGACGACCTGCCAGTCGCGCGCCAGAAAATGCCGCGCGATTTCGAGGCCGAAGCCGGAGGAACAGCCGGTAATCAGTACGGTCTTCATGTGAACTCCTGGGGTGTGTTGAGCACGTGTCCGTACGATAGATGGCGGGAGCCGTATTCGCTACAATCGACAATCCGCTTTTCTTTTGCGAGAGTCCGGCGATGATCGACCCGCTGACTGAAGTCGTGACGCTGCTGCAACCGGGCGCGCGGTACTCGAAGTACGTGCGCGGCGCGAGCCCGTGGGCGATCAACCGCACGGTCGCCGGCGAGCCGTTCTATTGCGCGGTCCTCGACGGCGGCTGCCGGATCGCGATCGACGGGCATGCGCCGATCGAACTGCTGGCCGGCGACTTCATGCTGATTCCGGCGGCCTACGGCGTCGCGATGTCGAGCCTCGAACCGCCGCCGCCGGGCGTCGACACCGCCCCGCCCGTCATGCTCGACCACGGCGAATACCGGATCGGCGATCCGGCCAACCCGGTCGATACGCGGATGATGGCCGGCAACTGCAGTTTCGGTTCGCCCGATGCATCGCTGCTGGTGTCGCTGCTGCCCCGCTTCGTGCACGTGCGCGGCGAACCTCGGCTGACCACGCTCGTGCAACTCGTGCGCGACGAATCGCGCGCGCAGCGGCCTGCCCGCGAGATCGTGCTGGCGCGTCTGCTGGAAGTGCTGCTGATCGAGGCGCTGCGGTTCACGACCGGCACGCACGCATCGCCCGGGCTCGTGCGCGGGCTCGCCGACAGCCGCCTCGCGGCCGCGCTGCGTCGGATGCACGAACGCCCCGCGCACCCGTGGACGATCGTCGAACTCGCGAAGGAAGCCGCGCTGTCGCGCTCGACGTTCTTCGAACGCTTCAGCCGCGCGGTCGGCGTCGCGCCGATGGAATACCTGCTGACGTGGCGCATGGCGCTCGCGAAGGATCTGCTTCGCCGCAACGAAGGCCGCATCGCGGAAATCGCGGCGCGCGTCGGCTACAGCTCGGCGAGCACGTTCAGCGTCGCGTTCGCGCGGCATGTCGGCCGGCCGCCCGCGCAATATGCGCGCGACGAACAGGCGGCGGTGAACGGAGCATGAACCGCACGCGCCTCCGCTGTTCCGCCGCCTGCTTAGAGGGTCCGTCACACAACGACGACGTGAGAGGTAGCCGATGACGACAGATGCGAAAGCCACCGACGAACCCGACCACTGGGTCGTCGCGCGCCGCGACGCGGAAACCGGCATCGAAAGCCTGCACGCGCATTTCAACGGCCACGCATACGACGCGCACGACCACGACGACATGCTGGTCGGCTTCACCGAACAGGGCGTGCAGCGCTTCCAGTGCCATCGCTCGCTGCATACGAGCGTGCCGGGCCGCGCGATCCTGATCGAGCCGGGCGCGATGCACGACGGCCACGCGCCCGAAGCCGGCGGCTTCACGTACGGGATGCTGTACCTGCCGCAGGCCTGGGTCGAGCGCGCCGCGCGCCGGCTCGACCTGCCGGGCCTCGGCAGCGTCGAAGCCACGTTCGGCCACACGCTCGTCGACGATCGCGGCCTCGTCGACGCGATCCGGAATGCGTTCTTCGCGCTCCACGACAACGAAGGCCGGCTCGCGCGCGACCAGACGCTCGACCGCCTGCTGATGCGGCTCGGCAGCCATCTGGGCGGCCCGCTTGTGCTGGAAAGCGACGTCGTGCCGCCCGCGATCGCACGCGTGCGCGACCTGCTGCACGAACACATGGGCGACAACATCGGCCTCGACGAACTCGCGAGCGTCGCCGGCATCGACCGGTTCCGGCTGACGCGGATGTTCCAGCGCGCGTTCGGCACGTCGCCGCACGCGTACCTCGTGCGTTTGCGGCTGCGTGCCGCGCGCCGGCTGCTGGCCGCCGGCCGCACGCCCGCGCAGGCGGCCGCCGACGTCGGCTTCGCGGACCAGAGCCACCTCGGCCGCTGGTTCCGCCGCGCGTACCGGATCACGCCGGCCGCGTACCGGCAACTCTGCACAAACGTTCCAGACTGATCGCGCGCGGCGTCGGATCATGGGCGCTCCAACCAGGAGCAAGCATGTTCGATACCAAAGTAGCGCTGATCGTGCGCGACGATCTCGCCGCGTGGCAGAAACTCAATGTCGTCGCGTTTCTCGCGACGGGCGTCGCCGCCGGCGCGCCCGAGGCGCTCGGCGAACCTTACGAGGACGCGGCCGGCCGCCGCTACGGCCGGATGCTGGGCCAGCCGATGCTGGTGTTCGCGGCTGATCTGAACGGATTGCAGGCCGCGCACCGGCAAGCGCTGTCGCGCGAGTTGACGATCGTGCCCTACGTGCGCGCGATGTTCTCGACCGGGCACGATGCGGCCAACCGCGAAGCGTTTCGCGCCGAGGATGCGGAGAATCCCGATCTGGTCGGGTTGGCGTTGCGTGGGCCGAAGAAGGCCGTGGACAAGGCGGTGAAGGGGCTGGCGTTGCATGCGTGAACGCCGGCGGCGTGCCCGGGCCGCCGTCGCCGGTCAGCGATGCGCGAGCACGTTGACGAGCTTGCCGAACGGGTCGCGCACGTAAAAGCGCCGCACGCCCCACGGCTCGTCGGCCGGGCCGTATTCGACGGGCACGCCGGCCGCATGAACACGCGCAAGCGCTTCGTCGAGATCGTCGACCTCGATCGACAGATCGGGCGTCGGCGTGCCCGATCCGCCCTGCGACGCGAAGCTGATCTGCACGGCCATCTGCTCGGCGTTGCCGTAGGTCGCGATCCAGCCGTGGTCCATCAGCAGGTCGAGGCCGAAGATGTGCCGATAGAAGCGCTTTGCGTCGTCGATCGAGCGTGTGTCGATATTGGCGACGATTCGTTTGACCTTCATCGGTTGTCTCCGGGAAGCGAGGAAGTCGCCGATTCGACTATGATCGAAGCCGAATCGGCTACGGACTGGCTGCACAAACGGGCGTGGGACCCATCGTACCAATACATCCGGAAACGACGCTAAAAAGCCGCCGGCCCGTTGCAGGCCAGCGGCTTCCCGCCGATCAACCGCCGAGATACGCCTGCTTGATCCGGTCGTTCGCGAGCAGGTTCGCGCCCGTGTCGGCCAGCACCACGCGCCCCGTTTCGAGCACATAGCCGCGATCGGCCACGCCGAGCGCCTTGTTCGCGTTCTGCTCGACCAGGAACACCGTGACGCCTTCGTCGCGGATCGTCCGGATGATGTCGAAGATCTGCGCGATCACGAGCGGCGCGAGGCCGAGCGTCGGCTCGTCGAGCAGCAGCAAACGCGGCTTGCTCATCAGCGCACGGCCGATCGCGAGCATCTGCTGCTCGCCGCCCGACATCGTGCCGGCCCGCTGCGCCGCGCGTTCCTTCAGGCGCGGAAACAGCTTGAACACGTGCTCGATGCCGTCGTCGATCTCGTGACGGCTCGCGAAAAAGCCGCCCATCTTCAGGTTCTCGAGCACCGTCAGGCTCGGGAACACGCGCCGCCCTTCCGGCGAGATCGCCATCCCCTGCCGCATGATCTGGTGCGTCGACATCGCGGTGATGTCGTTGCCCTCGAACAGCACGCGGCCCGACGACGCGCGCGGCGTGCCGCATACCGTCATCATCAGCGTCGTCTTGCCGGCGCCGTTGCTGCCGATCAGCGTGACGATCTCGCCCTTGTTCACCTCGATCGACACGCCCGCGAGCGCCTCGACCGCGCCGTAGTGCGTATGGACCTGTTCCAGCTTCAGCATCACTCTTCCCCCAGATACGCCTTGATCACGCGCGGGTCGTTGCGGACCGCTTCCGGCGTGCCGATCACGATCGGCCGGCCGTGCTCCATCACGAGGATGCGGTCGGACACGCCCATCACGAGGCTCATGTCGTGTTCGATCAGCAGCACCGATACGCCGAATTCACGGCGCAGCTTGTCGATCAGGTGCTGCAGCTCGATCTTTTCCTGCGGGTTGAGGCCGGCCGCCGGCTCGTCGAGCATCAAGAGGCGCGGCTCGGTGATCATGCAGCGCGCGATCTCCAGACGCCGCTGGTGCCCGTACGACAGCGTGCCGGCCGGCCGGTTGGCGACCGCGGTTAGCCCCATCCGGTCGAGCCACACGGCCGCGCGTTCGAGCGCTTCCTTCTCGGCGCGACGATACGCGGACGTCGCGAACAGGCCGTGCAGCAGCCCGGCCTTCACCTTCCGATGCTGCGCGACGAGCAGGTTCTCGACGACGGTCAGCGACTTGAACAGGCGGATGTTCTGGAACGTGCGCACCAGGCCCTTCAACGCAATCTGGTGGCTCGGCAGCCCGCCAATCGCGTGGCCGTCAAGCACGACGTCGCCGCCGGTCGGCTTGTAGAAGCCGCCGACGCAGTTGAACACGGTGGTCTTGCCTGCGCCGTTCGGCCCGACGATCGCAAACACCTCGTTGCGGCGCACGTCGAAATCGATGCCGTCCACCGCGAGCAACCCGCCGAAGCGCATCTGCAGCCCGGCCACCTTCAACAGTTCTGCATTCGCGCTCATTGCGGCAGCTCCACGTGAGGACGGCTCGCGGGCAGCAGGCCCTGCGGACGCCACATCATCATCAACACCATCACCAGACCGAAGATCAGCATCCGGTACTCGGCAAAGCCGCGCGCGACTTCCGGCAGCACGGTCAGCAGGATCGCCGCGAGAATCACGCCGAGCTGCGAGCCCATCCCGCCGAGCACGACGATCGCGAGGATCAGCGCCGATTCGATGAAGGTGAACGATTCAGGATTCACCAGGCCCTGACGCGCGGCGAAGAACGCGCCGCCGATACCCGCGAACGCCGCGCCGAGCGTGAACGCCGACAGCTTGATGCGCGTCGGGTTCAGGCCGAGCGAACGGCACGCGATCTCGTCGTCGCGCAGCGCTTCCCATGCGCGGCCCATCGGCATGCGGATCAGGCGGCTCGTCACGAACAGCGTGAAGCCGACCAGCACCAGCGCGATCAGGTACAGGAAGATCACCATGTGCTCGCCGCTGTATTCCAGCCCGATCAGTTCGTGGAAGGTCTTCGCGCCTTCGACGCTCGCCGAGCGCGCCATTTCGAAGCCGAACACCGTCGGCTTCGGTATGCTCGAGATGCCGTCCGGGCCGCCGGTGAGGCTCGTCAGGTTGTTCGCGAGCAGGCGGATGATTTCGCCGAAGCCGAGCGTGACGATCGCCAGATAGTCGCCGCGCAGGCGCAGCACCGGGAAGCCGAGCAGGAAGCCGAACGTCGCCGCGGCAATCGCCGCGATCGGCAGGCATTCCCAGAACGACAGCCCGAAATACTGGTTCAGCATCGCGTACGTATAGCCGCCGACCGCGTAGAAGCCGACATAGCCGAGATCCAGCAGCCCCGCGAAACCGACCACGATGTTCAGCCCGAGGCCGAGGATCACGTAGATCAGCGCGAGCGTCGCGACGTCCACCGCGCCGCGCGAGCCGAAGAACGGCCACACGAGGCCGACGGCGAGCAGCACCCAGATGATCACGCGCTGCTGCTGCGCGCCCATCGCGGGCATCGCCGGCAGCTTCACCGCCGATTTCGCGCGCACGAGCCACGGCTTGAACAACTGGAACAGGAACACGGCCGCGACCGCGATCCATACCGGGCGCCAGTGCGGCGTGAGCACCACCTGATAGCCTTCGAGCTTCAGTTGCAGCCCGAGCACCGGAATCGTGAGGATCGCCGTCAGGAGCGCGGCGGCCGCGGCATTTTTCAGCGCCTGGCCGATCGACGCGTCGGCAGCCGGGCGGCGAACGGAAATGACTTGACTCATCTGCGTCTCCGTCAAACCTTTTCGATGTCCGACTTGCCGAGCAGGCCGGTCGGGCGGAAGAGCAGGATCAGCACGAGCAGGCCGAACGCGACCACGTCCTTGTACTCGGCCGGCATGTAGCCTGCGGCGAAGGTTTCGGCGAGGCCCAGCAGCACGCCGCCGAGCATCGCGCCCGGAATGCTGCCGATCCCGCCGAGCACCGCGGCGGTGAACGCCTTGATGCCCGCGACGAAGCCGATATACGGATTCAGCTTGCCGATCGTCAGCCCGATCAGCACGCCGCCGACGGCCGCCAGCATCGCGCCGAGCACGAACGTGAACGAGATCACCCGGTTCGTGTCGATGCCGAGCAGGTTCGCCATCTTCATGTCCTCGGCGCACGCGCGGCACGCACGGCCCATCCGCGAATGCGAGATGAACAGCGTGAGCGCGATCATCAGCACGATTGTCACGCAGACGATCAGCAGGCGCGCATACGGAACCGTCACGTCGTAGTCGCCGCCGAGATGGATCTCGAACGCGCCGGAGATCAGCACCGGCACCGACACGTCGCGCGCGCCCTGGCCGATCTGCACGTAGTTCTGCAGGAAGATCGACATGCCGATCGCGGAGATCAGCGGCACGAGGCGCGGGCCGCCGCGCAGCGGGCGATACGCGACGCGCTCGACCGCGAAGCCGTACAGGCCGGTGACGATCACCGACACGATCAGCGCGGCGCCGAGCACGAGCGGCAGCGGATAGCCGGCGGAGATGCCGATGGCCGTCAGGGTCACGAGGCCCACGTATGCGCCGATCATGTAGATCTCGCCGTGGGCGAAGTTGATCATGCCGATGATGCCGTAGACCATCGAATAGCCGATGGCGATCAACGCATAGATCGCACCCAGCGTCAGGCCGTTGACCAGCTGCTGGGCGAATTGGGGAAAGAAGTCAGTCATGTGCGGGAAGCTCCCGTTGGCGCTGGGTCGCGTGCCGTCGCCGGATCACGGCGGCCGGCCGCGCGCAGCGCACGGTGTCGTCTCGGGCCGCCCTTTGGCGCGCATGGGGCAGATGCGCGGCCAATACGCACCCGCCCCGTCCGGGTTTCGGGCGGGGCGGGTGCGCGAGCGGATACTCCGTTGTTACTTGGCGGCGGTCTTCGTCGCGTCCTTGTGCCACGTGTACACGACGAACTTGAACGCCCTCAGGTCGCCCTGCGCGTCATACGCGACCTTGCCGATCGGCGTGTCGAACGTCGTCTTGTGCATGTACGCGGCGACCTTCGTCGGGTCCGTCGTCTTCGCGCCCGCGATCGAGTCGGCGATGATCTTCACCGCTGCGTACGACGGCATCTGGAACGGGCCGTTCGGGTCGCGCTTCTTGTCCGCGAACGCCTTCACGAGCGCCGCGTTGGCCGGATCAGCCGAGAAGTCGGCCGGCAGCGTGACCAGCATGCCTTCCGAGGCCGGGCCGGCGATCGCCGTCACGTCCTTGTTGCCCACGCCTTCAGGCCCCATGAACGTCGCCTTCACGCCCTGCTCGCGCGCCTGGCGCATCAGCAGGCCCATTTCCGGGTGGTAGCCGCCGAAGTAGACGAAATCGACGCCTTGCGACTTCAGCTTCGTGATGATCGCCGAGTAGTCCGAATCGCCGGCGTTGATGCCTTCGAACAGCACGACCGGGATCTTCGCGGCTTCGAGATCCTTCTTCACCGACGACGCGATGCCCTGGCCGTACGACTGCTTGTCGTGCAGGACCGCGACCTTCTTCGGCTTCACGTTGTTGATGATGTAGTGCGCGGCGGCCGGACCTTGCTGGTCGTCGCGGCCGATCGTGCGGAAGATGAAGTGGCGCTTCTTGCCTTCCGTCAGCTGCGGCGCGGTGGCCGACGGCGTGACCATCACGATGCCTTCGTTCTCGTAGATGTCCGACGCGGGAATCGTCGAACCCGAGCACACGTGGCCGATCACGTACTTGATCTTCTGGCTGACGATCTTGTTGGCGACGGCGACGGCCTGCTTCGGTTCGCACGCGTCGTCCATCATCACGACTTCGAACTTGTTGCCGCCCGCACCGCCTGCCGCGTTGATCTGTTCGATCGCGGTCAGCGCGCCGGCCTTCACCATGTCGCCGTATTGGGCGACCGAGCCGCTCATCGGACCAGCGATGGCGATCTTCACGGTTTCCGCTTGCGCGGCGGCGGCGCCGGCGGCGAACAGCACGGCGGCGGCGGAAATGGACGTAAGACGGGACAGCGTCATCTGGGAGCTCCTCGATGTTGTTTAGTCATACGGGCAAAGGCGGCATGACTTGCGCAATCGAACAGCACCCGGGGCGAGGACAGGGGACACGCCCGAGACACATAGAAGACGGAACTCCAGCGGAATGTTGCGTAGCGGGGCCCGGCTCTTGCAGTCCCCGAAGGGGACGTCTGGTTCGGAAAGACATCGTGATGCGTCTTGCATTGCGCAAGCGTTTCGCCTGCCCCGCTTGCCAAATCGCTCGTTCGGAGGGATGGTCCGACAGCCATTGGCAAGGCAGCCGAAATTATATGGGCGTTTTTCAATCGTCTGTCAAAAATGCCTGTCGATTGAGGGAAAACACGTATGTTTTTGAGGCGGGCGGGTGGCGACGGGGGCGCAACCTTTTCGGGGTGGGACGATTGCCTTGGGTGCAATTGGGTTGCTATTGGGCGGGGAGACCGGGGTGGGTTCCTTGCTGAGCATGGCGTCCGGCGAGGGCGTGATCCGCGATGGTGCGTTTTGTGGGCGGCCCAGGAGTCGATCGCGGGAAACCAATCGACTGATGATTGTGTGAGTGCGCACCAGAACGGGCGCTCGACATCGCGGCAAATCTTACTGTTTACTTTTGAAGCTAAACATTTTGAAAGCTTTTTGAGATTTCCATGAAATAATGTGGCCTCGCTTCAGCAATCCAGCCAGCCTCCCTGCAAGTCGCGCCCGCCGCGCCTCGCAGTCGCTTCAGGGACGCTTCGACGTCCCCCTTGTCGCTCAGCCGCCAGCCAGTGATTTGCCGTTTTTGTTCAATGCACATCACCTGCTTCGAATCATCGATGAATTGCCCAATCCGCCTCTCTTCCGCCGCCGCGATCGCGTGCGCGCTTTCTGTTTGTGCTGCCCATGCTTCCGGACGCGATACGCTGACCGATCGGTCGGCCGGCGCCAATGTGTTTCGCTCGGAGCGACGTGCGGCCGCCCGGGATGATGGGCATGCGGCGCGGTTGAGCCGCAGGCGGGTGCAGTTCGCCACGCCCGCCGAACGCAGCCCTTTCGATACGCCGGATACGCGGCCGTTGCGGGTGACGAGCGATGCGCTTGTGGCATCGCCGCCCGCTTCTTCTGAACGTGAACCCGATGTCATCTTGCCGCCGAATCGTGTCGCGCTCGGCGCGGGCGGGAGCGACAGTTTGGGGCGCGCTGTGCCGGGGTATGAGCAGCTCGAGCGGAACTGGAATGAATACCTGCGCGCTAATGGATCGCGGCCGGCTGTGAGTGGCGGCTCGTATGCGCCGCAGCGGCCGTACGATGCGCCGCGCGGTCCGCACGGCGCGCCGAATCCGTTCGATCCGTCGGTGCCGCAACCAGAGACGCGGACGTTCTATGACAACGGCTCAGGGGCGAAATGCACGGCTACCGGCGGTGCGGGGACGTCGCGGTCGTCTTGCGATATCGCTTGGTGATGCGTGGTTTGGGGTGGCTGCCGCCGGTTACGGCTGCTCTACCCCGTCCGGCGCGCTGCGCGACGTCGCGCAGCGCGGCCGCATCTCGCGGCGTTGCCTTTTACATCTGCGTGATGATCAGCCTGCCCGGCTCAATGTCGATCCTCGCCTTGCGGCCCGGAACAAAACACGCATCGTTGATCAGCCACGCGCGTCGAGGCCGGCGCGGCCACCGACACTTCACCCCAGGCGGCCGTCGACCGCTGCGGCACCCGCGTAACCCACTCCTCCTGCACCGCATCGTCCCACACCTTGTAGCGCGCCTGCCAAACCAGCTCGCCGCCAGCGTTATCAAGAAAGTGTAATTATTTTACAAGTCTGTTTATAGTACGAAAACACTTCGTCGATTTCCGCCGAAATGACTTCCCAATCCCCGCCACCAAGTCCCGCGCCAATCATTGGCATTTGCACCGAAAGTCGATTAGCTAACGCAAATTCGCAAATTTTACTAAGGCATATCTTGAGGTCAGAATACGAAACGTATTGAGCAACGTCGCGACTACTCTTGCGAATCCCGTCCTGAGAAACCATGTTCGCGACAAATATCCGCTTCTCGTCATCCACAGACAAAAATTGAACCATTCCGAGCGGAGGCCGCTGTTCATCTCGGAACAATTCGAGATAACCATCTCGTGCGACAGGGTATTTCTTGCCGAGAGAAACAACAAACCCGCGCCCCCATTTCCCCCGATTGTTCACCACATGAGCAATCAAGGTTGAATTTTCCCGTGGCACAGCCGCATCCCCAACTTCATAGACAATCGACAGTCCTTTGGGAGGATTGCCTATGACCGCCTTCCAGACATGCTCGAAATCTTCTCGTTTGATTTCGTCTTTTTGAGAAATTTCAAGCTCGTCCTTAATTCCATCAAAGAGCAAAAATCCTATCTCAGGATTCCAATCACGTACCGATGAAGATGCATAGATAACTCCACCATCAGGATGGCTAATCTGGCGCGTCGCGACGCCGTCGAGAAATTCCGTATAAACCTCCCCTACACCACACGGAAACTCTGTTTTTGAATGGAAATATTCTCTTTTCATGAGCAACTCGATCCACTTCTTTTCACGCGATTCGAAATATCAAGTGGTTCACTCCCTTCAACCAAGAAAGTTCCTGGACGGGGCTCCTTGACATCCAAACCCGTAACGTCAATTTCAACAAAATGCGTGATGCTATTAAGTTTTCGCGCATCGCCGTAAATATTTGCCGCAAGCTGTCCTAGTGACATCTTTCCAGTTCCAGCAGCATCGGCCATAGTTCTACCGCCAATCATATCGGGAGATATATCAGTGAAATACTGACCATCTCCAAACCTTGCATGTACGGGCCCATGCGACGCATTCAAAAGTCCACTACTCGTAATGCCCTCCATACCATCTTGAGTCGTGTAGTGGTAAAGCGTTGTTATGTCGTCGCCAGTCAGTCCCCATGGGTCAATCCACGATACCGGGTTAGGCGCGTACCGATAGAGGTTCGCTCCTCCCAGCAATCCAATCGGATCCGGATTGATGAATCTCCCGATGTCTGGATCGTAGAACCGGAAAGTGTTGTAGTGCAACCCGGTCTCGCGGTCCAAATACTGTCCTTGGAAGCGCAAGTTCTGTGGTCGTGGTGCATATGTCGACGTCGGCGCGGCTACCGACACTTCACCCCAGGCGGCGGCCGACGTCTGCGGCGCCCGCGCGATCCACTCCTCCTGTACCGCATTGCCCCAAACCTTATAGCGCGCCTGCCAGACCAACTCGCCACCAGCGTCAGTCAGTTCCTCCGGCAACCCCGATACATCATTGTGGAAGTAGTAAACCGCATCCCGTCCATCCGCATCATTAGCCGCTGCCCTCCCTTGATCGATCCGGGCAAGCGGCACATAACTATTGGACTCGTACAAGTACGTCAGCGCTTCCTCGCCCTGACGATCGTGATACGTCTCCTGCACCAACCGCATGCCGTCCCACAGGAAATCCGTACTCGCATAACTGCCATTGAGCTTCCTGATCCGTCGACCGAACGCGTCGTATTCGAAATGCGTCGTTGCAACCCCGAGCCGGTCCTTCGTCACGACGGTCTTCAACTGGTTCCAGTCGTCGTATTCAAGCGTGAGCTCTTTAGCCGGCCCATGCCCGCTCACCTTACGAACGAGCCGCCCATACGCGTCGTACTCAAAGCGCTTGTCCTCGAACATCTTGAGCCGGTTGTGCTCGACATACCCGCCCGGGTGATCGCTCGACACCAGGTTCGCCGCGGCATCCCACCGAAACACTTCCGACGGCAATCCCGGCCCCACCGCCTGTTCGATGCGCCCCGTCGGGTCATACCGATAGCTCGTCGTGCCGTAACGCTGGTCGCGCTTCTGGATCACGTCGCCAGCGGCATCGTATTGCCACTGCTTCGCAAGCAACTCGCCGCCCGCCGCGCCGCGCTGCGCAGTTTGCCGAGCACGGCGCCCCACCGCGTCATACCCGAAGTGACTCGTCAGCTTGCCCTGCGTCCGCAGCACCTCGCGATGCAGGTCGTCCCGTTCGATGTCCGCAACCGTGGCACCGTCGAAACGAATCTGGTGCACATGCCCCGACCCGTAATGCAGCCAGTCGATCGTGCGCTCGCCGGAAATCGTCGTGCTGACACGATTGCCGAGCTCGTCGTAGGTGTGTGCGAGCCAGCCGGTCGGCGTGTATTCCTCGACGACTTCTCCACGCTTGTCGTACTTCAGGCTGACGCGATTCTTCAACGATGGTCCTCGGGCAGCAAGCGTGTACAACTCGGCCGATGTGATCCGGCCTGCCTCGTCGTACAGGTATTCGCAACGCTCGTGCGCGGCTTGCTTCGCCGTCAGCCGCCCAATCGCGTCGCGCTCGTATCGTGTCTCGAGCTGCCCATCGCGTACGATCGTGCCTAGACCGCACACGTCGTACTCGTACATACGCCTGTGGCCATCGAGACCGATCTGTGCGGAAACGAGATCGCGACGGTCGTACTGAAAGCGATACGTCTCACGATTCTCGTTGGTCAGGCTCGCCAACCGGAACGCCTGGTCATAGCCGAACTGCACGACCCGACCCGCAGCATCCGTGCGTGCAAGCAACAATCCACGCGGATTGACTTCGTAGCGCGTGCTGCGCTGGTTTGGATCGACGACCTCAATCAGCCTTCCGGCCGCGTCGTAACGGAACATCTGACGCGCACCATCGGCCGTCCCGATCCCCGTGACTCGCCCCATCGCATCCGTTTCGTACACCGTGGCATTGCCGGCCGCATCGGTCACCCGAGCGAGCGCACCGCGTGCGTCATACGCAAACCGCGTGACCTTGCCGGAACAGTCGGTATACGCGGTCAACTGCGCCCGGCCATTCCATTCAAGGAACTTGTACCCGCCGCGCGCATCACGAATCGTATGCACGAGCCCGCGATCGTCGCGGTAATACTCGGTCGCAAAACCCGCCGGATCGCGCGTCATCGTCAGGTTGCCGCGCGCGTCGTAACGATAGATCCATCGCGCGTTGGTCGGATCGATTTCCGCAACAGGCAGATCGTAGTGCCCATTCCATTCGGTCCGCTCGACGTGGCCGAGCGCGTCGATGCGCTGCGTCTGCCGCCCGCGCTCGTCATATTCGAAGCGAGTGACATGGCCGGCCGGATCGGTCGTGCTGACCAGCTGCCGCATCGCGTTCCATTCGAGCCGCCACACGTTGCCTTCGGCATCCGTATAACTCGTCGGCTGCTGATCCTCGTTCCACGTCCAGACCGTCACGCGCCCGATCTGATCGGTGATCGTCACCGAACGCTGCGCGAGATCTGCGTCGAACGTGTACGCTTCGCCGTCGTCGGTCCAATGGCGCATGACACGCGCGTCGCGGCCCACACCCTGCCACGCATAAAAGCAGTTCAAGCCGCCGGGCAACGTGTGCTGGACCATCAACCCATACTCGTAGGCAAACCGTCGCCCGGTGTGGCCGCTGCGATCGGTCACGGCCACGAGTTGGCCGGCATCGTCGTACGCATAACGCACCAGCGTGTCGGGTTGCTCTCCGTCGACACCGCGCGTCAGTTCGATCGTGGCAATGCGTCGAGGATGAGGCTTCTCGTAACCCAGCGTCAGCACGCGACCCGCGCTGTCATGCAACCGCACCGGCCGCACGACCTCATCTACCGCTTCCTGCTCGACCTCGATCCAGTTGCCGTTGCGATCCTCGAGCCGCCGCAGCTTGAGCATCTCGCTGTCCGCATCGCTGCCCGCGCGGCCGAAATCGCGATACAAACCATCGACCGTTTCGACCACATAGTGCCCGCCGGCGGTACAAATCAGGTAAATGCCTTCCGGCACGCTGAAATGACTCTCACCCGGCGACACCGCCGGAAACTCGATCTCGCGCCCCTGTTCGTCCCAGTACGTGATCGACGTGACGACGCCGTTCTCCCGCGCCACCCTCAACTCGACACTGATCGGCACGCTCCAGCCGACACCGAACAGGCCATCGGCGCGATCGTCGTGGCTGCTGTAAAAACGCCGCCAGACGATCGGCAGCGGGCCCGGCAACACGAAGTCGGTATCGTCGCTGCCGTCGAGAATCTTGCCGCCGGTGATCACGTTGACGGGATGGCCGGCCGACGGCTGCATCTTGCTGCCGAGCCATGTGCCGAATATGCCGGCCGCGAAATTCATCGCGAGACACGGCAGCTTGCCCTTGACGAAATCGCCCCAGCTTCCCTTGCCTCGGCCACAGAGCGCAAGCGCGATACCGATCGCCGCGCCGAGCCCGGCGACCCACGGCCGCGCCGCGCTGATGTCGCGCACGGTCTTCGTGCCGCCGCCGAAGAAAACGTCCGGCGAGCCCTTCGAGATCGTGCCGTCACAGGTGGTCTTGTCGTCGACCCGCGCCGCAGGCAGATCGTTGATGAACACCACGTCGGACCCTTGTGCGACGAATTGCGGACCGGGATGGTCGCTGCACAGCACCGGATCCATGTCCGCACCGTCGGCCGCGCGCGCCGCCGGCTTCCCGTTGACGAACACATTGGGCGAGCCGTTCTGGATCGTGCCTTTCTCCACGGGCGGAGAAATGGCGTTGCCGAGCCCCTTCGCGGCCTCGTCGATCTTGTCGTTCAGGCCCGAGCCCTGCATGTAGGCGGCCACGCCGACGCCGATCGCCAGCACGATCGGCGTCGCCAGCCCGCCGGTGCCGATTTCGAGCGCGCCCAAAGCGCCGAACACGAGGCCTTCCGCTATCGTGGTCAGCGCCCATCCGATACCCAGGCCGCCCAGCAGCGACCCGCCCATGCCGAGCAAATCGCCCGCAAGCGTCGTGTGGGTAAAGGGATCGTCCTTGCGAGCGGCCGGTTGACTCATGGGCGGCCGGCATCCGAAACGAGCGTGGGCGCAACCGGGCGCGGCTGGAAGCTCTCCAGCATGCGCGCGGCAAGCGCACGCTGTTCGTCGTTGAGCGGCGCGGCATTGGTCAACGTCATCACGATCACCTGCCCGCCGGCATCGAGCCGAAACGCCGTCTGCATCTGATGAAAGGTGCGACCGTCCTGTTCATGCGTCGATTCCGTTTGCACGCCGGGGCATTCCGCCCGCCCGACCGTCACCGGGCGTCGCGACTGCACGTTCAGATTCTGCGCGGTGCGCGACGCCTGCGCCCATTCGCGCTCGACGAACGCGTCGATCGACTCCTGCTCGCGCAGCCGGCCGCGGGACACGACGAGACTCAGCCCGCCCGGGCCGACGGGAAGAATCAGCATGTTGACGGTGCGATCAAGCGCCGCGTCCGGCAATTCGAATGTGCCTTCATGGATTGCGTAGTGCATGGCTGGTTTCGTTCGAGTTTATTTGTTGAGATCGATGCGCTTGCCGTTGACCGTCACACCGTCGTCGGTCATCAGGATCACGGAGCCGTTGTGCTCGAGGCGAATGCCTTCCGGCGCGAGCGAGATCGAGCTGTCCTGCACCTTCAGCAGGATGCCGCGCTCGGCCACATAGACCTGCGTGCCGCCGCCGCCGTCCTTGGCCGGCGTCGTCACCTCGACGGTCGTGGCCGTGGTGCTGCGCTTCTCGGCGATCGTCTCGGTGAGGTTGCCCTGCGGAATCTGCTTTTCTTCGCTGCCCGTCGCCACCAGCACGGTACGCATCGGCCCCATCACCTTGTGCGTCTCGTTGTTCTCGACGACGGTGTTCATGTCCTTCTGCGCGTGCATGAAGAATTCCTGCATGCCGTTCGTGTCGGTCATGCGGATCTCGTTCGACCCCGCACCCTTATGCGTCTGGCTCTTGATCCCCATCGTCTGGCCGGCCGCGCCGTGATACGGGTTGCCCTGCTCGCCGTTGAACACGCGGCCGACGATCACCGGGTTATCCGGATCGCCCTGATTGAACGCCACCAGCACTTCCTGCCTGATCCGCGGAATCGCGGCCGCGCCCCAGCCGTCGCCCGCCCACGGCTGCGACACGCGCACCCACATCGAATCGGAGCCGTCCTTCTTGCCGCGCCGGTCCCACGGGAAATGCACCTTCACCGCGCTGCCGTTCGTATAGATTTCCTCGCCCTTCGGCCCGACGACGATCGCCGAATGCGTGCCGTGAATCACCGGCTTCGGCGTCGCGCGCGGCGCACGGTACGGGATCTTCTTCGGCAGCAGCGAGAAGCTGTTGCGGTACGGCAGCTTCGCGCTGTGCTGCGTGTAGTCGTTCACGGCCTCGTGACGCACGTGCAGGATCACGTACTCCTGGTTGTTTTCGAGCACCGGGTGGTTCGCGACTGCCACGGTTCCCGCCGTGGTCATGCGCCACGCATAGCCGCTGCCCGTATAGCGATGCGCCTGCGCCTCCTCGGCCTCCATCGCGAAACGCGCGTAGCGGTTACCGTCGTCGCCGTGGTCGTACAACGACTGGTGCTCGAACCGCTCGGTCGCGTCGAGCCGTGCGTGCTTGAGGTTCTGCGGCCCGGCCTCCACCAGCATCAGCGGCGACGACGGATTCTGGTGATTGAAGTCGCGGAACGTGATCTTGCCGACGCCGAAACGCCGACCTTCGTGCAATTGATCGATGCCGCTGTCCTCGCTCGCCTCGGTCGCCGCGAACGGCACGGTGGCGAGTCCATCGATCGGGCGGAACAGCAGGTTCGTGTCGCCGATCACGAGAAAGTGCTTGTCCTTCTCGTAGCGGTGCGTCCACACGAGCCCCTCCTGCTCCATCAGCCGCGCGCAGAAGTTGTAGTAGCTCTCCTGGTACATCACGACGTATTCGAGCGGCTTCTGGCTCGTCCGGATATCGAACACGAAATCGGAAAAACCGTGTTCCTGGAAGATCTCGGTGAGGATGTCCTGCGCGGTCTTGTTCTGGAAGATCCGGCAGTCGGTGGAACGCGTGAGGAACCAGAACCACGGCACGGCCGTCAGGTGGTATTGCGTGACGTTCCCGGGGTTGCCGGCGCGGTCGAACGACGCGACGTAGCCGTCGAAGTAGCGGTCGTTGTCGCCGGTGCCCGAGGCCACGACGCGTTCGAGGGTCGACAGGCGCGCCTGCTGGTCGAAGCGGATCTTGACCTGCTGGCCGATCAGATCGTCCGGGCGCAGGTCGTGGCGATGCGACAGCAGGTCGAGGTGGATCTCCGGCAACCGGTTCACATGCTCGTCGATGACAGCCGCGCTGACGAGCAGCACATCCGGGCCGAGCGGCGTATCAAGCGTGACGTAGCGGTTGAGCTGGGTCAGGCGCGCGGGGTTGGCGGCGCCGTTGATCGCCTCGGCAATCGCGCCGGGCGTCTTCTCCATCAGCGAGAAGCCGGTCTGTGCGAGTTGCAGTGCCCGCTGGACGGTGTCGACGTGCCCGGCCAGCCCTGCGAGCGGCCCGAGACTGCCGGCCACACTCGACGCGACCGGGCCGGCGAGGCCCCCGAGCGCGCTCAACGAGCCGAGCGCACCACCGCCCAATCCATTGGGAATACCCCCGTTCGGAGCGAAACTCATTCTTGTTCCTTGCGTGTGATCTCAGGTTCCGTAAGCCGGCTCGCCGGCCCGAAGCCTCGATAATGTAGGGTAAAACCCGACGGCTTGAAAGACGTCCGCAAACGTTTTCGTACGGGCCCTAAAAATCGGGAAACTAGACCAGTGGCTGGGTGCCCGGACGCGGCGCCCCACGCCGAAGCACCGCACCGGTAGCGGCCGAAAACAGCACGACCTGCACGAAGCTCGTGACCGGCACGTAGGGCGCGAAAAACCGGTCCATCACGTGCGCGAATCCGCTCAGGCTGAACGCGGCGAAACGCTGCTCGTCCACGACCAGCCGCACCTCCAGCCCGTGCACGAACGCCGATGCCGGCTTGCCGGGCAGCCAGCCCCGCACGCGCGCGGTCGACAACGACACGATCGCATCGAAGCGCCGGCCGGCGTCCACCGAGTTCTCCGCCCAGCGCGCGCAAAGCCGCCTGATCTGGGTCAGGCCGCCCTTGTCCAGCCGGACCGCCTGCGGCACGAGAAGCGACAGCAGATCCCACAGCTCCCCATGGCGGAAAGCGGTCGGCCGGCTCGCGGTCGGCCGGTTCAGCAACATGACCGTTCCCGCCGGATCGCCCGCGGGCAACGCCAGTTCGCGCTCGCGCATCGCGGACAGATCGCCCTGCGTGCAGGACAGCCAGATCTCCAGCTTGCGATGGCCGGGGTCGGCAGGTCGCCCGCCCTGGTCAACGAGTTCCAGTTCGACACCGCGGAGCGATTCGGCAGCGTCGGCGGGGGACGGCGCCGGGCGCGCGTCCGTCTCCTTGGCGCGCGGATCGGCGGGCTCCTTCGGTGCCCGCCTTGCCTCGTCGTGCAACACCGTCCAGAACAACCCGGCACGCCTGTCCGTGCCATGGCTTAGCGACCGGAACGGCGCCAGCGTCGACGTTCCCGAGTCGCAGACATGACGCACGGCATCGATCGACCAGATAGCGGTGCGCGGCGCGCCCCCCCCCTGCGCGAGCGCCCTCACCGCATAGTGCGCGCAACCCGCGCGCGTCTCGATCGGCTGGGCCTCGTCCTGAAACAGGTTGACGATCGGCGTACAAAACAACCGGACGTGGTCGGCCGTGGCGGCGGCCAGGCGCCGGGCGCGGTGCGAATCCGGATGCACGCCCGCGATCGCGAGGTGAAGCGCGACGCGACGGCTGCCGCCGGCGATTCGCTTGATCTTCCGCATGTCCACGTCGACAAAGTCGAAACGCTCCGGCATCGCGCAATACGCCATCAGCAAATGGAGCGGCCAAAGCGCCTCGTCCGGCCGCACGTCGAGCAGCGCATCGGCAGGCTCGAAGCCGGCGGCCGTGAACGTCGCGTCCGGCAGACGCTTCCAGCGCGTCGAATCGCCTGCTTCGGCAAAGCTTCGGCCGGCAAGGAGCAACGCGGCGTCGGTGAGCGCCGCAACGATTTCCCGCGTGCCGGTGAAATGCACGCGCACGGTGTCCGGCACGATGGCGAAGGTGGCGTTCGGCGTGGTGAGCTCGAACGTGAAAGTCAGCAAGCCGGTCGTTTCCGCCGGCCACGCGACGTCGCGCGGCGCGATCGACGATGTCGTGTAACGCACCGACGACACCGTGAGCGGCACGACCGCGACGTCGTCCGCGACGCGGAATACTTCCTTGCCGATGGGCGCGATCAGCTTGTCGCCGCGCGGCACGACGCGCGGCGCAGTCAGGTCGCTGCTGCGGTCGCCCAGAAATTGCGCAATCGCGCAGGAAGGAAACGGGCGCAGGAAAACACCGTGCAGCGTGTCGAGAAAACCGTGCGTAAACGCCGGCACGTCATCTTCGATGCGCATGTCGTGGCTCGCCGCCATCAATGCGAACGACTGCAACAGGCGTTCGACGTGCGGATCGTCCGAATGCTCGCCGTTGATCGCCAGCCGGGCGGCAATTTTGGGGAAGCGCTGGGCAAACGTCTGCACTGAACGGCGCAGCAGCGTCAGTTCACGCTCGAAGTGCGGCAGCAGATCCTTGGGTTCGATGGCCATCCTCGTTCCGTCCGTCGCCGCATGTGCGTATGACGATGCAGCGTTCAAAAAGGCGGAACGATTTTATTTTGACCACCTATTGTTTCATTCGCGACGCGTCGAACGGGCGTCATTTCTGCGATGACGAATACTGCCGATGCCGCGCCTGAATGCCGCGAACATCAAGGCTCGCCGCTTGCAAACGGCCGCTCGGGCACTTTCGCGTCAATGGTGGCGAACCGTTACAGCGGACGGCACGGCGTGCGTGTCGGCGCGTCTACACACACCACCCATGCGCGGCGTACCACCTCATCGCGGCGAGACCACAATCGCCGCCCGCCGATTCTGCGCGCGCCCTGCCGGCGTCCTGTTGTCCCCCACCGGATCGCGCTTCCCTTTCCCGGCAATCGCGATCTGCTTCGCGTCGAGCCCGACGTCGACCAGTTCGATCGCCACCACCTCCGCCCGCCGCCTCGACAATTCGATGTCGTACTTCTCCGTGCCCTCGTCATCCGAATACCCATAAACCCGCACGCCGTTGATGCCCGCCGACCGCAACGTTCGCCCGATCCGTTCGACGATCCGTCTGACGTCCGGCTTGAGGTTGTATCGATCGAAATCGAACAGAATCGGCCCGGTCGAACCGAACTCGAACCCCTGCCCGGTCTCCTGGAACCCGGCCGACTTCAGCGCCGTCACCTGCGTCTGCGTCAGCCCCCGATGAAGCGGCGGCGGCGTGTTGCAGCCCCCCCAGCAGCATGCACAGCAGCAGCGCACTCCCGACGCACATCCGCCCCGTGCTCACAGGAAACGAGTGGTTCATTTCGCATCCCCTTCCATCGCGCCCGCTCTGCAAGCGCTTCTTTTAACCGCCGCCGCGGCCTCGCCCGCGGCGCGAGTCGATCGACATCACACCGGCCCTGCCACGCTCTCCGCCAGTTGCCACGATCCCGGCCGCGCGCGCTTGGCGCGGTACATCGCGATATCCGCCGCGCGCAGCAGGCCGCTCGCGTCGGATGCGTGATCGGGAAACAGCGCAACGCCGGCACTCATCATGGTGGCCACCACGCGGCCGTCGGACAGCTCGATCGACGGCGCCATGCCGGACAGAATCTCGTCGGCGATCCGGCACACGCTGCCCGCTTCAGGCACCGCCGCCAGCATCACCGCAAATTCGTCGCCGCCCAGGCGCGCGACGAGATCGGCCTCGCGCACCCGCGTGCGCAGCCGCGACGCGATGCCGATCAGCACCGCGTCGCCCGCATCGTGACCGAGACCATCGTTGATCTCCTTGAAGCGGTCGCAGTCGAGATAGAGAACCGCGACCCGCTGCCCCGTCAACGTGGCGTCGCACAGCGCCAGCGCGAGACGCGATTCGAACTGCACGCGGTTGGGCAACCCGGTGAGCGCATCGTGCGTCGCCTTGTGTTCGAGCGACGCGTTCTCGTCGCGCAGCGTGTTCTGCCAGTCTTCGAATTCGTCGAGCAATGCGTTGAAGTCGTCGCCGAGCTGGTTCAGTTCGGCGATCGCCGCCGGCTCGACGCGCCGCGCGAACGCACGCTCGCGCCGCACCGCGTGCGCGACGCCCGCCAGCGCGCGCAGCGGCGAAACGATGTTGCGCAGCAGGCGCTTCGAACTGACGTACGCACCGAACACGCTGACGGCCAGGCAGCCGAGAATGCCGCCGACGCCGCCGAGCAGGAAGCCGAAGAACTGGTGCCCGCGGCCGCGCACGACGACGTGGCCGACGATGATGCCGTCGTGCATCACCGGGACGGTCACCGGCCCGGGCAGCGCCACGTCGGCGACCGCGCGCTCGAGCCGCGCGATCCCGCTTCCGGCCGGCAGCTGCCACGTGGCGAACAGTTGCCCGTTGCTGTCGGTGACGACCACCTGCGCGACGTCCTCGTCGCCGGCGATCATGCCGATCGCCTCGTTCGCCGCGACGCGATCGCCGAACACGAGCGCCGCCTCGACCGTGTAACCGAGCGAGCGCGCGAGCAGGTTCAGGTTGTTGCCGGCATACGCGCGCAACGCGATCACGGCGACGACGATCAACGACACGGCGGCCATCGTCACGGCGACGAACGCGAGCCGCAAGTGTGCGCGACGCAGCACGCTTTGCAACGTCGGGCGCGGCACGGGCGAAGCGGGAACGGGAAGCGAGGGCCGTGTCATGGCGTCACCGGCCGTCGTGCGAGATTGAGGACGTTCGGATGCACGCGCACGCCGCTGCGCGCGACGGCATCGAGGTTGATGTCGAACGACACGCGATCGCCGTCGACGTCGAGGCAGAACATGCCGCCCGCGGTGCAGGACGGATCGTGTTCCGCGATCGTCAGCACCGGATGGCCGGCCAATGCGGCTCTCACCCGCGCGCGCTCGTCGTTGTTCAAGGCGCCGAGATAGACGACGTCGCATGCGATGCCGAGCGACGGATCGTCGAAGCGGACGCGTTGCACGTCGAGCAGCGTCGAGCCGGCCTGCAGCGTGTCGGTCAGGCCGCGCGCGTAGTCGGGGCGCCCGGTGATGCACAGATGCAGGCGCACGGGCGTCGTCGGCCAGCGCGTGAAGCTGATGATGCCGAGTACGACGTGGCGCACGGCCGCGTCATGTGACGAAATGGCGGGATCGGTCGGGCTCGCGGCGGCGGCTGCGATGAGCCCATTGTCGGCCGGGCCGTCCGTATCGGCGAGCGCCCCGGCGAGCACGGCGGGCGCGGCGCCCAACACGCAAACGATTGCGAACAACGCGTGGCGCAGCGAAGTGATCCGGCCGGGCCGGCGCGTCGTCCGTGCGGCGCCCTGCGCCGCGCCCGTCGGCGTCGCTGCCGTCGCAAGACAGGCAGCAGCCGCACACACTTTCGCTTCCATGATCGCAACATCCGCCGGCATCGCTCTGGCGCTGCCTCCTGCCTCCCTCCATGCGCGCAAGCACCGAACGACGCGCACGATTTCTTCATCTTAGGTAAAAATTCGGATCACCAAGCAGTGGGAAACACCCGCGAAAAACACCCTGAATGGTATGGATCCGGTGCCGCGGCACGACGAGGCTGGCAATCGCGTCGACCGAAGCCGATCGGGTGTCGACGCGTGCAGATTGATCAGTGGATTGGACGCCCGTGCGCGGAAAACCTCATACGTTCCCACGCGTCAGGTGAGCGCCGGCAAATCGAATGACATCTCGCAACGGCTTTCGGGTCGGCCGGAACACTGCATTCGCAACCGGAGAAGTCGCGCGTGCGGCACGCGGCATGGACCTACGGTTGTATGCGCACCGGCCCGAAACGACGCACCAGGTCGTCATCGCTTGTCGGCTTCCTCGACGAAAATCTCGAACCACGCGTTCATCACGGCCCAGAAATCCACCGGTTCGAGTTCGGTCGGGTTCTCGTGCCACCAGATCCGCCCTGCGTCGCTCCCGTCGCCGGCGCTGTTGCGCAGGTCGAGGCACAGATAGTCGCCGCCGCCATTCTGGAACACCGTCCACACGAGATCGGGATTCACGCCGAGCTGGCGCGTCTCGTCGGGCGTCAGGTCGAGCTTGTCGGTCAACGCGGTCTGGTCGCCAATCGGCAACGGGCCCATCGAGTTGGCCGGGAAGAACGTCCAGCCGTTGTGCGTGAACTGGTAGAAGCTGCGCAGATCGTCGGGTAACGCGCGCCACAGCGGCATGTCGTCCGATACGAGCTCGCCGAGCGGCGGATGGCCGATGAAGAAGTTCAGGTCGTCCTGTTCGACCGTGTACGGATACAGCAGGCACAGATCGCCGCTCTCCTTCTGGAACACGGCGGGGCGCCGCAGCTTCTCCGCGAAGAACTGCTCGACCGCCGGCAGGCGGCCGGCGACGCCCGCCCACATCTTCGCGAGCCAGTTGCCGAGCGCGGCGTCGGGCGTATCCAGCAGCACGCGCCACGCGGTCGGCACCTGCACGTCGGCGGGAATCTCGTTCGCTGCAAGCCAGACCTGGCCGCGCAGCTTGAAGCGCTTCAGTTCGGTCGTGTAAGTCGTTGCGGAAAGCTCGATCATTGCCACTCACACCGCCGTCTTCGCCGTGTGCTGGATGTGTTCGTCCTGCGACTGCACCGAAATCGCCTTGCGCACGATGCTCGCGTGCTGGCCCTGCGTGACGATGTTCGTCTGGTTCGGGCCGTTCACGACCGTCACATGATTGTTCTGGACCGTCGGTGCGATCTTGCCGACGGCGGGATTCGCCGCCGCGGCCAATTGCATCGCGCCCGACTGCAGCGCGCCGGCAAGCGGGGACGATCCCGCGGACTCGACCAATCCGGCGATTCCTGGCAACTCTTTCATGGGCCCTCTCGCTTTCTTTTTCGATTGCCGCGGCGCATGCGACGCGGCATTACTACATGTCGGTGTCCGAAATATTAATTTCGGAATGCGTCTCCGACGAAACGCGATTCGCGGCTTTCAGGCCATCAACGCAATCGCATTCGCCAGCAGACGGACATTCGAGAAAATCGCCATCTTCTCCCACGTTTATGTCTTTTTCTTGGCGCGGTCGGCTGTCTCTCAGGGCAAGCGGCGCCATCATAACGGCCCGCCTCGGGCGAGTCCATACCTTTCAATTAAGCAGTCCCTCGAATTACGCCGGTAAGCCGGCGGTGCAGGGGGACCTGGATCTTCCGGAATGACGCAACGGGTAAATTTGGCAATTCCGCGATGCAGCATCGTACGATTTACCGATACCCCGGATCAAATGATCAACACGATCGGCGGCTTATGACAGGGTGTCGACACGTGGTGTGCAACGCATCGAGAATCGCGGGCGCCGGCGCGCGCATGCCGTCGCCATCGACGAATGTCAGTCCCGCCCGCGCCTGGCGCCCGGTTAGAATCCGGAATATCGCGAATCGTAAGTACGCATCCGGCAAGCCGAATCGGTTTTTGCGAATCGCATGACATCGCGGGTATCCTGACGGCAAGCTGTCCGTCGGCAGCCCTCCTCCGGAATTCGCCCCGACTGCAACGTCGGTTTCCAACCTGTCTCGACCGTTGTTCATTCATACCGATGGATTTCGACGTCATCGTTCTCGGCGCCGGCATCGTCGGCGTCTGCGCCGCGCTGCACCTGCAGGATCGCGGCCGCAAGGTCGCCCTCGTCGATCGCGGCGCGCCCGGCGAAGGCACGAGCTTCGGCAATGCCGGGCTGATCGAGCGCTCGTCGGTCGAACCGTACCCGTTCCCGCGCAGCCCGTTCACGCTGATGCGCTATGCGCTGAACCGCTCGACCGACCTCTACTGGCACAGCGCGTCGCTGCCCGCGTTCGCACCGTGGCTCGCGCGGTTCTGGTGGGAATCGGCGCCGCTGCGTCACGCGGCGGCCTCGCGCGACATGCTGCCGCTGATCGAGCGCTGCATCGTCGAACACGACGCGCTGATCGCGCGGGCCGGCGCCGGTGAACTGGTCCGCGCCAGCGGCTGGCTGGAAGCGTTCCGCACGCCGGCCGCATTCGAGCGCGGCGTGGCCGACGCCGGCCTCACCGCGCGCCGCCACGGGCTCGGCATCACGCCGCTCGATGCGGCCGCGCTGCGCGCGCACGAACCGAGCCTCGCATCGGGCTTCTGCGGCGCGCTGCACTGGCTCGACCCGAAAAGCGTCGTCGATCCGGCCGCGCTCGTCAAAGCGTATGCGCAACTGTTCGTGCAGGGCGGCGGCACGCTGCTGACCGGCGACGCCGCGAGCCTCGACGCGCTGTCGCCCGGCTGGCAGGTCCGGACCGACGACGGCCCGGCGGCCGCGCCGGCCGTCGTCGTCGCGCTCGGCCCGTGGTCCGACACGGTGTTCGGCAAGTTCGGCTACAAGATCCCGCTGCGCGAGAAACGCGGCTATCACATGCACTACGCGCCGTCCGCGCGCGGCGTGCCGTCGGCGCCGATCGTCGATCGCGAATACGGCTACGTGATCGCGCCGATGCGGCGCGGGCTGCGGCTGACGACCGGCGTCGAGATCGCGCGGCGCCGCGTGCCGCCCACCGGCGTGCAGCTCGAACGCGCGGAACGCGTCGCGCGGCCGGTGTTCGGTTTCGGCGAGCGGCTCGACCCGCATCCGTGGCTCGGCTTCCGGCCGTGCACGCCCGACATGCGCCCGGTGATCGGCCCCGCGCCCGCGCATCGCGGGCTGTGGTTCGCGTTCGGGCACAACCATCACGGGCTGACGCTCGGCCCCGTCACCGGCCGCCTGCTCGCCGAGATGATGACCGGGGAAGCACCGTTCACCGATCCGGCGCCGTATCGCGCGGATCGCTTCTGAGCGGGCGATGCCGGCCGGCACGCAGGCCTGACGGCGTCGTGCCCGCCGCCGTCAGCGAAAACGAAGCTGGCCCCGCCCGAGCTGAGAAACGGACGCGCAGCCCATCAGCCGCATGTCCCGCTCGATCTCCGTGCGCATCAGCTGCAACGCGCGCTCGACGCCGGGCTGCCCGGCGGCGGCGAGCGGGAACAGGTAATAACGCCCCAGCCCGACGGCCTTCGCACCGAGCGCCAGCGCCTTGAGCACGTGCGAACCCCGTTGCACGCCGCCATCCATCATCACGTCGATCCGGTCGCCCACCGCGTCGACCACCTCGGCAAGCTGGTCGAACGCGGCGCGCGAGCCGTCCAGTTGCCGTCCGCCGTGGTTCGACAACACGATGCCGGTACAGCCGATGTCCACCGCCCTGCGCGCGTCGTCGACCGACATCACGCCTTTCAGGCAAAACTGCCCGTTCCACTCCCGCACCATCGCGGCGACGTCGTCCCACGACATCGACGGATCGAGCATGTCCGTGAAGTAGCGGCTGATCGACATCGCGCCGCCGCCCATGTCGACATGCCGGTCGAGTTGCGGCAAACGGAACCGCTCGTGGGTCAGGTAGTTGATCGCCCAGGCCGGCTTCAACGCGAATTCGGTGAGCCCCGCGAGCGTCAGCCGGAACGGAATCGAGAAGCCGGTGCGCTTGTCGCGCTCGCGATTGCCGCCGGTGATGCTGTCCACCGTCAGCATCATCACGTTCACGCCGGCCTCCCTCGAGCGGTTCATCATCTCGCGGTTGAGGCCGCGGTCCTTGTGAAAATAGAACTGGTAGACCTGCGGGCCCGGGCTGATCGCACGGGCTTCTTCCAGGCTCACGGTGCCGAGCGACGACACGCCGAACATCGTGTCGAATTTCGCGGCGGCGGCGGCGACCGCGCGCTCGCCGTCATGGTGAAACAGGCGTTGCAGCGCGGTCGGCGAACAGTACACCGGCATGCCGAGCTTTTGCCCCATGACCGTCACCGACAGATCGACGTCGCGCACGCCGCGCAACACGCTCGGCACGAGATCGCAGCTTTCGAACGCGCTCGTGTTGCGTCGATACGTGGTTTCATCGTCGGCCGCGCCGTCGATGTAATTGAAGATCGGCCCCGGCAACCGTCGCCTGGCCAGCTCGCGGAAGTCGTGGAAATTGTGGCAATCGTTCACGCGCATTCGTCACACTCCATTCGGCGCGCGAGCGGCATGCCGATCGACCGGCGCGCATCGCTCGCATCGCAGCGTTCGTTCTGTCCCGGCGGCCGTTACCCTCGCGCGATGCGCACGCCGCATCGGCACGCGAAAATCCGCATCGTGTCGGCCGCGGCCGACCATGCGGCGAATCGACTCGCGCACTCAGTCGAGCGCGCGGCCAAAGATGCGGATCACTTCATCGAGATGCTCGGCCATCGCGCGGCGCGCGGCGTCGGGGTCGCGCGCGGATCGCGTCGAGGATCGCGCGGTGTTCCAGCTCCGAGCGGTGCGGCATGTCGTTCGGCATGTACAGCGACTGCAGCCGCTGGAACATCGGGTCGTACTTGTGCGCCAGCAGTTGCTTGATCATCAGCGCATACGCGGCGTTGTCGCTCGCTTCCGCGATGCGGATATGGAACAGCCGGTCGCCCGGGTGCGTGAGCGAGCCGCTGCGGTTGTCGTCCTGGTTGCGCAGGAACGCTTCGTGGATACCTTCGATCTGCGCGTCCGAGCCGTGCCGCGCGGCCAGCGACGCGGCTTCCGGCTCGATCAGCCGGCGCGCCTGCAGCAGCGCGAACGGCGGGATTTCGGTATCGAGATCGAGTGCGATGCCGAGCTCAGGATCGATCTCGACGATCGAGAACGGCGCGACCTTCCCGACCGGCGCCGGCGCGGGTTCGGGCGCGGCCGCCGTTTCAGGAAGGCGCACCTTCACGCCGTCGCCGACGCGCACGCTGACGAGCCCGCTCACCTCGAGCGCGATCAGCGCCTCGCGCACCGACGTGCGCGACACGCCGAACTGTTCGGCGAGCTCGCGCTCGGGCGGCAGATAGCTGCCCGGCGGGAAATCGCCCGACTCGATCATCGCGCTGAGCTTGTCGGCGATCTGCTGGTAGAGGCGGCGGTTCTGAATCGGCTGGATGGACATACGTTGACGCTGGTAATCGGTTTCGTTGCGGACGGCCCGACGAATCGCACAGACCGCTCGCGCCTATTCTATATGCCGCGCTTCACATCGCCCGGCACCGCGTAGCAACGCGCGGCCGTGCCGCCCCACAACGCGCCGCGCTCGGCCGCCGACAGCCGCGATTCGGCCCAGCGCTCGACGAGCGACGCCACCTCGTCATACGACGCCGCGAGCAGGCACACGGGCCAGTCCGATCCGAACATCAGCCGCTGCGGGCCGAATGCGTCGAGCGCCGCGTCGAGGCACTGCTCGATATGCCGGATGTCCTGCGCGCGCAGGCCGCGCCGCCAGTCGGCCTCGGTCACGAGCCCCGACAGCTTGCATGCGACGTGCGGCAGCGCGCCGAGCTCGCGCAGCGACGCGCGCCAGCGTGCGAACGCGGTGTCGTCGCGCCCGAACTCGGCGAGCGCCGGCTTGCCGCAATGATCGAGCACGAGCCAGTGCGCATCGTGCCGCGCGCAGAACGCACGGACCGCCGGCAACTGGCGTTCGAACACGAGCACGTCGTACACGTAGCCGTTCGCCTGCAGCCACGCCACACCGCGGTTGAAGCCGGGATCGGCGACGAACGCGCCGACGTCGGCTTCGTCCTGCACCTGATGACGAAAGCCGCGCAGCTTCGGGCTGCGCCACTCGGCGACGCGGTCGGCCAGCGCGGGCGCACCGAGATCCTCCCAGCCGACCACCGCCGCGATGCGCGCGTCCTCGCGCGCGAGGTCGAGCAGGAACGCCGTCTCGTCGCGCTCGGCGCGCGCCTGCACCGCGATCGACGCGCCGAGCGCCTGCGCATGCAGTTGCGGCCACAGCATATCGGGCAGGTAGTCGCGCGCGAGCACGCCCATGCCGGGGCCGATCCACGGATAGTCGGCCGCGCGATAACGCCAGAAGTGCTGATGCGAATCGATACGCACTGCGCCCATGATCCCCTCGTGTTCAATCGCCCCGGCGGCGGCGCGCATCGTCGCGATCGCCGCAGGCACGCCTCGGTCAGTCGTACAACACCGCCGCGATCTTCGGATCGTCGATATTGGTCTTGTCGTACCAGTAGAAGCCGGTATCGATGACCTTCGGCAGCTTCTCGCCCTTGATCGCCTTCACGGCCGCCTCGACCGTCTTGTAGCCGATCCCGATCGGGTTCTGCGTGATCGCGCCGGCCATCAGCCCGCTGCGGATCGCATCCTTCTGCTGCTTGCCGGAGTCGTAGCCGACGATCACGACCTTGCGCTTCATCTCGCGCACGCCGTTGACCACGCCGATCGCCGAGCCCTCGTTGGTGCCGAACAGCCCCTTGAGCTTCGGATACGCCTGCAGGATCGACTTCGTCACCTCGGTCGATTTCAGCTGATCGCCTTCGCCATACTGCACGGTCACGACCTGCACCTTCGGGTGCGCGGATTTCATCCGTTCGAGGAAGCCATCGCGGCGGTCGATGCCGGTGCGGCTCGTCTGGTCGTGCGCGACCACGGCCACCTGCCCTTCGTCGCCGATCAGCGCGGCGAGCTTGTCGGCGGCGAGCGCGGCGGCCGCCTTGTTGTTGGTCGCGGCCGTCGTCACCGGAATGTCGCTGTCCACGCCCGAATCGAACGCGATCACCGGGATCTTCTCGGCCTGCGCCTTCTTCAGCAGCGGCAGCGCGGCCTTGCTGTCGAGCGCCGCGAAGCCGAGCGCGGCCGGCTTCTTCGCGATCGCGGCCGACAGCATGTCGATCTGCTTGTCGACCATCGCCTCGGTTTCCGGCCCTTCGAACGTCACCTTCACCTTGTAGTCCTTCGCGGCCTGCGTCGCGCCGGATTTCACGGCCTGCCAGAACTGATGCTGGAAGCCTTTCGAGATCAGCGGGATGTACGTCTCCTGCGCCTGCGCGCCGGCCGTGACGCCGACGGCGAACGTCAGCCCGACGATCGCGTTCAACACCTTGCTCCTGATCACTTCGCGTCTCCTTGGTTGGTATCGACTGAAATGCCGGCCCGGCCGGCGGTGCAGCGCCTGGGTGCCCGTGTTCGTTTCTTCCTGCGCGCGTGCATCAGCGGCGGCGGCGCAGGATGTCCACATAGACGGCGAGGATGATGATCACGCCCGTCACGACCGTCTGCCATTCCTGCGCGACCGACATGATGCGCAACCCGTTGGTCAGCACGCTCATGATGAACGCGCCGATGATGGTGCCGACGATGCTGCCCGCGCCGCCCGACAGCGACGTGCCGCCGATCACGACGGCCGCGATCGCATCGAGCTCGTAGCCCTGCCCGAGCGCCGGCTGCGCGGAATTGAGCCGCGACGCGATCAGCAGGCCGGCGATCCCGCACACCGCGCCGCTGAACGTGTACACGGCGATCTTCCACGCGTCGACGTTCACGCCGGACAACCGCAGCGCCTCCTCGTTGCTGCCGAGCGCGAACGTGTAGCGGCCGAAGATCGTGCGATTCAGCACGATCGATGCGCCGATCGCGACGAGGAACAGGATCAGCACCGCGTTCGGGATCGGCAGCGCGGGGATCAGGTTGCCGATCAGCGAATCCTGCGCGATCGACGTGAAGCCCGGCGTATCGTTGAAGTAGATCGGCCGCGTGCCCGAGATCACGAGCGACAGCCCCTTGAGCAACATCATCATGCCGAGCGTCGCGATGAACGGCGGCACCTTCATCTTCGCGATCACGAAGCCCGACACGCAGCCCGACAGCGCGCCGAAGCACAGCGCGGCCAGGATCCCGAGCGGCAGCGGCATCCCCCACTTCGTCAGCACGACGCCGGCCATCACCGCGCAGAACGTCATCAGCGTGCCGACCGACAGGTCGATGCCGGACGTGATGATCACGTACGTACACGCGACGGCCAGCACGCCGTTCACGGCGGTGGCCTGCAGGATCGACACGAGGTTGTCGACTTCGAGGAAGTTCGACGACGCGAAGCTGAAGAACACGATCAGCAGCACGAGGCTCGCGAACGCGAGCAGCTTCTGCCGCGCGGCCGGGTTGAAGAAGCGCGACTTCAGGCTCGCTGCGGCGGCCGGCGTGTCGCCGGTGGCCAGGGGCGGAACGGGATGCGTATCGTTGGACATGATCGTTGGGCGTCTGAGCGTCTGATTCAGGACAACACGGTCGACTCGCGCTGCGTCGCGAGCTGCATGATCTTTTCCTGCGTGGCGTCGGCCGCGCGCAATTCGCCGGTCACGCGGCCTTCGCACATCACGAGAATCCGGTGGCTCATGCGCAGCACCTCCGGCAACTCCGACGAGATCATCACGATCGCCTTGCCGTCGGCGGCCAGCGCGTCGAGCAGCTTGTAGATCTCGCTTTTCGCGCCGACGTCGATGCCGCGCGTCGGCTCGTCGAAGAACAGGATGTCGCAGTCGCGCAGCAGCCACTTCGCGATCACGATCTTCTGCTGGTTGCCGCCCGACAGCAGTCGCGCGGGCTGCGCGACCGACGGCGTGCGGATCGCGAGCCGCCGTACGTACGACTGCGCGGCGTCGCGCATCGCGCGCGCATCGAGGAACAGGCCGCGGCGCACGAAGCGGCGCATGCTCGACAGCGCGATGTTGTTCTGCACGTCCATCCCGACCGCGAGCCCGAAGTGCTTGCGATCCTCGGACAGGTAGCCGATGCCATATTTCACCGCATCGGCGGGCGTGCGGATCGTCACGGCCCGGCCGTGCACGCGGATCTCGCCCGCGTCCACCGGATCCGCGCCGAACACCGCGCGCGCGACCTCGGTGCGGCCCGCGCCCATCAGCCCGGCGAAGCCGAGGATCTCGCCGCGCCGCAGCGTGAAGCCGACGTCGCGGATCGCGCGGCCGCGCGACAGCCCGCGCACCTCGAGCGCGATCTCGTTCGCGGACGTATCGGGCGGCGTGCGGCTTTCCGTATCGAGCTGGCGGCCGACCATCATCGAGATGATCGATTCCATCGACGTGCCCGCCATCGGCACGGTCGCGACATACTTGCCGTCGCGCATCACGGTCACGCGATCGCCGATCTGGCGCAGCTCGTCCATCTTGTGCGAGATGTACACGATGCCGACCCCGTTCGCGCGCAGGTCGCGGATGATGCGGAACAGTTCGGCGATCTCCGCGTTGTTCAGCGCGGCGGTCGGCTCGTCCATGATCAGCGCGCGCGAGTCGAACGACAGCGCCTTCGCGATCTCGACCATCTGCTGCTTCGCGACCGTCAGCCGGCCGACCTGCGTGCGCGGGTCGAGATCGAGCCGCATCCGCCGGAAGATCGCGGCCGCGTCGCGGTTGAGCTTCTCTTCGTCGACGAACACGCCGAAGCGGCCGCGCGGCTCGCGACCGATGAAGATGTTCTGCGCGACGCTCAGGTGATTCATCAGGTTCAGCTCCTGATGGATGATGCCGATGCCGAGCGCCTGGGCGGTGCGCGGATCGGCGATCTCCACCGGGCGGCCGTCCATCCGGATCTCGCCTTCGTCCTTCTGGTACACGCCCGCGAGAATCTTCATCAGCGTCGACTTGCCGGCGCCGTTCTCGCCCATCAACGCATGCACTTCGCCCGCGCGCAGGTCGAAACGGCAATCGTCGAGCGCCTGCACGCCCGGAAAGCGCTTGCCGATGCCGGTCAGCGCGATCAGCGGCGGGGCGGTGTTCAGGTTCAGGTCGGGTTGCATCGCGCGCGGCCCTCAGCTGATCGCACGATCGAGATGCGTATAGCCGCCATCGACGAACAGCCACTGGCCCGTCGTGTGCGATGCGCGCTCCGACAGCAGGAACACGGCCGTGTCGGCAATTTCGTCGGCCGTCGTGAAGCGCCGGCCGAGCGGCACCTTGCCGGCAATCTCCGCGACCTTCGCCTGCGGGTCGTCGAAGCCGGCGATCCAGTTCTGGTAGAGCGGCGTCATCACTTCGGCCGGGATCACCGCGTTCACGCGCACGCCGTCGTCGCGCAACGCGACCGCCCATTCGCGCGTCAGCGCGAGCTGCGCGCCCTTCGACGCGCAATAGCCGCTCGTGTTGCCCTGCCCGGTCACGGCCGTCTTCGACGAGATGTTGACGATCGCGCCGCGCGCCGCCTTCAGGTGCGGCACGCAGTAATGCGCCATCACGTAGTAGTGGATCAGGTTGCGTTCGAGCGATGCGACGAACGCGTCGCGCCCGGCGTCGAGACCGATGCTGTCGTTGATGCCCGCGTTGTTGACGAGCCCGTCGATGCGGCCGAAGCGCGCGATGGTTTGCGCGACGCCGTCGCGGCACTGCGCGTCGTCCTGCAGTTCGACCGTGACGCACGCGGCGCGCGGCTGTTTCCGCGTGAGTTCGCGCCAGAAGCCGTCGTCCGGTGCGTGGCGCGCGAACACCACCGGGATCGCGCCTTCGCCGGCCAACCGCATCGAGATTGCGGCGCCGATGCCCGACGCGCCGCCGGTCACGATCACGACCTTGTCTTGCAGATTCAAATCCACTTCGCGTCTCCGTCGTTCATGTTGTCGCCGCGCACGGCGCGCGGGGTGCGCCCGACGCGCACAGCGCGCGCCGTCGTGCGTCGCCCGCGTCAGCCGCGGAACCGGTACTGCTCCAGCGATTCGGGCTTCATCTCGATCGAGAAACCGGGCGCGGTCGGCGGCATGTACGCCGCGTTGCGCACCACGCACGGCTCGACGAAATGCTCGTGCAGGTGATCGACGTACTCGGTCACGCGGCCTTCCTTCGTGCCGGAGATGCACACGTAATCGATCATCGACAGATGCTGCACGTATTCGCACAGCCCGACGCCGCCCGCATGCGGGCACACCGGCAGCCCGTATTTCGCGGCCATCAGCATCACCGCGAGAATCTCGTTCACGCCGCCGAGCCGGCACGCATCGATCTGCACGACGTCGATCGCGCCGCGCGCGATGAACTGCTTGAACAGCACGCGGTTCTGGCACATCTCGCCGGTCGCGACCTGCACCGGCGCGATCGCGTCGCGGATCTTGCGATGCCCTTCGACGTCGTCGGGGCTCGTCGGCTCCTCGATGAACCACGGCCGCGCGAACGCGAGCTCGCGCACCCAGTCGATCGCCGCGTCGACTTCCCACACCTGGTTCGCGTCGATCATCAGCTTGCGCTCGGGGCCGATCACCTCGCGCGCGATCGTCACGCGGCGGATGTCGTCCTCGAGGTTCGCGCCGACTTTCAGCTTCACGTAGTCGAAACCCTCGTCCACCGCCTCGCGGCACAGCCGGCGCAGCTTGTCGTCGCTGTAGCCGAGCCAGCCGGCCGACGTCGTGTAGCACGGGTAGCCGTCGCGCTCCAGCGCGGCGATCCGCGCGGCCTTGCCGGGCGCCTGCCGGCGCAGCAGGTCGAGCGCTTCGTCCGGGCGCAGGCAGTCGGTCAGGTAGCGGAAGTCGATCGCCCGCACCAGCTCCTCCGGGCTCATGTCGGCGACGAGCCGCCACAGCGGCTTGCCGGCGGCCTTCGCCCACAAATCCCATACCGCATTGACGACGGCGCCCGTCGCCAGATGGATCGCGCCCTTGTCGGGGCCGATCCAGCGCAACTGGCTGTCCGACGTGACGTGCCGCCAGAAGCGGCCCATGTCCTCGCGAATCCAGTCGAGGTCGAGGCCGACGACGAGGTGACGCATCGCATCGATCGCCGCGCAGCAGATTTCGTTGCCGCGGCCGATGGTGAACGTGAGCCCGTGACCTTCGAGCCCGTCGCGGTCGGTTTCGAGCACGACGTAGGCCGCCGAATAATCGGGGTCCGGATTCATCGCGTCGGACCCGTCGAGCTGGCGAGAGGTCGGAAAGCGCACGTCGAGGACGCGCATCGATCGAATGATAGGCATGACGAACCGTCCGTTAAAGGGAATCAGGCCTGCACGGTGCGCTGGCGTTGCTCGCCGAGCCCGTCGATGCCGAGCGTGATCACCTGTCCGGCGCGCAGGTAGACGGGCGGCTTCTGCCCGAGGCCGACGCCCGGCGGCGTGCCGGTCGAGATCACGTCGCCCGGCTGCAGGCTCATGAAGCGGCTCAGGTAGCTGATCAGGTACGGCACGCGGAACACCATCGTCGCGGTCGTGCCGTTCTGGTAGCGGTGGCCGTCCACCTCCAGCCACAATCGCAACGCGTGCGGATCGGGCACTTCGTCGGCCGTCACGAGCCACGGGCCGATGGGGCCGAACGTGTCGTTGCCCTTGCCCTTGTCCCACGTGCCGCCGCGCTCGAGCTGGTATTCGCGCTCCGACACGTCGTTGACGACGCAGTAGCCGGCGACGTGCGACAGCGCATCGGCTTCGTCGATATAGCGGCCGCCCTGGCCGATCACCACGCCGAGCTCGACTTCCCAGTCGGTTTTCTCCGAGCCGCGCGGGATCTCGACGTCGTCGTTCGGGCCCGAGATCGCGCTCGTCCACTTGCCGAACACGACGGGCTCCTTCGGCACCTCCATCCCCGATTCGGCCGCGTGATCCGAGTAGTTGAGCCCGATGCAGATGAACTTGCCGACGCGGCCGACGCACGCGCCGAGCCGCGGCGTGCCGTCGACGCGCGGCAGCGTCGACGGGTCGAGATCGCGCAGCCGCGCGAGCGACGCGGGGGTCAGCGCGTCGCCGGCGATATCGTCGATCACGCCGGACAGGTCGCGAATGTGGCCCTGCGCATCCAGCAGGCCCGGCTTTTCATGGTGTTTGTCGCCAAATCTCAGCAGTTTCATGTCGTTGTCTGAACGGAAAGTGAATGGGAAGGCGTGGTCGGCTAGACGCGGTCGGCTAGACGCGGTCGGCCAGACGCGGTCGGCCAGACGCGGTCGGCCAGACGCGGTCAGTTCGACCAACCGCCGTCGATCAGGTGAATCGTGCCGGTGGTGAACGACGCTTCGTCGGACGCCAGATACAGCGCGAGCGCGGCCACTTCGTCCGCGGTGCCGATGCGGCCGATCGGCTGGCGCGCAACGAATGCCTGGCGTACCTCGTCGGCGGACACGTGGCGCGTGCGCGCCTGGTCGGCGATGCGCTGCTCGAGCGACGGCGATTCGATCGTGCCCGGGCAGATCGCGTTGCAGCGGATGCCGCGCTCGACGAAATCGGCGGCCACCGCCTTGGTCAGCCCGATCACGGCCGCCTTGGTGGTGCCGTACACGAAGCGGTTCGGCACGCCCTTCACGCTCGAGGCGGCCGACGCCATGTTGACGATCGACGCGCCGCCGGCTTCGAGCATCGCGGGCAACAGCGCGCGGATCAGCCGGTACATCGACGTGACGTTCAGGTTCAGCGAGAACGCCCACGCGTCTTCGTCGCACTCGAGGATCGAGCCGTGGTGCACGTAGCCCGCGCAGTTGAACAGCACGTCGAACGCGCGTTCGCTCGCGGCGAGCGCGGTGATGTCGCTCGCGTCGGTGACGTCGAGCCGCCGCGTGACCAGCCGGCCGCCCGCACGCTCGGCGTCAGCCTCGAGCCGCACCAGCGCGGCTTCGTTGACGTCCGTCGCCAGCACGTCGGCGCCCTCGCTCGCGAACCGCAGCGCGGTCGCGCGGCCGATGCCCTGCCCGGCCGCCGTCACCAGCGCGCGTTTGCCCTGCAATCTCATGAGCATGTCTCCGAAAAAGCCGGCCGCCAGTCGGCCGATTGGCACAAAGGACTAAAGGTCCAACCAATCATAGGAAGGGACGGCGTGTTTGTCACGAACTTGGGATTCAGTATTTACCCAGGGCTGCTCAATCCGTCGGGCGCAAGAATTCGGCGGGCGAGCGGCGTTGAAGCACCACCCCGCGGTTCGCTCAAACTCAATACCAGCGGGCCTTCCAGCCGAACACCGGGCAACGCCCGGAGCGGCGGACAACGTAAACTGACAAAAAAGTCATGTTCGCGTCAGGGTGTCAACGGGTGGCGCACGTCATCATGGTGCTGCCGGACCGCGCTTTCGGTACATCGCCCCCCTGCCCGCGCCGGATCCCTGCGGGCACCTCCGTCCCCCGGCGATGTATCCCGTGACTGGGCGAGCAGACACGGCGCGCGGCCCGATTTTCCGCCCCGGACTTTCCGTCCGGGGCTTTTTGTTCATGGTTTTTCAAGAAAATAAGCGTGGATTGTTTCTAAATCGGCAAAAGGTAATTCGAGCCGGACAGGATGTTTTTTCCGGTCACAGACGCTTACATTTAGCGCACCACTCATGGAAACCGCTACGGATTCGCCATCGGGTAGTGACATCCACTGCCACGGCCGAAACCGCACGAGCTTTAGGAAACGGCAAAATGAAGGCCTCCAAATCCCTGCCTGCGCTCGATCCCGCCGACGTCCACGTCGAAATTCTGGAACGTTCCGATACGCTGCTCGTCGTGCGCTGGGTCGAACCCGGCCGCTGTCACTACGGCGAACAACGCTGGCGCCGCCGCTTCGCGCAGCGCACCGGCACCTGCGCGCTGTCGCGCCAGGTCATTCACCGCGGCGACGAAGTGTTCCGCCCGGCCGAGCGCCCGGCCCCCGCGAACGCCGCCGCCATGATCTCCGCCGCCGAGGTGCTCGCGCTGGCCGGCAGCAGGTAACGCCTGCCGGCCGTGCGCCGGGCTGGCGGCGCCACGCCATATGCCAGCCCTAGAAGCGCCGGTCTAATTCTCCTGCTTGTCTGCGACGTCCGTCCGCACTATCGTTACATCACTCGATGTAACGATTACGTGTCGCGGCCGGACCGGCCGCGCCGATGGAGGCAGACATGCATGCATGGAGCGCGCGCCACGTGCCGGCGCAAGGCGGCAAGGTCGCGGTCGTGACGGGCGCCAATAGCGGCCTCGGCTGGCAGCTCGCGGAGACGCTGGCCGCGAAAGGCGCGACGGTCGTGATGGGCTGCCGCGACGCCGCGCGCGGCGCGCAGGCGGCCGACGCGATCCGCCGGCTTCATCCTCATGCACGCGTCGAAGTCGATCCGCTCGACCTCGCCGATCTCGCGTCGATCGCGCGCTTCGCGGCCGACGTCGGCGAACGCCACGGCCGCGTCGACATCCTGTGCAACAACGCCGGCGTGATGTTCCTGCCGCTGCGGCACACGCGCGACGGCTTCGAGATGCAGTTCGGCACCAACCACCTTGGCCATTTCGCGCTGACCGGCCATCTGCTGCCGGCGCTGGGCGCCGCGCGCCGGCCGCGCGTCGTCACGATGTCGAGCGGGTTCAACCGCGGCGGCCGGATCCGCGTGGACGACCTGCGCGCCGCGCAGCGCTACAACCGTTATCTCGCTTACTGCGACAGCAAGCTCGCGAACCTCGTGTTCGCGATCGAGTTGCAGCGCCGCTTCGAACGCGCGGCGTTCGCCGGCATCAGCGTGGCCGCGCACCCCGGCTACGCGGCGACCAACCTGCAGTTCGCGGGCCCGGCGATGGACCGCTCGCCCGCTCGCGCCGCGCTGATGCGTGCCGCGAACCGTTATCTCGCCCAGCCGGCCGACCAGGGCGCGCTGCCGGCGATTCATGCGGCGACATCGCCCGATCTGGCCGGCGGCGCGTACATCGGTCCGTCCGGCTGGTTCGAATCGCGCGGGCTGCCGGCGCCGGCGAGCGTGCCGCGCGCGGCGCGCAATGCGGCGTCCGCGGCGTTGCTGTGGGAAGCATCGGAAGCCGCGACGGGTGTGCGCTTTCTCAGCGCCGACGCGCCCGCCGGACGCTCGCAGCGCCGGCCGTTCGACACGGCGGCCGAGGCACGCTGAACCGCGCACCGCCCGCCGCAACATTCTTCATACTTATTACGCCCACCGAAAAGAAAGCCCGTTGAAAGACTGGTTCGACGCCGCACTGTTACCAGCCAGGAAACAATTTATCGTCAAAATCAGCGTTTACCCTGAACACGCCGGTGACTAAGATTTGATCAATCGCTCAAGACATGGTGTCGAGAGCGAACTCAATAAAACACCGGAGGTCACCATGAAATCGCTCGTTTCCGCAGTCGTTGCCGCTGCCGCCCTGTCCGCTTCGTTCGGCGCGTTTGCCCAAAGCACCGTGACGCGCGCTCAAGTGCGCAACGAACTCGTCCAGCTCGAACAAGCCGGCTACAAGCCGGGCGTGTCGAGCCCGTACTACCCGAACGACATCCAGAGCGCCGAAGCGCGTGTGCATGGCGCCGACACCAGCGGCTACGGCGCGCAACCGGCGCCGCTCGTCCACTCGGGCGCACCGGCTGCCGCTTCGTCGAACGCACGCGACTCGATCTTCTTCGGCCAATAAGCCGAGGCGCCCCGGCGGGCGCCGCGCGTCGCGCGATGAAGTCACGCAGTCCTGACGAGCCCCGTTCGCGGGGCTCGTGTTCTTTGTGAAACGCATACCTCCGCCGCCCGGCAGCGGGTGGCTTCGCCCGGACGCCTCGCGTCCGGGTGCTTTTTCCCCGAAAAGGCGTGCGTGAATGCGCCGGGTGCGCGGGTCAGCGCACCGCGGCCGGCACCGACCGCGACAGCACCCGCCACCGCGACAGCAACTCGTCGCGATCGACGTAGCAGCCCTGCAAGTGCCGGCGGCCCGTCGACGGCTCGAACGCCGTGCGCGCATGCAGCACGCGCCGGTTGTCGAACGCCCACATGTCGCCCGCCCGCAGCCGGCGCTGCACGCGAAAGCGCGGTTCGCGCGCCAGCGCGAGGAACCGCCGGTACGCGCGATAGACGGCCGCCACCGAGCCGGCCGGCGCATCGAGCGGCCCGCGCAGGAAGTTCGCGACACGCACTTCCGTCACGTTGCCGCGCGCATCGCGCCCGATCACCGGCGCCGAACAGCGGTAGTCGCTGTTCGCGCTCTTGTTCCAGAACTCGAACGGCGTCGACGCGAGCCGCTCGAAATCGTCCGGATGTTCGCGCCGCAGCGCATCCGCGAGCGCGAAGCCGTCGAGGAAGATGCTGTCGCCGCCCGTCGCATCGTTCGCAAGGCAATGCAGGAACTGCACGCCCGGCTGCAATTCGCGCGTGGGCAGGTCGGTGTGCGGCGGCAGATTCAGCGACGTATACGCATTGCTGTCCGGGCGCGGCTTCGATTCGACGTCGAACAGCACGCCGAAATTGCTTTCGCGGATCAGGCCGACGCGGCGCGCGATCTCGTCCACGCGGCCGCGCTCGGCCGGCACGCCCTCGACGAGCGTGAGCCCCGTGCGCTGCAATGCGCCGAGCCATGCGAACAACGCGCGGTCGTCCTCCATCACGTCGCGCCACGCGAACACACCGATCGCCGTTGCATCGTCGCCGGTCCATACGTGCCGCCCGTGCGCGGCTAGGCGCTCCGCGCGCGACGCGTCGTCGTACGCATGCGCACGCAACCATCCCGGCGACCACGCGCTGCGGTGCCCGTCGTTCCATTCCACATGCAGCGCGCCGTCGGTTTCGACGTGCACGGTGAGCGCGGACAGATCGTCGCGCGCATCGGCGATCTCGAACACCTGTTCGCGCGTGATCGCATGCACGCACGCCGAACACGCGCAGTTGTCGCGCAGCCAGTCGAAATGAAATGGCGATCGTCGCGCGTCGCTCCACTCGACGTGCACCGCGCCATCGCCGATCGTCGCCGCCGCGATGGCCGCGTCGGCCGAAAACGTCCGCCAGTCCTCGATACGGTGTTGCGCTGCTGCCTGCATCGTTGCCTCCCGGAAAACGCCCGCTACGCGTATGGTGCGAGCAAGAACCCGCCGACCGTCCGGTGCATCCGTGCGGCCTGCGGGCTCGTCCCGAGCGCGCGCCAGCAGCCGTGCACCAGCCCCTCTCCCATCCAGTAGTGCGCGACGCCGCCGGCCGCGCGAATCCGCTCGACGTACACGCGCGCATCGTCGCGCAGCGGATCATGCTCCGCGCCGATCGCCAGCACCGGCGGCAGCCCGTCGAAGCGAGTGGCTTCGAGCGGCACCGACGCACGCAGCAGCGGATCGCCGTCGCGCAGCACGTCGCGAAGGCTGCCGCTCCAGTACAGCTCACGATAGCGGTGCACGTCGTCGAGCGTCAGCATCGGCGCGTGCGCTTCGGCTTCGCGCGCGGGCGATTGCGGTTCGAAGCCGAGCATCGGATAGACGAGCGCGATGCCGTCCACGCCGCTTTCGCCCGCATCGCGCAGCGCGGTCGCGACCGCCGCCGCGAGCATCCCGCCCGCGCTGTCGCCCGCGAGCGTCAGCGGATGCGCGCAGCGCCCGAACGGCCAGCACGCATCGCGTGCGGCACGCGTGACGGCCAGGCAATCTTCAAGCGCGGCCGGCGCACGGTGTTCGGGCGCCAGCCGATAGTCGACCGCGATCACGTCGAGGCCGGTATCGGCCGCCAGTTGCGCGGTGATCAACGCATGGCTGTCGAGCGAGCCGACGACGAAACCGCCGCCATGAAAAAACAACACCGTGCCGCGCGGCGCGCCGTGCACGGACGTATAGCGCCGCAGCGCGATCGTGCGGCCGTCCGGCGCGTGCCACTCGGCGTTCTGCTGCACGATGCCGGCGGGCAGCGCGGCCGGCGTCCATTCGGCCGCGAAGCGGTCGTAGAGGCGGCGCTGCTCGCCGGGCGGGCGCGCCGCCGCATCGGCCGGATACCACGCGTCGACGGCCGCGACGAACGCCGCGATTTCCGGTTCGAGCATCGTGTGCGCTCCGCGGTGGAAGTGGAAGGTCGAAGATCGAACGGTGAAGCGCGCCGCTAGCGGCGCGGCGGCAGCGCGATCACGCGGCCCGCATACGCGGGCGCCGCGCAATCGCGCTGCAACGCATGCAGTTCCGCCACGCGCGCGGCCACGTCGTCGTCGAACGGCGCGGACTTCGCGCCGTCGCGCGTATCGACGTGCAGCAGCATCTGCTCGCTCGCCGATACCGCGTCGTCATGCCCTTGCGCGAACAGTTCGAGATACAGGTGCAGCCGCTTCGCGTCGTGCGCGAGCACGCGCGCATCGACGCGCACCGGCGTGCCTTCCTTGATCTCGTGCAGGTAGTTCACGTGCGCTTCGAGCGTATAGACCGAGCGGCCCCGCGCGCGACGCGCGGCGTCGTCGAGGCCGATGCGATCCAGCAATGCATCGGTCGCGAAGCTGAAGATCAGCAGATAGAACGCATCGCGCAGGTGGCCGTTGTAGTCGACCCATTCGGGCCGCACCACGTCGCGGTAAATCGTCAGCGGGGTATCGCCCGTCATCGCCAGTCCTTTATTCCTCGAATCGCATCCCGTGCCGCGCCTTCACCGCGGCGATCGCCTTCAGCACCTCGGTGATGCACTCGTCGCGATAGCGTTCGAGTTCCTTGATGCTGCGCGCGCCCTGCTGTTCGGTCGTGCCTTCGACGACGCTGTCGATCAGCGCGTCGGTGAGCTTGGGCGCGACCAGCTTCGTCCATGGCAGTTCGAGCGCGGGGCCGAACTGCTGCATGAAGTGTCGCATGCCCGCGTCGCCGCCGGCGAGCGTATAGGTCAGGAACGTGCCCATGAACGACCAGCGGATGCCCGCGCCGAAACGGATCGCGTCGTCGATCTCGCCGGTCGTCGCGACGCCTTCGTTGACGAGATGCAGCGCCTCGCGCCACAACGCTTCGAGCAAACGATCCGCGATGAAGCCCGGCACTTCCTTGCGCACGTGCAGCGGCCGCATGCCGAGCTTGCGGTAGATCTCCATCGCGGCTTCGACCGCTTCCGGCGACGTGCGCGCGCCGCCGAGCACCTCGACGAGCGGCAGCAGGTAGACCGGATTGAACGGGTGGCCGACCACGCAGCGCTCCGGATGCGTCGCACGCGCATAGAAATCCGTCGGCAGCAGCCCCGACGTCGACGACGCGATGATCGCGTCCGGCTTCGCCGCGCGGCTGATCTGCTCGTGCAGTTCGAGCTTCAGCGCCTCGCGCTCGGGCGCGCTTTCCTGGATGAAATCGGCATCGGCGACGCACGCTTCGATCGTCGACACGAACCGCAGCCGCGCCGGATCGGCGCCCGGCGCGAGGCCGACGCGCTCCAGCGCGGGCCACGCGTTCGCGACGTTCGCGCGCAGCCGTGCTTCGGCGCCGGGCGCCGGGTCCCACACGACCACGTCGAGGCCGTGCGCGAGCGCACGGCAAATCCATCCGCTGCCGATGACGCCGGTGCCGATCGCGGCGAACGTCTTGATGTCGGTCTTCACAGCCATGTCAACGCATCCTTCGAATCAGGGGAAATCGATGGCGGCCGCGCGTGGACGCACGCCGCCGTGTCATGCCGGTCAGTGGGTGAAAAAACTCACGCGAATTCGGCGATCGCGCGGCGTTCGAGCGGACGCTCGCCGCGCGCCGGCAAGCCGAGCTTGCGGCGGCCTTCGGCCGGCGTCAGCACGCGGCCGCCGAGCCGTTCGATGATTTCGCGCGCGCGCTCGACGAGCGTGCCGTTGGTCGCATGCACGCCGCGGTCGAGCCAGATGTTGTCTTCGAGTCCCACGCGTACGTGACCGCCGAGCAGCATCGCCTGCGCGACCATCGGCATCTGCATGCGGCCGATTCCGAAGCCGGCCCAGTGCGCGCCCGGCGGCAGGTTGTCGACCATCGCCTTCATCGTGCCGGTGTCGGCCGGCGCGCCCCACGGAATGCCGAGGCACAGCTGGAACAGCGGCGGATCGTCGAGCAGCCCTTCCTTCAGCAACTGCTTCGCGAACCACAGATGGCCCGTATCGAAGATTTCCAGCTCCGGCTTCACGCCGAGTTCCTGGATGCGCTTCGCGCCGGCGCGCAACTGCGCGGGCGTCGACACGTAGATGTAATCGCCGTCGCCGAAATTCAGCGTGCCGCAGTCGAGCGTGCAGATCTCCGGCAACAGTTCCTCGACGTGCGCGAGACGCGTGAGGCCGCCGACGAGATCGGTGCCCTTGCCGAAGCGCATCGGGTCCTCGCCGGGGCCGATCTCGAGATCGCCGCCCATGCCGGCCGTCAGGTTGATTATCACGTCGACGTCGGCCGAGCGGATGCGGTCGACCACCTCGCGATACAGGTTCGGGTCGCGGCTGCCGCGCCCCGTTAGCGGATCGCGCACGTGGCAGTGGGCGACCGTCGCGCCGGCCTTCGCGGCTTCGATCGCGGCGGCCGCGATCTCCTTCGGCGTGACGGGAATCGCCGGATGCTTGCCGACCGTATCGCCCGCGCCGGTGACGGCGCAGGTGATGATGACTTCGTGATTCATGCTGGATGCCTCGCTTGATTCGGGTTGTGTCGCATTGCGGGTAGCGCGCGGGCGCCGGCCATCACAGGCCGAGATACGCCTTCACGGCTGGCAGGCCGTCCTTGCCGTCGAACGTCTTGACGCCCGCGAGCCACGGATCGAGCACCTGCGGGTTCTTCTTCAGGTACGCCTTCGCGGCCTCGGCCGGCTTGGTCTTGTTCATCACCGACTGCATCAGCTGGTTCTCGAGCTGCGTCGAGAAGCGCAGGTTCGTCACGAGCTTGCCCGCGTTCGGGCAGCGCGCGATGAAGTCGGGCGCGGTGAGCGTGTACACGCGCGCCTCGCCGTAGTTCGGCCCGAACGCCGCGTCGCCGCCCGACAGGTAATTCATGCTGAGCTGGATGTTCATCGGGTGCGGCTCCCAGCCGAGGAACACGACCCACTTCTTCTCGCGAATCGCGCGCTCGACCGTCACGAGCATCCCGGCCTCGCTCGATTCGACGAGCTTGAAGCCGCCGAGCCCGTACTGGTTCGTGTCGATCATCTTCTGGATCGTTGCGTTCGCGCTGCTGCCCGGCTCGATCCCGTAGATCTTGCCGTCGAGTTCCGCGCGGTGTTTCGCGATGTCGTCGAAGGTCTTCAGGCCGGCCTGGTACGCGTAGCTCGGCACCGCGAGCGTCGCTTTCGCGCCGGACAGGTTCGGCGGCTCGACGACGTTGATCGATTTGCTGTCGAGGAACGGTTGCAACTGCTTCTGCTGCACGGGCCACCAATAGCCGAGCGACACGTCGAGCTGCTTGCTCTTGAGGCCGGCGAACGAGATCGGCACCGATGCGATCGTCGTGGTCGGCTTGTAGCCGAGCGCCTCGAACACGGTCGACGCGAGCGCGGTGGTCGACGTGATGTCGGTCCAGCCGATATCCGCGAAACGCACGGTGCGGCAGGTCGCGGCCTCCGTCTCGGCCAGCGCGGCCTGCGTGAACGCGCCCGTCGCCAGCACGGCCGCGGCAAGCGCGGCGATCTTCGTCGACTTCATGGTTCGATTCCTCCCGGTTGGTCTCGCGGCAGCCGGTGCGCGAAGTGTGCGCCGGCCTGCATCGTGGGAGTAAAAGTAACGAGCCATATTCGCCGCGAGAAGACCGGCGGCGACCTGTTCTTGCCTGTTTGCGACTATGAGTGGAAACCACTAGGTTTCGTCCGAGGCTTGACGGACGGGGGTTTGGGGTTTTTATGGAGATCCGCCGGATTGCCCGGATGCGGCGCGCACCTTTCGATTCCGCCACGGTGTTGCTGACGGATTTCCGACGCGTTGCCGGATGCCGTGGGCCGGCCCTATGCTGGCAGTCGCCGGGCGTTCGCGCGCGGCGCGCCCCGTTGCCGTGCCGCACCGGGCCCGGACGTCGCGCGTCGCCGGAACGAATGCAGACGGACACGGACGGCCGTCGCGACGTCAGTTTTCGATCTTTCCGCCAAGGAACACCATGATGCTTGCCGCTTTCTTCGTCGTCGCCCTTGTCGCCCTCATCGCGCCCATGTACCGCGGCGTGATGCGCGGCGCGGATGCGAAACTTCGCGCGCGATTCGATGAGGAGGCCCCGCGCGGCGATGCGGCACGCCAGTTGATGCGCGACGCGGGATACAACGTCTGATCGGCATACCTGGCATCGCGCGGCATTCGGCGAGCGCGATCCGCGTCGCCGGCGCGGCGCGCGTCATTGTCGGGGGGGTGCTGATCCGCGCGTGACGGCCGCGCTTGCGTTCCCGATACGCCGGAAACGCACGCATTCGCCGCGACGCTCACGCGTAGTTCATCATCACCGACTTGCTTTCCGTGTACTGGTCGATCACCGCGCGGCCGAGTTCGCGGCCGAAGCCCGACTGCTTCATCCCGCCGAACGGCAACGCGTTGTCGAGCAGCGAGTGGCAGTTGACCCACACGGTGCCGGCCGCAATACGCGGAATCAGCTTGTGGATCGCCGCAAGATCGTTCGACCAGATGCTCGCGCCGAGGCCATACGGGGTGTCGTTCGCGAGCCGTACGGCCGTGTCGACGTCGTCGAACGGCATCGCGACGAGCACCGGCCCGAAAATCTCCTCGCGCACCACGCGCATCGCATGCGTCGTATCGACCAGCACCGTCGGTTCGACGAAGAAGCCGGGGCCGTCGATCGCGCGGCCGCCCGCCGCCGCGCGCGCACCGTCGCCGAACCCCGAGTCGATGTAACCGCATACGCGCTCGCGCTGCTTCGCCGACACGAGCGGGCCGACCTGCGTGGCCAGATCCATCCCCGGGCCGATCTTCAGGCTCGCGGCGATCTTCGCGACGCGCTCGATCACGCCGTCGAACACCTTCGAGTGGATGTACGCGCGCGACCCGGCCGTGCACACCTGCCCCTGATTGAAGAAGATCGCGTTCGCGACGCCCAGCGCGGCCTTGTCGAGATCGACGTCGGGCAGCACGATCACCGGCGACTTGCCGCCGAGTTCCAGCGACATCCGCGTCATGTTGTCGAGCGCCGCATGGCCGATCGTCTTGCCCGTCTGCGTCGATCCGGTGAACGCGATCTTGTCGATGCGCGGATCGCGCGACAGCGCCGCGCCTGCCGTGTGACCGTAGCCGGTGACGATATTGACGACGCCGTCCGGGAACCCGGCCGCCTGGATCAGCTCGCCCAGCCGCAATGCGCTCAGCGGCGTGTCCTCGGCCGGCTTCAGCACGACGGTGCAGCCGGTCGCCAGCGCCGGCGCGATTTTCCATGCGGCCATCAGCAGCGGGAAATTCCACGGAATGATCGCGCCGACCACGCCGACGGGCTCCTTGCGCGTATAGGCGAAGATCTCGCTGTCCGGCAGGTACGGCATGCCGGCATCGATCACGCTGCCTTCGATCTTCGTCGCCCAGCCGGCCATGTAGCGGAAGCACTGCGCGGCCATCGCGACGTCGAGCCCCTGCGCGACCATCACCGGCTTGCCGTTGTCGAGCGATTCGATCTCGGCAAGCTCGCGCGCGTGGGTTTCGATCAGGTCGGCGAGCGCGAGCATCAGGCGCTCGCGGTCGGTGGTCTTCGCGCTGCGCCACGGGCCCGCATCGAAGGCGCGGCGCGCGGCAGCGACCGCCTGCTGCACGTCGCGCTCGTCGGCTTCGGGCACCCGTGCGATCACGGTACCGTCGGCCGGATTCACCACATCGAGTTCGCGGCCCGACATGGCATCGCACCATTCGGCGCCGATCAGCATCTTCTTCGGCTTCGCGAGAAACGCGCGCGTTGCGTCGAGCAGCGCAAAGGTTTCGTTCGTCTCCATGTTCACGTTTCCTTGAATCGTTGAATGAGTCGGTCAATAGCGATCCGTGACGCCGTCGATCCCGCGCGCCTGCAACGCGCGAACGAGGCCGGCGCGCACGGTCGCGACGTCGGACAATGCGGGACGGCGGTGCGCGGCGACTTCGGCGGCCGTATACGGCTTGAAGTCGCGCGGCAGCGCATCGCGGTTCATCGTCGTCAGCACCCAGTTGAGCACGTCGGCCAGTTCCCGATCCGACAGCGCCGAGTTCGACGCGCCGGGCACGCGCATCACGTACTCGCGCCCGGCCGGCAGGTGCGTGAAATAGCCGAGCGAATTCGCGAGCGGCGGCACCTTGCCGGGAATGCCGCCACCCGTGGCCGTGTGGCAACCCATGCAGTTGAGCACCCAGTGCTGCCGCGCGAGCGCGGCATCGGCCGCGCCGTCGGCCCGTGCGGGCGTGGCGTACGCGCAAGCCGCCGCGCCCGCCAGCAGCAGCCAGGACGACAGGCGATGCAACATGCCGCCGAGCCGCGACGCCAACGCGCACCGCCTGCCGCGTGCCGGCGCGCGAACGCCGTTCACAGGCCGAGCCCCTTGATCACCGCCGCGCGCTGCGCATGCACGGCCGCGCCGTCCATCGGCTTCGCGCGCGCCGCGCGGATATCGGCGGCCGTGAACGGCTTCGCATCGCCGTGCTGCGCGTTGAGGTCGAACACGACGTAGTTGAGCACGTGCGCGATGTCGTCGTCGCTCGCGCTCGCGAACGACGGCATCTTGAAGTTGTAGCGCTTGCCATGCACGTCGATCTCGCCGAACATCCCGTGCAGCAGCGTCGCGATCAGTTGCGCTCGCCCCGCTTCCGCCGCCGCATACTTGCCCGGATACTCGGTCAGCGGCGGCGCGAGGCCGTCCTGCCCTTTCCCGCCCGCCTGGTGACACACCACGCACTGTGCGTCGAACAGGCTTTTCCCGGCCGGGTAATGGACGGTTGCCTGTGCGCCCGCCGCGGCGGGCCACGCGAAGGCCGCCACGGCCGTCATGCACGCCACGACGATCTTTCCTGCCTGCTTCACTTTCATTGCTTTGCCGCTCCCAGCAGAACCGAAACCGAACAGTGGTAATTCGAATTACCGTTCGCCATGCACCAGTTGATGTCGTTGTTCAGCGACAGCTTGTACAGCGGCTTCTCGCGCTCGTTGCGGTTGCAGAAGCATTTGCCGCACGAGGTCTTGCCGCAGCAGTCGTTGTACGACACGATGTAGTCCGAACCGTCGTGCGGATTGCGGCAGGTGCCGATCCACGTGATCGGGGAAGGCGTCGTGCCCGGCGGACAACTGCTCGACGTGCCGCCGCAGCAGCTGCAGAGCCAGCCGTCGATCGCGCAGTATTTCCAGTAGTCGCAGCTCGTCGGGTCGTCGCTCGCGCCCGCCGCGGCGGCACCGGATGCGCCTGACGCCCCCGACACCGCCTCGGCCGCATACGCGGTACGGTCGACGGGCAGCAGCGGCAAAAGCGCCGACCCCACCAGCACCTTGCCGAGCTTCGCCATCGCGCCGCGCCGCGAGCTGTGCTGCGCGACGCCGCGCGCCGACCGCTCGAACCATGAATCAAACACGCCCATGTCGTCGTTCTCCAATGACGTTGAAAAAGGTTCGGCCGGTCATGCGTGCCGCGCGTGCGCGTCGTGGGCATCGTGGCCGTGATCGCCGTGCACGAACTGCTGCAACGACGCGACGCCGCGCTCCTTCGCCTCGAACAGGCTCTCGAGATGCTCGCGCGTGTTGACGAGCCCCTTCGCGCGCACGGTGCCCGTTTCGTCGAGCAGTACCGCATACGGCAGCTTGCCGATCTGATAAGCGAGGCCGAGCTCCCGCGACAGCACGTACGGGAAGCGCCCGAGGTCGTGCTTTCGCGCGAAGCGCGTGTGTTCGTCGGCATCGCCGTCGCTCGCGAGCACGATGTTCACCGGCGTCGCCTCGCTGGCCTGCAGCGACGGCAGCAGCGGCAGCAGCTTCTTGCAGACCGGGCACGTCGGCGACAGGAAGAACAGCAGCGTGGCCTTGCCCGCTGCATCGATGCCGCCGACCTTTACGTGCGACCCGCGGATGTCGGTCAGTTCGAACGTCGGCGCGATCGCGCCGACCGCCGGCCCCTTGTCGATCATCAGCGCGCCGGCCGGCATGATGCGTTCGTACAGGATGCCGATCTGGCGCACCAGCGCGAGGCAGATCGCGCCGAGCGCGAGGACGGCCACCCACAACAGGGCGGTGGAAACGGTGAGAGCGGTTTGCATCATGAATTCCTCAGATGAGAAAGGCGCGGGACGTTGGCGAGCAGCACGTCGACGGTGAGCAGCGCGCAGACGATCAGCAGCACGGAGAAGAACAGCGTCAGGTAGTCGAGCCACACGATGGCGCGCGCGCCCGGCTCGACGAAGGCGGTCGCGGCCAGCGCGACGAGCAGCAGCACGCGGCCGACATGCAGCCAGCCGATGCCGCGCGGTGCGTCCGCACGCGCGGCCGTGAAGCCGGAACAGCCGCAGTCGATGTCGGTGCGGCCGCGCAGCAGATTGATCGCGAGCCCGGCGGCAAACGCCGCGAGCAGCGCGATCAGGCCGCTCGCGCCGGCCGCGCGTGTGTCGGGAAACAGCAGCGCCACCGCGGCGACCACTTCCGCGAGCGGAATCGCGAACGCGACGGGCGCGGTCAGCGCATCGGGCAGCAGCCGGTAGCCGGCGAGCGCCTGGCGGAACGCGGCGGGCCGGCGCATCTTCGCGAAGGCGCCGAGCAGCACGACGGCGGCCGCACCGGCCTGCGCGCTGGTGGCGAGTACGGGATCGAGTGTCATCGCGGCCTCACGGGTTGACGAGCAGCGACGACGTATTGCCGACCTGCTTCTCGACGTGCCGCAGCGCGCCGGTGCGCGCGTCCATCACGACGAGGTCGGAGGTCGCCGTCAGCCCGTAGAAGAGCGGCTTGTCGTCTTCGCTGACCTGAATCGACACGAGCGGCTCGACCTTCATCTGCGCGAGATCCCAGCGCGCGACGCGCTGCTTCGTCTTCAGGTCGTATACCCACACCTGCGTGCCGGGATCCTTGTGCGAACCGTCGGCGCCCTTGTGCATCAGCACGTAGTAACGGTGCTGCTTCGCGTGCACGGCCGTCTGCTGCAGGCCGCCCGGGCGCCAGCCCTCGGCGCGCTCGGCGTCCGTCAGCAGCGGCCACGGCTTGCCGAACGCCGGCTTGTCGCCGCTGAAATCGGCGCTGCGCACGTTGCCGCCGTAGGTGGTGAACAGATAGCCGCCGTCGTACCGCGACGCGTTCACGAACGCCGGATCCCTGTCGACGTCGATGAACGCGTCCGACATCGTGCGCTTCGCCTCCTTGCCGTTCGCGTCGAGCGTGACGGTCAGCGCCTTGCCGCTTTCGCACAGCGCGGTGAAGCGGTCGTTACCCGACGGATAGGCGAGCACGCACGCGGCCATGTCGATCTCCGACAGCACCTGCTTCGAGACGGCGTCGATCACCGTCACGGACGCGGCCGGCGTGATGTTCGCGACGTACAGCCGCTTGCCGTCCCCGCTGAACGCGGTGTTGTACGGCGACGGCACGTGTTGCGCGTGCTTCGCCGGAATCACGATCTCGCCCGCGTGATCGAGCGTCGTGTTGTCGATCATCTCGACGACGTCGGTGCGCGTGCCGTGCGAGCCGCGCGAGAAGTAAGTCGTCGCGACGAAGCTCGTCTTGCGGTCCGGCGAGATCGCGAAACCGGGGGCGAAGCCGCCGTCGATCTGGCCGAGCAGCTTCTTCGCATCGGCGTCGTACACGTGGATGCGCCCGTCGGTCATCGACGGCATCGAGATGTCGACGACATAGACCTCGTGCGGATGCCACGGCGGCATCTTCCGCACGACCAGCTCTTCGGGTTTTTCCGTCGCGTTCGCGCTGCCGGCCCATGCCGCCGCCAACGCCAGCGTCGCCGCGAGCGCCGCGGTTCGTCGCCTTGTCCTCATGCCGCCTCCAGTGGGGAATTCACGTTGTGTGAGGCGACTGTAGTTCGACAATAAATGCGTCCAGCACCCGGACCGGCAACGCGTACGTGCCGATTCGGGATATCGGAAATGTGCGTGAAAGCCTCGCGGCGGCATGCGTTGCGCCCCTCTGAAGCACGCGCACGGAATAGCGCTGGCCCGTATTGCGTCGACCGCCCGGTCGGTTTAATCTTGCGCGGTCCGAACGATCGCCGGAGGTGCCGTGCTCGCGTTTCATCAGAGGTTCGACGACGCAGATCGGCATGCGGAGGCGCTGCGCGGCTGGAATCAGCGTTACGACCAGATCGGCTCCGGCGCGTATCGCAGCGCGGTCAAATACGCGGTGCTCGATGGCGTCCAGCTCTTCCAGGAAGCGGCGAACGTGCGCATCATCCAGCGCGGATGTTTGCCGCACGGCCATACGGTGTTCGGCATGCCTCTGACCGGCTCGGGCACCTTCGCGTTCGGCGACGCGCGCCTCGAACGCGGCACGATCGTGATGGCGCGCGGCGGCATACCGTTCGAACTTCATTCACCCGACGACATGTCGCTGATCGGCGTGGTCATCGAACCCGAATTGATGCAGCAGATCGAAGATGCCGCCGACGTCCGGCTGGACGCACGCGCGCTGCGGCGCGGCGTCGTCGAGGTGCCGGTCGCCGCACGCGAACGCGCGAGCGTGCAGCTCGCGACGCTGCTCGAACGCGTGCTGTCGGCGCCCGACACGTTCGATTCGGCCCGCGCGCAGTGCGCGATGCGCGCCGACGTCGGCAACGTGCTCGTCGATCTCCTCACGTACCGGATGCCCGAGCCGTCGAACCGGCTCACGCACGCCTGCCACGCCGACATCGTGCGCCGCGTGCACGACTACGTGATCGAGCACCCGGAAGCGCCGGTCGACATCCTGAGCCTCTGCACGCAATTGCGCGTGAGCCGGCGCACGATGCAGAACAGCTTTCAGTCGGTCGTCCAGACGAGCCCGCTCAACTACACGCGCTCGCTGCGCCTCGCGCAGGTCCGGCGCCTGCTGCTCGACACGCGGCAATCCGACCTGCCGATCAGCGAGGCGGCCGCGCGCTGGGGCTTCATGCATCTCGGGCATTTCGCGAACGCGTACAAGGCCCAGTTCGGCGAATTGCCGTCGACGACCGTGCGCCGGACGGCACATCGTGCGAAAACGCGCTGAGCGCCGGCAAAACCCGCGATAATCGGGCTTGAACGTCCGGCGAGCGCGCCGGGCGCGGCCCGCTCGCCGCGTCGCGCGGTGCGCGACGTCCACCACCCACGCTCCGATGCCCGAGGACTTCCACTTCCTGCTGCTGCCCGGCTTCTCCGCGCTCGGCTTCATGTCCGCGGTCGAGCCGCTGCGCGTCGCGAACCGCTTTCGCACCGAGCTCTATCGCTGGCACGTGATCAGCGCGGACGGCGCGCCCGTCGCCGCGAGCAACGGCATTCCGGTCGCCGCGGAAGCCGCGTGCGCGGACGTCCCGCAGGTCGATACGGTGTTCGTCGTCGCCGGCTTCGATCCGCTCGTCTGCTACACGCGTACGCTCGGCGACTGGCTGCGCCGCCAGCACCGGCATGGCGCCACGCTCGGCGGCATCGATACGGGCAGCTTCGTGCTCGCGGAAGCCGGGCTGTTCGACGCGTCGCAATCGCTCACGCTGCACTGGGAAGCGCTCGCCGCGTTCCGCGAGCGCTACCCGGGCCTGAACGCGACGCAGGAGCTGTTCGAGATCGACGACCGGCGCATCACCTGCGCGGGCGGCACCGCATCGATCGACATGATGCTCGACCTGATCGGACGCCGGCACGGCGCCGACCTCGCGGCGGCGATCTCCGAGCAGTTCGTCGTCAGCCGCATCCGGCAGCGCTCGGACAGCCAGCGGCTCGAGATCGCCGCGCGCTACGGCGTGCACAACCGCAAGCTGATCCAGGTGATCGGCACGATGCAGCGGCACATGGAGAATCCGCTCGGCTCCGACGCGCTCGCGCGGGAGGTGTCGATCACGCGGCGTCAGCTCGAACGGCTGTTCAGCGCGACGCTGAACGACACGCCGACGCGCTTCTACCTGAACCTGCGCCTCGATCGCGCGCGCGAGCTGCTGCAACAGACCGACATGAGCATCACGTCGGTCTGCGTCGCGTGCGGCTTCGAATCGCCGTCGCATTTCTCGCGCACCTATCGCGCGCGATTCGGGATGAGCCCGCGCAGCGACCGGCGGGCAACGCGCTGATCGTCGCGGCTTTTGACTACAATCCGGCGCGGTATTGCGGGTTCCGACAGCGTTTCCCGCCGTTCGCTCAACAATGCCGGCGATTGAACGGCCAACCGAAGCGGTCGTCGAAAATAATCTGGAATGTCGTTGAAAATATTCTGTAACATACCAAACAAAGTTAGATAGGGAGCCTAACGACACGCTTGCGTCATCTCCACGCGCGTCGGGTCGTGCAGGCTGCCAACCGATATCCGATATCGATCCGAGGGGTATGACATGACGATGCTCGATTCGCCGTCGCCGCGCCTGCCTGCCGTTCGCTTCTCCTCCGCTTCGCCTGCCCGCTTATTTTCGACCTGACAGTTAGGCTTCCTTAGTCAGTCGAGACTCCCAGCACCGCTTCGCCGCACCGGTTCCATCGAACCGGCGCGCGGGCCGTGTCGTGCCTGCTCGCCACGAGCGCGCGGGCGTGTCCAACCGTTGAGATGAGGATCACGTATGCAGACATCACGCAAAGCATTGCCGCTCGCCCTGGGTCTCGCGCTCGGTTTCGGCATCGTCGGCGGCACCCTGGCCGATACGAAAGTGTCGAATCCGCAGGCCGCGAGCCTGCGCGAAAGCCTGACGCGCGGCGTCGCGCCGCCGCCCGCGAAAGCCGATACGGCCGCCGGGCAATTCCGCGCGGACGGCGTCGCCGTCACGCTGTACAACCCGGCCTATCGCGCCAGGAAGGCCGCCGCGACGCCCGCCGCCACCGCGCGCGACTTCATCGCGTCGCAGGCGGCGCAGCTCGGGCTCGACGCCACCGCGCTCGCGAGTCTCGTCGTCACGTCGGAACGCGACGACGCCGACTTCACCGTCGTGCGCCTGCAGCAGCAGGCCGCCGGATTGCCCGTGTACGGCAGCGACATCGCGGTCACCGTCGCGAAGGACGGCCGTATCCTGTACGTCGCGAGCAACACGATCAACGGCGTGGTCGCGACGACGCGCAAGTCGCAGGCCGTCGACCAGCAGCAGGCGCTCGAGCGCGCCCGCGCGTATCTCGGCGTGAGCGGCTTCACGCATCTGGATGCGCAGCTCGTCGCGTTCGTCGACAAGGCCGGCACGCATACGGCATGGAAGGTGCGCGGCCGCCCGCAGGACGGCCCGAAGGGCGACTGGGAGCTGTTGATCGACGCGGGCAGCGGCGAAGTGCTGCGCGCCGAGGACAAGGCGTTCTACGCGACCGACGGCACCGGCTTCGTGTTCCGCCCCGATCCGCTGTCGCCGACGAAGAGCAGCTACGGCAGCACGGGCTACAAGGACGGCAACGACGCCGATTCGACACAGCTCACGGCCGCGCGCGTGCGCGTGACGCTGAAGGATGTCGCGCAGTCGGGCACGCGCTACACGCTGACGGGCCCGTACGCGGCATGCGTCGATTTCGACGCGCCGCTCGACAAGGCCTGCCCGTCGCAGTCCACGCCCGCGTTCGAATTCACGCGCGGCAACCTGTATTTCGAGGCGGTGAACGTGTACTACCACATCGACACGTTCCTGCGCTACGTGAACCAGACGCTCGGCATCAAGGCGCTGCCGTACCAGTACACGGGCGGCGTGCAGTACGACCCGCACGGCGAATCGGGCGACGACAACTCGTCGTACTCGTCGAGCAGCGGCCGGCTGACCTTCGGGCAGGGCGGCGTCGACGACGCGGAAGACGCGGACGTCGTGATCCACGAGCTCGGCCACGGCATCCACGACTGGGTCACCAACGGCGGCCTGTCGCAACAGGAAGGCTTGTCCGAAGGCACCGGCGACTATCTCGCCGCCGCGTACAGCCGCGACTTCAACCAGTGGAGCCCGTCGGACGCGCAGTATCACTGGGTCTACAACTGGGACGGCCACAACGAGTTCTGGGCCGGCCGCGTGACCAACTGGAACGTCGGGCGCACCTATGCGCAGGCGCGCGGCGCGGAGATCCACACGGCCGGCCAGTACTGGGCGTCTTGCAACCTCGTCGCGCGCGACGCGATCGGCGCGCAGGCGATGGACAAGGCGTTCCTGAAGGGGCTGTCGATGACCAACAGCTCGACCAACCAGAAGGCCGCCGCGCAGGCTGTGCTGACCGCCGCATCCGCGCTCGGCTACAGCAGCGCGCAGCTCACCGCGATCGGCAACGCGTACAACAAGAGCTGCACGTACGGCGTGACCGTTCCGCAGAAGTCGTAATACCGCAGCAGGCGGGAGCGCATCGCACGACCTGCGGCGCGCTCCCTTCATCGACATCGCCATCCTCACGAGATCGAACATGCCTACTCTGACACCGACCCGCCTGAGCGCCGCGCTGGGCGGCATGCTGCTGACCGCCGTCGCGCACGCGACGCCCGTCTGGATCACGCTCGGCGACACCGCGTTCCGCCAGCTTCAACGCATCGATGCGTCCGCAACCGCGCAGTACAGCACGACCGTCGATGCCGGCAAGGCGGCCGACGGCGCCGCGCGCCGCGAAACCGTTCACGTCGTCGAGATCGACGATGCCCGGCTCGGCGAACTGGCCCACGCCGTCCACCACACGCGCGGCCACGGGCCCGGCTACGTCGTCCACGATTCGTTCGACGACGCGCGGCAGGCGCTGCAGCCGTTGCCGGCGACGCTCGCGAAACAGGCCGCCGCCCCCGCGTACACGGTGTCGAACGTGCCGCAGATCGGCGCGTGGATCCAGCAACTGCAGGCGAGCAACATCGTCGGCACGATCACGTCGCTGTCCGGCTTCACGAACCGCTACTACACGACGTCGCACGGCGTCGCGGCGTCCGACTGGCTCGCGCTGCAGTGGAAGCAGCTGGCCGGCTCGCGCGCCGACATCACCGTCGAACAGTTCGCGCATACCGGTTTTCCGCAGAAATCCGTGATCCTGACGATCCGCGGCAGCGATCCGGCCGCGGGCACCGTCGTGCTCGGCGGCCACCTCGATTCGACCGTCGGCCGCACGACGGAGAACACGCGCTCGCCCGGCGCCGACGACGATGCGTCGGGCATCGCCAGCCTGACCGAGGCGCTGCGCGTGCTGCTCGCGAACAACTACCGGCCGAAACGGACGATCAAGTTCGTCGGGTACGCGGCCGAGGAAGCCGGCCTGCTCGGCTCGAAGGCGATCGCGAAGCAGTTCCGCACGCAGAATGCGAACGTGGTCGGCGTGCTGCAGCTCGACATGACGAACTACAAGGGCGATCCGAAGGATATCTACCTGATCACCGACTACACGAACGCGGCGCAGAACACCTACGTGAAGAACCTGGCGGCGACCTACCTGCCCGAGCTCGCGATCGGCACGTCGCAATGCGGCTATGCGTGCTCGGATCACGCGTCGTGGAACGCGCAGGGGTATCCGGCATCGTTCCCGTTCGAGGCCGACCAGAACGACAGCCCGTACATTCACACGGTGAACGACACGCTGGAAAACTCGGATCGACAGGCGAACCATGCGCTGAAATTCGGCAAGCTGGCGCTGGCCTATGCGGTCGATCTCGGCGGCATGGCGGGCGCGACGGCCAAGCGCTGAGCATTCGTCGTCGAGCGGCTTTCGCGTTCGGCAACGAAACGGGCGTTCACCCGCGCGGGTGCGCCCGTTCGCATGCCTTTGCTCCGTCCGGCTAGAATCGTCGTTCGACCACTCGCTACACGCTCGCCCACCATGACCGAATCCACCCGCTCCATCGACGACCTGTCGCCCGATCGCGTCACGACCGCGTTCGACTTGCCCGGCCATACGACCGTCCGCTCGCTCGGCGTCGCGCAGGGTATCGTCGTGCGCTCGCGCTCGATCGTCGGCTCGTTCGGCGCGTCGCTGCAGACGATCTTCGGCGGCAACATCACGCTTTATACGTCGCTGTGCGAGAAGGCGCGCGAACAGGCTTTCGACAAGATGCTCGCCGATGCGCGCAAGCTCGGTGCGAATGCGATCGTCGCGATGCGCTACGACTCGACCGAGATCGGGTCGGGCGTCACGGAAGTCATCTGCTACGGCACGGCCGTGCGCGTGACGCAGGACGCGTGACGGGATCGCGCATCACGCGTCACGCATCGCGTTCGAGCGACTTCATGTTCGTGAGCTGCGGAAACAACCGCATCCACGCCAGCGCGACGGCGATCGTCGCCACGCCGCCGACGACGATCGCGGCCGGCGCGCCCCACCATGCCGCCGTCACGCCCGATTCGAATTCGCCGAGCTGGTTCGACGTGCCGATGAACAGCGAATTGACCGCGCTCACGCGACCGAGCATGTCGTCGGGCGTGCGCAGTTGCACGAGCGACAGCCGCACGACGACGCTCACGACATCCGATGCACCAAGTGCCGCCAGCGCGACGAGCGACAGCACGAAATGCCTCGACAGCCCGAACACGATCGTCGCGATGCCGAACGCGATCACGCCGCCGAACATCGCCCGGCCCGGCCGCCCCTTCAACGGGAAGCGCGTGAGCCACAGCGTGCCCGCGAGCGCGCCGACCGCCGGCGCCGCGCGCAATGCGCCGAGCCCCCACGGGCCGACCTGCAGGATGTCGCGCGCATAGATCGGCAGCAGCGCGGTTGCGCCGCCGAACAGCACGGCGAACAGGTCGAGCGACAGCGCGCCGAGAATCGCCGGTTCGCGCCGGATGAACGCGATGCCCGAAAACACCGAGCGCAGCGTGACCGGCTCGCGGGCGGGCGGCGCGCCGCGCAGCGGAATCGTGCCGCTCAGCACCGCCGCGATCGCGAAGGCCGCGACGCTCGTGCCGAACGCGACGGGTGCGCCGACACCGTAGAGCAACCCGCCGCACGCGGGCCCGAGGATCTGCGCGGCCTGGTTCGCGGACGTCGACAGCGCGGTCGCGCGCGGCAGGTCGGTGCGCGGCACGACGGCCGGCAGCAGCGACGACACCGACGGCGACTCGAACGCGCGGGCCGTGCCGACGACCGCCGCGAGCGCGTACACGGCCGGCGCGGCCAGCCACCCTTGCAGCGCGCCGAGCAGGAACACGCCGGCGGCCAGTGCCTCGACGCTCTGGCAGATCGTCGCGATGCGCCGGCGGTCGTAGCGGTCGGCCACCTGTCCGACGACGAGCGTCAGCGCGAACATCGGCACGAACTGCGCGAGGCCGACGAGGCCGAGCGCGAACGCGCTGTGCGTGAGCGCGTACACGTACCAGCCGATCGCGACCGACAGGATCTGGAAGGCCAGCGACGACATCACGCGCGTGCCCCAGAAGCGCTGGAACGGTGCGTGGCGGAACAGGTTGGCGGGTAACGGGGATAAAGGACTGGAATCGGGCACGGGGGTGGTCATCGGGATCTCGGCGGTTGGCGGTGCACACCGCAGCCGTTCGGGAAACGACGACACACGCGAATGCGTGCGCGCGGCAACGGTGCAGGCGCGGCCAAAGCGCGATGATATGCCAACCGCCGAAAACCGGCCGGCCGCCGGCCACGCGCCCCGTCGAGCCGCGGCATCGCACAAAAAAAAGCGCGAACCACGGTTCGCGCCAAAGAGAGACCTCGCTGAAGACGTCACATCACTACACTGCACCTACCCGCTCAGAACGAATGCCGCATCCCGATCCGCACGTCGGCCTGCGTCTGCGTCGTCGACGGCGTGAAGCTGTAGCCGATCACCGCATCGACGCCCTGCGACGCGCGCAGGTAGTCGCCGGAGATGTACACGTCCGTGCGCTTCGACAGCAGGTAATGCAGGCCCGCCGTGCCCTGGTTCCAGTGATGGCCTTCGAAGCGCGTGTGCTGGTAGCCCGCGATGAAGCTCAGCGCCGGCGTGAACTGGTACAGGCCGCCGCCTTCGTACACCTGCATGTGCGACGACTGGCCGAAGCCCTTGATCGTCGTGTACGAGTAGTTGGCATCGAGCGTCAGCTTGCCGATCGTGTAGCTCGTGCCGATGCCGAACGCGCCCTGGCTGTCGACACCCATCGGCGTGTTCGCGAACAGGTCGGTACGTGCGCCGGTCGCCGGATCGACGGTGACGGTCTGCTGGCCGAGGAACGTGTGCGTGCCGATCATCGCGTACGGGTCGAACGCGTAGATGCCGTTCGGGTTGTTCAGGCGCGTGTACGCGGCGCCGATCGAGAAGTCGCCCTTCGTGAAGCTCGCGCCCGCGCTCCATGCGCTGTTGCGGTGGAAGTTGCCCGCGACATTGCCGAACGAGTACATCGCGCCGAACTTGAAGCCGCTCATGTCGTTCGACAGGAACTTCACCGAATTCGGCAGGCGGTCGCCGTTGAAGCGGTCGAAGTCGCCCTGGTGGATCGCATAACCGCTGCCCCAGGCCGAGATGTTGTAGATCGACACGAGTTCGTTCGTGATGTCGAGCTGGTTGCCGAACGACAACGTGCCCCAGTCGTTCTGCAGGCCCACATACGCCTGCCGGCCGAATTCCGCGCCGCCGAAGCCGAGTTGCCCGTTGCCGAGACGGAAGCCGCTCTCGAGCACGAACACCGCCTTCAGGCCGCCGCCCAGGTCTTCGGTGCCCTTGAGGCCGAAGCGGTTTCCGTACGCGACGCCGTCGTCGAACTTGACCACGTGCGAGCCGCCCGTGTTGTTCACGTACGTGATACCGGCATCGAGAATCCCGTACAGCGTCACGCTGCTTTGCGCGTGTCCGATGGCGGGAATACAGGCCGCGCATGCAAGCGCGGCGGCTACGGCAACTTTCGTGTGCTTCATTGTCGACCACCCTCCCTGAACCATTCGATGGATAGAATCTCGTCCCGGCGCGTGCCGCGATGCGCCGGTGGATTCGAATTCAGACCGCCCCGCTGGCTTCGGTATTTCGTTTTCCGCAATAACGCAGCCATTGGCGAAAAATACAAACCCATATTTCGGGTCACCCGTCTGAAGGCGACACTAAATGGTCACGATGCGACGGGTCGGGAAAACACGTAGACAGGCGGCACGGCGAAAACCGGCCGCCCGGAGGGAGGCGATCAGCGGCCGTCGAGGGCCGCGCGCACCGCCGGCAGGCCCGGCGCGCCGGCCGCGGTCGTCACGCCGTCGAGCCAGCCGGCGACCAGCGCGGGTTCGGCTTTCAGCGCATGCTGCGCCGCGAGCACGGGCGGCGTCTTGTTGTCGAGCATGTCGGCGATCATCCGGTTCTCGACGTCGACGGAGAACGTCATCTGCCGGAACAGCCGCGCGAGGTTCGCGCACTGGCCGGCGAACCCGGCACGCGCGACCGTGTTGACCGTCGCACCGCCGTAGTTCGGGCCGAAATACGCGTCGCCGCCCGACAGATACGTCAGATGAAACTTCGTGTTCATCAGATGCGGCTCCCACGCGAGAAACACGATCCAGCGCTTGTCGCGCACCGCGCGCTCGACCTGCGTGAGCATGCCCGTTTCGCTCGATTCGACGAGCGACCAGTTCGCGGACCCGAGCGCGTGGTCCGACAGCATCCGCTTGATGTTCTGGTTCGCGGGCGCACCGGGCTCGATCCCGTAGATCTTGCCGTCGAAGCGGTCCGCGTAGCGCGCGAGATCGGCGAACGTATGCACGCCGGCGGCGGCCACATAGTCGGGCACCGCGAGCGTGAACTTCGCGCCGCTCAGGTTCGCATGCAGCACGTCGATCGATTTCTCGTCGACGAACGGCTTCACGAGCGGCGCCTGCGCGGGCATCCAGTTGCCGAGGAACACGTCGACCTGGCCTTTCTTCAAACCCTGGTACGTAATCGGCACCGACAGGTTCGCCACCGCCTGCCGGTAGCCGAGCGCCTTCAGCACGACGCCCGCCATCGCGTTCGTCGCATCGATGTCGGTCCAGCCGGGCGCCGCCATCTTCACGTCGCCGCACGTGCCCGGATCGGCGGCAGTCGCAGGCTGCGTCGCCGCCACGCACGCGGCGGTGGCGAGCGCCGCGCCGATCCTTCGAATTGCTGCATCGCATTGCCGTTTCATCGTCCGCTTCCTCCGTCGTTCGTCAATGTTCGCACTGCCGGACGTTCAGCGCCCGACGCGCGGAAAACGCGCCATCGCCTCGAGCGTGTCGAGTTCGATGTGATTGCGCATGTAGCGCTGGCTCGCGTCGGTAAACGGCTGCCAGTCCCACGCGTGGATGCGGCCCTGCGTCGTCGCCGCGTAATGGAAGCGCCGGCGCCGCTGGCTCGCGCGCACCTGCCGGTCCAGCTCGGGCAGGTTCCAGCGCTGCCCGGCCTCCGCACGGAACACGGCGAGCACGTCGGCGGCTTCCGGCCGACCGGCCAGATTCGTGAGCTCGCGCGGGTCGTCCGACAGGTTGTAGAGCTGGTCGGGATCGGCCGGGCAATGCACGTATTTCCAGTCGCCGCGGCGGATCATCACGATCGGCGCGAGCGCCCCTTCCGCGAGGTATTCGCCGAGCGCGACGTCGTGCGCGGGCGTGCCGTGCAGGTGCGGCACGAGGCTCGCGCCGTCGACCGGGTCCGGCCAGCCGCCGGCGGGCGCCGCGCCGGCCAGGTCGACGAGCGTCGGCAGCAAATCGACGTGCGACACGGGCCCGCGCACGCGCGCGGCGCCGAAGCGGCCCGGCGCATGCACGATCAGCGGCACGCGGCAGCCGCCCTCGAAGAACGTCATCTTGTACCAGAGCCCGCGCTCGCCCAGCATGTCGCCGTGGTCGGACGTGACGATCACGATCGTGTCGTCGGCGAACCCGCATTGCTCGAGCGCGGCCAGCACGCTGCCGAACTGCGTGTCGACATAGGACGTCGCGCCGTAATACGCGCGGCGTGCGGCGCGGATCTGCGCGTCCGTCGGCGGCGTGCGGTCGTTCTCGCAGACGAAGCGCAGCCGCTGCGAATGCGGATCGCTTTCGGCCGCATCGAGCCGCACGGCCGGCATGTCGATCTCGTCATCGTCGTAACGATCCCAGTATTCGCGCGTGATCGCATACGGGTCGTGCGGATGGGTCAGCGACACGACCATGCAGAACGGCCGCGCATCGTGTCCGGCCGCACGCTCGCGCGCGACGTCGTACAGCTTCTGCTTCGCGGCGAACGTCACTTCGTCGTCGAAGTCGAGCTGGTTCGTGCGCACGCACGGGCCGGCGTCGAGCACCGAGCTCATGTTGTGATACCAGCTCGGCCGCTCGGTCGGGCTGTCCCAGTCGGGCACCCAGCCGAAATCGGCAGGATAGATGTCGGTCGTGAGGCGCTCCTCGAAGCCGTGCAACTGGTCGGGCCCGCAGAAGTGCATCTTGCCGGACAGCATCGTCCGGTAGCCGCCCGCGCGCAGGTAGTGCGCGAACGTCAGCGTTTGCGCGGGCAATTCGGCGGCGTTATCGTAGGCGCCGATGCCCGACGGCAGCTTGCCGGTCAGCAGCGAGAAGCGCGACGGCGCGCACAGCGGGCTCGCGCAGTACGCGGCGTCGAACACCACGCCTTCGGCCGCAAGCCGGTCGAGCGTCGGCGTGCGGGCGACGCGGTTGCCGTACGCGGGCAGCGCGAACGGCGTGAGCTGGTCGGCCATCAGGATCAAGATGTTGGGTGTCGGGTTCGTCATCGGCGATCGTGGGAAAAGCGGTGTTCGAATGGAACGGCTCGCCGCTCGGGCAGCGAGACGTCCGGCATGACGGAGGCGGCCCGCGGAAACTGCCGCGCGCCGGGGCCGCGCTGGCTAGAATCGCGGAATCCGTTGCCGCCGGCGCGTGAAGCGCATGTGCCGTACCGTCCGCTGCACTATCGCCCGCCCGAATTCGTGCGGGTAGGCGTCCGGCCCTTATGGGGCCATTAGAGGGACTTATGTCGAAACCCGAACCGTTACCGTCGATGCAGGCGCTGCGCGCGTTCGAATCGGCCGCCCGGCTCGCGAGCTTCACGGCCGCCGCGCGCGAGCTCGGCTCGACGCAGCCGGCCGTGAGCCAGCAGGTGTTCCAGCTCGAAGCCGAACTCGGCGTGCCGCTGTTCGAACGCAGCCCGCGTGGCGTCACGCTGACGGCCGACGGCGAGTGCCTGTACGAAGCCGTGCGGCTGAGCCTCGACACGCTGCGCGGCGCGACCGCGACGCTGCGTGCGCGCCGCGAGCACGGCGCGCTCACGATCGTCACCGACTTCGGTTTCGCGACCTACTGGCTGATGCCGCGCCTGGCCGGGCTCAAGCGCGTGATGCCGGACGTCGACGTGCGCGTCGTCACGTCACAGGATTACGACGCGCAACGCGACCACGGCGACATCGCGATCCTGTTCGGCGACGGCCACTGGCCGTCGTGCACGGCCGCGCGGCTGTTTCCGGAATCCGTCACGCCCGTGTGCTCGCCGGCGTTTCGCGACGCGCACCGGGGCGTCGCGCGGGCCGACCACCTGCTCGCGCTGCCGCTGCTGCACGTGCAGCCGACGCGCCCCGAGCGCTGGCTGTCGTGGGCGGGCTGGTTCGACGCGCACGGGCTCGAACCGCCGGCCGCCGCGCGCGGCGTGACCTTCAACAGCTATGCGCTCGTGATCCACGCGGCGCTGCTCGGCGAAGGCGTCGCGCTCGGCTGGTCGCCGCTCGTCGACGAACTCGTCGCGAGCGGCCAGCTCGTGAAGCTCGTCGATGCGCCCGTCGTCACGTCGCGCGGCTACTTCCTGGTGCGGCCGCCGCAGCGGCCGGAGCCGGACGCGACCCACGTGTTCCGGCGCTGGCTGCTCGACGCGTGCGCGGGGGCCTGACGCGGGCCTCACCCTGCGGCCCTCGCCCGCCCGCTGGCGCACCGATACCAGCCACACGGCGCGTTGGTTCTATCCGCCGCGAAATCGTCCTGATTTACTTGAGCCTCCCGCTACCCACGCGGCGCGGCGCTGTCGTGCGCCGCCGCGCGGCCGTACGCCCCCTGCCATCCGAGGAGTCTCATGACCGCCGAGCACCGCCCCGATCAATTCGTCCTGACACTGTCGTGCCCGAGCGCGGCCGGTCAGGTCGCCGCCGTCGTCGGCTTTCTCGATCGCCATCGCTGCTATGTCGATGCGCTGAACGTGTTCGACGACGATCTCAGCAACCGCTTCTTCGTGCGCTGCGTCTTTCATCCGACGGATGAGACGTTGCAGATCGACGCGCTGCGCCAGGAATTCGCGCCGATCGCGGCCGGACTCGCCGGCCACGATGGCGGCATCCAGTGGGCGATCCACGATGTCAACGCGCGGCCGAAGGTGCTGATCATGGTGTCGAAGCTCGAGCACTGCCTCGCGGATCTGCTGTTCCGCTGGCGCATGGGCGAGCTGAAGATGGATATCGTCGGCATCGTGTCGAACCACCCCGACTTCGAGCCGCTCGCCGCGCAGCATGGGTTGCCGTTCCGGCACTTCCCGATCACGGCGGAGACCAAGGCGCAGCAGGAAGCGCAATGGCTCGACTTCTTCGAATCGAGCGGCGCCGAGCTCGTGATCCTCGCGCGCTACATGCAGGTGCTGTCGCAGGAGACGAGCGCGAAACTCGCGAACCGCGCGATCAACATCCATCATTCGTTCCTGCCCGGCTTCAAGGGCGCGAAGCCGTATCATCAGGCGCATGCGCGCGGCGTGAAGCTGATCGGCGCGACCGCGCACTTCGTGACCGACGATCTCGACGAAGGCCCGATCATCGAGCAGGTCGTCGAGCGTGTCGATCATGCGCTGCGGCCGGAGCAACTGCTTGCGGTGGGGCGCGATGTCGAATCGCTGACGCTCGCGCGCGCGGTGAAGGCGTTCATCGAGCGGCGGGTGTTTCTGAACGGCGACCGGACGGTGGTGTTTTCGTAAACGGGCGCCGCGCCGGCCTCTATCAGGCGTTGCCCGCCAGGAAATCGGCGGGAAGGCTGTGCGCCAGCACCCTGTCGACATTGATCAGATCGTTGCCGTCCAGCTTCGCGCGCAGCAGGCGTGCGGCCAACGCCTCGCGGTCGATGTGTCGCGCGCCCGTCGACGCGCCGCTCATGGCAGACGGCTCCGCTCGGCCTGCTTCAGTGCCTCGCGCGCGGACTTGAGCTGCACGCGCGTGAAGGCCAGCGCGTGCGCGGCGAGATCGTGGCTGTCTTCCCACAGGTTGCGCCAGATCGCGAGGATGCCTTCGAGCGGCTGGCCGACGACGCGCGACGAAAAACTCTCGAACGTGATCGGCCCCGTGTAGCCGCTGAACACCAGCGCGCGGAACACCGCGGTGAAATCGACGTTGCCCGATCCGAGATACCCGCGATGCGAATCGCCGACATGCACGTAGCCGAGATGCTCGCCCGTATCGCGGATCGCCGACGTCACGTCCGACTCCTCGATATGCATGTGATACGTGTCGAGATGCACCTTCACGTTCGACCGCGCGATGCGTCGGCACAGCTCGACACCCTGCGACGCGGTGTTGAGCACGTTCGACTCGTAGCGATTGACGACCTCGAGCCCGAGCGTGATGCCGCTTTGCGCGGCCATGTCGGCCACCTGCGCGAGGATGTCCGCGGACATCGCGACGCCGGCAGCCGTCGTCGGCGTGACATTCTTCTGGAACGCCGAATACAGGATCCCGCATACGTGCGTCGCGCCACAATCGCGCGCGACACGCAGCGCGGCCTCGAGTTTTTGCTTGCCGCGCGCGGCCTTCTGCACGTCGCCGCTCGAAATGTCGGATTCCGCGTCTAGCCCGAGCGAGAACGTGATGCCGAGGCCGGATCGTTCGAGTTCGCGCCGCGTGAATTCGGCATCGATCGAATCGGGATCGAGCGCGGGCACCTCAATGAAATCGAAGCCCGTCTCGGCCGTGTTGGCGATCGCGCGCACGCACGCGTCGCGGCTCCAGCCGGCTTCCCACACCAGCGCATGTACGCCAAGCTTGTTCATTTCGTCTCCTTCCGTTGAGGGGGTTCGAGGGCGCCGAGCGCAGGCGCCGCACTTGAACGGGGCCTGCGCGGCCGCGACGCATGCCGGGCCCATGCCCAGCGCACCAGCATCACTGCGAGCAGGAACGCGCCCCACAGCGCGGTCGCGAGATGCTGGCTCGCACCGAGCAGGTTGAGGCCCGATGCGATCACCTGCAGGATCACGAGCGCGATCACGACCGGCGCGACGCGACCGAAGCCGCCGAACGGATCGACACGCCCGAGAAAGCAGGCAAGCACCGAGATCAACAGGAACGCCTCGCCGTGGCCGACACGCACCGAGTTGAAGCGCGACAGCATCACGACGCCGGCCACGCCGCACATCAGCCCCGACAGCATGTAGATGCGCGTGATCGCGCGCGTGGTCGAGATGCCCGAGTAGCGCGTCGCCTCCGCGTTCGAGCCGATCATCCGCGTGACGAAGCCGAGCCGCGAATACGTCATCACGACGTGCCACAGCAGCGCGCAGCCCGCGAAGATCCACAGCGGCACCGGCACGCCGAGCCACAGCCCGTTGCCCATCGCACGCACGACCGGCGGGAACCCGGAAATGTCGCCGCCGCGCGTCAGGAATTCGCCAAGGCCGCGCAGGAAGATCATCGCCGACAGCGACACGAGGATCGGGCTCGCGCCCGTCCAGGCGATCACCGCGCCGATCAGCCAGCCAGCCGCGGCGCCCGTCGCGAGCGCCGCCGCGATGCCGAGCGCGACCGCTGCGATGCCGGCCTCCGGGCCGCCGTGCGACTGGATCACCCACGCCATCGCGAGCCCCGCGATGTTCGCGGTGAACGTAACGGCGAGATTGAAGCCGCCGGACACCAGCGGCATCAGCATCGCGAGCGTGAACAGCCCGAGCTCGGGAAGCTGGAACGCGATCGACACGAAGGTTCCGTCCGTGAGGAAGCGATCCGATGCCAGGCTCATCGCCACGACGACGCAGGCAAGGAAGCCGAGCAGGCCGGCCACGTCGGCCGGCACGGACAGCACTGCCAGGCGCCGGGATTGCCCATGTTTCATGATCATGCCCTCGCACGCGGCGACAGGAAGCGCGAGCCGGCCAGCCGGGCGACGCCGTCGCTCGACACGGTGATCGCAATCAGGATGACGGCGCCGACGATCATCTTGAACGCATACGGCGACACGCCGAGCAGGTTGAGCCCGTTCGCGGTAATCGATACGAGCAGGATGCCGAGGATTGCGCCGAGCACGGAGCCACGCCCGCCGCCGAGCCGCGCGCCGCCCAGCACGACGGCCGCGAGCACGTCCAGTTCGCGGCCGTACAGCGCATTCGGCACGACCTCCTGCACGTAGTGCGCCTGCATCAGCCCGGCGATGCCCGCCATCATCCCGAGCCAGCCGTATGCGACGTAATGCATCGTCGCGACATCGATGCCGACGCGCCGTGCGGCTTCCGGGTTGTCGCCCGTTGCATAGAGCTGACGACCGAGCGTCGTGCGGCGCAACAGGAACCACGTCGCGACGACGGCGATGGCCATCACCGCGACCGGCAGCCCGAGCGACGCGACGCCTCCCGTCGTTTCGACCTGCACGATCGCGATGCGATTCATCCACCAGTCCGGCAGGTCGTAGATCGACACGCCGCCCGTCACGAACATCAGCCCGCCGAAGAAGATATTGAAGGTCGCGATCGTCGCGACGATCGACACGACGCGGAACCGGTAAATGATCGTCGCATTCACCGCGCCGAGCAGGATGCCGAAGCCGGCAGCGAACGCGAAGCCGAGCGCCCAGTTGCCGCCGCCGAGCCGCATGAGCGACAGCGCGGCGAGGTATTGCACCACCGACGCGCCGACCGCGAACGAGATGTCGATGCCGCCCGCGATCAGCACGATCAGCAGCCCGACCGCAAAGATGATGTTGACCGCGCTCTGGTTGAGCAGGTCGAACAGGTTGGACAGCGTCAGGAAGGTCGGCGTCGCGAAGCCGAGGCCGACCGCCATCGCGACGATCACGGCGAGCAGCCACGCTTCGCTCGCGCCGATGCCGAAGGGTTGCAGGTTACGCATGAACGTCTCGCTCGATGTGGTCGATCGGCTCGCGGCCCGGCACGTATTCGGCGACGATCCGGCCGTCGCGCATGTGCAGGATACGGTCCGCGTTGAAGTAGACCTCGGGAATCTCGTCGGAAATCAGCACGATCGCCATCCCTTCCGACGCGAGCCGGCGAACGATCGCGAAGATGCCGGCGCGCGCGCCGACGTCGACGCCGACCGTCGGCGAATCGAGGATCAGCAGCTTCGGCTTCGTCGCGAGCCATTTCGCGAGCACGATGCGCTGCTGGTTGCCGCCCGACAGCGTCGATACCGCGTCGTCGGGACCGCCGATCTTCACCGCGAGCCGCGCGACCCAGTCGCGAATCAGCGCGTCGCGCCGCCGCGGCGAAATCAGACCCGCCGCACCAAGCAAGCTGTCGAGTACCGCGATCGCGGTGTTGTCGCCGATCGATTGCGGCTGCACCAGCCCCAGTTGCAGGCGGTCCTCCGACACATAGGCGATGCCGGCGCGAATCGCGTCGCGGTTGGAGCGCAGCGACAGCGGCCGACCGTCGAGCGTGATCGTGCCGGCATCCGGTCGCGTCATTCCGAACAGCGACAGCGCCAACTCGGTGCGCCCGGCGCCGAGCCGCCCCGTCAGGCCGAGGATTTCGCCGCGCCTCACCTCGAACGACACCGCATCGTATTCGCCGCGCCGCGACAGTCCGTCGACACGCAGCATGGCCGGTGCGGTCGACAGGTCGGTCGTGCGCACCGCGTAGTCGAAGGTGCGTCCCGTCATCAGTTCGGTGAGCCGCGTCTGCGTCATCCCGGCCGTCGGAAACGTGCCGACATGACGACCGTCGCGTATCACCGTCACGCGCGCGCAGACGTCGAGCACTTCCGCGAGCCGATGACTGACGAACACCACCGCGATGCCGTCGGCCGACAGGCGGCGCACGATCGCAAGCAGCGCCTGCGTCTCGGCGTGACTGAGCGACGCGGTAGGTTCGTCCATGAACACGAGGCGCGCCTGCGCCACGAGCGCGCGTGCGATCGCGACGACCTGCCGCTGCGCGATCGTGAGCGTGCGCACCGGCCTGTCGAGATTGAGCTCGACGCCGAGCCGCGCGAGAATCTGCCGCGCGGCCGTCTTCATCCGCCCGTAGTGAACCAGCCGCGGACGCGCGCCGAGGTTCTGCTCGAACGCGATGTTCTCGGCGACCGTCATCTCGGGAAACAGCGCGAGGTCCTGCCAGATCACCTGGATGCCGAGCGCGCGCGCCCGCATGGGATCGAGATCGACTGCCGGTTTGCCGTCGAAGCGGATCACCGCGCCGGGTTCCGGACGATGGACACCACTCACGATCTTGATCAGCGTGCTCTTGCCACAGCCGTTCTCGCCGGCCAGGCACAGCACTTCGCCCGGCATCACGTCGAAACGCACCTGCTGCAGCGCCTGCGCGCCGCCGAACGTCTTCGACACGTTGTCGAGCTCGAGCAGCGGCGCGCCGGCCGCGCACGCGGCCGATGGCCTGACCGACCGGCCGGACGCCGCGGCTTCGCGGGAATGGGCAGACATCATCGCTATGCTCCGTTACGGCCTGCAATCGAACAACGGGCGAGTGGAACGACCGCGTCACATGACGCGTCGCGCCGGGGTGCGTCGCTCACAGCCCCTGCTTCGCGAGATCGTCGACGGTCTTCGCGTTCAGCTCGACGAGCTGGTTCACGATCAGGTTGTGGCCGTCCGGATGCACGACGCCGAGCCCCGGAATCGTCGTGCCGTCCTTGACCGGCTGCCCCTTCGCGAGCATCGTGCCGAGCGTGACGAACACCTCGCCGGCCTGCGCCGGATTCCACATGTAGCCGCCGCTCAGCACGCCGTCGTGCACGAGGCGCCTGCCTTGCCCCGGGGAAAACGGCCCGAGCACGATCACCTTGCCCTTCGCCTGCCGCTCGGCAACCGCGCGCGCGGCACCGATCGGCCCCTGACTGCCGAACGCGAGGATCGCCTTCAGGTCCGGATGCGCGCGCATCAGGTCGAGCGCGGTCTTGCGCGAAGCGTCCACATCCTCGGCCACGCCGTAGCGGTCGCCCACGAGCTTCATGCCCGGATAGTTGGCCTTCAGGTAAGCGATCGCGGCATCGGCCCATGCGTTGTGCAGCGGTACCGTCAACGAGCCGACGAACACCGCGTATTCGCCCTTGCCGCCTACCGCGGCGGCGAGATTCTTCGCATATGCTTCGCCGAACCCCTTCGCGGACGCCAGCTCGAAATTCCAGTCCGTATTCTTTTGCTTCGGCGATTCGTGCGTGATGACCTTGATGCCAGCGGCCCGCGCGCGTTGCAGCACCGGATCGAGCACCTCGGCATCGTTCGGCACCACGCCGATCACGTCGACCTTCTGCGCGATCAGGTCCTCGATCGCGCGCACCTGCAGCGCCGGATCCGCGCTGGTCGGCCCGACCATGAACGCCTTCACGCCGAGTTGCTCGGCGCGCTTCCGGATGCCCGCATCCATCGCGTTGAACCATGGAATGCCGCCGATCTTCACGACGACGCCGATCACCGGCTTGTCGGGCGACGCCGACGCGATACCGGTTGCGAGCGCGAACGCAGCCACGCCCGCGCATACCGTGCGCAAGAAGTTCACAGACATGTCTCCTCCATCCGAAGGCGACCGTCGCCGGGCTCTCGAGCCGCGACATGGCGGTCAGTTGCTAAATCCATTCAGCAAACTGTTTCATGTATGCTGAATCCATTTAGCTCCGACGGGAAGCATGGGAAAACCCTGATAGGGAATCGCGTCCCGAAACGCATACCGTCGGCATCATCAGGACCAGAACGCACTCGAGGGGAGCAACGACGCAGATGGCCCGCACGACTACCGGACGCAAGTCCACGATCTACGACATCGCGAAGGCGACCGGCGCATCCACGTCCACGGTCAGCATGGTGCTGAACGGTAACTGGGCGCGCTACCGGATCAGCGAGGAGACGGCCGCCCGCGTTCTCGACAGCGCCAAGACGCTCGGCTACAACGTCAACCTGAGCGCGCGCGGCCTGCGCCTGTCGCGTTCGGGGCTGGCGGGTATGGTCATCCCGCACTACCGCAACCGATTCTTCGCGGGGCTCGCGGAAACCTTCGAGGACGAGGCGCGCCGGCGCGGCCTGTGCCCGATCGTCGTCGGCACGCAGCGCGACCGGGACGTCGAACTGAACGTTACACAGACGCTGCTCGCGCAGCGCGTCGAGTTGCTGTTCATCGCTGGCGTACGCAATCCGGCTCCGCTCAACGCGCTGTGCGACGCGGCCGGCATACCGTCGATCAACGTCGACCTGCCGGGAGAAGGCGCGCCGTCGGTCGTGTCGGACAACCGCGCGGGCGCGCGGGCGCTGACCGACGTGCTGATCGACAAGATGATCGCGCGCGGCAATTCGGCAAACGAACTGATGCTGCTCGGCGGCATCGCCGGCGAATACGCGACGGAGATGCGCATCGCGGGCTTTCACGACGCGTTCGCCGCGCGCGGCCTGCCGCCGCCGCCGCACGACGCGATCGAGCGTTGCGGCTACGCGCCCGCCGCCGCGCGCGAGGCGCTCGCGCGACGCTACGAGACGCTCGGCCGGCTGCCTGCCGGCATGCTGACGAACTCGATCACGTCGTTCGAAGGGCTCGTCCGTTTCGCGTCGGAGTTGCCGTGGGATATCTGGCAGCGCACGGTCGTCGGCTGCTTCGACTGGGATCCGTTCGCCGCGCGCCTGCCGTTCGACGTCACGATGCTGCGGCAGGACGTGCAGCGGCTGATTGCCGAAGCATTCGCACTGCTCGATACCAATGACGCCGAGAGCAGCGCGCCACATCCGGTCGTGATGGTGCCGACGCGTTTCATGCGCACGCTCGACGACGACATGCGCGCGAGCGACGAAGAGCCGGCCGGCTGACCACGCGCACGCGGCATGAAAAAAAACGCCCGACCGGCCTTGCGGCCAGCCGGGCGTTCTTCATTCAGGTCGCGCGACATCGCGACGCCGCGCCGAAACCGTGTGCGTGCGCTCCGGGCGAGCGAGTCTCAGGCGCTCACTTCACCCAAGCAAAGTAGTACGACAACCAGATCGTGAGCGCCGCGCCGATCAGCGCCGCATACGGCATCAGGCTCAGCCACGGCGCGCGCTTCGGCACTTCGAGCTCCATGTCGCGCTGCATCTGCGCCGGGAATCGGCCGCGATCCTGCCAGTAGTGGCGATACAGGAACACCGGCACGATCAGCAGCATCGCGATCAGCCCGTTACGCAACGTGCCCTCGCCCTGCAGGTTCGCGCCCGCGCCAACATAGACGAGGTTCGCATAGCCGCAGATCGAGCCCGCGACGAGCAGCCACGTCGGGCAGCGGAACGGCCGATCCCAGTTGCCGCGATCCATCCGGTGGATCCAGCCCGACTGAAGATTCAGGAATACGAACAGCATGTAGCAGACGTTCGAAATCGACAGCACCGTCATGTAGTCCGACATCATCAGCAACACGAGGTTGAAGCCGAGGTCGGTCCACATCGCGCGCGTGGGCGAGCCGTGCTCGTTCACGTGCGACAGGTACTTCGGCAGCCAGCCGTCGACCGATGCCTGGTACAGCGTGCGCGACGAGCCCATCATCGACGTCATCACGATCAGCAGGATCGACAGCATCAGCATCACGACGACCGCATTCGCGACCCACGCGCCACCGCCGACGATCTTCGCCATCGCGGCTGCGACGCCGGTGCCGTCGCCGATCGCCGGATCGAGCATCGCCTGCGTGCCGAGCGCGCCCTGGAACGCCATCGGAACGAGCGTCATCACGACGAGACACAGCGCGCCCGACCAGAAGATCGCCTTCGCGGTATCGCGCCGCGGATCGCGGAATTCACGCGTGTAGCAGACGGCCGTCTCGAAACCGTACGACGCCCAGCCGGCCATGAACATCGCGCCGAGCGCCATCGTCACGCCCTGCCCGTTCCACGCGCCGAAGGTCGCGGCCGTGAGGTTGCCCTGCGCGTCGTGACCGAGCGGCAGCAGCGGGAGTAGGTTCGACATCGGCACGTCGCCGGTGACGAACGGCACGATGCCGACGATCAAGAGCGGCGTGAGCGACGCGATGCCGAGAATGCGCTGCGTACGCGCGGCCTTCGACGCACCGCTGTGCTGAAGCTTGAACGTGATGAGAAGCAGAATCGTCGCGATGATGAACGTCGCGTTGATCCGCAAAGACAGACCGGGCTTGATGAATCCGAGATCCGCAACCTTGAGCTGCCAGTGCAGCACCGCCGCATTGGCGGGAAAGAGACTCGTGAGCGCATAGCTTGCCGCGAGGCCGCAGCCGAGCGCGAGCATCGGCGACCACGCGAGCCAGTTGCACCACACGGACACCGGGGCAATCAGCTTGCTGTAACGGACCCAGCCGATCGCGCCATACACCGACGCGCCGCCCGATTTATGCGGAAATAGCCCGGATATTTCCGCATAAGTCGCGCTTTGAACCAGCCCCATCGTGATCGCGGCGATCCAGATCGCCCACGCGGGCTGGCCGATCGTCGCGCATACGCCGCCGATCGTGAACAGCACGCCTGCCGGCACGCCGCTCGTTACCCAAAAAGCGTCTTTCCAGGTCAGGCCACGATGCAGCGTGTGGCCCGTCGAATCATGTGAGATGGTTGCCTCGACATCACTGGTGCGATTAGCACGCAGTCCTGCTTGACTCATCCAATTCCTCCTCTCGATCAGCGTAAGCGCTTCAACGTTTACGCTGCTCCGATACAAAGCGGGATGACTCCGCACAAGGGCGCTAGTGTAACAACTTACGCGCTTTTTTGCAGAATCCGAAAAAGAATTCCGGGATATGGCTGCATTTCATCCTCATTGTTTCGGATTCCTGCATGCCATTCCCGGCGTGTTGTTATGATGATTCGTACGACGTATGTCGGGAGACTTACTGCGCGCCTTCCGTCCACGCATTCACGCGGTCGGCATGCGCCGCGATCCACGCATCCGCGGCCGCTTCGGGCTTCGAGCCGTTCTGGATCGCCAGCATCACGCTGTCGATTTCACCCGGCTTCCACTGGAATTTCTTCAGGAACGCGACGACCGGCTTCGCCTTGGTTTCGAGGCCCGGATTCACGACGCTGTCGACGTGCTCGGCGCCGCCGAACACCTTCTTCGGATCCTCGAGGAAGCGCAGCTTCCACTTCGCGAACATCCAGTGCGGCGCCCAGCCGGTCACGATCACCGGCTTGTTCGCGCCGACCGAGCGCGACAACTCGGCCGTCATCGCGCTGCCCGAGCTCGGCATCAGCGTGTAGCTCAGCCCGTAGTTCTTGATCGCTTCGTCGGTCTTGCGCATCACGCCCGCACCGGCATCGATGCCGACGATGCGGCCGCCGAAGCTGCTCTTCTCGGCGTTCAGATCGTCGATGCTCTTCGCCTTCACGTAATCGGGGACGATCAGGCCGATCTTCGCGTCGGGAAAGTTCGCGCCGAGGTCGACGACCTTGCTCTTGTATTCGCTCCAGTAGGAGCCGTGCGTGACGGGCAGCCATGCGGACAACGTCGCATCGAGATCGCCGCGCGCGACGCCCTGCCACATGATCCCGGCGGCGACCGGCACGAGCTTCACCTCGTAGCCGAGCTTCTTCTCGATCACGCGCGCGGCGACGTTCGACGTCGCGACGCTGTCGTCCCAGCCTTCGACGTAACCGATTTTCAGCGTCGGCTTCGTATCGGCGAGCGCCGATGCGCTCAGTGCCGCCATCGCCGACAGCGCGCCGGCCCAAAACAGTTTTCCGAACAATTTCATGGTCGATCTCCTTGGTCTGCGCACCGTGCGCGTTGTCTCTCTAGGTTCTTCAACCACAAATCCGCGGTATCGTTGTTTTCCGACAGATGCTTGTCCGGACGCGACGCGCCCGGACAGCCGATGGCGCCTTCGACTACTTGTCGATCACGAGATCCGACAGCGGCTTGCTGCAGCACAGCAGCACCATCCCCTGATCGATCTCGCGCTGGCGGATGCCGCCGTTGTGTTTCATCTCGACCTGCCCCGACACGAGCTTCACCTTGCACGTACCGCACATGCCCTGCGTGCACGATGCCGGCAGCCGCACGCCCGACTGGCGCGCCGCGTCGAGCACGTGCTGCTCCGAGCCGCACGAAATCTCGCGATTGCTCTTCGCGAAGCTGACCGTGTACTGCTTCGTGCCGGCGGCGTCGCCTTCGGCCGGCGGCGCGAGATCGGCCAGCAGCTCGTCGCTCGCGGTCTGCGCGAGCGTCTCGAACGAGAAGCTTTCCTCGTGATACTGCTTGCGATCGAAGCCGGCTTCGTCGAGCAGGTCGCGCACCGCCTTCATGTACGGTGCGGGGCCGCACGTGAAGATTTCGCGTTCCATGAAATCCGGCGCGATCAGCTTCAGCAGCGGCAGCGTCAGGAAGCCGGTGACGCCCGGCCAGTTGGTGCGTGCGCCGACGCGCTCGACGACGAACGACGTGCGGAAATTCGTGTGGTTCGACGCGATCAGGTCGAGCTCGCGCGCGAAGATGATGTCGTCCGGCGTGCGTGCGCTGTGCACGAACAGGATGTCGCGATCTTCCGCGAGATCATGGTGTGCACGGCTCATCGACATCAGCGGCGTGATGCCCGAGCCTGCCGACAGGAACAGGTACTTGCGCGCCGGATGCCTTGCACACGTGAATTCGCCGGCCGGGCCGAGCACGCGCACCGACGCGCCCGGCTGCAGGTTGTCGTGCAGCCAGTTCGACACCTTGCCGCCCGGCACGCGCTTCACCGTGATCGACACCGTGTGCGGCCGCGCCGGCGACGACGAGATCGTGTAGCAGCGGTTGATCGTTTCGCCGTCGATGTCGAGCTCGAGCGTGAGGAACTGCCCGGGCTCGAACGAAAACGTGCGGCCCTGCGGCGAACGGAAGAAGAAACTCTTCACGTCGTGCGTTTCCTGCCGTACGTGGCAGCACACCAGCGTTTCCTCGACGTCGCTCGTCCAGCGCTCGGGCAGCGCGTTCCAGAACGCCGGGCGCGTCACCCGGCTGTCCGCCGGCTCGAAATTGGCCGCATCTCGCATCATGTCAGCCTCCGCAGGGCCGCCCCAAGGAGGCTGACCGCCCCCGCGGGCGGCAGTGAACGAAGTAAACGTGAGGGTCGTTTCATCAGTTGCTCCGCTTGCTGTTCCGCTGACGACTACGCGCCGGTTTGTTCGGCGAGCCGGCCGATGTACCAGGCCGAGAATTTTTCGACGAGACCTTCCGTGTACGGCGAATACGGGCCCGGCTCGTACGCACTGCTGGTCGCGCCGCGCTGCGAGAATTCGACGAGCGCGCGATCCTGGTCGTTGGTCGCGTTCCACACGGCCGTGAGGTTCTTCACGTCGTAGTCGATGCCTTCCTTCGCGTCCTTGTGCACGAGCCACTTCGTGCGCACGAGCGTCTTGCCGGCCGACAGCGGGATCACCGAGAACGTCACGATGTGATCGCTCATGAAGTGGTGCCACGAGTTCGGCTGCGTCCAGAACGACAGCCCGCCGAGGTCGGCCTTGTCGAAGCCGCCGAGCAGCTTCTTCGACGCGACCTTCGCGTCGAGCGTCTGCGATTCGCCGTGGCGGTCGAGCGGCAAGCGCTGCGTGCGGAAACCCGTCACGTCGAGCAGCTTTTCGATTTCGGCGGACGGCAGGCCCATCTCCGCCCACTCCTTGCCGCGGCGCACGCAGGTCTCGGCGAAAGCGTCCATGCCTTCGGCGTTCGCGTCGGAACGCTGGTAGCCGAAGCCGTATTCGTACAGCGAGATCGTCAGCTCCGGATGGTTCGCGACGCAGTGATAGCACTCGCGGTTGTTCTCCATCGTGAGCTTCCAGTTGCCTTCCTCGATGATGTCGATCTGCGCGGCGATCTTCGTGTTCGGCAGATCGTGCGGCAGCAGGTACGGTTCCATCTCGGCGCGCATCTGCGCGAAATCGATGGGCGGCTCGTCGGCGAGGCAGATGAAGATCAGGCCCGCGAGGTTCTCGACGTGCACCGACTTCAGGCTGTGCTTGCAACGGTCGAACTTCTCGCCCATGTGCTCGGCGAACATCAGTTGGCCCGTCAGGTTGTAGGTCCAGCTGTGGTACGGGCACACGATGTTGCCGACCGAGCCTTTATCTTCGTTGCACAGGCGCGCGCCGCGGTGACGGCACACGTTGTGGAACGCGCGGATCGCCATGTCGTCGTCGCGCACGATCAGGATCGAATCGTTGCCCAACTGCACGGTCACGTAATCGCCCGGCTCGGGAATGTCCGGTTCGATCGCCACCTGGATCCAGTGCTGGCGGAAAATCGCCTCCATGTCGAGCGCGAAAATGTCCTCGCTCGTGTAGAACGGCGCTTCGAGGCTGTAGCCTGCCTTGCGGCGTTCGATCAATGCACGAATGTCTGCCGATACTTTCATCGTTTGCTCCGGATTCCTTGCATCCCTGGGTTCTTGCCGACAGGCATCAAAATCAGTAGTCGATGAGCTGATGCTCGCGCAAATACGCAAGGATCACTTGTGCTTTTTCGACCGAACTCCCTTCATTTACGACGTTGCCGCCACGGCTTTCGGTCGTCGTCGCGGACAGCATCCGGGCATGCCCGGAGCGCTTCTCGGCGGCGACCAGTTTTACGGGTTTACGCTCGACCGGGCCGACCGTCCACGCGGTGGCGTCGGCGTCCGCGCCGCTCGCCGCGAGCGCCGGCCGGATCGCGCCGGCGCGCAGCCGCGCATAGGCATAGCGCGGCTCGACACCGGCGAGCGGATGGACGGCCACGACGGCCGGCAGCGCCGCGTCGACGCGCCGCCGCAGCCCTTTCGGCAAAAATTGCCGGACTGCCACGCGACCGCCATCGACCGTCACGTCGACGGCCGAGCCGACGAGCGGATAGCCGAGCGCCGCGGCGACGCGGTACGGCAGCATCCCGGTGTCGTACGCGCCCTCGGCGCGCGTGCCGGTCAGCACGAGGTCGTAGCCTTCGATGCGCGCGGCGAGCGCGTGCACGGCATCGTCGCCGTCTCGGCAGGCCAGCACTTCGACCTCCCGCGCGCCGAGCGCCAGATACTCGGCGAGCGCGGCGTTGGCGGGGTCGCCCGCGTGGATCACGTCGAGCGTCGCGCGATGTTTTTCCGCGAGCTGGCGGCCGGTTTCGAGCGCAGCCGCATCGTTGCGGCTGTAGCGCGCGACGCCGCTGACCGGATGCCGGCCGACGGACACGAGCACCGCGATGCGTTGCAAGGGGCGAGGGGCATTCATGCGGCGACTCCTTCGGGTTCACGGGTACCGACCGCGGCCGGCGATTCGCCGCGCGCGGCCCGCGCGGCCTGGACCTGTTCGATCAGCGCGGCGATCGTCGCCTGCGCGTCGCCGACCACCGTCAGGTTCGCGCGCTTCGCGATCGGCGCGCTGCCGTCGAGGTTCACCGCGATCACGTGGCGGCAATCCTTGATCCCCTGCAAATGCTGCACCGCGCCCGAGATGCCAAACGCGATGTACACGCTCGCCTCGACCGTCTTGCCGGTCGCACCGACCTGCTTGTCGCGCGTGAAGTGGCCGTTGTCGACCGCGACGCGGCTCGCGCCGATCGCCGCGCCGAACACGCCGGCCAGCCGCTCGAACGCAGCGATGTCGGACACGCCGTTGCCGGCCGACACGATGAAATCGGCTTCCTCGAGCGCGACCTGGGCCGCATCGATTTCGTCGAGGCCGAGATCGCGGTACGGCTGCGCGGCGTCATGCGCCGGGCGGATGAAATCGGCAGCCACGCGTTCGCCGGCGCCGACGAACGGCAGCTTCGCCTCCACCGCGTTCTGCGCGAGCAGGATCACGTCGGGCAGCGCACGGGTCGCGAACGCGCGCCCGGCCTGCGCGTACGCGCCCACGTGCTTCGCGTCGATCTCGACGACGTGGGTCGCGACGCTCGCGCCGGCCGCCGCCGCGTAACGGCGGCCGAGATCGCCGTCACCGGTCGCGTTGTCGGGCACGAACACATGCTTCGGGGCGAGCGCGGCCACACAGGCCTGCAATGCTTGCAGTTCGCTTTCGGGATCGAACGCGCGGCGATCGAAGCCGGTCAGCTCGAGCAGCTTGTCGACACCCAGTTCGGCCACGTCGTCCTTGAGTTCGCCGAACGCGAGCAGCGCGACTTCGGTCTGCGCATCGGCGAGCACGGCCGCGGCGGCGATCGCCTGCCGCGAATGGTCGTCGAGCGCGCCGCGTTCGGCATGGGCGACCACCAGCATCACGTGCTTCGGATCCTGCAGCGCACGGCGCGGCTTCGCCGCCGCGGCGCCATGACCGTGCGCGGACCACTGCGCGGCGTTCGCATCGGCGCTGCCTTCCTCGCCGAGCGTGATGCGCTTCAGGCCGGCGGCCGTGATGATGAACGGCCGGCGCGGATCGATTCGTTTGATCGTATTCATCGATTCACTCCAGCGAGGCGGCGACGAGTTCGGCGACGTCGAGCACGTCGGGGCGCGGGCCCACGACGCCTTCGAGCATGGCCGTGCAGTTCGGGCACGCAACCGCGACCACGTCCGCGCCGAGCGTGCGTGCGTCGGCGATGCGGATGTCCGGGATGCGCTGCTTGCCGGGGATGTCGGTGAGCGGCGCGCCGCCGCCACCGCCGCAGCAGCGGCCGCGCATGCCGTTGCGCTCCATCTCGACGACCTGGATGCCGATCGTCTTCAGCAGCTTGCGCGGTGCTTCCGTCTCGCCGTTGTAGCGGCCGAGGTAGCACGGGTCGTGATACGTGGTGCGCTTCTCCTGCAGCGCCTCGACCGCCTTCGGCGCGATCTTGCCGCTGTCGGCCAGTTCGGCCAGATACGTCGTGTGATGCTTGACCGTCACGCGCAGCCCGAGCGCACGGTATTCGTTGCGCAGGCTGTGCATCACGTGCGGGTCGGCCGTCACGATCTGCTTGTACGACAGCGTGCCGAGCGTGCCGATCAGGCGCTTCGCCATCTGCTGGAACGTCGCTTCGTCGCCGAGCCGGCGCGCGACGTCGCCCGTGTCGGTCTCGGTCGGGCCGAGCACCGCATAGTCGACGCCCGCCTTGTTCAGCACCTTCACGAACGCACGCAGCGTGCGCTGGTAGCGCATGTCGAACGCGCCTTCGCCCGCGACGAACAGCACGTCGACCGGCTTGCCGGGCTGCGCGACGGGTGCGCTCAGGTCGACCGACCAGTCGTAGCGCGCGGCCGTGTCGTAGCCGCCCATCGTGCCCGTCTCGCGCAGGTTCGCGAGTACTTCCTGGCCCTTGCCCGGCACCGTGCCGTGCACGAGCGTGCGGTTGCGGCGCATGTCGACGATCGCGTCGACGTGTTCGATCAGCATCGGGCATTCCTGCACGCACGCGCGGCAGGTGGTGCACGACCACAGCGTCTGTTCCTCGATCAGGCCCGACACGATCGGGCCGTTCGGCTCGCCGCGATGCTGGCCGACAGGCAGGCCCGGCGTCGGGCTGCCCGCGTACGCCGCATCGGTGCCGCCGGCCATCCCGACGACGAGATCCTGGATCAGCTTCTTCGGGTTCAGCGGCTGGCCCGACGCGAACGCGGGGCATGCGGCTTCGCACTTGCCGCACTGCACGCATGCGTCGAAGCTCAGCAACTGGTTCCAGCGGAATTCGACCGGCTTCGCGACGCCGTACTCCTGATGCTCGATGTCCGGCAGCTTCAGCGCGGTCGGCGGCGTGGCCGTGCCGTTGCCGGTGAACGATTCGCGGGTGGCCGCGAAACGCTCCTGGCGCGGGTGAAACGCGAGGTGCAGCAGGCCGGCGATCGCATGCTTCATCGGGCCGCCTTTCGCCGCGCCGACCGTCATCGTGAACGCGCCGATGCCGATCAGCAGCGCGCAGAGCACCGCGAACGCACCCGACATCGCGCCGGTCGGCACCAGCATGAACAGCACGAGGCCGAGCGCGAACGAACCGAGCAGCCAGGGCAGCGTATTCCACGGGCCGCGCGACAGGCGCGCCGGCACGTTCTTCGCCGCGCGGCGACGCCACACGAACACCGCGCCGACCAGCATCGCGAGCGCCGCGAGGAAGATCAGCTTGTCGAGCCACGGCGAGTAGATCGCGAGGCCGTAGTTGACGAACACCAGCGCGAGCGCGCCGATCGCGCCGCCGGCGGTCGCGACGTGGGTCTTCGCGATGTACGGATCGCGGGCGACCACGTGGTGCAGGTCGACGAAATAACGCTTCGGGATCGCGAACAGGTTCGCGACGCCGAACGCGCCGGGCGCGGTGGCGCGGCCCAGACGCCAGTAGGACGAGCGCTTCGCGACCGCGAACGCGAGCCCCGCCACCGACAGCCACAACAAGGCGGTAATGAGGAAGGACGGATTCATCTTTTAGAAATCCTTCACGAGACGCAGTGAGTCGTAGATCGCACCGTGGACGTTGTGCATCGAGATGCAGTCGCCGACACGGAACAGCAGGAAACGGCCGTTGCCGAGTTCTTCCGACAGGCACGGCTGCGGCTCGGCCGCGAACAGCGTGTGCGGATCGATCTGGCCGCGGTTCACCGATTCCGGCTTGAGCTTCCAGTACAGCTCGTCGTTCGGCGACGAGCCGTTCTCGATCACCACCTGGTCGACCGCGCGCTCTTCCAGTTCTTCCGTGTACTCGTTGCGCAGCACGGCGATCATCTTGCCGTTCTCTTCATAGACGCGATCGAGCATCGTGTTCGGCGTCGGGATCACGCCGAACGCGTACAGGCGGCGATAGAAGATCGGGAACGTCGTGCCGCCGCAATCGTCGGCGACCCTCACGTCCGGCGTCACCACCTCGACCTTCGAGCCGCGGCTCGCCATGAAGTCGGCCACGCCGGCGCCCGCATGCGTGCTCACGCCGTCGAACAGCAGCACGTTCTGCTTCGGCTCGACCTTGCCGGTCAGGATGTCCCACGAGCTCACGGCAAGGCCTTCGGCCACGCCCCACGCCGGCACCTGCCACGTGAAGCTCGAACCGCCGGTGGCAAGCACGACGATGTCCGGCTTCTCGGCCATGATCATCTTCTCGTCCGCGGCCACGCCGAGACGCCGGTCGACGCCCAGGCGCTTCGTTTCCATGTCGAACCAGCGGATGATCCCCGACATCTGCTCGCGCTGCGGCGCCTTCGCGGCGATCATCACCTGGCCGCCCACTTCCGCGTTCTTCTCGAACAGCACGACGTCGTGGCCGCGCAGCTTCGCGACGCGCGCGGCCTCGAGGCCCGCCGGGCCCGCGCCGACCACCACGACCTTGCGCTTCGGGCCGCGCGACTTCTCGATGATGTGCGGCATCGTCGCTTCGCGCGACGTCGCCGCGTTCTGGATGCACAGCACGTCGAGCCCGTTGTACTGGCGGTCGATGCAATAGTTCGCGCCGACGCACTGCTTGATTTCGTCCTCGCGGCCGTCGCGGATCTTGATCACCATGTGCGGATCGGCGATCTGCGCGCGCGTCATGCCGACCAGGTCGATCATCCCGTTCGCGAGCAGGCGCTCGGCCTGCCCCGCGTCGCGGATGCTCTGCGCGTGCATCACCGGAATCTTCACGACCGACTTGATGCCGGCCGCGAGATGCACGAACGGCTCCGGCGGCAGCGCCATCGGCGGCATGCAGTTGGCGATCGTGTTGTGCGTGTCGCCGCCCGAGCCCACCACGCTCAGGTAGTCGATCAGGCCCGTCTCGGACATTGCCTGCGCGATTTCCTTCAGCGCTTCGTGATCGAGGCCGTCCTCGTGGAATTCGTCGCCGCACATGCGCAGGCCGACGCAGAAATCCTTGCCGACCGCCTCGCGCACGGCCGTCAGCACTTCGATACCGAAGCGCAGGCGGTTTTCGAGGCTGCCGCCCCATTCGTCGGTGCGATGGTTCGAACGCTTGCTCCAGAACTGGTCGATCAGGTGCTGGTGCGCGGCGGAGATTTCGATGCCGTCCATGCCGGCCGCCTTCACGCGCTTCGCGGCCGCCGCGAAATCGCCGATGATGCGGCGGATTTCCTCGATCTCGATGATCTTCGCGTTGCCGCGGTGCACGGGTTCGCGCACGCCCGACGGCGACATCAGGTGCGGCCAGTGCTCGCCGTGAAACGACGAGCGGCGGCCCATGTGCGTCGCCTGGATCATGATCTTCGCGCCGTGCTTGTGCATCGTGTCGGCCAGGCGCGTGAGCGGATCGATGATCTTGTCGGTCGACAGGTTCACCGATTTCCACCAGCCTTGCGGGCTGTCGATCGACACCGGGCTCGAGCCGCCGCAGATGGCCAGGCCGACGCCACCCTTCGCCTTTTCTTCGTAGTAGCGGATATAGCGGTCGCCCGGCAGGCCGCCCGGCTCGGCATACACCTCCGCGTGCGCGGTGCTGACGATCCGGTTGCGCAGCGTCAGCTGGTTCAGCTGCATGGGTTTGAACAGGTGGGGATAACGCATCGCTGGCGACCTCTGGCGTTCGAATGTCTCGTGTTGCGGGTGTTGTTCTGCTTCAGTGAATCAATGCATCAGTGCGCGATCGGCGACACTTCGAAGACGCAGTGGTCGTGATGCTCGGCCGCGCACTGCACTTCCTTCGATTGCGCGCGCGGCGCATGCTTGCCTTCCGGCGTCGTTTCGTTGACCCAGTCCATCGCGCCCGCGAACCAGCCCGCGAACATGTAGCAGAGCTTGCCTTCCTTGCCCGGCTGCTGGAGCACGAACGACGAGTGGCGCAGCTCGATCTTCGCGCGTGCGCTCGCCGGGTCTGCCTCGATGATCGAGAACAGCCCCCAGCCGCGTTGCGACAGGCGCTTCAGGTAATGCTCGAACACGGCCATGCCGGTGATGCCGTGCTGCTTGGCTTCCTTGTCGCACCAGTGGTAAGCCGACTTGTAGCCGGCCTTGTAGAGGATCTCGGCATACGCTTCGACGCCGAGCGCTTCCTCGACGGCGACGTGGTTGTTCGTGAAGAAGTGGCGCGGCACGTACAGCATCGGCAGCGCGTCGGTGGTCCAGACGCCGGTATCGGGATCGACGTTGATCGGCAGTTGCGGTTGCATCGTGGTGACTCCGTGAGGAAAGTGGCCGCGCGGCTCGGCGCGCAGGCGCGACATCGTCCGCGTGCCCGCGCGGCAAGCGCTGGCACGTCCCGATTTTTTTATGTTGAAACGAAGGGAGCGGTTCGGCTCGGCGGGCGCTTACGCGCCCCACACGTCCTTGAACACGCGTACCCAGTTCTCGCCCATGATCTTGCGGATGCGCGACTCCTTCCAGCCGTGACGTTCCATCGCGGCGGTCAGGTTCGGGAATTCGCCGATCGTGCGGATGCCGTCCGGGTTGATCACCTTGCCGAAGTTCGTCAGCTGGCGATAGCGGCCCTTGTCATGCGTGAGCATGTCGAAGAATTCCTTCGCGAAATCCTGCGTGAAGTCCGTGCCGATGCCGACCGCGTCCTCGCCGATCAGGTTCACGACGTAGTCGATCGCCTCGATGTAGTCGTCGATGTTCGCTTCGATGCCGCGCTTCAGGAACGGCGCGAACATCGTCACGCCGACGAAGCCGCCCGCATCGGCGATCTCCTTCAGTTGCGCGTCGCTCTTGTTGCGCGGATGCTCCTTCAGGCCCGACGGCAGGCAGTGCGAGTAGCACACCGGCTTCTTCGAGAACGCGATCGCTTCCGACGACGTGTTGCCGCCCACATGCGACAGGTCGACCATGATGCCGACGCGGTTCATCTCGGTGATCACTTCGCGGCCGAAATCCGACAGCCCGCCGTCGCGCTCGTAGCAGCCGGTGCCGACGAGGTTCTGCGTGTTGTAGCAAAGCTGCACGACGCGCACGCCCATGTCGGCGAACGCCTCGATGTAGCCGAGGTTGTCCTCGAACGCATGCGCGTTCTGGAAGCCGAGGATGATCCCGGTCTTGCCTTCCTTCTTCGCGCGGAAGATGTCGTCCGTCGTGCGCACGAGCGTCAGCAGCTCGCCGTTGTCGCGGATCTTCTTCTTCATCACGCCGATGTTGTCGACGGTCTTGGTGAAGTTCTCCCACACCGACACCGTGCAGTTCGCGGCCGTGATACCACCCTTGCGCATGTCCTCGAACACCGGCTTCTCGAACTTCGAGATGTTCAGTCCGTCGATGATGATGCTGTCCTGATGCAGCGTGCTCATATCTGCTCTCGCTCGTGTGACTGTTCTTGTGGGGTCGATCAGTAGATCGGGAAGCGCTCGCAGAGCGCGAAGATCTCGCGGCGCACGCGCTGCTCGGTTGCCGGGTCGCCCTCGGGGTTCGCCCGCAGCGCGTCGAACACTTCGAGGATCAGGCGGCCGATCTCGCGGAACTCCGCGACGCCGAAACCGCGCGTCGTGCCGGCCGGCGTGCCGAGGCGAATGCCCGACGTGACGGTCGGCTTCTCGGTGTCGAACGGGATGCCGTTCTTGTTGCAGGTGATGCCCGCGCGTTCCAGCGCCTGCTCGACCGGCGCACCCTTCAGGCCCTTCGGGCGCAGGTCCACCAGCAGCAGATGGTTGTCGGTGCCGCCCGTGACGAGATCGACGCCGCCGGCCTTCAGCACTTCGCCGAGCGCCTGCGCGTTCGCGAGCACGTTGTCGATGTAGGTCTTGAAATCCGCATGCAGCACTTCGCCGAACGCGACGGCCTTGCCGGCGATTACGTGCATCAGCGGGCCGCCCTGCAGGCCGGGGAACACGGCCGAGTTGATCTTCTTCGCGATCTCCTCGTCGTTGGTCAGCACGAAGCCGCCGCGCGGGCCGCGCAGCGTCTTGTGCGTGGTCGACGTGACGACGTGCGCGTGCTCGACCGGGTTCGCGTGGCGACCCGCGGCGATCACGCCCGCGATGTGCGCCATGTCGACCATCAGCTTCGCGCCGACGCTGTCGGCGATCGCGCGAAAGCGTGCGAAGTCGAGCGCGCGCGGGTACGCCGAGAAGCCGGCGATGATGAGGTTCGGCTTGTGCTCGTGGGCGAGCGCCTCGACCTGATCGTAGTCGATGCGCAGCGTGTCGCGGTTCACGCCGTACTGGACCGCGTTGAACCACTTGCCCGACAGTGCCGGCTTCGCGCCGTGCGTCAGGTGGCCGCCGGCATCCAGCGACATGCCGAGCACCGTGTCGCCCGGCTTGGCCAGCGCGAGCATCACCGAGCCGTTCGCCTGCGCGCCCGAGTGCGGCTGCACGTTCGCGTAGCCGGCGTTGAAGATCTGCTTCACGCGATCGATCGCGAGCGCCTCGACCTCATCGGCGAATTCGCAGCCGCCGTAGTAGCGCTTGCCGGGATAGCCTTCCGCGTACTTGTTGGTCAGTACCGAGCCCTGCGCCTCGAGCACGGCGCGCGACACGATGTTTTCCGACGCGATCAGCTCGACCTGCGACTGCTGACGCTCGAGTTCCTTCAGGATGGCGCTGCGCACCGGCGCGTCGCGCTCGGCAAGGGGCTGCGAGAAGAAAGGCTGGGTGTTCGACATAGTGCGTCCGTGACGAAGAATAAAGGGCTGCAACCGAAGCTCAGGGCCCGCCGTGCCTGGGTTTGCCGCTCGTCCAGTGCAAGGCTGCCGACGGCTCTATTCTTGTCGTTCGGATTTTCGGCGGATTGATGAATTTAGACGCGTTCTTTGCCTTTTCCGCCATGCGCGTCCGTTTTATACAAGTGACCGGTCGTGCTTTTCGGTACGGCCGCTCGAAACGGTATTGGACGTTCACCTATGGACACGCACACCGGCAGTGCGTTTGCCGCACGTTCGAGTGCGCCGTCTCCCGGATACGGTGCAGTGCAGCAACGCGCCGATGCCCAGACAACGTATGGAGCTAGGGTTTAGCCGTATGGCACGCTTGTTGCACTCGCTCACACAATACCGCAGCCCGATTCGTGCCCCGGGCCAAAAGCTATTAGAGATTCAAGGAACGCTCCCCATGTCGCCCGACCGCACAGCGTCGCTGTCCCACTTCGCGTTCATGCCTTTACCGAACTTCACGATGATCGCGTTCACCAATGCGATCGAGGTGCTTCGGATGGCGAACTACCTGAGCGGCCAGCCGCTCTATCGCTGGTCGGTGATCAGCCCGGACGGCGGCCCGGTCACGGCGAGCAACGGCCTGACGGTCGACACGGGCCCGGCCGAGTGCGTGGGACAACCCGACATCGTGTTCGTGTGCGGCGGCGTCGACGTGCAGCGCGCGACCACGCCCGCCCATCTGTCGGCACTGCGCCGCTTCGCGCGCTCCGGCATCCCGCTCGGCAGCCTGTGCACGGGCACCTATGCGCTCGCGAAATCGGGGCTGCTCGCGGGCTACGCGTGCGCGATCCACTGGGAGAACATGTCGGCGCTGAAGGAAGAGTTTCCGGACACGCGCTTCCTGAAGGAACTGTTCGTGATCGACCGCGACCGCATCACGTGCACGGGCGGCGTCGCGCCGCTCGACATGATGCTGAACCTGATTGCCGCGCGCGTGGGCACCGCGCGCGTCACGCAGATCGCCGAGCAGTTCATCGTCGAACACGTGCGCGATACGAGCGCACAACAGCGCATGCCGCTCGTCGCGCGCCTGGGCTCGGCGAACAAGTCGCTGTTCGAAGTGATCTCGCTGATGGAGAACAACATCGAGGAGCCGCTGTCGCGCGAGGAGCTCGCGCGGCTCGCGAACATGTCGCAGCGGCAGTTGCAGCGCCTCTTCCGCGAGCACCTCGGGATGACGCCGACGCACTACTACCTGACGCTGCGGCTGCGCCGGGCGCGCGAGTTGCTGCTGCAGACCGACATGTCGATCATGCACATCACGATGGCGTGCGGCTTCCAGTCGGCATGCCACTTCAGCAAGAGCTACCGTGACGCGTTCGGCGTCGCGCCGACGCGTGAGCGCCGCAAGCAGGTGGCGCCGCTCGCGCAGGGGCAGTCGGCAAGCTCGCCGCGGCTGGCGTCGCACGCGGGCCCGCTTCACGCTCCTGCGTGAACGAGCCCCGCGCAATACGAACGCGTGCTGCGCCTGCCCGCCCGATCTACCGGCGATACCGGCTGCCGTCGTAGCTACCAAGATATTGCCAGTCCGCGTTGCTCGTCCAGTCGACCGGGAAATAGCCGAAACGGGCATTCAGGAGCCTGAAGTAATCGCGGGTACTGCGATACGGATTGTCGTAGCCGTATATGTCGCCGATCACGCCGGCTCGCGAGTCGCTCCATGTGCGCATTGCCGCCTTGCGCTGCTTCGCGAGCACCGTCAGATCGAACGCACGCGACGGCGAATACGATTCTCCGTTATAGCTGCCGAGGTAGCGCCACGCTGCGTTGCTCGTCCCATCGATCGGGAAATAGCCGTATTCCGGAGCAATCAACCGAAAGTAGTCGCGCGTGACCCGGTACGGATTCGAATACACGTACAGGTCGCCTGCCGTGCCGCGCCGATTGCCGCTCCACTGCCGTAGCACGCCATTGCCGAATGCACCGATCATCATCGCGTCATACAGCGGACCGCCGTCGCCGATGATCTGGATCGAGCCGCCCAGCGTCGTCGCGGCACGGCCGTCGGTGACGGTCACGCGAATCGGCGCGAGTGCGCCGGGCAGCGCATCGACGGGCGCGGTCAGCATGACGCGCGGGCCCGCCGCCGCCGATGCGCGAAAGCCGGGCGGAATATCCCACTTATATTGAAGCGGACGGCCGTTCGCGTTGGAGACTTCCGCGTCGACGGTAAAACCGCGGCCGCCGATCACGGCCCGCGGCATCACGATGCGTCCCGCCGGCGCCTGTTCGGCAAGCGTGTAGGTGTGCGACACGGCATCGTCCCGGTTGTCCCAGACGGGCTTGTCGAGGAAAGCGAGCTGCAACGCCGCGACGTCCGCGCGTGTCTTCGCATCGACGCGCAAACGCCATTTGTCGAAGAACGGCAACAGGTCGCGTCCCGCCACGCGGCTCGCTTCGACGACGAACGTCCGACGCTTCTGCTGGTCGCTCACCGGCAATTCAGCCGCGGCGAACAACCGGTAACGCTGCGCCAGCCGCGCGTGAAAATCCTGCCCGAACGCAAGATCGAGTTGCCACAGCATCGCCGCGCGCACGAGCGGATCGCGCAGCGCATCGTAATCGCCCTGCGAACCGTCCAGATGCGCGCGCACCTTGTCCCACACGCGTTCGACCACGAGCTTCGACGGCTGGCCGAGCGCGCGCTGCACATACAGCGGCGTCAGCAGGCTCGCCGCGTCCTGCTGGCCGCTCCACGACATTGCCGGCATCCGGTAATGGACGCCCAGTTGCAACCATGGTGTCCAGCCATCGCGCACCAGCTCGTCGACGTTCAACGCGGCCCGTGCATCGCGCGTACGCACGCCGAGCCAGTAATCCATCGCCGACGCGTTGCCTGTCGCCGCGTCCGGCAGCGTGACGAAGTGGTGACGAAACGGCGTAGCGCTTCCCGGGTACACGTTGCCGCGCGCCAGACCGTATTGCTGCTCCGCGAGCGAAACGATCTGATCCCAGCGGTTGAGCAAGCGCTCCGGATCGGCGACATGATCCCGCACCAGCGCGAACGGCATCGTCACGATCATGCTCCTTCCCACGAGTTCCGCGTAGGCTTCGCCCGACGCGCGGTTCAGTATCGCCGGCCAGTCGATCACCCGATCCCGTCCGAGCACGAATCGGGCGATCGGACGCCCGCCGCCAACCAGCCGGACCGCGACGTGGCCCGCGCCGGGCCAACTGCGCGCGACGAAGTAAATCACGCCGCCGCGCTCGACGGCAACGGTATTCAGCCCGGTACGAAGCACGTACCGCTGTCTCGTGACGGCCGGGTGATCGTGGCTCGCGACCGACTCGATCCAGACTTCCGGCGGCCGTTCGGGTGGCGGCCCGCAATACGTAACCTGAATCGTCAACGCGGCATCTCGCGGCGCCCAGAAACCCGTTGACTGCACCGGGCTCGTCAGAAACGCGCGCCGTTGTCCGCGCTGCAGTTCGGCGGGATCGCCGTACTGGCGGAGCGCGGGCTCGCATCCGCCCGGGAGCGGCCCGCGCGGCGCGGCGGCCGGAATGGACGAAACGAAAAACGACGTTGCCGCGACGATGGTCACGCACACGGCGCGGCGTGCCCGACGACATGGATGCTGGTTCATGATCGTTCGACTATCCCCGTAGTGGCCCAAATTCACGCCGCCAATCAAGCGACGCACCGACGATATTCCACGCCACATGAAGATTACCGATTCGATCCATCGGACAATATGAGACAAGTTCGAAATCGATATTGGGTTTCCGCCAAAATTAAAGTCGTCCACCGTTAACGGCCACAAGATTGGCGCAACCGGGCCGAACGCCCGTCCACTCATCGTTCGGCCCGCCCGGAGAAAAATACGTGGCGAGCGAATGCCGTGCTGCTGTCGAGTCGTTCGCCGGCTCTCTCGATTACCAGATTGACGCAAATGCGAGCCGGATCATTGCCCGACGCCCGAATTTCTGGCACACGGCCCGTCGGCCAACGACGAGCAGCCGTGCACGCGACAAATTCCGCCATGCCCCCTATTCATCCCGCAATGACTTTATCCGGCATTTCAACGCGACCCCGCTCATGAAATGAAAATTGGCTCGCGTCAATTTCGAGATAATTCACCTATTAAGTATATGCGACGATTAAGTTATATAGGATCGCAAACAAAAATACACCCGTTACAAAACGAAATCCGCCATCTTCGTACCCGAAACCGACAAAACGATAAGCAGCCATTGCGTTTCCATGCACGCCGAATATGATCGGCTCGAATTCTAACTAGAGAGGAATGGCGACATGATCGACGATGTCGTTGCCGGCCATCACTACGTTCCGGACGGCAGTCCAAGCGAGGCGGACATGACCGGACAGCGCGCCGGGGTTGGTGCGTTTTTGCGCGAAGGCTTTTCGCTGACACAGGTCGAGGGGTTCTGTCTGACACTGTTGCGGCTCGACGCCGAGGACCCTGCGTCGGCCAGCCGGCCGACGGAATATGAATTCGTGATGCTCTCGACGACGGGCGGCCCGGTACGCTCATCGTCCGGCATACCGGTATGGACACAACGGCTGTCGACTCAGGCCAAGCACCTCACGTGCATCGTCGCGTTCGAACCCGTGGACGACGCCTGCATGCCGGGCCGGCCGCGTCCGCCCGTCACCCTGCTCGGTTCGCCCGACGCCGCCGACAATACATGCGACGTCGCGCCCGCAACCGGCCCGGCTTTCCATGCGGCAGGCAACGCGCCGGCCGCCCGCGATGTCGACAGCGGAAAACGCGACGCGTGCATCGGCACACTGCCCACGATCATGGACCGCGGCAGCGCGGCAACGCGCGATGCGAACGTCAGCCGCCGGATCCATCGGTCCGCGAGCTGGCTGCGAGAAAACCACACCAGGCGCATCTCGATCGCGGAGGCCGCGGCGGTCGCCCGGATGAGCGAGCGGAATTTCGTGCGGCGCTTCAAGCAGGAAATTGGCGTCGTGCCGTCGGAATTCGTCCGACGCGTCCGCCTCGACGAAGCCTGCCAGATGCTCACGCATAGCGACCTTCCGGCAGACAAGATCGCCCGGCGCACCGGCTTCAGCCGCGGAAACCAGATGGCAAGGATCTTTCGCCAGTACCTGGAGATGTCACCAACCGAGTATCGGCACACGACGCGCGCGCCCGTCGATTCCGCCGTCCGGTAAGCGCCGAAACGCAGATCGGTCCGGTTCCGCGTCGATCGCGATCGATCGCTGTCCGGCCGATTCGCGAATGCCCGGCGCCGTTTGCCCGGCGCCGGCCCGCGCCGTATCGATCTCCAACGCGATTGCCGCGACCCGCCATGCTCGACGTCGCTTCACGCGGCAGACAGGGTCGCGGTCACCCGGTGATCGGAGCGCGCTTTCTGCAGGAGCACAACCGATGGACCCGATCCGTTCTCGCCCTTCCGTCATGCCACGCATCGTCGATCTGTCGATGATCGTTTCCGGCGCCGTCGCGCCCGTCGCCGTCGGCATCGACGCGGAAACCGACGCGTGGGTCGACGGCATGCCAGTCGCGCTCGCGGCCGCATTCTCGCTGTCGGTCTTTCCCGCGTTTGGACTTTACACGCACGATCGGCGACGGTCCGCCGCGCGACTGCTAAGCAGCACCGTCGTCGCATGGGGCGTCGTGCAAGGCTGCTGCGTCGCGCTGCTGCTCGCGCTGAATCACGAACGTACGCTGCCGTCGGCGTGGTTCGCGTGCTGGACACTGGCCACCTGTATCGGCCTGCTTACCATACGTGCGCTCGCGCTCGCCGGCTTCGACACCGGTCAGCACCGCACGCCGATCACATCGTCGACGAATCGCGGCTGCGCCATCGCGACGACCGCGGCGCGCGTCCAGCGCGCGTCGCATGTGGGCGGCCTCGCAAAACGCGTATTCGACCTGATCGCCGCGATCGTCCTCGTCGTATTGCTCTCGCCCGTGCTTGCCGTCATTGCGATTGCGGTCCGGCTCGATGGCGGCCCGTGCCTGTATGCTCACGTGCGGATCGGGCTTCGCGGGCGCCCCTTCCGGTGCCTGAAATTTCGCACGATGAGGCCGGATGCGGAGCGGCACCTTAAAAGGCTACTGGAAACCGATCCGCAGGCACGCGCCGAATGGGCGCGCGAATTCAAGCTGAAACGCGACACCCGCATCACGACGGCCGGACGCATTCTGCGACGCACGAGTCTCGACGAGCTGCCGCAACTCATCAACGTCATACGCGGCGACATGAGCCTCGTCGGCCCGCGCCCGGTCGTCAGCGCGGAGCTGTCGCGCTACGGTTCGGACATTGCGTACTACCTCGCCGTGCGGCCGGGCATGACGGGCCTGTGGCAAATCAGCGGTCGCAACGACATCGGCTACGCATCGCGCGTCGCGCTCGACGTGCGCTACGTGCGCACGTGGTCGATGGGCGGCGATCTGCACATTCTGTTCAAGACCGTAGGTGTGGTCGTTCGCGGCACGGGTGCATATTGATGGCGTCGCCCGCAAGCAAGAACCGACTGCCGTACCGCTCGATCGCGCTGTCGGTCGCGAGCGCGGTGCTGGCGGGATGTATCGCCGCGCCGGGCATGCGCATGCAGTTGCCGCCGACGATCGCGGCGAACGCCGCCGCCCCGGACACTTCGGCCACATCGCGCGATCACGTGCCGGCGAACGCGCCCACGCCGGTTCCCGTTGCCGTTCATGACATCGGCGCGGAACTGATTCGCGCCACGCGGCGCGACAGCCGGCGCGCCGCGTCGGACGCCGCGCGCCTGCTGGCCGACTCGGACGCCGGCTACCGGGTCGGCGACGGCGACGTGCTGCAAATCGTCGTATGGGATCATCCGGAACTCGCGCAGGCATTCGGCCCCCACTCGTCGGCGCCGGCACGCCCCGCCGACGCGCCCGGCGGTTTCGTCGTCGACCCCGACGGCACGCTGCAGTTTCCTTATGCCGGCACACTGCACGTGGCGGGACGAACGGTCGGCGACATTCGCGCGCTGCTCGCCGGACGGCTCGCGCAATGGTTCCGCAATCCGCAAGTCACGGTGCGCGTCGCGTCGTTCCGGTCAAAGCGCATCTATGTCGAAGGCGAAGTTCGCGAGCCCGGTTCGTATGCGCTGAACGATACGCGCACGACGCTGCACGATGCGATCGGCCGCGCCGGCGGCTTTTCCGCGCAGGCCGACCAGAGCCGCATCTTCATCGTCCGCGACGGCAATGAGGTGCGGCTCGATTTGTCCGGCGCGGCGCGCCCCGACCTCGATCCGGCTCGCATCGCGATGCAGGACGGCGATCGGCTGCGCATTGCGTCGCGCGACGATGCCGCGGTATTTGTATTGGGCGAGGTCAACAAGCCGGGGCGGGCCGTGCCGTCCCGCAACGGCCGGCTCACGCTCAGCGATGCGCTCGCTCAGGCCGGCAGCATGAACCAGTCGACCGCGGATGCCGCGCAGTTGTACGTCATCCGCGGCTCGTCGCGCACGACGCCGGACATCTATCGACTCGACGCGACGTCGCCGGTCGCACTGGTACTCGCGAATCAGTTCGAGCTCGAACCGCAGGACATCGTCTACGTCGACGGCGGCGGCCTCGTCCGGATCAATCGCGTGCTGAGCCTGTTGATGCCAGCGATCAACGCAGGCTTGACGGCAGCGATCGCAACCAAATGAAGCGCTTACCCGATTCGTATCGCACGACGCGCCGGCCGGTCGCCCAACCGGGAGCGCGACGATGACCGAAACGCGCGACGGCCGTGGCGCCCGAGAGCGGTTTTCCGATGGCACGCGATTCGTCGCGACACTCGAAATGCTGTTCGACCACAGACGGACGATCGCGGCCACGCTATGCGCGTCGCTATTGGCCGGCGCGGCCTACATCGTCGCCGCACCGTCGGTCTATCAGGCGGAAATTCTCGTCCAGATCGTCGACAGCAGCGAGGCGGGGGCCGCGCGCGGCCTGCTGGGCGAAATCTACACACTGTTCGACGTCAAATCGACCGCGGCGGCCGAAACCCAGATTCTGGCCTCCCGCCTCGTCCTGTCCCGCACGGTGGATGCGCTGAACCTGTTCATCGACGCGCGGCCGGAACGCTTCCCGCTCGTCGGCGAATGGATCGCGCGACAGACTGCCGGCCTGTCCGAGCCGGGCATGTTCGGTTACGGCGGCTACACATGGGCGCAGGAACGCATCGACGTCGCCGGGTTCGACATACCGCACGCGTATCTCGACCAGCGCTTCACCCTGACGCGGCTCGGCGCGGACCGCTATCGGGTCGCCGGACCCGGGCTGCCCGCACCCGTCCACGGGCGGATCGGGCGACCTGAACGATTTCCGGTTCAGGGCGGCGAGATCGTGCTGCACGTCGCCTCGCTCGATGCGCGCGCCGGTGCCCGCTTCATGCTGGCGCGCCATTCGCGCACCCGCACCATCGAACGGCTGCGCGCCGATTTGAACGCCTGGGAAAAGGTCAAGCAATCGGATGTCATCTTCGCGACGCTGCGCGGCACCGATCCGGTGCTCGTCACGCGAGTATTGAACGAGATCGGTCGCCAGTATGTCGCGCTGAACACCGAGCAACGGGCGCTCGAGGCGGCCCGCTCGCTGTCGTTCCTCGAGCGGCAGGAGCCGTTCCTGAAAGCACAACTGACCGAATCCGAAGCGCGCCTTACCGCGCTGCGCAACCAGCAGGGAAGCGTCGATCTCGCCGAGGAAGCGAGGATCGCGCTGATCCACGCGGCCGACGACGCGTCGCGCCTGATCGAGCTCCGGCAACGCCGCGAAACGCTGTTGTCGCGCTACGCGCCCGGTCATGCTGACGTGCTCGCCATCGATCGCCAACTCTCGGTTCTCGATCGCGATCGAAGGCGGGCCGAGGAAAAAATCCGGCGCCTGCCCGATCTTCAGCAGCAGGTGCTGCGCCGCATGCTCGACGTCAAGGTCAATACCGACCTCTACACCGCGCTGCTGAACAATATTCAGCAGCTCCAGCTGGTGCGCGCGGGCAAAATCGGCAACGTACGCCTCGTCGATGTCGCGGACGTACCCGAGGAGCCGATCGGTCCGAGAAAGAAGCTGATCGTCATCGCATCGGCGCTGTTTGGCCTCGTCGCGGGCTGCGTGGGCACGATCGCCGGCGCGCTGCTGCGCCGCGGTGTGACCGACCCGCGGGCGATCGAGCATCGCGTCGGTGTCCGCGTGCTGGTCAGCGTGCCGTTCAGTGCGTGCGCGCCAACGTTCGCGGGCGCCGCCGGACATGCACCGGCATGCCGTGCGATCGGGCGCGACGACGATCCGGCGATCGACAGCCTGCGCGCGTTGCGCGTGATGCTCGAGCATCTCCGCCCTGGGCCGGGGCATCGCATCGTCGCCGTGACCGACGCCGCCGAACGCGCCGGCGCGCGCTTCGTCGTCATGCGTCTCGCACGGATCTACGCGGCGGCGGCGGCCCGTGTGCTGGTGCTCGACGGCGACATGCGCAGCGGCGGCCTGAGCCGCGCGTGCGGTCATGGCCGTGCGCCCGGACTGTCGGAGATCGCCGCCGATGGCCGCATGCCGGCGGATCTCGTGATTCGCGACGTCGTGAACGGCATCGACTTGCTGACGGCAGGCACGACCGGCGGTCATGCGGCCGACCGGTTGACGAGCCGGCCGGTCTGGCAGCGCATCGCGGCATTCGCACGCGACTACGACGCCGTGCTGATCGCGTGCGGCCCGGCGCTCACCGCACCGGATGCCGCGGCACTCGCCAGCGTCGCGGACACGACGCTGCTCGTCGCGCACGCCGGGCGCACGACGCTGAATCAACTGGAAGACGCGGTCGACCGATTGACGTCGAGCGGGGCGAACATCGGCGGCATCGTCCTGAACGGCGTCCACCCGCGCATGCCGCACAGGCGGCCCGACGTCACGCCCGCCCCGCACGTTCGCGCCGGACGCGCCCGATACCGCGAACCGAAGTCATGACATCTCGCGCCCCTTCCCGCATCGGCGCCGTGGTATCGGCCGCCACCACGGCAACCGGATCGCAGTTCCGGGAATCGGCGACTTCCATCGCAGGCACGGTCGTCGCACAGGCCGCGTTTTTCGCGTACCTCACGTACGTCGCGCGCAATTATGGCCCGGACGTCCTCGGAGTATTCAACTTCCAGCTGGCAACCGGCACGCTCGCCGGTACGTTGCTGACGCTACGCTACGATCTTGCATGCCTGAGCCACGATCCGCGGCGCTCGTTCGAAGCGCTCGTGACCCTCGTCGCATTCGCCGCCTGCGTCGCGGGCTGCTGGTTCGCGATGTCGTACGTTGCCGGATATCCCGCATCCGCGGCGCTGATCGCGTTCGCACTGACAGTCAACCTGCAGCTCGCGGCGAACGGATATCTCGGCAGCCTGCGCGGTTATGCGTGGATAGCCGCGGCGAAGATCGCCGTCAATGCGCTGGCTGCCGTCGCGTTGCTCGCACTGCCGAAAGCTGGCCTTGATACACGGCCCGATCCGTTCGACCTCTACGTGCTGACGGGCATTCCGGTCGCATTCGTCATGCTGGCGGCGATTTTCCGGCATGGCCGGCGGTGCGGTTATCCGCTTCGTATCGACACGGGATTCTTCCGCACGCATCGCCGCTTCCCCGCCTATATCCTGCCCGCCACGCTGTGCGCGGCCGTGCTGACCCATGTACTGTCGATCACGGTTCCGCTGTGGTTTCCCGCGGAGGAAGCCGGCCAATTCGCCGCGGCCTGGCGGTTCGGTTTCTTTCCCGTTTCATTGATCGGCGCCGCACTCGGCCAGGTCTTTCGCCGCGACGCGCTTGCCGCGATCGCGTGCGCCGATGGCGGTCGCACGTTGCGCATGGCCTACGCGCGCCACGCACGCGTGCTGTTCGCGATCGCGCTGTTCTATGCGCTGGGCGCAGCCACCCTGTTCCGCCCGCTCGTCCTGCTGTGCATCGGAGAAGCATGGCTGCCCGCGGCGGATCTTCAGTTCCGCCTCATTCCCCTATTCGCGCTGCAGATCGTCTACGTGCCGTTATCGCAAATATTTCTCGCCGTTCGCGCACAGCGCGCGGATTTTCTGTTTCAGCTTTCGTGCGGCGCCGTGTTGATCTGCACGCTGCTGGTCGCCCACCGGCATGCGTTGTCGCTCGCCTCGAGCCTGAGCCTGTTCGCCCTTTCCGGCACCGCGATGATGGCGCTCGGCATCGCACTGACGCACCGATACGCAACGATTCCTGACGGAGGACAACAATGAGACTGCTCGTAGTGGATTCGATGCAGCGCTATCGCTTCATGATCCGGCTTGCCGCGGCGGCGCGCGACGAATTCCCGATCGCGTTCGCCACCAGCGAACCGCTCGCGCATTTTCTGATTCTGCGAGCCGGTTTCCGTTCCGTTTACCTGCGTTCGGATCGCCGGACCGCCGCACTCGCCGACGACTCGGACTGGCGCTGCGACGATGCGATCGAAGTACTCAATGGCCGGGTTTCTTCCGAACGGGCGGGGCGCGAATCGGCCGGCATCGTCAGAACCATCGCCACGCTGCTCGCGACCGAACGTATCGCGCAATGCGTGATGTGGAACGGTCAGCAGCTCGTGTGCCGGGCGATCGCCCACGTCTGTGCCGAACGCCGCGTGCCGATGAAATTCCTGGAGATCTCGAACTTGCCCGACAAGCTGTTCGCCGATACGCTTGGCGTCAACGCCCGTTCGTCGATCGCACGCTGCCCGTCAGCACTCGACCATCTCCCGCTTCCGGACGAACACCAGCATCGCGACTGGCTCGCGCGCTACGAGCGTGACAAGGCTCGCCCGCTGCCGCAAGCGGGCACCTCACTGCACGCAATCCTGCAATCCACGGTGAACTACGGCATGAAACTGGCCACGCGCGGCGTCGGGCGCAACGCCCGGGACGCGATCGTCACGCGCCCGGCAACGGTCGACGTCAGACATACCATCGCGCCGGACGCCGACGAGCTCGCCGCGCGGCGCTACGTGTTCCTCCCGCTTCAGGTGTCGGACGATACGCAGCTGAAACTGCATTCGGAAGTGGACAATCTGGAGGCAATCGACATTGCGCTGCGTTACGCCGCCCATGAGGATGCGGCGCTGATCGTCAAGGTGCATCCGGCCGAACGCAATGCAGCCCTGGTCGATGCCGTGCTCGACCTGAAACGACGTCACGGTTTTTATGTCGCGACCTCGAAAACCGTCGACCTCGTGAAGCACGCCCGCCTCGTCGTCACGATCAACTCGACCGTCGGACTCGAAGCGATGTTGTACGGCAAGCGCGTCGTGCCGCTCGGGCGCTGCTTCTACCGATCGTTCGATCGCGATCGGCTGCTGCGCTACATCCACGCGTTCCTGATCGACGGCGTCGATTATTTCGGCGCCCGCGCCATTCCGGCACAGGCCGCACGCCGCATTCTTTCGCTGGATTGATGCCATGTCGACCACGCTTCGCACCACCGTCGGCACCATGATCGACGAGTACCGCCGGAATCGCTTCGTCAAGACGCGCTGCATCGTCCTGTTCTTCCGGGTCGCGCATTATCTTGCATGCCGCAACACCGCGACACGTATTGCCGGTGCACCACTCATCGCGCTTTACGTCGTGCTGTGCGACTGGCTGATGGGCGTCGAGATCCCGGTCAAGACCCGCATCGGCCGCGGGCTCACGCTCTTTCACGGCACGGGGCTCGTCGTCAACGGATTCTGCGTGATCGGCGAGCGCTGTGTGCTCAGGCACGGCGTCACGATCGGCAACACGCTGCGCGCGGACGGGTCGACGAGCGGTGTGCCGATCGTCGGCGACGACGTCGAATTCGGCGCGAACAGCATTGTGCTCGGCCATGTCCGGATCGGCAGCGGCGCGAGAATCGGCGCCGGCGCGGTGGTCGTTCGTGACGTTCCGGACGGCGGCGTCGCGATCGGCGTACCCGCACGCGTGATCGTGCATCGGGAATCGGCACGATGAAAATCTACATCCTGCATCCGGGCCGTGCGCACTACCCGGAAATCGATGCGTACACCATGTACTTCACCGCACGCGGCTTCGAGGTCGCATCCGGACGTCCCGACGATCACGCGCGGCTCGCCGCGCCGGGCGACTGGATCCTCTGGTGCATCATGGGCTTCTATCCGCGCGCGCTGCGCGCCCGCCTCGTGATTCACGATTACCGATCGTTGTCGATCGGGCGGCTGGCGCCGGTGAAGGACTGGATCAAGCGCCATCGGCAGCCCACGCCCGATCTGCGCATCTTTCAGAACGAACGACTCCGCGACACGCTCGCGTTTCGCGATGGCGCGCCGGCATGTCTGTTGCCGATGGGCGTCCCGGACTGGATCTTCGCGCTCGCGAACGAACCGATTCCCGCCGGACCTGCCGGCCGCTTCTGCTATATCGGCGAGATGAGCGTCGAGCGCCGCTTCGACGACGTCCTGCGCGCGTATCAACAGTACCGCAGCTCGCCCGCGGACACGCTCGTGCTCGTCGGCGAACCGGATCCGCGCATCCGCGCCCGGTTCGCGAACGTTTCGGGCATTACGTTCGCCGGCCGCTTGCCCCAGCGCGACGCGCTGTGTGTGGTCGCGCGCTCTGACTACGCGGTGTGCTATTTCCCGACACATCGCCCGCACTGCTATCAGACGCCGACCAAACTGCTCGAGTACGCGGCGCTCGGCAAGCGCATTCTCTGCAACGGTTCGGCGACCCACGCCACGCTGTCGCGGCTGCTCGGCATCCGCTGCCATATGGCAGGCAATGCGATATTCGACGATCTGCCCGCCTCTCTCCCTTCGATTCAGCCGAACGACCCCGCGCGTCTTCGGCATATGGCGTGGCCCACGGTCATCGATGCGTCCGGCGTCGCCGAATGGCTCCAATCATCCGCCGCGCGCGGGAGCAGGCAATGAGGCACGGTACGGCGTCGACGTTCAACGCCGTCGTACTCGCATGGACGGCCGGCGCATGTATCGCGGCGCTGTGGTTGCCGTTCTGGGCGTTCGCCGGCTACTTGCTGATTCTGACGCTCGTCGGCTGCGATCGGGACCCGGCCCGGCCGGCGGTCGCCGTACTGTGCGTCGCGGCGCTCGTCGTTCTCGGCCCGCTCGTGGCGCTGAAGCTGCCGATACCGACGCTCGGCAACGACAAGCCGCAATATCTCGGCTTCATGGCCGACATGCGCGCATTCGGCGTCGACCTGTTCCTCGCCAAACAGCCAGAGCTGCTGTCGTTCGCGTCGCTTCATGCCGCGGCGACGCTGTTCGGCATCAACGACCGCGCATTTCTCGTACTGTTCGACGTTTACTTCGGGCTGCTTCTGATCGCCGTGTGGCAAGCCGGATATCGGGCGCTGCCGCTCTTCGTGCTGCTGTTCCTGTCGGCTTCGTCGTTTTTCGGTACGTACGCGAACCTGATTCGACAGGCGATGGCGCTGCCGTTCATTTTTCTGATGATATCGTCGCGTGGCCGGTTGGAGGCCGCCTGCCACGCGACGTTGGCCGGCCTCGCACATCTTCCCGCGCTGGCGGTCGCCGTGCCATACGTGCTGCTGTGCCGCGTCGGGCGCCCGACAGCACCTGTCGGGGTGGCGGCGGGCGTGCTCGCGATAGTCGCGTCGGGTCGCGACTGGAGCGCGCTTGTCTCGCCCGACAAGGCGGATTCGTATTTGTCCGGCAAGGTCGGCCTGTACACGTCGTGGGAAAGCGGCAACACGCTCAACGTGACGCTTTTCGCATGCATGCTCTACGCGCTGTGCTGGGCATTGTGGCAATGCAACCGGCCGCGGCCGGCGGCGGCGGATCGTCGAACCATCGACACCACGCAGCGTTACCTGCTCGCACTCACGGTTGCGGCGGTCGCGCTCGTCGCCACCCGGCACATGACGAAGGTCTATGAGCGCGTCTATATCTATTTCTTCGTGATCGCGCTGATGACGCTGTCGCTCATCGTGTCGCAGATCCGCCGTGGACCGTTCAAGGCGTTCGTGCTGTGCGGCGCGCTCGGCTATGGTGCATATGGCTTCGCAAAGAATCTCGACAACCAGCCGTTGCTGTTTCGGGGGAACGTCCACGCGTACCTCACATCGAGCCTGTTCAATCTGTACCACGATCTCCTGATGGAATTCGAATGAAAATCGTCCAGATCGTCGAGTCGAGCGCGACCGGCACGCTATCGATCGTCCGGCTGATCGCGAACCGCTTCGCCTCGCAAGGGCACGACGTGCATGTCATCTACTCGCGCCGCGCGGAGACGCCCGCCGCACTGGACGCGCTGTTCGACCGGCGCGTGGCGCTGCACCGCGTGCAAATGACGAGCATACGCGACCTGACGTCGATCGTGACGTTGCGCCGCATGCTCATCCGACTGCAACCGGACGTCGTCCATCTGCACTCGTCCCGCGCGGGATTTCTCGGCCGTATCGCCGCACTGGGCGCGCTTGGCGAGACGCGATTGCTTTACAGCCCCCATTGCATCGCGTTCATGCGCCGCGATCTGTCGGTGGCAACGCGGCATCTTTTCGTGATGCTCGAGCGCATCGCGTCGGTCAGGCGCTGCCTGTACGTTGCGTGCTCGGCCAGCGAGCAACGCGCGATCCGGTCGTGCCTCATGCAGCCGGTCGAACTGCTGGAGAACGCAACCGACTATCGGGCGGCACCGTTACATCGCCGCGCCGCGACCGACGCGTGCGAGATCGTGACGGTCGGCGGCATCCGCCCACAAAAAAATCCGGGCCTGTTCGCCGACATCGCGGAGCGCATGCGGGGCTCGCGCGTCCATTTCACGTGGATCGGCGACGGTGAGCCGGCGCTCAGGCTTCGGCTCGCGGCGGCCGGCGTGCGCGTCACCGGCTGGCTCCCGCACGACGCCGTCGCGACGCAGCTCGCCGGCGCCGACATCTATCTGTCGACGTCGTCGTGGGAAGGCATGCCGATCGCGGTGATCGAGGCCATGGCATGCGGTCTTCCAGTCGTCGCGACGCGCTGTGCCGGCAATGTCGACGTCGTCGATCCGGCCCGCACGGGCGAACTGTTCGATACTGCCGACGAAGCCATCTCGCTGCTCGCACGGCTTGCCGGTGATCCGCGCGCGTGCGAAGCGATCGGCGCCTCCGCTCGCCGCGCGGCCCGCGTGCGGTTCGGCGACGCGCGATTTTTCCGACAGCTCGCCGCGCTTTACAACGGACGGGCCGCGTCGGACGCGGCCGACGAGTCGCCGCCCGGCTGATGTGTCGACGCCGTACCGTCTCGTTGGCGGCCCCACACCTGCATGTGCTGCGCAGGCCGCCGTCCGGCTCGGCGAACCGGTTCGACGGCATGCGGTCCGCTTTCTCTTTCGCTTCGCCCGGTGCTTACGATCCCCACACCTGCATTTCGTCGAGCGAATACCCCCACTGCGTCGCCCGCTTCGTGCCCAGCATCCGCACGTAGCGGCCCTGCGCCTTCAGGTTCGGCAGCGTCACATGCCCGTACGACACGCCGTTGCTCGTCGAGTAGATCGTCGTCCAGTTCGCGTTGTCGTTCGACGTCTGGATCTGGTAGACGAGCGCACCCGCATCCCAGTACAGATCGATGCTGTTGATGGCCTTCGTCGCGCCGAGATCGACCGAGATCCATTGTGGATCGACACCCGCGCCTTCCGGCGAATCCCAGCGCGTGCTCGTCGTGTTGCCGTCGAAGGCCTTGTCCGGCGTGAGCGACGCGTTGTAGCTCGCCGACGCCGCGGCCGGCCGCCCCTGCGACAGCAGCGTGCGTGTAACGGCCGGGCCGCCGTAGTAGTTCGCGCCGAGCTTCGCCTTCGTCGCGTCGGCATTCACGCCGAACTGCGACAGGCTCCAGCGCTGCCCGGTCGTCACGTCGCCGACGTACAGCTGATAGCCGCCCGCCGTCGTCGACGAGAAGAACAGGTAGTTCGTACCGCTGACCGGCGTCGGATCCGAGTTGTTGCTCATGCAGTCGTTGAGCGCGAGCGCGCTCGGCGTCGAGGCCGGGTCGGCCGTCTTCGCATAGATCTGGTCGGCCCCGCCGCTGTCCTTCCAGCGTGCGTAGTACACCATGCCGTCCGCACGCACGGTCGGGTAGTACGTCTGCAGCCCGGCCGGACGATCGAACACGGCGGTCGCGCCGGTCGCGAGCGTGCGCTTCATCAGCCCCATGTTCGCGCCGGTGCCGGTCGCGTAGTACACGGCGCTCGCGTCCGGCGCGAGGAACGGCATCGAGTACTCGGCGCCGGCCGGTGCGTTCGTCAGGCTCACCACCGACGTGAACACCGGGCCCGCGCTCGTGTACGACAGCGTCGCCTGCTTGACGTCGCCGTTCTGCTTGAACACGAGCGTCTTGCCGTCCGTGCTGAACTTCGGATCCTCGTTGCGCGTGGCGCCCGTGCTGTGCGTCATGTTGACGGGCGGCGTGCCCGCGCCGAGCTGCAGCATGAACACGTTCCATGCGCCGTTGCTGATGCCCATGAACGCGAGCCACTTGCCGTCAGGACTGAACACGCCGTTCATCGGATCGGTGATGCCCCACGCGCTCTTGCTGAGCTGCGTCAGCGTATGGGCGGCGAAGTCGTAGAGGAAAAGCTGGCTCGTACCGTCGCCGTACTTGACGTAGCTGTGATAGACGAGCTTGCCGGTGAGCGCGGCGGGGAACGTCGCGTTCGGCTGGGCGGCGGGATTGTTGACGCAGGCTGCGGCTGCGACGCCGCCGAACAGGTTGAGGGCGATACCGGCCACGAGGCCGGCGACGAGGGTCTTCAGTTTCACGCTGGATGCTTTCGGGTAAGGTAAGGACGCCGCAGAAAAGGACTCGCGCGACACGCGCGGGCGTCACGGATTCGCGGTCGGGCAGCGTGAATTCCGTATCGGTCGGACAGCGGGAACAAAGCTTGCGAGAGGATGCCCGCTTGTCAGACGAAAGAACAGGATCAGAGCGCTCACAAAACATGCGGATCAGCGATATGGGGCGCGCTTGCACGTGACGGCTGCCGTACTACTCTTTGTCATCGAGGTCCAACGGCCGGAGGGCACGCATGAAGCGCTATGCGGTGCTGGCAAAGACGATCGCCGACGCCATCCGGCGCGGCGACCTGGCGGCCGGCGCGCGCATCCCTACCGTGCGCGCGGCATGCCGCGCATATCGGGTGAGCCCGTCCACGGTGTTTCGTGCGTACTACGCGCTCGAAAGCGAGGGCCTGATCGTCGCGCGGGCGCGCTCCGGCTATTTCGTCGCGAATCTCGCGGACAAGCACGTACGGTTCGGCCGCGATCCGCCGCGCAAGCCGGCCGCCGTGCAAGCCGACGACGATGACGCGCTGCCCCGCCTGCTCGATTCGCTCAAGTGCGACGACATCGTGCCGCTCGGCTCGGCATTCGCGAGCTATTCGCTGTTTCCGATGAGCAGCCTGTGGCGTCACGTGGCGTCGGCCGCCCGCCACATGGATCGCACGAAACTGCTGGAGGGCCTGCCGCCCGGCTACGACCCGCTGCGCCGTCAGATCGCGTTGCGCTACCTGAACGCGGGTGCGTCGCTGCCGCTGGAGGAAATCGTCATCACGACGGGGGCGATCGAAGCGCTGACGCTCAGTCTGCAGGCGCTGACACGTCCGGGCGACATCGTCGCGATCGAGCGGCCGGCATTCCACGCGGTGTTGCAGGCCGTCCAGTGCCTGCACCTGAAGGCCGTCGAGATTCCGGTCGACCCGCGCACGGGCCTCGACCTGGACGCGCTCGCCGAGGCGCTCGATACGCATCCGGTGCGCGCGTGCTGGTTCATGACGTCGCTCCACAATCCCACCGGCGCGACGCTGACCGACGAGCGCAAGCGCGCGCTGATCGACCTGCTCGCGTCGCGCGGCGTGCCGCTGATCGAGGACGACGTGTATGGCGAACTGCAGTTCGGCACGGCGCCCACACGCCCCGCGAAACTGTATGACGATAACGGGCTCGTCCTGCATTGCGGGTCGTTCTCGAAGTGCCTCGCGCCCGGCTTCCGGATCGGCTGGGTCGCGGCCGGTCGCTTCGTGGGGCAGATCCGGCAGGCCAAAGGCGCGAGCGCGCCGGCCGCCGACGTCCCCGCGCAGATGGCGATTTCGAGCTACCTGCGCGACGGCGCATACGACCGGTTCCTGCGCAAGCTGCGGCGCAATCTCGCCGCGCACCAGGCGCAGATGTTGTCGGCCGTGCGCGCGTATTTTCCGGCGGACACCGAAGTGTTCGCGCCGCGCGGCGGGTATTTCCTGTGGATCGAGTTGCCGCCGCACGTGGATGCGATGCACCTGTTCGGCGATGCGATGGAAAGCGGCGTCAGCATCGCGCCCGGGCCGCTCTTCTCCGCGACCGGCGGCTTTCGCCGCTATGTGCGACTCAACTACGGGCGGCCGTGGACGCCGGCGGTCGAGCGCGCACTGGAGACGCTCGGCACGCTCGCGGCGCGGCAGCGGCACGGCGGTTAGCACGAAACGAGCGGCACGCGACGCGCGAGAAGCGCCTTGCGTTTCGCGCGCGAGCGACAAACAATGAAGCGGAAGGCAGCCGCGGACGAACGGGTTCCAAGCGTCCGATGTTATGGAGAATCTCATGAACGCCGCATGCGAACGACCGTCGATGTGCAGCCCGACGATAGCGTTCATCGGTTGCTGACGATGCGCGTCCTGCCCAATCGAAGCGTCCGCGCGCGCGATGCGTGGCGTGCCGTGCTGAATGCGCGCGCCGAATCGCGGCACGCGACGTGCTGCCGCTGCCGCGAATGCGGCTTCGTCGCGTTCCGCGCACTCGAGCACTGCCCCGTCTGCGGTCAATGGAACGGGCCGTTCGAGCCGATCGATCGCCGACCGGCCGACGCACACGCCGCGTACGCGCCGCGGTCGTTCCACACGTGGTCGTCGCGCGTCGCCCGCGCACTGCGCAACGCGGCTTTCCAGCGGCCGCGCGCGTCGAGCGCGCCGATCCTGAGCATCCTCACGCTCGTGCTGCTCGTCGGCGGCTACGTGACGGTCGACCAGACCTGCAAGGCCGATCCCGTTTGTCGCGGGTCCGGTGCGCCGGCCGCCGTCGCGACCGAAACCGGGTTGCCCGCGTCGAGCGATCCGTTCCTGCCCGTCTTGCCCGCACCCGTCTACCCGTTCCATTCGCCCGATGCAACGCAAGTGGCGGCCGATCCGCAGCAGGGCGCCCCGGTCGCCGTCAAACCCACTCGCCCGATGGCGGTTGCGCAAGCCGCGCCGTCGTTGCGCGTGCCTGACCGGACGCGCGCCGGCGCAGTCCGCGAGGCCGACTGGAAAGGCAACCGCGACACCGCCCATCGCACGCGCGCGATCCGCCGCGTCAGCGCGCACACCGGGCGTGCACGTCGCGTCGCGGCCAGCCACGCCGAAATCGCGAAGCTCTATCGCGGTCACTGAGCGTGGCCCGGGCCCGCGCGCGACGACGATCGCCGCGACGCCGCACGATCCGGGTCGCCGGTCGCCGCGTTGCGCTGCCCTTCGCTCCCGCAACGAAAAACGGGCGGCCCGTTTCCGGAGCCGCCCGTTCTCGCGTCACGCGTCGCGTGTCGAACGCCAGCGCATCACGCCGCCAGCAACCCGTGCGGATCGATGACGAATTTGCGCGGCGCGCCGCCGTCGAACTTCTTGTAGCCTTCCGGCGCCTGGTCGAGCGAAATCACTTCGACGTTGACGATCTTTGCGATCGGCAGCCGGTCGAACAGGATCGCCTGCATCAGGTTGCGGTTGTACTTGAGCACCGGCGTCTGGCCCGTGAAGAACGAATGCGACTTCGCCCAGCCGAGGCCGAAGCGGATGCTCAGGCTGCCGTGCTGCGCGGCCTTGTCCTTCGCGCCCGGATCGTCCGTCACGTACAGGCCCGGGATGCCGATCGCGCCGGCCGGGCGCGTGATCTCCATCAGCGAGTTCAGCACCGTCGCGGGCGCTTCCTCCGAATGGCCCGATGAACCGTGGCCGTGCGCCTCGAAGCCGACGCAATCGACCGCGCAGTCGATCTCGGGCACGCCGAGGATCTGCTCGATCTGCTCGCCGAGCGACGCGTCCTTCGACAGGTCGACCGTCTCGAACCCCATCGCCCGTGCGTGCGCGAGGCGTTCCGCATTCATGTCGCCGACGATCGTCACGGCCGCGCCGAGCAGGCGCGCCGATGCGGCCGCCGCCATGCCGACCGGGCCCGCGCCCGCGATATAGACCGTCGAACCGGGCTTCACGCCCGCGCTCACCGCACCGTGATAACCGGTCGGCAGAATGTCGGACAGGCAGGTCAGATCGCGGATCTTCGCCATCGCCTGATCGCGATCCGGGAATTTCAGCAGGTTGAAATCGGCATACGGCACGAGCACGTATTCGGCCTGGCCGCCGATCCAGCCGCCCATGTCGACGTAGCCGTACGCGCCGCCCGCACGCGACGGGTTCACGTTCAGGCACACGCCCGTATGCGTGTCCTTGCACATCGCGCAGCGGCCGCACGCGACGTTGAACGGCACCGACACGAGATCGCCGATCTTCAGCGTCTCGACGTCGCGGCCCACTTCGACCACTTCACCGGTGATCTCGTGACCGAGCACGAGGCCGATCGGCGCGGTCGTGCGGCCGCGCACCATATGCTGGTCGGAGCCGCAGATGTTCGTGCTGACCACCTTCAGGATCACGCCGTGGCCGATCGCGCGGCCGGTCGGGTCGACCATCTTCGGATAATCGATTTTCTGGACTTCGACCTTGCCCGGCCCAAGATAGACGACACCTCGATTGCTGCTCATCGTATTGTCTCCATGTCTCGTTGGATGGCGCGGCGGCGCGCCGGCTCATGCGGCGCACACGCAACGTGCTGTTCGAGAGTAGTCCGGGAGGCAGGGGCGCCGATGTCTCAAACGCGACATGCGTTTGATCGGCGCCGACATCGATGGCGAAATACGAAAGTCGGGCGGGAAACGACGGGGACGCCCCAGGTGAGAAACGCACCGGGGTCGGACCAGCCCTCGCGGCCTGCCGCCGCCGCGACGGCGGGCGCTACCCGCGCTGATTCTCGCGGATGATCGCGGCGGCGGCGGCCTCCGCATCGCTCGCGACGCCGTCGTGCACGCGCGTGCTGACGGCCGGCGTCGGCGGCTCGCTGTCGAGCGCGTGGCCGTTGCGGTCGTGCGTGTCGACCGTCGCGCGCATCGACAGCCCGACGCGCAGCGGATGCGCGGCGAGGTCGCGCGGATCGAGCGCGATCACGACCGGCACGCGCTGCACGACCTTGATCCAGTTGCCGGCCGCGTTCTGCGACGGCAGCATCGAGAACGCGCTGCCCGTGCCCGCCGAGAAGCCCTGCACGCGGCCGCGATAGGCGACGCGCGAGCCGTAGAGATCCGACACGACCTCGACCGGCTGCCCGACGCGCATGTGGCGAATCTGCCCTTCCTTGAAATTCGCCTCGACCCACAGCCGGTCGAGCTGCACGATCGACATCAGCGGCACACCGGGCCCGACCTGCTGGCCGACCTGCACCGAGCGCTGCCCGATCGTGCCGTCGACCGGCGCGACGATCGTCGTGCGCTTCAGGTTCCGGTACGCGAGCTTGAATTGCGCAGCCGCCTGCACGACGGCCGGGCTTTCGTCGACGGGCAGCTTGCTGCCGAGCGCGCGCGCCGCGTCGAGCTGCGCCTGCGCGGCCGCGAGGTTCGCCTGCGCGCCGGCCACCGCCGCGCGGGCCCGCGCCAGTTCTTCGGGCGCGACGATTTCGACCGATGCGCCCGAGCGCGCGGCCAGCGCGCGCTGCGCCAGCGACAGGTCGGCGCGGCGCGCATTCACGGCCTCGACGTACATCGTGTTCGAGATCTTCGCGTTCGCGACCTGCCGCACCGCCTGCGCGAGCTGCGCCTTCGCCTGCGCGAACGCGACGGACGCCTCGGTGTCATCGAGCTTCACGAGCGTCTGCCCCGCGCGCACGGCCTGCGTATCGGCGACCTGCACGTCGGTCACGGTGCCCGGAATCTGCGCGGCGACCTGGACGATGCTGCCCGCGACGTACGCGTCGTCGGTGTCTTCGTCATAGCGGGCGCTCGACAGCCAGTACGCGATCCACGCGATCGCGGCCAGCAGCACGATCGCGAGGAACACGGTGAAGCGCTTGCGGCGCGTCGCGCGGCGTGCATCGAGGGCCGGGTCGTTCAGCGCGGCCGGCGACGCGGCGGAATGAAGGTTGTCGTGGTGCATCAGTTCATCAGTCGCTCTGCGTGACGATCAGACGATCGTGCTGGAACACGGGAATCGCGGGCATCGGCGCCGGGCCCGACATCGGACTCGCCGAGGCCGTACGTGCGAGAACGGGGGTGCCACGCGGCGTCGCGTCGGAGTGGGTCGCACCGACCGTGGACGGGCGCGTGGTGTCGTCGCGTCGTGCGGATTCAGGCGTGGACACGGCCCTCGTCGTGGCGGCGGCCGGTGAAACCGTGGCGCTCCGCGCGGGCGAGTCGTTCGACGGGCCGGCTACCGCTACCCGGTTCGCGGCCACGGCGGCCGGCGCGCCGCGTCCGGCCGCCGCCCCGCTGCGCGCCCGCCGCACGGCCGGCGCTTGCGCCTGCGCGACCGTTGCGCCCGCATCGAACCCGCCGCCCAGCGCGCAGATCAGCCCAACGCGCAGCGTCCGCTGCTTGCCGAGCAACGCGATCATCTGCGCGCGCTCGTCGATCAGCGTGAGATCCGCGACATCGACGTCCTTCTGCATCAGCACGCCGCGCCGATGCCGGTCCGCCGCGATCTGCACGATCTTCTGCGCGGCCGCGACCGCATCCTGCTGCTGCGCGACGAGCGTCTGCGACGTCTGCAGCGACGTGACGAGTTGCGCGACCTGCCCGAGCGCGTCGTCGACGGTCTTGTTGTACAGCCCGATCGCGACGTCGGCCTGCGCGACGTCCGCGCCGAGCTTCGCCTTCAGCCGGCCGCGATCGAAGATCGGCAGCGAGATCGCGGGGCCGACGGAGCCGGCGAGCGAATCGCGCGAGAACAGCGACGCGGGCGTCAGCGCGAACACGCCGCCGAGCGCGACGAGGTTCACATCCGGATAGAACTGCGCGCGCGTCGAGTCGGCGTTCGCGAACGCGGCCTCGACCCGCAGCCGCGCGGCGACGATGTCGGGCCGGCGGCCGAGCAGATCGGCCGGCAGCCGGGCGGGCAGCGCGCCGCCCGCGAACGCGCCCACGCGCGGCCGCTGCAGCGCGAGCCCGCGCTCCGGGCCGCGGCCCGACAGCACGCCGAGTTGCAGTTGCGCGAGCTTGATCTGCTCGTCGTTCAGCGCGATCTGTTCGAGCAGGCGGCTGCGCTTGATCGCCGCGTCGCTCGCGTCGTACGCATTGTCGAGGCCACGCGCGGTGCGCTCGCGCAGCACGGCCGTCACGCGCTGGCTGATCTTCAGCTTCTGCTGCAACAGGTCGCGCACCGCATACGCCTGATCGAGCTGGCAATACACGGTGACGATCGCGACGGCGAGCGTGAGCCGCACCTGTTCGGCCTCGACGCCGGCGGCGTCGCGCAACGACATCAGGCTCTTCGTCGCCGCGCGGTTCTTGCCCCACAGGTCGAGCTGGTAGTTCAGTCCGACGAAGATCGACGACGGCGACACGTTCGGATCGCCGAAAATCTGTACCGGCACGCGATAGCCGCCGGCCGTCACGTCGGCGATGTCGCCGGGCTTCGGCATCCGCGCGCGGCTGATCGTCGCGCCGGCCGTGCCCGTCAGCCCGGTCAGCGAATCGAACTGCTGAAGCTGCGCCTGCGCGATACGCAACCGCCCCTGTGCAACCTGCACATCGGGACTGTTCCGCGACGCCTCGGCCACCAGGTCGTCGAGCTGCGGATCCTGTAGCTGCTTCACCCAGTCGGGCGCCGGCCACGCGCCGTTCGCGCCGGGGCCGGCGGTATGCACGAGCGCATCGTCGGCCGGCGCGCGCAGCGACAGCGACGGCAGGAAGCCCGACGGCACGCATCCGCCCAACGCGAGCAATGCCGCGGCGGCCGCGATCATCGCGCCGCCCTTCACGCCACGCGGCGAACCCGCCGCTTGCTTCATCCGACGCATCGTCACCCCTGCCGAACGCGCTGCGCCCGCGCGGCCAGACGCGGCCGCGTGCGCTCGAGCGGGCCGAGCCGGCCGAACAGGCCGTCCGCGACGCCGAACAGGATGCCGGCCAGCTTCGCGCGCTTGTCGCGCTCGACGAGCGCGATCTGCACCACCTGCCACACGGTCAGCAGGTTCGGCACGAGCGCCACCGGAAAACGCAGCCCGTACTGCATCCCGAGCTGCACCGCATTGCGCGCGCTGTAGTAGCGCCGTTGCCATGAATGGTTCATCGACGTCATTTCAAAAGGGCCGATCGCGTGCCGCCGTTTCGCGCCGATCCGGTGCGACAGCACCAGCGACGGCACGACATAGAGCGGCACGTTGCGCGACAGCGCGCGGAAGCTGTATTCGGTATCGACGTGATCGATGAACAGCGTCTCGTCGAAGCGGCCAAGCACGTCGAACGCATCGCGCGACACGACGCAGCCCGACGAAATCAGGAACGCGCAGCGCTGCATCGGCGCGCCCGGTTCGATGCGCAGGCGGCGCAGGCCGATGCCGTTCGTCGCGAGTTCCGGCAGGAAGCTGCGCGCGTTCTCGTCGAAGATGCGCGGGCCGGCGAGGAACGCGCGCCCGCCAAGCCCCGCGCAGACCTCGCGCATCGTCGGGAAATACGCGGCCGGCACCGACGAATCCTGGTCGAACAGCGCGACCGCATCGACGCGGTCGCGAAACAGCGCCGCGAGCCCTGCGTTGTACGCGCCCGCGATGCCGCCGCGATTGCCGTGATGCAGCAGCGCGATGTCTTCACGCGCGCACAGGTCGCGCACCCGTGCATCGGTCTGCGGCGTGTTGTCGACGACGAGCAGCGCATCGCACGCGTGCCGCCACGCGCGCAGCGCGTCGAGCTGTGCGTCGCTAGGGTGATACAGGATCACGAGTGCGCCGAGTGTCGTCATGGTCTCTTCTCAATGTCCGAACGATGCGGCCGCGCCGCGTTTCGGCCGCGTCAGCCACATCATCGCGGCGAGCGCGAGACACGTCATGCTCGCCATCCAGAACATGTCGTTGGTCGCCATCATGTAGGCCTGCTGCATCACGACGTGATGCAGCGTCGTCAGCTCGCGCACGCCGTCCACGCCCATCGCGTTCAGCGCATGCACGAAGCGGTGCGTGTTCGCCGACGCATGCGTGACCGATTGGGACACGACGTCGTAGTGATAGGTCGCGCGGTTGTCCCACAGCGTCACGCTCATCGCGGTGCCGAACGCGGCCGACAGCGTGCGCAGGAAATTCGACAGGCTCGACGCGGCGGCGAGCCGGTCGTCCGGAATGCGCGACAGCGTCGCGGCGGTCAGCGGAATGAAGAAGCACGGCAGCCCGATCCCCTGGATCAGCCCGGGTGCTGCGATCTGCGCGAACGTCATCTTCAGCGTGAAATGCGCGTCCCACGCGAGCACGGCCGCGAACACGAGAAAGCCGAACGTCGCGAGCACGCGTGCGTCGAAACGGTGCGCATGCAGCCCGACGAGGATCGAGAACACGAGCGCGAGCACGCCGAGCGACGCGGTCGCGAGCCCCGCATGAAACGCGTTGTAGCCCATCACGGCCTGCATCCACAGCGGAAACACCACGCCGACCACGGAGAAGCTCATCATGCCGAGCGAGATGATCAGCACGCAGAACGAGAACGTGCGGTCGCGAAACAGGCTCAGGTCGACCACCGGATGCGCTTCGCCCGCTTCCCAGATCAGCAGCGACACGATCGCAAGCGCCGCGACCACCGCGAGCGTGACGATCAGCGGCGAATCGAACCAGCCGCGGTCGTGGCCGAGATCGAGCATCGCCTGCAGCGAGCCGACGCCGATCACGAGCAGCACGATGCCCGGCACGTCGATCGGGCCCGCCGCGCCGCGCTGCGCGTCGGGGCGCAGCATCGCGGTGCACACCGCGAACGAGAACAACCCGATCGGCAAGTTGATCAGGAAGATCCACGGCCACGAAAAGTTGTCGACGATCCAGCCGCCGACCACCGGCCCGAAGATCGGCGCGAGCAGCACCGTCATCGCCCATAGTGCGAGCGCGATCGTACGTTTGGCCGGAGGAAAGGCGCGCAGCAGGATCGTCTGCGACAGCGGCACCATCGGCCCCGAACACAGGCCCTGCAGCGCGCGGCAGATCACGAGCACGTGCAGGTCGCGCGCGAGCCCGCACATCAGCGACGTCAGCGTGAACAGCAGCACCGCGCCGACGAACAGCCGCAGTTCGCCGACGCGGCGTGCGAGCCAGCCGGTGAGCGGCACGGCGATCGCGGCCGCGACCGAATACGAGCTGATCACCCACGTGCCCTGGCTGTTCGATACGCCGAGACTGCCGGAGATCGCCGGCACCGCGACGTTCGTCACGGTCGAGTCGAGCACTTCGATGAACGTCGCGAGCGACAGCGCGAACGTCAGCAGCGCGAGCCGGATGCCGCGCACCGGCTGCGTGGCCGGCTGCGCGGCCGTCGCGGGCGGCACGTCGAACGCCGGCGGCGCGGCGGCCCCGTCGTGAAGCGGCGACGCGGCGCTCATGCGCCGGCCACCGCGACATCGGCCCGCGCGGCCGCTCGTCCGCGCTTCGGCACGAACCGTTCGATGAAATCGGCGGCCGCGCCGCAGCCGTCCGGCGCGGCCGCGAGCAGCGCGCGCGTGCGCTCCACATGCACCGCGAACGCGGGTTCGTCGAGCACGCGCGCGAGCGCCGCGCCGAGCCGCGCGCCGTCGAGCGGGCCGTCGACACGCAGGCCGCAGCCGTTCGCGACGACGCGTTGCGCGTTGTCGAACTGATCGTGCGCGAACGGCGTAACGACCTGCACGATGCCGGCTTCGCACGCGAGCGCCGCCGTGCCGATCCCGCCGTGATGTACGAGCGCGCGGCAACGCGGCAGCAGCGTGCGCATCGGCACGAAGCGGCGCACGAGCAGCCGGTCGCCGTCCTGCGCCGCATCGTGCGGCGTCAGCAGGATCCCGCGCGCGCCGGTCGCGCGCAGCGCCTGCGCCACCGCGCGCGCATAGGCCGCATGATCGACGAGCGTCGAACCGGCCGTGAACACGACCGGGGCTTCGCCGGCCGCGAGAAACGCATCGACTGCCACATCGTCGTCGGGTGTCGCGATATCGTTGAACAGCGGAAAACCGCTTTGCAGATGATTCGACGGCCAGTCGGGCTGCGGCGGCGCGAACCAGCCGGGAAACAGACACAGCACGCCGTCGGTCGAATGCAGCCAGCGGCCGAGCACGCGCCGCGCGGGCGCGAGCCCGAGCCCGCGGCGCACCGCGTCGAGCGCCGGGCCGCACACGCGGTCCAGCACCTGGCGCTCGATCAGCGTCATCAGCGCCGACTTCACCGGCAACGGCCAGCGCGCGGGTATCGTCAGGCGCGGGTGGGTCGGCGGTGCATGCGCGGACAGCAGCGTCGACGGCGACACCTGCACCGACACGTACGGCGTGCCGTGCAGCTCCTGCATGAAGCGCGCGGAGAACGCCCACAGCGTGCCGACCAGCACCGTGTCGGCATCGGTCAGCGCGCGCAGCGTGTCGTAATGCGGGCGCAGCGTCGGCGCGATCACCTGCCACAGCGTGCGGAACGACGTCCGCGGATCCCACAGCGCCGGGTTCGCCATCGCCGCGTCGTAGTCGGCCGCGGTGCCGACCGGCACGAACGCGAAGCCGCAGCGGCGCACGGCCGCCTCGAACGGCGCATGCGTGCAGAACACGACCTCGTGGCCGCGCGCGGCGAGCGTGTGCGCGATGCCGAGCAGCGGATGCACGTCGCCCGCCGAACCGATCGCGGTCACGATCATCTTCGCCATCGCGCGCCTCGCGGGGTCAGTAGAAGCCGGGGATCAGCGCCGCGACCTCGCGGCGGTACTGCGTATAGGCCGGCCCGAAATGCCCGGTCAGCCAGCTCTCCTCGACGCGCACCTTGTACGCGAGCGACGCGAACACCAGCAGCACGCCGATCGCGCCGCGCCATTCGCCGCCGATCAACGCGGCGCCGACCAGCGCGATCAGGCAGCCGGTGTAGATCGGGTGACGCACGAGCGCATACGGCCCCGTACGGACGAGTTCGTGGTTTTCCTTCAGCGTGACCGACACGCTCCAGTTCGTGCCGAGGTGCAGCCGCGCCCATACCGAAAACAGCAGGCCGGCCACCAGCACCGCGAGCCCGCACTGCGCCTGCAGCCCGAAGCGCTGCCAGTCGGGCGTGAGCGCCTGCCACGACGGATCGGGCAGGATGATCAACGCGCCGCCCACGATCAGCGGAATCGACTGCAGCGTGCGCGAGCGCGACGCCTCCTTGCGCACGGTCGTCTTGACGCCCTGCGACGTGGCGATCCAGTACGCGAGCCACGCGGCCCACGGAACGACGATGGCGATGGTCTGAACGATATTCACGGCTGGCCTGCCTCGTTGGGATGGGAATTCGGATGCGCGGGACGCGCCCGCTGCACGACGGATGGCGTCACGACGAAAGCGCATGCATCGGCGCGGGCACGCACGCGTGCGCGGCGGCACGTGCGACGCCGGCCGCGGCAGATGCCTCGCCGCAGAAGAACTCGAGCAGCGCGGTACGGGTGGACTCGCGCTGCGCCCGGCCTTCGATGTCGAGGAAGTGGCCCGCGTCCGGCACCGTCGCGAACCGCGCGCGCGCCACGTGCGCGCCGAGTTGCCGCACGTCGGCCGGCGTCGTGTATTCGTCGCGCTCGCCGTTCAGGAACAGCAGCTCGCAGCCGATGTTCGCGAACTCGCTGAAATAGCGCTCGGGCTGCAGCGACAGGATCTGGTCGACGTGGAACGCGACCTGGTCCTGCTCGTCGCGCGGCAAGCGCGTGAGATACCGGTAGTTGTACAGCTTCATGATGCGCGGCAGATAGCGGCCGACGGTGTCGTTCAGCAACTGCGCGGCCTTCAGGTTCTCGCCGGCCGCGATGTGATCGCGGGCGCGCGTCACGTAGTCCACCATCGCGTCGTTCAGGAATGGCGAGAACGAACAGATCGCCGCGCGCCGCACGCTCGGGCAGCCGCGCGCGAGCGCGAACAGCGACGCGACGCCGCCCCACGACACCGACACGAGGAACGCCGGCGCGAAGCGCTCGACCAGGTACTGGAGGATCGCGGCTTCGTCGTCCTTGGTCAGGATGGAGCAGCCGGGGTTGTGCTGCCGCGACTGCCCCGCATACGGCAAATCGAAGCAGATCGTGTTCATCCGCTCGCCGAGATACTGGACGGTCTGGCCGAACGACGCGGTCGTCGCGAGCGCGCCGTTGACGAGCATCGCCGTGTCGAAGGCCGGGTCGAACACGTTCCGTTCGACGTAGACCTTCAGACCGTTCGGCAGCGGGACCACGTGTTTTTCGGTCGGCATCGTCGTTCTCCGGTGAGTGCGGCGTCTCGACGTCGCGGCATGCTGCAGGTGCACAATGGTCGGCGCCGGGTCCGTACGCGATCGATCGACGCGCGCGATTGCCGACGCACCGCGGCAATCGCCCGCGGCGCCATTCATTCCTCGTGGTGCGGCGCCATACTAATACGGTCGACATTGCCCACTCAAGTCATTCCAAAAATCCCTCTACTCGACCATGAAATACGCCGAATTCAAATTGATTTATCGATTTCTATGGTATGCGGAATCCATCCGAGGACGATCGCAATCGTTTGCGCGCAACGCTCCTTAGCGCCGAAAAATCCATATTTGTACTTATTTTTCAACTACTTATTGAGTTTAAATCACCGAATTCAAACGACATTCACAAAACCGCAAGAATTCACAATCCGATTTGGCAATTTCACATCGTGAATAATATTACAGACCTCGACATTCTTTCGCCCTGTAATGAAATCGAGCGCAGAAACGGTCCTCCGCATTGCATCATTTTTTCACGGCGCGTTTTAAACAGATTCAAATTTAATTAACCTTCTTTCAATTCGTTTTTCCGCACTCGCACATGGCTCCGGGCGTGACGAGTCGTTCCGTTTGGAACACGGCCCGCCGTTCAGCCCCGATTTTTTGTTGATTGAACAATCAATAAAAAACCGCTAAGCTCTCGACTTCCATGAACGGCCCGTCCGGGCGAAGGGGAGTCGCGATGCCGAAAGTCGGAATGCGGGAGATACGCCGCGCCCAGTTGATCGATGCCACGCTGCGCTCGATCGACGAAGCGGGCCTGCCCGGCACGACGCTCGCATCGGTCGCGCAACGCGCGAACATCTCGACGGGCATCGTCAGCCATTACTTCGGCGACAAGGACGGCCTGCTCGAAGCGACGATGCGGCACGTGCTGCGCGACCTCTGGTCGGCCACCACGCGCCGCCGCGCCGCCGCACGCAAGGACCCGCGTTCCCGGTTGCGTGCCGTCGTCGCCGCGAACTTCGACGACACGCAGGTCAGCGCGCCGGTGATGAAGACATGGCTCGCGTTCTGGTCGCAGAGCATGCACGACCCGATGCTCAAGCGGCTGCAGCACGTCAACACGCGGCGCCTCCATTCGAACCTGTGCGCCGAATTCGCCAAGGCATTGCCGCGCACGAAAGCGCGCGAAGCCGCCAGCGGCCTCGCCGCGCTGATCGACGGCCTGTGGCTGCGCGGCGCGCTTGCCGGCGGCCCGATCGACACCCGAGCCACGTTGAAGCTCGCCCACGATTACATCGACCTGCTGCTCGCGTCCAACTGACGCGCCACGCAGTCGCCTACCAGGAGATCCTCATGTCCGTATACGGTTTGCAGCGCCTCTACATCGGCGGCGGTTACGTCGACGCCACCAGCGGCAAGACTTTCGACACCTTCGACCCGGCCACCGGCGAGCTGCTCGCGCAGGTGCAGCAGGCGAGCGCGGCCGACGTCGACCGCGCCGTTGCGTCCGCGCGGGAAGGCCAGCGCGAATGGGCGGCGATGACCGCGATGCAGCGCTCGCGCATCCTGCGCCGCGCGGTCGACCTGCTGCGCGAGCGCAACGACGAGCTCGCGGCCATCGAAACGCGCGACACCGGCAAGCCGATCGGCGAGACGCTCGCGGTCGACATCGTCACCGGCGCCGACGTGATCGAGTACTACGCGGGCCTCGCGACCGCGATCGAAGGGCTGCAGGTGCCGCTGCGCGCCGAGTCGTTCGTCTATACGCGCCGCGAACCGCTCGGCGTGTGCGCGGGCATCGGCGCATGGAACTACCCGATCCAGATCGCCTGCTGGAAGACGGCGCCCGCGCTCGCGGCCGGCAACGCGATGGTGTTCAAGCCGAGCGAAGTCACGCCGCTGACCGCGCTGAAGCTCGCGGAAATCTATACGGAAGCCGGCGTGCCGGCCGGCGTGTTCAACGTCGTGCAGGGGGACGGCTCGGTCGGCGCGCTGCTCACCGGCCACCCGGACATCGCGAAGGTGTCGTTCACCGGCGGCGTCGAAACCGGCAAGAAGGTGATGTCGCTCGCCGGCGCATCGTCGCTGAAGGAAGTGACGATGGAGCTCGGCGGCAAGTCGCCGCTGATCGTGTTCGACGATGCGGACCTCGACCGCGCGGCCGACATCGCGGTAACCGCCAACTTCTTCAGCTCGGGCCAGGTCTGCACGAACGGCACGCGCGTGTTCGTGCACCGCTCGATCAAGGACGCGTTCACGCAGAAGGTGCTCGAACGCGTGAAGCGCATCCGCGTCGGCAAGCCGACCGACGCCGACACCAACTTCGGCCCGCTCGTGTCGGCCGCGCAGCTCGACAAGGTGCTCGGCTTCATCGAAAGCGGCAAGGCAGAAGGCGCGAAGCTGCTCGCGGGCGGCACGCGGCTGACCGACGGCCACTTCGCGAACGGCCAGTACGTCGCGCCGACCGTGTTCGGCGATTGCCGCGACGACATGAAGATCGTGCGCGAGGAAATCTTCGGGCCGGTGATGAGCATCCTCGATTTCGAATCGGAGGACGAAGTGATCGCCCGTGCGAACGACACGCACTATGGCCTCGCGGCCGGTGTCGTGACCGAGAACCTGTCGCGCGCGCACCGCACGATCCATCGCCTCGAAGCGGGCATCTGCTGGATCAACACGTGGGGCGAATCGCCGGCCGAGATGCCGGTTGGCGGATACAAGCAATCGGGTGTCGGACGCGAGAACGGCATCACGACGCTCGAGCACTACACTCGAATCAAGTCGGTGCAGGTCGAGCTCGGCCGCTACAACCCGGTGTTCTAATACAAGGAGAGCCGTCATGACGACACGCGAATACGACTATATCATCTGCGGCGCAGGTTCCGCGGGCAACGTGCTCGCGACGCGCCTGACGGAAGATCCGAACGTCACGGTGCTGCTGCTCGAAGCGGGCGGCCCCGACTACCGCTTCGACTTCCGCACGCAGATGCCGGCCGCCCTCGCCTACCCGCTGCAGGGCCGCCGCTACAACTGGGCATACGAGACCGATCCCGAGCCGCACATGGACAACCGCCGGATGGAATGCGGCCGCGGCAAGGGGCTCGGCGGCTCGTCGCTGATCAACGGGATGTGCTACATCCGCGGCAACGCGCTCGACTACGACAACTGGTCGACGCACAAGGGCCTCGAGAACTGGACGTATCTCGACTGCCTGCCGTACTTCAAGAAAGCCGAGACGCGCGACGTCGGCCCGAACGACTATCACGGCGGCAGCGGCCCCGTGTCGGTCACGACCAGCAAGCCGGGCGTGAACCCGCTGTTCGAAGCGATGGTCGCCGCGGGCGTTCAGGCCGGCTATCCGCGCACCGACGACCTGAACGGCTATCAGCAGGAAGGCTTCGGGCCGATGGACCGCACCGTCACGCCGAAGGGCCGCCGTGCGAGCACCGCGCGCGGCTACCTCGACCAGGCGAAGATGCGGCCGAACCTCGAAATCGTCACGCATGCGCTCGCCGACCGCATCCTGTTCGACGGCAAGCGCGCGTCGGGCGTCACGTACCTGCGCGGCACCGAGCGCGCGACCGTGCATGCGCGCCGCGAAGTGCTCGTGTGCAGCGGCGCGATCGCGTCGCCGCAACTGCTGCAGCGCTCGGGCGTCGGCCCCGGCGCATGGCTGAAGGAACTCGACATTCCCGTCGTGCTCGATCTGCCCGGCGTCGGCCAGAATCTGCAGGACCACCTGGAGATGTACATCCAGTACGAGTGCAAGGAGCCGGTCTCGCTGTACCCGGCGCTCAAGTGGTGGAACCAGCCGAAGATCGGCCTCGAATGGATGCTGAACGGCACGGGCCTCGGCGCGAGCAACCACTTCGAGGCGGGCGGCTTCATCCGCACGCGCGACGACGACCCGTGGCCGAACATCCAGTATCACTTCCTGCCGGTGGCGATCAACTACAACGGCTCGAACGCGATCGAGATGCACGGCTTCCAGGCGCACGTCGGCTCGATGCGCTCGCCGAGCCGCGGCCGCGTGAAGCTGCGCTCGCGCGACCCGAACGATCACCCGAGCATCCTGTTCAACTACATGGCCGAAGCGCTCGACTGGCGCGAGTTCCGCGATGCGATCCGCGCGACGCGCGAGATCATGCGGCAGCCCGCGCTCGACCGCTATCGCGGCCGCGAGCTGAACCCGGGCGCCGACTGCAAGAGCGACAAGGAACTCGACGCATTCGTGCGCGCCCGCGCGGAAACCGCGTTCCATCCGTCGTGCTCGTGCAAGATGGGTTACGACGACATGGCGGTGGTCGATGAGGAAGGCCGCGTGCACGGGCTCGACGGGCTGCGCGTCGTCGATGCGTCGATCATGCCGATCATCACGACCGGCAACCTGAACGCCCCGACGATCATGATCGCCGAGAAGATCGCCGACAAGATCCGCGGCCGCACGCCGCTCGCGCGGGTCGACGTGCCGTACTTCGTCGCGAACGGCGCACCGGCGCGCAATGTCGCGAAGGCCGTGCGGCAACCCGAGACCGTCTGATCGATCCAGCGCCCGCACCGGGCGCCGCGATACCCTCCCCCGCGGCTCGCGGCGTTCTCGCCCCGAGCCGCGTTTCATTGCGTCTTCCCGATTGCGCCGCCTGCCCGGGTTACGGAAACGCCCCGCATCCGTTTCGCGCGCACGATCGGGTTCCTGCGCGACGTCAGGCTCATCGCGTCGCGCAGGCGCTCGAACGCCGCATCGTCCTTCGGCCCGAAGCGGCTGACCGCCGGCCACGCGAGCACGTGATCAAGCCATTCCCGCCATGCGTCGCCATGGAAGCCGCGGCCGATTTCCCGCACCGTAGCCGGCGCGGCGATCATGACGCCCGCCAGCAGGTAGTAGGCCCAGAAACTGCCGGCACCTGTCAGTCGATCGAGCCGGCACACGGATAGCGCGGCGAACAGCCCGTCCACCGACGCAAGATCGGCGCGGTGCGTGCGGATCGCCCGCGCGACGAGGTTGTGCCGGCCGCCGTACGCCTGAACCGAAACGCCGTTGCCCGCGGCTAATTCTGCCGAAAACATCGCGAATGCGGCCATCTCGTCGATGCGCGCCGCATCGTCGCGCGGGCCGCATGCGCGCAGCACGATCGCGTCGATGACGGCGCCGGGACGAGTCGGTGCTTCCGTGCTCGTTGCCACGACCGCGGCGAGCCTGTCTCCCAGGTTCTTCGCATTGGGTGTGTCGCGCTGCCCGTCGGGTTCGCTCGCGAGGCGTGCGCCCGCGTCTTCGCCGCTGCATTCGACGCCATCGGCAATCCGTTCGAGCGCGGCCCAGCCGACGTCCGGATCGTCGAATGCGCAGGCATCGATCAGGCCGTGCGCGGTGTCGAATACGGCACGCGAGCCCGGGCAGCGACGTTCGGCTTCGGCGAGTTGCCGGACGGAAGGCACGTGCGAGCACGCGCCGAGCGGATCGGCCGGGTCGCATGCGCAGCCGCCGCCATCGGTCGCGATCCACGGGACGAGCCGGTGCAGGGCCGCGGTCGCTTCGCGGGAGAGGCTCGCGCCAGTTCCCGCACGTCGCGCGTGCGACGCGACGACGGGCGGGTCGCCGGCGTCGCTCGCGGTCATCGCGCAGGCCGCCGTGTCGAGATGGTCGATCAGGTACTGCAGCCACGCGGCCGTGCGCAGCCGGTCGGGCGTCGCGCCGTGGGCATCGCCATACTTTGCTGGATCGGTAAGCATGGTTCCGGCCAATTGGAATAGTCTCGTTTCAATCGAATCGGGAGGCGCGGTGCGTCACGCCTGCCCTGCAGGTCCGCCCGTGCCGGATCTCGACACGGGCGGCCAACCGGCCGTCACGCGGATAAGCGCGACGACGCGAATACATCGAGGAAGCGAAAGCGACAACCCGCGTGCGAACCGCCCGATCCTCACGCACGGCCCTCCCGCGCGGCGGGTCCCCGCTTCGGTCGCGCGCCGCTTACTGCACGTGGAACTTCGGCGACGTCAGGATCGTGCCGCCCACCGTGCAGTCCGGCGTCAGCGTGGCGTTGTTGAACGTCAGCGACGAGTTCGCATCGCTCCACGCCATCACGACCTTGCTCGGCCCGCACGTGCCGAGCAGCGTGACGTTCACCTTCACGTTGTTGATCGACAGTTGCGTCGTGCTGTCGGCCTGCCCCGTCCACGGCGACGTGCTGCTCGCGCTGCCGCTGATCAGGCCGCACGTCGCGCCGCCCGTGAACGTCGTCGAGGTGATGTTGACGATACCGGTCGACGTGATGGTGCCGTTGAACGTCGCATTGCAGGATGCGGTAATCGATCCCTTGCTGAGGTTCGTGAGCCCCGTCGCCGAGAAAGGCTCGCCGTTCGGATTCATCGGTTGGCCGTCGGCGCGCGACACGGTGACGGCGAAAGCAGGCGCGGCCGAAACCGCGGTGAAAGCCACTGCAGCAACAAGCGATACGATTTTGCGAATGCTCATTTGAACTGCCCCCTCTCTTCACAAATGGCGGCACGCCGCCAGGAACGCGACCTTCCGGCCGGAACGATCCGGCCGGTTGGTCACAGGAAGCCGCCGGCACGCGTCATGCGCGCCGGTCGGCTCAGAACTTGTAGGAAATCCCGACGAACGTGATCAACGGGTCGGCCTTCAACCGCGTGCGCGTGGTCGCGAGCGTCGAGCCGTCGGCCGCCTTGATCACGAGCGACGAGTACGTCTTCAGCGGCATGTACGTCAGCGTCGCCGTGAGTCCCCAGTGCTTGTCGATCGCGTAGCTCGCGCCGACGTTGTAGACCGGCGTGAACGACGACGACGCCTTGCCCTCCACCGACGTCGCGCCCGGCTTGCCGGCGCCGGCCGCGAGCACGCTGCCGAGGTTCTCGTTGATGTCCTTCGCGAAGTTGCCGTTCAGTTCGATGTTGCTGAACCAGCTGTAGGCCACGCCGATCCCGACGAACGGGCGAAACCTCGCCGTCGGCGAATTGAAGTAGTACTGCAGGATGATCGTCGGGCTCCACTGCCGCGCATTCTTCACGGCCGGCTGGTTCGCCGACTTGTCCATGTCGACGTTGCCGAGCGCGCCGGCCGGGCCCGGTGGCTTGATCACGCCGTGGCCCGTCAGCGTGAACTCGGGCGGCACGCCGAGCACCGACGTCACCGCGATGTGGTCGGTGAAGAAGTGCGTGAGCGTGAGGCCGACCGTATCGGCGTTGTTGACCGTCAGGCTCGTGCCCGGCGACGTGAACGAACCGGGCAGACGCAGCGGCCCGTTGATCGGCATGTTCGCGAGATTCGTCGTGAGCCCGTTGGTCGAATCCTGCGGCATGATGTGCAGCCAGCCCAGCGTCGCGACGTTGTCGCCCGCCTGCTGGGCCGATGCGAGCGTCGACGCGCCTGCGACGACACCCGCGACAATCAGCTTCTTCATGAAGTCTCCCCCTCGTTCCGTCGGGGCGCCGCGTAGTCGCGCGCGGCGCCGCCATGTCTCCATCCACACGCGGTCACTGCACGAACGCGCCGACCGTGAAGTACGGGTTGCGCGTATCGGCCATGTCGAGGAACCCGAACACGCCGCCGGTGAACACGAACTTGCCGGTCGCCGGCCCCGACGCCGCGTCCGCATGCACGGTCGTCACGACGCCCGGCACCTTCTGCGTGTAGTCGAGGTTCAGCGCGCGCGTGAGCGCGGCCTGCGACGCGTTGAACGGATCGAGCAGCGTCGCCTGCGCACCGACGAGCGCGGTCGCGCGGTAGTTGAACGCGCTGTCCACGCCCGTGTACTCGCCGTCCTGCGAACCCTGCGCGATCGCCGTCCGCGGGCTCAGGAACGAGATGCCCGATTCGTCGTCCGCGCTCGGCGGGCCCTGCGTGAGGTCCGCGTTCGCGGCGCCGGTGCGGATGAAGATCGGCACGAGCTGGTTGCGCAGCTTGCCGACGATCAGGATCCCCTTGCCGGCCTTCGCCGGATCGAGCGCGGCGAGCGTCGGCGGAATCTGCGGCTGGTAGTTCAACGACTGGAACGCCGGCGCATCGGGGCGCAGCGTGAACGGCTGGTTCACGGTCGCGCTCGACGCAAGCGGCTGCCCGCCGTTCTTCTTGCCGAAGTTGTCGGTTTCCGTATAGCTGCCGTCCGCGTTGATCGTCACCGTCTGGTCGAGCGCCACCGGCTGGAAGTTCTGCGACGGCACCTGGTGATAGCCGAGCTGGTTGTACGTGCCGGCGATCTTCGTCAGATCGGTTTCCAGCGACGAGAAGCTGATGAACGGGTAGTACGGGAACGTCGTCTTCGGAATCTTGCCGACGCCGATCACGCCGTCGAACTGGATCGTCGCGCCGGGGATCGCGCCGCCCAGCACGCCTTCGCCGAGGAACAGCCGCGCGGGCCGGCTCGGGTCGAGGCTCGCGTTCTGCATCCGGAACGTGCACTGGTTCAGCTTCACCGTCGGCAGCCCCGTCTCGTCGGCCAGCGTGCCGTCGACCACGTTCGCCGGTGCGGTGTCCCGCGTCGGCTGCACGGTACCCGTGGTGGTCGGCACCGGCGATGCGAGGTAGGTCATCCGGTACGTCATCTTCGTCGTGTCGAGCTGTACTTTCACGAGCTCGCCCGACCCCGAGCCGCCGACGAACACCGTGTTGTAGTCGATCGTCTGCGGGCACAGCCGGACCACCGGCGCGGGCGGCGGGTCGCCGTCGCCGCCGCATGCGGCCAGCACGGGCGCGAGCGACGCCGCGGCCATCCAATGCTTCAAATTCATAGGAATCCTCTTGAAATTCGGTTCGCCGGCGGCGACGCGTGCGCCGCCGGTGCTACGTGTTCAATGCGGGGTTACTGGACGAACGCGCCGACCGTGAAGAACGGATTGACCTTGTTGTTGTTGACGACCATCGCGTAGACGTTGCCGGCCGTCACGAGCCAGCCCGTGTCGCCCTTGCTGAAGATCGCCACGTTGCCGTTCGCGCCCTTCGCGTTGAAGTCCTGCGTGGCGGTCACCTTGATCTTGCCGGGCGTGGCCTGCGCATAGTCCAGCGCGAACTGCGAGGTGACCGACGACGTCTGCGGATCGATGAACGCCGCGGTATTGCCCTGGAACAGCGTGGACGTATAGTTCGCGGCCAGCGTCGACACGGCGGTACCGTCGTTGCAGCTTCCGGCTTCCGACATGAACACGCCGTTGACGAACGCACCAGGAAGGTCCGGGTGCGGGACGGACGGATCGAAGCTCGGCCGCGCCAGCGCGATCGCGTTCGGCTGCCCGTTGGAGGTCACGATGCCGCATGCCGATGCGCTGGTCGCGCCGATGTAGCCGCCCTTCAGCGAATTCGCCGCGATCGCGCTGGCCGACGACAGCATCGAGATCCCGACTTCGGCATCCGCGACCGACGCGAGCAGGTTGGTCGGATCGACGTGCGTGTAGCCGACACGAATCACGATCGGCACGCGTACGCCGTTCAGCTTGCCGACGATCATGATGCCCTTCGCCTGACTCGGCGCAATCACGAGCGATGCGCCCTGCCCCGCGACCGGATACACGAGCGTGCCGAACTGGTCCGGGACCGCGCTGCTCACGAACACGTTGTCGGCCGACCCGTCCGCGTTCTTGCGCAGCACCCACGGCGACCCGGTCGTCTGGCACGAGTAGTCGCTGCCCTGGGTAATCGTGCATGAGCCGTCCGCATTGAGCGTCTGGTTCCAGTTGACGACGTCCGGCTCCCAGCCGACCGGCCCGCTCGAGCTCTGGCCATTGCCGCCGAGCGGCGACAGATGAATGCCGACCTCGTTGTAGTTCCCCGCGACCTTCGAGAAGTCGGTTTCCGTTTCGACGAAGCCGATGAACGGATAGAAGTCGAACGTGCGCGACGGCACGGTGCCGAGGAACAGGCCCGGTACGATCTCGATGCCCGGGAACGCGATCGTCGCCCCCGGAATCCCGCCGCCCACCACGCCGTTGCCCACGAACAGCATCGGCGGATCCGCACGGTTGATCGTCACCGCATACGCGCCGTCGCTCGTCGCGCCGCTGTCGAGCACGAACGCGCAGCGGTTCTGCTCGGCCGTCGGAAGATTGGTCGGATGGTGGAACGCGCCGCTGATCGTCAGGCCCGCGCGCGTGTCGTTGACTTGCCCTGCCGAGGTCGGCACCGACGATTCGATGAACTGCATCTGATACGTGAGCTTCGTCGTGTCGAACTTCACCTTCACGTACTCGCCGCTGCCGGCGCCGCCCGTGTACGTCGTCGTGTAGTCGAGCGCGTCCGGACACAACTTCGTCACGACGGGCGGCGTCGTGTCGGCGCCGCTCGGCCCGCATGCGCTGCCCGAGCACTGCGGCACGGTGATCGGCCCCGGATCGTCGCCGCCGCCGCAACCGGCGACGAACGGCAGCGCCAGCACCGCACACGACAGGATCGCCTTCCGCCATTCAGGAATGCAAATCATCAACCCCTCCTTTTCAGGTACGACAAGTCTCGTCCGGCCGGGCTGCATGGCCCGCCGGTTGGTATCGCGCCGCAGCACGGACGCGCGGCGCATGATGGGTGAGCGCATCGCCGCCGCGATGCCGTTCACGCACATGCGGCACACGCCGCGGCGGCGGACAAGCGCGCTCCCGCGGCGCCGTCATGCGGCACGGCGCCGTCGGAACGATCGAAACGGAAAGTGGCTTGGCCGCTGCGGCTTTGCCGCTACACGGCGAGGCGACGATGCAGGCACGCGATCCGCGGCGCGCCTGCATTCGGCGAAAAATCGGGAAACGGCAGTCCGGCTGGCCCGGCGGATAGGCGTCTCATGATGTGGTCTCCATACGTACGCTTGATTCGTTATCGTGATGCGTCGTTCGTCGAGACTATGATCGGACCATTCCCACAAGTAAATGGATGCAGAGTTCCAAACGAATGAACCCGCGCAATCCTAGCGTTTGTACGGTATTTAACAGATTTTCAAACGGCCTTCATTTTATTTGCTCAGACAAATACCCGGCCCGTGGAACGCGCGTTTGAACGGCAGCCGCCAATCCTCGCCGAGCCAAGCCGGCCGGCCCTGGGCGGCACGCACGCATGCTGCGGCGCAACCTCACACGTCGATGATCGCGAGCGTGCCGTGGCTGCCGGGCAGCACCGCGTGGCGCGTGCCGGCGTGCGCGAGGTACATCTGTCCGGCCCCGACCACGACCGTTTCTCCGTCGACCTCGAGCATCAGCGTGCCGTCGAGCACCAGCAGCCCCTCGTTGTAGTCGTGCACTTCCGCTTGGTAAGGCTGCGCATCCATGCGCAATACCTTGATCCGGGCCGGCCCCACTTCGCCGACGATCGTGGATTTCCATGCGGCGGCCTGTGCGTCCGCCACGGATTTGAAATCGACCAAGGACATGCGCGCCGCTCCCTATCACGATGAAAGGAACGCATTATCGCGAGCGCCGCATGTGCCGTCCCGGTACGGCGCGACGGCCGGCAGGCAGCACAGTCGGTCGGCATGTCGGGCAGCCACGCCGGGCGCGGCCCGATACACGGAAAAGAACCCCGATTGTTCGCATCTTTCAACTAAAACATCGAATCATTGGGAAATCCGCACGTAATCCACGCAAATCCGGCACCGACGCTGCCCGACTTTTCCATCAGAATGCATTTCGATGTGCCGATTGCTAATATGGCGGTCCCGCGATCCCGCACCACCCTGCCGTTCGACATGACGCCCGTTCGCCATGCCGTTCCCGGTCCCGGCCGCTGCGCAGCGGCGGCGGCGCCGGGCACGCGCGGCGCCCGCCGTCGCACCGGGCGGCCGTGCCATCCGTGAGCATGCAACCGATCCTTTCCGTCTCCGACCTCTCCAAGACTTACGCGTCCGGCTTCCAGGCGCTGAAGCACGTGACCCTCGACATCCGCCCCGGCGAGATTTTCGCGCTGCTCGGGCCGAACGGCGCCGGCAAGACGACGCTGATCGGCTCGATCTGCGGCATCGTCACGCCGACCGAAGGCCGCGTGACGGTCGGCGGCCACGACATCCGCGATCAATACCGCGCGGCCCGCGAAATGATCGGCCTCGTGCCGCAGGAGCTGACCACCGACGCGTTCGAAAGCGTCTGGGCCACCGTGTCGTTCAGCCGCGGCCTGTTCGGCAAGGCGCCCGATCCCGCGTACATCGAGAAGACGCTGAAGGCGCTGTCGCTGTGGGACAAGCGTGACAACAAGCTGATGACGCTGTCGGGCGGCATGAAGCGCCGCGTGATGATCGCGAAGGCGCTGTCGCACGAGCCGCGCATCCTGTTCCTCGACGAACCGACGGCCGGCGTCGACGTCGAGCTGCGCCGCGACATGTGGAAGCTCGTCGATTCGCTGCGCGAAAGCGGCGTGACGATCCTGCTGACCACGCACTACATCGAGGAAGCCGAGGAGATGGCCGACCGGATCGGCATCATCCTCGGCGGCGAGCTCGTGCTCGTCGAGGAAAAGCGCGAGCTGATGCGCAAGCTCGGCAAGAAGCAGCTCACCGTGCAGCTCGAGCACCCGCTCGCGGAGGTACCGCCCGCGCTCGCGCCGTTCGGGCTCGAACGCGCGGAAGACGGCGCCGCGCTCGTCTATACGTACGATTCGCAGCGTGACGACGCGAGCATCGCGACGCTCATCAACGCGCTCGGCTCGGCCGGCATCGGCTTTCGCGACCTGCATACGACGCAGAGCTCGCTCGAGGACATTTTTGTCAGCCTGATCGACAACCGCCGCAACGGCGTGCAAGGAGCCTGACGCATGAACTGGCATGGAATCCGCGCGATCTACCGCGCAGAAATGGCCCGCACGCGCCGCACGCTGATGCAGAGCATCATCGCGCCGGTGATCTCGACGTCGCTGTATTTCGTCGTGTTCGGCTCCGCGATCGGCTCGCGCATCAGCGACGTGAACGGCATCGGCTACGGATCGTTCATCGTGCCGGGCCTCGTGATGCTGTCGCTGCTGTCGCAGAGCATCTCGAACGCGTCGTTCGGCATCTACTTCCCGCGCTTCACCGGCACGATCTACGAGATCCTGTCCGCGCCCGTTTCGTACTGGGAGATCGTGATCGCGTACGTCGGCGCGGCCGCATCGAAGTCGATCCTGCTCGGCGTGATCATCCTCGCCACGGCCGGCCTGTTCGTGCCGCTGCACATCCTGCATCCGGTCTGGATGGTGCTGTTCCTCGTGCTGACGGCCGTCACGTTCAGCCTGTTCGGCTTCGTGATCGGCATCTGGGCCGACAGCTTCGAGAAGCTGCAGCTCGTGCCGCTCCTGATCATCACGCCGCTCACGTTCCTCGGCGGCAGCTTCTACTCGGTCGACATGCTGCCGCCCGCGTGGCGCGTCGTCACGCTGTTCAACCCGATCGTCTACCTGATCAGCGGTTTCCGCTGGTCGTTCTACGGGATCGCCGACGTGCACGTGTGGATCAGCCTCGCCGCGACCGCGCTGTTCCTCGTGATCCTCCTCGCGGTCGTCGCGTGGATGTTCCGCACCGGGTACAAGCTGAAGAACTGACGCACGCGTGCGTCGCGCGCGCCGCCCGCCGATGACGCATTTCGGCAAGCGGGCGGCGCTTTTCCTCTGATGCGGCAGTTTGTGGTCGCGTCTACTGAACGTGAAGCATCGGGGCCCTCGAGCATGCGCTGCGCGGCCCCTTTTTCATTTCAGAGGACGCCATGCCCGCCGCCACCGCTCCCGCCTCCGCCGCCGCCCGGCTCGAACGCCTGCCGTTCTCCGGCTATCACAAGCGCATCTTCTTCATCATCGCGATCGCGTTCTTCTTCGACTCGGTCGACCTCGGCACGATGACGTTCGTGCTGGGCTCGATCCGCAAGGAGTTCGGGCTGTCGACGGCCGCCGCCGGCCTCGTCGCGAGCGCGAGCTTCTTCGGGATGGTGCTCGGCGCGGCCGTGGCCGGCCTGCTCGCCGACCGGTTCGGCCGCCGGCCCGTGTTCCAGTGGAGCATGGTGCTGTGGGGCGCCGCGTCGTACCTGTGCTCGACCGCGCAGAGCGTCGACGCGCTGATCGTCTATCGCGTGCTGCTCGGCATCGGGATGGGAATGGAGTTTCCGGTCGCGCAGACGCTGCTGTCCGAATTCGTGCCGACCGAGAAGCGCGGCCGCCTGATCGCGCTGATGGACGGCTTCTGGCCGCTCGGCTTCATCACGGCCGGCATCGTCGCGTATTTCGTGCTGCCGCAGTTCGGCTGGCGCACCGTGTTCGCGCTGCTCGCGATTCCGGCCGTATTCGTGCTGGTCGTGCGCCGCATCGTGCCGGAATCGCCGCGCTGGCTCGAGCATGCGGGCCGGCACGCGCAAGCCGACGCGGTGATGCAGACGATCGAGGCGAAGGTGATGCGCTCGGCAGGCGTCACGACGCTGCCGCCGCCGTCGCGGCTCGCCGAGCCCGCCGCCGCACGCGGGCGCGGCGCGCTGCGCGAGATCTGGAGCGGCGTGTACCGTCGCCGCACGGTGATGGTGTGGCTGCTGTGGTTCTTCGCGCTGCTCGGCTTCTACGGCCTCACGTCATGGCTCGGCGCGCTGCTGCAGCAGGCCGGCTTCGAAGTCACGAAATCGGTGTTCTACACGGTGCTGATCTCGCTCGGCGGCGTGCCGGGCTTCCTGTGCGCCGCGTGGCTCGTCGAACGCTGGGGACGCAAGCCGACCTGCATCGCGTCGTTGATCGGCGGCGGTGCGATGGCGTATGCGTACGGCCAGAGCGCGCTGTACGGCGGCAGCACGACGCTGCTGATCGGCACGGGCCTCGCGATGCAGTTCTTCCTGTTCGGGATGTGGGCGGCGCTGTACACGTACACGCCGGAACTGTACGGGACCGGCGCACGCGCGACGGGGTCGGGCTTCGCGTCGGCGATCGGCCGCATCGGCTCGCTGATCGGACCTTACGTGGTCGGTGTCGTGCTGCCGGTGTTCGGCCAGGGCGGCGTGTTCACGCTCGGCGCGCTGTCGTTCGTCGCGGCGGCAATCGCCGTGTGGACGCTCGGGATCGAGACGAAGGGCCTCGCATTGGAACAACTGGCGGCAGGCGACGAAGCCGGCGGCAGCGGCCGGTATCCGGCGGCGGCGGCAGACGAGGCGTCCTGATCGTCGCGCAGGCTTTCAGCCCGTTCGGGGGCGGGCGGGTGTTCGGCGCCGTGCCCGGCCGGGCCGGTCAGGCGCCCGAGACGACGAACTCTTCGGCCGCCTTGCGCTGGACCGCCGCCATCACGGCCAGCTCGCGCTTGCTGCGTGCGTCGCCGGACACGACGCCCGTCGCATGCTTCGCCTTCGCACCGAGCGGGAAAAACACGAACGATGCGCCGGCCGGGGCCGCCGGCTCCGCGCGCAAGCGTTTGTTCAGGATTTTCAGGTACTTCTTCTTCGAGACTTCCTTGACAGCCATGGCGCCCTCCGCGTGAACGTGGTGCGGACCAGCATACCAGTTTTGCCGAGGCGCTCCGTGACAGTGGTATGCGCCGCCGCGCGCGCTCGTGCCCGTGCATGCTCGCAACGGGCCTGCACCGGCCTCACTACCGAACTTTCCAAACAAGGGCACGGGCGAAAGGCGCGCTGTTCAGGACGCCGAGGACAAGACCGTCCCGCTGGAAGGCACCGCGAGAAACCGACAGCAACCCGTTCAAGCGTCGCTGCCACGGCGCCCTTTCCGATCGAGCGTCAAGCAATCAGTTCAAGGTGCTTGGCGCCATTCGGCACGGCGTCGACGACCAGACGCCGATCAAAATTCGCCAGTTTGCCTTTGTGCGCGCGAGCCAGCGCCAGCAGGTACGTATCGGTCAATTGCGCGGACGACAGCAAACGGGTGGCGTCGACGTGCTGTTCGTCCAGCAAGCTCACGTCGTCCGGCCAGAAAGTGTGGCCGGCATGCGACCGCAGTTGCGCGACGAGCGGAGCTACGGACATATACGAGCCCATCGTATTCGTGTATTTCGGATTGCAGATGATCCGAATAACGCCGTTCTCGGTGAGCGGGCAGGTAGACCATGCCGAATGACCTACCCGTCCAAACCATGCATGTGCAGGCTCATGCTGAACATGCGCAGGATTCAGCAAGGCGATGAGGACGTTGACGTCGAGCAGGTAGGTCATCCAAGTGAATCGTCGCGAAGTTGATTAACGATGTCGGGCGTGACGGGACGTGCCGTCCCGGAGACCGGTATCAACGGCAAGCCGTTGCGGTTCGACTGGTTCGTCGTCCGCTGCAGTGCCGCGCGGGCGAGATCGGAAATAACCTTGCCGATACTCACGCCCGGCTTCGCGCGCTCCCGTGCGAAGGCGAGGACGTCGTCATCAATGTCCAGAGTGGTGCGCATGTCTCTCTCCTGATAGGCATCCAACATCAAGCATCACTATCATATGGCAGACGCATCAGACATCAAGCATCCCGCATCAGTGTTGTTGTAAACGTGACGGCGCGCAGCGAGCTTGCCGATCGGATCCACAGCGTGCCTGGTGCGCGTGCCGTCCGCGGCAAGAGCGGCGGCCGGCATCGCCGTTTCCATCGCGGATGAAAACTTTTTCCCGCGATGTCGATTCGCGTCGCCGCCGCGCGTCGTGTTGTCGTAACCCTGCGTTTGCCGCCTCCGGCCGGCAGACACCCTCGTTCCCTTTCAAGGAGATACGACAATGCGCGTCATGGTCATCGTCAAAGCCACCGCCGATTCCGAATCCGACCGGATGCCCGACACCGACATGCTGGCCGCGATGGGCCAGTTCAACGAGGACTTGGCAAAAGCCGGCATCCTGCTCGCCGCCGACGGGTTGCGCCCGAGCAGCCACGGCAAGCGCGTGCACTTTTCCGGCAAGAACCGCACGGTCATCGACGGCCCGTTCGCCGAAACGAAGGAGCTCGTCGCGGGCTACTGGCTGTGGCAGGTGAAATCGATGGACGAGGCCGTCGAATGGGTGAAGCGTTGCCCGAACCCGATGCCCGGCGACTCCGACATCGAGATCCGCCCGCTGTACGAGCTCGAGGATTTCGGCGACGCATTCACGCCCGAGCTGCAGGAGCAGGAAGCGCGCATCCTCGCGGACATCGACGCGCGGCAGAAGCCCTGAGCGGAGCAGGCGGGCGGTGCGGGCGAGCCTCGCATGCGCCCGAATGAGCCGGTTGACGAAGCCGGGCATAGTAACGTATCGTTTTGCACCGTTACGATGCCGAGCTTCGTCATGCATTCCCGTTTCGACCGTTTCCGCTTGACCGCACTCGGCGCGCAGCTCGAAGCGCTGATCGAGCAGCCCGAACGCTATCTCGAGTTCGCGGCGCTGTCGCGCGTCGGCGTCGCCGCGATCGGCGCGATCCAGGACGAGATCGCGCGCAAATTCCCCGAAGTCGAAGCCGACACGACGGCCCGCCAGTTCTGCGGCGCGATGGTCGCCGACGTCATGCGTCGCCGCGGCCATGAGGTCGTGCAGGCGCGCGGGCGGCTCGGCGGTGCGCTGTTCAGTTATGGCGCGGTGTTCAGCGCGCACCCGCAACGGCTGCCGTTCGCCGACGTCGTCGCCGCGCTGGCCCGCATGCCGGCCCGACTCGCCGCCTGCGCGGCGCATGTGCCGGCGGCGCTGGCCACCTGCCGCCCGGCCGGCACCGGCTTCTCGCTCGTCGAACATGCGTGCCACCTGCGCGATCTCGATGCGGTGTTCGCCGCGCGTATCGAGGCCGTACGCACGGCCGAGCTTCCCGTGATCGAATCCGTCGACGGCACCGCGCTGGCCGCGCAACGCGACTATCTCGCGCAGCCGCTCGATCTCGCCGTCGCGGCGTTTCGCAGCGGCCGTGCCGCGCTGTGCGTCGCCGCGGCCGCGCTGGAACCGTCGCAACTCGCGCGCTGCGGGCTGCGCGACGGCATCCGCCGCATGTCGCTCGACGAACTCGTGCGCGAGTTGCTCGACCACGACCGCACGCACATGCTCGAACTCGACGAACTGCTCGCCGAGCTCGAATTGCCGCCCCTGCCTTCAGCACACGGCGCATGATCACGCCCACGCCCGTCGTCTTCATTCACGGCTTCATCGGCACGTTCGACGTGCGCGGCTGGAGCGGCCCGCACCTCTGCCCCGACCTGCTCGGCTACGGCGCGCATCGCACCACGCCGCCCGACGCGATCTCGCTTGCCGCGCAGGTCGAGCATGTGCGGCACACCGTCGATACGCACTTCGGCATGGAGCCGGTCGACGTCGTCGGCCATTCGGTCGGCGGCGCGATCGCCATGCTGTTCGCGCACGCGCACCCCGAACGCGTGCGGCGCATCGTCAACGTCGAAGGCAATTTCACGCTGGACGATGCATTCTGGTCGGCCTCGGTCGGCCGCATGACGCCCGACGAAGCCGATGCGATGCTCGACGGCCTGCGCGCGGCCCCGCTCGACTGGCTGCGCGGCGCGATCGACGACCCGTCGCCGGGCCAGCTCGCCGACGCACGCCGCTGGCTTGCGCATCAGCCGGCATCGACGCTGCGCGCGATGGGCCGATCGGTGGTCGAGACGACGGGCGCGGCGGGCTACCTGCCGGCGCTCGCGCAGGTGTTCGAGCGTCATCCCGTCTGGCTGATCGCCGGCGAACGCTCGCGCGCGGGCTGGCACGTGCCCGCCCACGCGCTCGCCCGCTGCGCCGGCTTCGACACCATCGCCGGCTGCGGGCACCTGATCGCGGCCGAGCGACCTGACGCGTTTCGCGCCGCCATCGCACGCATCGTATGCGAGCCGCCCGCCTGACAACCCGTAGGATTCGCCGAAATATGGTTGAAAGGCACGGTTGCTAGAGTCGCCGGAACAGGGTTTTCCCGGCACCCGGCCGGACTGGATCGACACATGCGAGGATCGATGAACCTGGCACGTACCTTCTGGCTGCTCCTGCTGCTCGCCGTCACGAGCCCTGCCTTCGCATTTCATGCGCGGGTCGTCGCGATTCCGAGCGCCGCGATGAGCGAAACGCTGAAGGCCACCATCGTGCTGCCCGACGATTACGCGCGCGACCGCCACGGCGAACGCTATCCCGTCGTCTATCTGCTGCACGGCTCGGGCGGCGACCATACCGACTGGACGTCGAACACGCACATCGCCGCGCTCGCCGACCGCTACCGCGTGATCCTCGTGATGCCCGACGGCGGGCACGAAAGCTGGTACATCGACAGCCCGTTCGATTCGGGCAGCCGCTACGAAACCTTCGTCGGCGACGAAGTCGTGTCCTATGTCGACCTGCATTTCCGCACGATCGCGGCCCAGCACGCGCGCGCGATCACCGGGCTCAGCATGGGCGGCTTCGGCGCGCTGCGCATCGCGCTCGACCGGCCCGACACGTTCGGCGCGGTCGGCAGCATCAGCGGCGCGGTCGACCCGCGCTGCTGCGCGAACGAGCCGGGCATCGACCACGTGTTCGGCGATCCCGGCCGCCATCCGTCGTTCTGGAACCGCAACGTGATCGTCGAAAACGCGCGGGCGTTCGTGCGCGCGCATCTCGACCTGACGATCGATTGCGGCCGCGACGATGCCTTCGTCGACTCGAACCGCACGCTGCACGAACGGCTCGTCGCGCTCGGCGTGCCGCACGACTATGCGGAGCGCCCGGGCGGTCATACGTGGGATTACTGGGCGAATGCGATCCGCTACCAGATGCGGTTCTTCGCGACCTCGTTCCAGCATCGCGGCTACGCGTCGCGCGCCGCGCCATCCGCGCCGTCCGCACCGGACATGACCCGTGCGGGCCGACGCACGGCAACCGCTCAAGGCGGCTATCCGGCCGAAGGCCGCAAGGCCTGACGTCGAGAATCGAAACGGGGTGACGAACCGGCATGCCGCGCAACGCGCCCGGCAGGAAGATGAACGCGCGTCGCACGACGCGCGAAAAAGAGAAACGACGAAGCCGTCAGTTGCCGTGCGCGGTATCCGCGCCGACGACGCGATCGAAGAATTCCTGTGCACGCGCCAGCTCGTCGAGCGCGCGATCGAGACGCGACATCGCGCGTGCGTAGTGGGCCGACGAGCCGTCGTCGTCGCTTTCGCCGCGCACGGCGCGAAACGCCTGATCGACGTTGCGCGTCGCTTCGACGAAGCGTTGTGCGGCCCGCGCTTCCCGCGAACGGATATGGGTCGACATCGACACTCCTCCCTCAGGATTGCAGTGTGAAGCACGCCGACGCCCAGTGTGCGTGGTACGCATGTCGGCGGCGTGAACCACGACCCGTCGCATGTCGACGCATCGGCCGCCGCGCCGCGCGCTTCGTGCCGATTGTCGCGCCGCGCTCGCCGAACCGCTACGGCGAGATTGCAACAAATTCTTGCGCGAACGGCTTCGCGTGGGTCGTCACGCGCGCCCGATGCGCGGATGCGCCAGCCCCGCGAACGCGGCCACCTCGCCCGGCGACAGGTCGAACAGATCGCCGGTGAGATCGCGCGGATGCTCGACCGCCGGCCGGTGGCGCATGCGCGCGACATGCGTGGGCGCCACATACGCGGCCGCCGTTTCGAGCGGCGGCACGTCGAACAGATCGCGCGTGACGCCGCGCACGGCGTCCGTCGGCGAACGGCCGCGCAAGCGCGCGACCAGTTCGACGAAGCGATCGAAATCGCCCGCGCGCGTGGCCTTGTTCACTTCCGCGAGATCGCGCGCCTTCAGCACGCACGGCTGCGCCAGCCGCACGAAATACGGCGCTTCGAGCTCGACCGACAGCGCGAGCGGATAGCTCTTGCCCGTCTGTTCCTTCGCACGCCCGACGCAGTCGACCACGGCCGCCCCCCTGGGCGGCGCCCAGCGGCTTGCCGGTGCTCACGCTGCGCAGGTGATCGGGAAACACGCGCAACTGCGTGCCGACCGTCAGCGCCGTGGACGACGCGCACACGAGCGCGTAGTGCTGCTCGCGACGCCGGCCGGACGGCAGCGTCGAGCGGCTGGCGATGAACGTATGCGGCGGCAACGGCCGCACCTGCCCGCCTGCGTCGACCCACGCATTCCACAGCAATGCGTCCTTGCGCTCGCCCGCGCGCGGACGCGACGCGACCGGCGAGAACAGTGCGAGCAGCGAACCGGTGCGATGCGCGGCGACTTGCGCGCTGTTGCCGAGCGGCTGGTTGATGCCCCACAGAAAACGCCCGCCTCCGAGCCGGCGCTCCCATTCCTTGCGAAGTACGACGGTCGGCAGCTCCTCGCCGGACTCGGTGCCGATCTTGGTCCAGCAGAACGTGGGAGGGAGGTGTTTCAGTGTCATCAACTTTCTCGGGATACAGCCTCGCTGCTGACAGCAAGCCCATTCAACAGCCGTAACTGTATAGGTATAATGCATCGCATGGAAGCCCCGGACCAAGATTTTCCCGTTCAAGACCTGTTGCGCCGCCTGATGGCGGATACACGCTCGTCCAGCGAAATCGCGAGGCTTTCCGGGGTCAGCCAGCCCACCGTGTCGCGCCTTCGGTTGTCGAACGGGCGCCGGCTGCGCCGCAGCGCGCCATTCAATAAGCTATGCAGTTTCTATGGTGTCGATACGGAGCCGTCGCGCCGTCGGTACAACGACCTGCTGCGCGACGCGATCGTCGACGCGTGGGACGGGTCGGACGAGCACGGGCGCGCGCTGCTGGTCGTGATTCAGGGGCTGAAGGATTTGCAGGCGAAGGCGGATGACGGGTGATGGCGCGCGCGTGCGCGGTCATTCATCGAGATTGAATGCGGTGGGTACGCGCGCCCGCATCGGCGGCGGCGCGCCGTTTTCTCCCTGCGCGGCGCGGCGGCGCGCGAGCACCGCGTCGCGCGCCGCCGCCTTCGTCCTGACCGCGCGCCTCAGCGCTCGCACGCCGCGTCGCATTGCGCGAGCGAATTCTCCTTGCTGCGAAACACCAACGGCTGTTCGGCGATCGGCGCGCGACGTCGCGCGAACTGCACGGCCTGTTCGACCTGGCCGTGATGGGCGGACTTCGCGCACACCGGGTCGGCCTCCTTCGGGTCGCCGGCCAGCAGGTAGGCCTGACACCGGCAGCCGCCGTGATCCGTATGCCGCTCGTCGCACGTGCGGCACGGCTCGCGCATCCAGTCGTCGCCGCGAAACGCGTTGAACGCGTCGCTGTCGTACCAGATTTCCCGCAGCGACCGGTCGCGCACGTTCGGCAACGCGAGCCCCGGCAGCGACCGCGCGGCATGGCACGGCAGCGCGGTGCCGTCCGGCGCGACACCGAGAAACACCGAGCCCCAGCCGTTCATGCACGCTTTCGGGCGGCGCTCGAAATAGTCGGGCACGACGAACAGGATCTTGCAGCGCTCGCCGATCAGCTTGCGATAGCGGTTGACCGTGTCCTCGGCCTCGCGCACCTGCTCGACGGTCGGCATCAGTTGATCGCGATTGAGCATCGCCCAGCCGTAATACTGCGTGTTCGCGAGCTCCAGGTAATCGGCGCCGAGATCGAGCGCCATCTCGATGATCTGCCCCACGTGCGGCAGGTTGTAGCGATGCAGCACGCAGTTGAGCACCATCGGGTAGCCGTGCGCCTTGATCAGCCGCGCCACGTCGCGTTTCAGTTCGAACGTACGCGTGCTGGTCAGGAAATCGTTCAGCTCGCGCGTCGAATCCTGCAGCGACAACTGAATATGATCGAGCCCGGCGGCCTTGAGCCGCTCGATGCGCGCGACGTTCAGCCCGATGCCCGACGTGATCAGGTTCGTATAGAAACCGAGCCCGCGCGCATGCGCGACGAGCGTCTCGAGGTCGCCACGCTGCAGCGGCTCGCCGCCCGAGAAGCCGATTTGCGCGGCGCCGAGCGCGCGCGTCGCTGATGACCGTGCGCCACGCGTCGGTGTCCAGTTCCGCGCCGTGCGTCGCGAAATCGACCGGGTTGTAGCAGAACGCGCAATGCAGCGGGCAGCGGTACGTGAGTTCCGCGAGCAGCCACAGCGGCGCGGACGGACGGGAAGTGTCGGGCGCCATGTCAGTCGAGCCAGCCGCGCAGTCGCGCATGATCGAGGAAGCGGTAGACGTCGGTCGCGAGATCGGATTGCATGAACAGGCGCTCGAGCTCGCCGATGATGTCGTCCAGTTCGCGCGTGCCGTCGCAGCGCGCGAGTATCTCCCCCGCGCTCGGATTGAGCTTGACCATGCCCTCCGGATAGAGGAGCACGTACGCATCCTGGGCCGCCTCCCATTGGAGGCGGTACATGCCCCTGAGGCAGGGGCGCAGCGGCACGCCGCTGGCGGCTTCGATCGCGTTCATAGCGGATAGGCCTTTTCGACGGCGTCGAGCATCGACCACAGGATGTCGAGCTTGAATTGCAGGATGCCGAGCGCGCGCTGCTGCGCGTCCGGTGTCGTGAAATGCTCCAACGTGACCGCGAGCCCGTGCTCGACGTCGCGCTGCGCGAGCGGCACGCGGCTGCGGAAATAATGCAGCCCGGCCGGCTCGATCCACGGGTAATGCGACGGCCAGCCCGCGAGCCGGTCGAGATGGATCTGCGGCGCGAACATCTCGGTCAGCGACGAGCACACGGCTTCCTGCCACGGCGCGCGCCGCGCGAAGTTCACGTACGCATCCACCGCGAAACGCACGCCGGGCAGCACGTGTTCGAGCGACCATAGCTCGTCGCGCGTCAGACCGCATGCCTCGCCGAGCCGCACCCACGCCTCGATGCCGCCTTCGTTGTCGCCCTGCCCGTCGTGGTCGATCAGCCGCTGGATCCAGCGGCGCCGCGTCTCGCGGTCGGGGCAGTTCGACAGGATCGCCGCATCCTTGAGCGGAATGCAGATCTGGTAATAGAAGCGGTTCGCGACCCAGCCGCGGATCTGCGTGGGCGAACAGGCGCCGCTGTTGAGCCGCCGGTTGAACGGGTGATGGATGTGATAGCGCGATTCGAGCGCACGCAGGCGCGCCTCGAATTCGGTCGCGGTCCAGGGCGTCGCGTGCAACGCCGTAGCGGGGATCGGTGCGTTCATCGTCAGACCTGGAATTGCATGCCGTCGTGCGCGACGTCGATGCCGTGCGCGCGCAGGTGCGCATGCTCGACGGAATGCGGATCGAGAATCGGGTTCGTGTTGTTGATGTGCGTGAGCACCTTGCGCGTGCGCGCGGGCAGCCGGTCGAGCCAGTCGATCATGCCGGGCCGCCCGTGTTCCGCGCACTGCGCGAGATGCCCCATGTCGGCCGCGTGCTTGCCCGACAGGCCGAGATCGATCATCTCGGTCCCGGTCCAGAACGTGCCGTCCACCAGCACCAGATCGGCGCCGTCCATGGCCGCGCGCACGTCGTCGGTGACCGACGCGAGCCCCGGCGCATAGAACGCGCGCCGCCCGCTCGCGACGTCCTCGATCGACAGCGCGATGTTGTCGCCGGGCGCGGCCGACGCACGCCGCGGCGAATAAGGCGGCGGCTTGCTGTCGACGGCGATCGCGGTGAAACGGATCCCGCGCGCCGCGGGCACTTCAAATGGCTCGCCGGGCACGATCGTGTGCGCGGCGACGCCGCAGTAATGGCCGAGCAGCGGCACGAGCGGCAAGCCGGTCGACAGGTCGTCCAGCACCGGCGCGCTCGCGTACAGCGGCAGCGGCGTCGAGCGCTCGCGCAGCATCAGCAGGCCCGTCACGTGATCGATCTGCGCGTCGCACAGCACGACGGCGGCGATGCCGCTGTCGCGGATCGCACGCGCCGGTTGCAGGTCCGGATCCGCGCGCAACTGCGAAAGAATGTCGGGCGACGCATTGACGAGAACCCAGTCGATGCCGTCTTCGCTGACCGCGATCGACGACTGCGTGCGCGGCACCACGTGGCCGCTTCCGCTGCGCGCACGGCGGCAGTTCGCGCAATTGCAGTTCCATTGCGGCAGGCCGCCGCCGGCTCCCGAGCCGAGTATCTTGATCTTCATGGGCGTCAGCTCCCGAGGCCGCCCGCGCCGACCACGGCGAAACGGGCGGCACGCGCGGCGATCAGCGGTTGGCGATGTACATCGTGATTTCGAAGCCGAAGCGCAGGTCGGTGTATGACGGTGTCGTCCACTGCATGGTGTGTCTCCTGTTGAGTTGATGAATCGATGAGTCGATGTGTTGCTGCGTGAGTCGAACAACCGCGGTGATCGAGCGGTCGCTTCCTCTTCAGCAAGGAGCGTGCCGATGCGTTGCCTTCACCGCCACGCAGCGGCATACGGCCGTCATCCGGGCATCGGGACGCAATCCTTACGAATGGCCGACACGATTCGCGCGAATGCGCCCGGCCGTCCGGACGGCGCGAGGCGCCCGGGCGGTGACAGGTGTTGAATCGTTGAACACCGGTGTTGCAACTTGACACACCGGCTGTGACACGTTGCGCACCCGGCGCACCGGCCGGTGCGCCGTGGCTCGCGTATCAGCTTTCTTCAGACGGGTGCCGCGCCGCGTCGGCCGCGGGCATCTTCCGGTAGATCGTGTTGCGCGACACGCCGAGCGCGCGCGCGGCGGCGGACACATTGCCGCCGTGACGGGCCAGCGCGGCCGCGATCGCGGATGCCGCGACATCCTGCAGACGCGTGTCGGCGGGCGGGAAGGCGTCCGCGCCGCAGGGTCCCGCGCCCGCCACGGCAGACCGGGCGGGCGCGGCTGACGACGCGCACGCCTCGGAGACGGCCTGCACGACCTGCGCATCGCCGCGCCGCAGGTCGTCGAAGAAGTCGTCCGGCAGGTGCTCGCGGCGGATTTCGCCGTCGTCGTCGACCATCGCGGCCGCCGTGCGCAGCAGGTTGCCGAGCTGCCGGAAGTTGCCCGGCCACGTGCAGCGCACGAACAGCTCCATCACGTCCGGCGCGACCGACAGCGGCGGCCGGCCCGGGCCCGCGAACGCTTCGCGCTGCAGCATCTTCTGCACGACGACCGCGAGATCCGTGCGGTCGCGCAGCGGCGGCAGGCGCACCACGAGGCCGTTCAGCCGGTAGTAGAGATCCTCGCGGAAACGGTTCTGCGCGATCATGTCGCGCAAATCGCGGTGCGTCGCGCAGATGATCGCGATGTCCACGGGGATCGTCTTCGTCGAGCCGAGCGGGTTGACGAGACGCTCCTGCAGCACGCGCAGCAGCCGCACCTGCAGCGGATACGGCATGTCGCCGATCTCGTCGAGGAACAGCGTGCCGCCGTTCGCCTGCAGCAGCTTGCCGATCGCCCCCTTGCGGCGCGCGCCGGTAAACGCGCCCTCCTCGTAGCCGAACAGTTCGGACTCGATCAGCGTCTCCGGAATCGACGCGCAGTTGACCGCGACGAACGGCGCGTCGCGGCGCGGCGAGTCGTTGTGGATCGCCTGCGCGAGCAGTTCCTTGCCGGTGCCGGTCTCGCCCGTGATCAGGATCGGGATGTCCTTGCCGATCACCTTGCGCACCTTCGCGATCACGCTGGCGACCTGCGCATCGCCGGTGTCGAGATAGTTGAGCCGCGACAGGCCGGCCGACGTGCCCGCCGCCGGCGCGGGCGCCGCGTTCGCGCGCGCGGCCGGCGCCCCCGCATCGTGGACGTCCGTCGGCCGGCTGCCTTCGGCGAGCGTCGCGCGGCGAAAGTGCACGCGCGCGCACACCACCGCGCCGTTGCCGAGATTGAGCATCAGGTGCCGGTCGGTGCTCGCGCGCATGCGGTCGATCAGTTGCGCACTGGTGATGTCGAACAGCGACGACAGCGTGTGCGCGCGCAGCGCGGCGAGCGGCATGCCGAGCTGGAACTGCGCGCTGCGATTGGCCGACAGGAAGCGGCCGTCGGCGGTGAACGCGACGATCCCCTCCATCAGCGTGCCGAGAAATTCGGGGCGGCCATGGAACGACACCTGCAGCGTTTCCTGAAAGGTCGTCGTAAACAGATGATTCTCGATCATCTGCACCGACATCTTCGCGAGCGCCATCGTGTGCTGGTGATAGCTGCGGTGGTCGCCCGTCACGTCGAGCACGCCGATCGCGTCGCCGTACGGATCGAGGATCGGCACGCTCGAACAGGTCAGGAAGCGGTTCGCGGCCAGGAAGTGCTGGTCGCCGTGGACGACCATCGGGCACAGCTCGGCCAGCGCCGTGCCGATCGCGTTGGTGCCCTGCCGGTTCTCCGCCCAGTTCGCGCCCGGGCGCAGCGCGACCTTCTCCGCGCGGCGCAGGAAATCGTCGTCGCCGATCGAATGCAGGATCAGCCCTTCCGCGTCGGTCAGCACGATCATGCTCTGCGTATTGACGATCTGCTCGTGCAGCGTTTCCATCACCGGCATCGCGTGCACGCACAGCACCCGGCTCTGCTCGCGCTTGAGCACCAGCGCCGCGTTCGACAGCACGTCGTAATCGGGGCGTGCCGATACCTGCAGGCCGAACGTCTCCGAGCGCTCATGGGCCTTCTGGATCGACGGTGCGGGCCAGCCAGCGGGATGCGCGGCCCGTGTCCCGGCCGCCTGCTCTACGTCATCGCGCATTGTCTCCTCCGGGGGATCCTTCCGGTCAACTGCCGGACTCTTTGCCGTCATTGCAAGCAAGCATCGGGCCACGCTGGCGCCGCGCAACCAGATCGAAAGGAGGATGTAATGAATCGCCCGGGCGCGGCGGCGCGTGTCGCGTCGCGCGACGGCCTGTCTGCGTGATACCGCGATTTCCCGGCGCGTGACTACCCGTGCGAATCCGGATCCTCGCGGCTGGCGCGCTTCTCGCTTTGTCGCAGGGCGGGCCGGGCGACCGTCCGGCCGCCGACGATTACGCCCCCCGATTCCGCCCGAACCCTATCGACATGACGCGTCGCCCGATTCGATCCACGCCGCCGCCCGCCATGCGGGTCTTGCCCGACACGCCAGCGTCGCCGCCCACGCCCGTTCGCTGGCGCCTGCGCCGCGATGCGCAATCGATCGCCTTCACCGTGGCCGGCGCCGCGCGCGGCCATCCGGTCGTCGTGCTGCACGGCGGCCCCGGCAGCGGCAGCCAGGCCGGCATCCTGCGGCTGTTCGACCTCACCCGCGTGCGCGTCGTGCTCGTCGACCAGCGCGGCGCGGGCGCGTCGACACCGCGCGGCGGCACGCGTCACAACGACACCGCGCGGCTGATCGCGGATCTCGAGGCGGTGCGCGAACAGCTCGGCGTGACACGCTGGGGCGTCGTCGGCGGATCGTGGGGCGCCGCGCTCGCACTCGCGTATGCGGGCACGCATCCGGAACGGGTGACGGGCGTCGTGCTGCGCGGCCTGTTCCTGACGTCGCGCCGCGAAGTCCGCGGGCTCTTCATGACGTCCCGCACGCGTGCCCCGCGCGAATGGCGGCGCCTCAATGCAGCGGCCGGGGGGGGCCGGCCGGATCGCCTGCTGTCGCGCTGCGCGCAACGATTGCGCCACGGCGCGAGCGCGGCCCGGCAGCGCGCGGTGGCGCTCGCGTGGCACGCATACGAAAGCGCGATCCTCGCGTCGGCACGCGCGCGCCGCTCGCCCATGCGCGCGGTCCGTTCGAACGAGACCATCCGCCGGCTGATCGACAAATACCGGATCCAGGCGCACTACCTGCAACACGATTGCTGGCTCGGCGAGCGCCGCGTGCTCGCGCTCGCGCGACGGGCCGCACGGGCCCACGTGCCGCTGTTCGCCGCGCACGGGATACACGATCCCGTTTGCCCGGTCGGCAACGTCGAGCGCCTTGCGCGAGCCGTGCCCGAAGCGCGAATCGAATGCGTGAAGGCCGGGCATCTGGCAAGCGACCCGGCGCTGGCGCGCAGCATCGCACGCGCGGTGAACGCAATGTTCGCGACAGCGCCGTTCACGTGACGGCCCGCGCGCGTTGGTGTCACGACGCGGCGACACGCTCAATCCCACGCATAACGCGCGCCGACCCACGCGCCGCGCGGTGCGCCCGGCCCGACGAACGGTTCGTTCACCGGGTTGGCGCCGTCAAACGTGTGGTTCGGTCCGTTGAAGAAATTCTGGCCGAGTACGCCGAAGCTCGCGTAGCGCTTGTCGAGCAGGTTCGTCACGCTCGCGAATACCTCGAACCGTTTCGTGACCCGGTAACGCATGTCGAGATCGACGAGCACGTAGCCCGCGATCCTGCCGTTCACGTCGCCGTTGTTCTCGTCGCCGCGCGCGTACACGCCGCTGCGCCACGTGACGTTCGCGCCGATGTCCCATGCAGGCGTTGCCGCGTAGTCCAGCCGCAACTTCACCGTATGCGCGGGAATGCCGGGGATGCGGTCGCCCGGCTTGACCGTCACGTTGCCGTTCGCGTCGGCCGCCGAATTCGCCGGGCTGTGTTCGGTCCACGACGAACGGTAGGTCGCATCGACATGGCTGTACGACAGCCCGACACCGAGCGGGCCGAGCCGCGTGCGGCCGGCGAGCTCGATACCCTGCCGCCGCGTATCGCCGACGTTGCGGAAATAGCCCTGCGCGCTGGCCGGGCTGCTGATGAACTGTATGTCATCGGTCAATGTCGTGCGATAGGCCGCGGCGCTCCAGGTCGTCGCGGCGCCGATGCGGCCGCGCACGCCGGCCTCGAGCGTCCTCGAGATCACGGGTTTGAGCGCCGGGTCGGCGATGAAGTCGTTCGGCAGCGAACACGGCGCGGCCGGGTCCGCGCACGCGAGCTCGATCGCGGTCGGCGAACGCATGCCTTCGTTGTACGTCGCATACGCGGTAAAACCCGGAACCGGGTTCCAGTTGAGCCCGACCGCCGGGTTGAAGCGCGAGAACACGTGGTTGCCGTCGAGCAGCGGCTGCACGCCGCTCTCGTCGCCGATCTGCGCTTTCGACCAGTCGTAGCGGCCCGACAGCGTGAGCGTCCAGTGCGGCGTCAGCGACAGCGCGTCGCTCAGGTACACGCCGAAATTCGTGTTGCGCGTCTTGGCGCGGGTCTGCTGCACGAAATCGCCGATGCCGAGCGCCGCGCGCGCATCGGTGAAAGACGCGTCCTGCGACGACGCGACGTAGCTCGAGTTCGCGATATCGGCCGAGACGCCCGCGACGAGCCGGTTCGCCATCCCGCCGAGCTTGCCGAGCAGCGTCAGCTGCACGCTGCCGCCGTAGCTGTCGGTGACGATCGTCGATTGCGCGTTGCTGCCCTGCACCGTGTCGACCGTACCGTCCTCGTCCACCGATCCGTAATCCGTATTGTTGTTGCTGCTCGTGTTCGTGTTGCGCAGGTGTCGGTAGTACGCGTTGCCGCTCAATTCGACGTTTTCGCCGAAGAAGCGGTCGCCCGACAGCGTCAGGTAGCCGGCGCTGTTGCGGTTCCGGTCCGGATACGTATACGCCTGCTTGCGGTTGTCGAGGAACGAGCGCGGGATCGTCTGGGAGCCGGACAGCGTGTTGTCCGCGCCGCCCGCCGCGAGCGACAGCGTCGTGTCCGCATCGGTGTAGCGCAGCTTGCCGAACGCCTGCCGCACGCGGCTCGCGTTATGGTCGGCCCAGCCGCCGTCGTTCGCGACGTTCGCGGTCGCGTAGTAGTCGAGGTTCGGGCCGATCGTGCCGCCCTGCTCGACGCTGGTGCTCTTGCGGCCCCACGCACCGCCCGACACCTCCGCTTCGCCGCCCGGATTCGACCTGCCGTCCTTCGTCGTGATCGCGAGCGCACCGCCGAGCGTGTTGAGCCCGTACACCGGATTGGAGCCCGGAATCAATTGCACGCGGTCGATCGCCTGCATGGGCAGGATGTCCCAGTTCACGACGTCGCCGAACGGCTCGTTCACGCGCACGCCGTCGACGAACACCGACAGCCCCTGCGGCGTGCCGAGCAGCGGCGACGCGGTGAAGCCGCGATAGTTGACGTCCGTCTGATACGGGTTGCCCTGCGCATCCGAGATCGTCACGCTCGGCAGGTTCGCCGCGAAGAAATCGGCGAGCGTCGCGCGGTGCTGCGCGTCGAGTTCCGCCGCACGCACCGTCTGCACGTTCGCCGGCACCTTCGACAGCGGCGTGCCGATCCCGAGCAGCGGCGTGGTGCCGACGACGACCACCGCGGGCAGCACGACGTCCGGCTCGAGCGCGGCTCCGTCCGCCTGCGGCTGCGCGCACACGCTGCCGGCCGGCAAGCCGACCAGCGCGAGCGCGCCGAGGGCCGTGCCGACGCATCGCGCACACCGGCCGCGCCGCGTCGCGGCGTCGCGCGCGGCGGCCTTTGGTCTCCTGATCATCTACGTTGTCTCCGCATTCATGTTCCGCCGGCGCGTGCGAGGCATCGCGCGGCGACGGGTTGTCGCGAAGCCGGCGTGCGAGAACCGTGCCAGCGCCGCGAGCACGCGTGGCGCGCGCTGCGCCGCACATCGCGTCGGTATCCAATGTGGGCGACCGACTCGCCGCTGTTGCGCGGGCTGCGCCACCTGTCATGTTTGGCAACACTTCGCGCGCGACGGTGTACCTGAATGCAACACCTGCGTCGACGCGATGGCGCGAACCGCCCTTGCGTGCTTCCCCTGCGATACGCCGGTATGCCGCGTCATACCGGCATGCGACACCGATGGCATGCGACTTGCGTAACGGACAGTGCACTCGGCCCGGAAACCCCAACCGTGCCGGCGCGACGAATCGTTCGCGGCGGTGCGACCACAATGACTCAGGAGACAACCATGAAGAAACTCTCGGCTTCAGCGAGCCGGCTGGCGACGATCGGCATCGCGGCGGCGGCGGCCGTCGCGCTGAACCCCGGCCTCGTCGAAGCGGCCGCGGACTACCCGGCCGTGACCTACCAGCGCCTGACCGATGCGCACGGCGATCCGGGCTGGCTGACCTACTACCGCACCTACGACGGCCGCTCGCACTCGCCGCTCAAGCAGATCGACACGTCGAACGCGAAGGATCTCAAGCAGGTGTGGGCATACAAGTTCCCCGCCGACCTGAAGCAGGGCTTCGAGGCCACGCCGATCGTCAACGGCAACTATCTGTTCGTGACGACGCCGAAGGACAACGTCTACGCGTTCGATGCGAAGACCGGCAAGCAGCTGTGGAAATACGAGCCGAAGCTCGGCGCGGCCTCGTTCAAGACCGCGTGCTGCGACGTAGTGAACCGCGGCGTCGCGCTGTACGGCAAGAACGTCTATATCGCGATGCTGAACGGCGAAGTCGCGGCGCTCGACGCGCAGACCGGCAATCTCGTGTGGAAGAAGCAGATGTTCGAGCCGGGCCTCGGCTACGCGTTCTCGCTCGCGCCGCTCGCGATCGACGGTGCGATCGTCGTCGGCACGTCCGGCGGCGAATACGGCATTCGCGGCTACATCGCCGCGCTGAATCCGGAGGACGGCTCGCAGGTCTGGAAACGCTACACGATCCCCGCCGCCGGCGAAAAGGGCGCGGAAACCTGGCCCGACGGCATGCAAAGCCACGGCGGCGGCGCCGCGTGGCTCACCGGCACGTACGACGCCGCGTCCCGCACGCTGTACTGGGGCGTCGGCAACCCCGGCCCGTGGCTCGCCGCGCTGCGCCCCGGCGACAATCTGTATTCCGACTCGCTGCTGGCGCTCGATGCGAAGAGCGGCAACCTGAAGTGGCACTACCAGTACACGAACAACGACACGTGGGACTACGACGGCGTGAACGCGGCCGTCCTCGCGGACATCAAGTACAAGGGCAAGGACTACGACGCGATCATCCACGCGGACCGCAACGGCTTCTTCCATGCGATCGACCGCACGACCGGCAAGCTGATCTACGCGACGCCGTTCGTGAAAGCGCTGTCGGTCACCGGCTACACGGCCGACGGCAAGCCGATCCAGGACGCATCGAAGTTCCCGAAGGCCGGCACGACGATCGAGACGTGCCCGAGCTTCCTCGGCGGCAAGAACTGGTGGTCGATCTCGTACGACCAGGAACGCAACATCGCGGTCGTGCCCGCGCTGCATGCGTGCATGAGCCTGACCGGCAAGTCGGTCAGCTACATGGAAGGCCTGCCGTATCTCGGCGAAGGCTTCGAGATCAAGCCCGAACCGGGCAGCGAAGGCTACGGCGAACTGACGGCCATCGACGTGAACACCGGCAAGAAGCTGTGGAGCCACTGGTCGAAGAAGCCGTGGAACGGCGGCGTCGCGACCACGGCGAGCGGCCTCGCGTTCAGCGGCTCGCTCGACGGCCACCTGTACGCGTTCGACACGGCGACCGGCAAGGTGCTGTGGGAAAGCCCGCAACTGGCGAGCGGCATCATTTCCCAACCGTCGGTGTATGAAGTCGACGGCAAGGAATATGTCGCCGTGCTCGCCGGCTACGGCGGCGCGAACCCGATCTGGGGTGGCCCGATGGCCGACATCGCGAAGGACGTTCCGCGCGGCGGCACGCTGTACGTGTTCGCGCTGAACTGAACACGCGCCACGCCCGAGTCGCGCCCGCATGCGCCCGATGCGGGCGCGACGTCCCACCTGCTTCAACCGGACATACGATCATGAATACTCGCCTCACTTCCGTTACCGTCGCCAGTCTGCTCGCCGTGGGCGTGGCGCTGACACCGGCAGCCGCGTCGGCCGGCGTGCGCGTCTGCACGCTGCCCGGCAGCCCGACCACCGCGCTCGACCGCTCCGTTGCGCGCGAAGTATTCCGCGCCGCGGGCATCGCCGCGACCTTCAACAAACACGGCGTGGACGACAACGGCGACGACGACGGCATCTCCGCCAGCGAGCTGACGAAATCGCTCGAACGCGACTGCGACGTGATCGCCGGCTTCCCGCGTTCGGCGATCGCCGATGCGTCGGGATCCAGGATGACGTTCTCGCAGGGCTATCTGCGCTCCGGCTACGTCAGCGTGTCGCTGCGCGACGCGCCAGCGCCGACCGGCGCCAAGGAAACGATCGCGGCCACGTACGGCAGCCCGTCGCAACTGATCGCCGCGCAGCAGACGAACGCCCGCTTCGACCTCGAGAACACCAGCGAGAAAACGATCGGCGCGCTCGCCGCGGGCCGTGCGCAGCGCGCGATCGTCTGGTATCCGAGCGTCGTCGCGTACGAGCGAGCCCATCCGAAACAACGGTTCCAGGTCGCGGCGACGTCGTCGCCGTACTCCGACTGGCAACTGTCGTTCGCGTTCGGGCCGGGCAAGGACGCACTGCAAAAGCGCATCGACGCCACGCTGTCGCAGATGAGCGGCAACGGTCGTCTCGCGTCGCTCACGCGCGGCTGGACGCTGCCCGACGACATCGCGCAAGCCGCCACACGCGTGCCCGGCCGGTTTCTCGACGGCGCGATCGCGTCCGCACAGCGGCCGGCAAGGAGCGGCTTCATCAAGGTGTCGACGAGCGAAGGCGGCGGCGTCCCGTCGTTCGATCAGGCACAGGTGCAGCACGGCAAGAAGCTCTACGGCGACGCGTGCGCGAAATGCCACGGCGATCAGCTCGAGGGCAATACCGCGCCCGCGCTGAGCGGAGAATCGTTCGCGCCCGAGGGCAAGTCGCATATCACGGTCGGCGGCATCTTCCTGTACATGTCGAGCAACATGCCCGCCGATCGCCCCGGCAAGATGACCGCACAGGAGTACGAGGACCTGATGGCGTTCCTGCTTTACTCGAACGGCTACGACGCGTCGAAGAGCAAGCTGACCGCCGAGATCGCCAACGCATCGAAGGCGCCGCTCATCGCCGGGCCGCGCAAGTAATCCGCCCGCCCACCTTCGTTTCGATCGACCACCGCGCCGGGCAGTTTGTCCGGCGCGCGAGCCGGACTTTTTCTTTTCATTTCATTCAGGACCCCATCATGATCTCCCGTCATCGCAGAACCTTCTTCGTTCAGGCCGCCGGCCTGTGCGCCGCGCTCGCGGCCGGCCCCCGTGCATTCGCGGCCGCCCCGCCCGTCGACGAAAACGATGCGACGGCGAAGACGCTCGGCTACCGCGCCAAGGCGGCCGCCGTCGACGCAGGCAAGTTCCCGAAGTATCAGGCTGGCCAGACGTGTTCGAACTGCCGCTTCTACAAGGCTGCCGCGGGCGAATCCTTCGGTACGTGCCCGATGTTCGCGGGCAAGACGGTTGCCGCCGAAGGCTGGTGCAACGTCTATGCAAAGCTCGCCTGACGCCGGGCCCGCTCGCGAGCGCGACGGCGTGTCGCGTCGCGGCGCGGCCCCCGATCGCGCCGCGCATCTGCATGCGCTGATCGCGCTGGGCTTCGATCGCGGCTACGTGACGCACGGTGAAATCGCCGACGCGCTGCCCGACGATGCGGCCGACGGCGCGGATTTCGACGCAGCAGCGTCGATGCTGCGCGAGTTCGGCATCGACGTACGCGAGCATGCCGGCGCGCGCACCGCGTGGACGCTCGACGGCCATTTTTCGCAGGTGACGGAAGTCGCGTCGACGCTGGCCGACGCGTCGACGCCGCTCGCGGCCGACGACCTGCTCGCGGGCCGGACCAACGACCCGGTCCGGCTCTATCTGCGGGAAATGAGCGCGACGCCGTTGCTCGAACGCGACGAGGAAATCGCGCTCGCGCTTCGTCTGGAAAGCGGCCGCGCCGCATGCGTCGACGCATTGAGCCGCGATCCGGCGGCACTCGCCGTCGTCGCGGCGATCGCGGACGACGTCCGCGCCGGCAAGGTGGCGGCATCGGCTTACGTGACGGGGTTCGCCGGTGAAGCCGAGCCGCCCGCGAATGCGGCGACGATGTCGTCCGACGAGCCGATCATGGCACCGCCCGCGCCCGACGACGACGCCGGTCTTTCCCTCGACAGCCCGGCGTGGCGCGATACGGTCGTCGGGGCGCTCGAGCGTGCCGGTGCGTTGGCATCGGCGATGCAGCACGCATTGCGAGCGGACGGTTTCGAGTCGGCGACTTACCGCGCGCTGCTGCGCGACACTGGCGCGTTGACCGGCAGCATCCGCTTCACCTCGCGCGCGATCGAACGCATCGGACAGACGAACCGCGAGCGCGCGACGCAAGCGCGCACATTCGAAAAACGGCTCGTCGACACGCTGGCCGCCGCGGGCATACGCGTCGATTCCACGCGCCACGATCTATTCACGCGGTGCGACGACGTACGCGCGTGGCTACACGCATACAGCGCCGCGCACCCCGATTGCGCGACCGCCCTCGCCCGCCACGCGCCGGCGTTGATCGACGCGCGCACCGCGCTCGCGCGCCTGGCCGCCGAGTCTCCGCTGCCGCTCGACATCGCGATTGCGCTCGATGCGCGGCTCTCGCGTATCGAGCGTGCGATGCAACCCGCGAGAACGAAGCTGTTCCAGAGCAATCTACGGCTCGTCGTGTCGGTCGCCAAGCGCTATGCCGATCGCGGCCTGCCGTTCCCCGATCTGATCCAGGAAGGCAATATCGGCCTGATGAAGGCCGTCGATCGCTACGACCACCGGCGCGGCTTCAAATTCTCGACGTATGCGACATGGTGGATCCGGCAGGCGATCACGCATGCGCTCGCCGATCTGGGGCGCACGATACGCGTACCCGCGCATACGGTCGATACGCTCAACAAGTTGTCGCGGCTCGCGCGAATCCACCGGCAACGGACTGGCGACGTCGCCGACGCGCGGGTGCTCTCCACGCAGATGCGGCTGCCGGTCGACAAGGTGCGCGAGCTGATGAGCATCGTGCGCGAGCCGATCTCCGCCGATTTGCCGGTTTCGCCCGATCACGATCTGACGCTGTGCGACGTCACGATCGACCCCGACGCGCCGACGCCCGAAGAAGCGGCGAGCGCCGGTCAGTTGCGCACGGCGGTCGCCGAACTGATCGACCGCCTCCCCGCACGCGAAGCGTGGATTCTCCGCCTGAGGTACGGCATCGATGTCGACAACGAGTATTCGCTGCGCGAGATCGGCCGGCAACTGAACCTGTCGGCCGAGCGCGTCCGCCAGCTCGAGGTAGCGGCGCTCGAACGCATCCGGCAATTCCGGCACGCGCCGGCGCTGCGTTCACTGCTCGCCTGACACGGCCATGCCGGGGCGACCGCCTGCCGGCTCGCCCATCCACTGCTCAGGACTGCAACACGACCTGCTGCATTTTTGAACGCCGCGCCGCCTCGCGCCGTCATTCGCAACACCGCAGGGCCGATCGGATCGGGTGCCACCCGCCCGACTGCCGCGGTTTTCGCCGCAGTCGCGCCCCGGTCGCGCAACTGGCATGCATGTTGCGTTTTCACGAGCGCAGCAGGAATCACACGAACGCATGGAGACACGCTTGTCCAAGATCGAATCGGTTCTTCACGAAACCCGTCAGTTCGCGCCGCCCGCGGCGCTCGAGAAGACGGCGACCATTTCCGGCATGCCGGCCTATCGCGCGCTCGTCGCCGAGGCCGAGCAGGATTACGAAGGCTTCTGGGCGCGGCTCGCGCGCGAAGGCCTCACGTGGCACAAGCCGTTCACCAAGGTGCTCGACGAGCGTAACGCACCGTTCTACACATGGTTCGACGACGGCGAGCTCAACGCGTCGTACAACTGCCTCGACCGTCACGTCGAAGCCGGCCACGGCGAGCGCGTCGCGGTGATCTTCGAGGCCGACGACGGCACCGTCACCCGCGTCACCTATGCGGACCTCCTCGCACGCGTGTCGCGCTTCGCCAATGCGCTGAAGAAACGCGGGATCGGCAAGGGCGATCGCGTCGTCATCTATATCCCGATGTCGATCGAAGGCATCGTCGCGATGCAGGCCTGCGCGCGCATCGGCGCGACGCACTCGGTCGTGTTCGGCGGCTTCTCCGCGAAATCGCTCAACGAGCGGCTCGTCGACGTCGGCGCCGTGGCGCTCATCACCGCCGACGAACAGGCGCGCGGCGGCAAGACGCTGCCGCTCAAGAGCATCGCCGACGAGGCGATCGCGCTGGGCGGCTGCGAAGCGGTCAAGAGCGTGATCGTCTATCGTCGCACCGGCGGCAAGATCGACTGGCACGCGGGCCGCGACCTGTGGATGCACGAGCTGACCGACGGCGAATCCGACCGCTGCGAGCCGACCTGGGTCGGCGCCGAGCATCCGCTGTTCATCCTGTATACGTCGGGCTCGACCGGCAAGCCGAAGGGCGTGCAGCACAGCACGGGCGGCTACCTGCTGTGGGCCGCGCAGACGATGAAGTGGACCTTCGACTGGAAACCCGACGACGTGTTCTGGTGCACGGCCGACATCGGCTGGGTCACGGGCCATACGTACATCACATACGGGCCGCTCGCGTGCGGCGGCACGCAGGTCGTATTCGAGGGCGTGCCGACGTATCCGGACGCCGGGCGCTTCTGGAAGATGATCGGCGACCACAAGGTGACCGTGTTCTACACCGCGCCGACCGCGATCCGTTCGCTGATCAAGGCGGCCGAAGCCGACGACAAGGTTCATCCGAAGAGCTATGACCTGTCGAGCCTGCGCATCATCGGCACGGTTGGCGAGCCGATCAATCCGGAAGCGTGGATGTGGTACCACAAGCACGTCGGCCACGAGCGCTGCCCGATCGTCGATACGTGGTGGCAGACCGAAACCGGCGGCCACATGATCACGCCGCTGCCGGGCGCGACGCCGACCGTGCCGGGTTCGTGCACGCTGCCGTTGCCGGGCATCATGGCCGCGGTGGTCGACGAGACGGGCCAGGACGTGCCGAACGGGCAAGGCGGGATTCTGGTCGTCAAGCGCCCGTGGCCCGCGATGATCCGCACGATCTGGGGCGATCCGGAGCGCTTCAAGAAGAGTTACTACCCGGAAGAACTCGGCGGCACGCTCTATCTGGCTGGCGACGGCACCGTGCGCGACAAGGAGACCGGCTACTTCACGATCATGGGCCGGATCGACGACGTGCTCAACGTGTCGGGCCACCGGCTGGGCACGATGGAGATCGAATCGGCGCTGGTGTCGCATGAGCTGGTTGCCGAGGCGGCGGTGGTCGGCCGCCCGGACGACACGACGGGCGAGGCGGTCGTGGCATTCGTGGTGCTGAAGCGTTCGCGCCCGGAAGGCGACGAAGCGGCGGCGCTCGCGAAGGCGCTGCGCGACTGGGTCGGCAAGCAGATCGGGCCGATCGCGAAGCCGAAGGACATCCGCTTCGGCGACAACCTGCCGAAGACGCGCTCGGGCAAGATCATGCGGCGCCTCTTGCGCTCGCTCGCGAAGGGCGAGGCGATCACGCAGGATACGTCCACGCTCGAGAATCCGGCCATCCTCGAGCAGTTGAACCGCTCGATGTGACATCGCCCGCCACGGCGGGCGTATCGCTTCAACGCGGCGCCGCGGCACGGCCGCGATCCCGTTTCCCACGCCGGGCTCGCGGCCGCCTTCGCGCCGGCGACAGGCATCGCCGTGCGTTCCCCGACGGTACGGCATGCAGGCGGCTCGCATCGCTTTCGCCGCCTTTTCAATTAGTTGTACGTATTACAACACTCACAAAACGGAGACAGACGATGAAGAGCAAGACATGGACGATTTGCGCGGCGCTGTTCGGTGCGGCCACCAGCACGAGCAGTTTCGCGCAGAGCAGCGTCACGCTGTACGGCGACCTCGACGCCGCGTTGCTCTATACGAGTCGATCGCTCGATTCGGCAACCGCCGGCAACGCCGGACGTCAATTCGCGCTGACCGACACGGGCATGACGCCGACCAACTTCGGCATCACGGGTACCGAGGATCTCGGCGGCGGGCTGCACGCGAAATTCAAGCTGGAGAGCGGCTTCAACATCACGGACGGCGCGTTCGGCCATTCGAACGGCAACTTCTTCGGCCGCCAGGCGTGGGTCGGGATCGACGGCGGCTTCGGCGAAACGAAGGTCGGCCTGCAGTTCTCGCCATTCGTGCTCGCGATACTCGGATCGGATCCGCGCAACGTCTCGCACTTCGGCGCCGCGCTGGTGCCGTACGTCGACAACGTACTCGTCACGGGCCTCTTCAACCCGAACGCGATTTCGTACACGAGCCCGACGATCGCCGGGCTGACGGCCAGCGCGATGTTCGGCTTCGGCGGCAAGGCCGGCGACTTCCAGGCGGGACGCCAGTATTCCGGCAGCCTTACCTATACGAACGGCGGCTTCATGCTCAACGCGGCGCTCTACGACGGCAACGGCGGCACGTCCCCGACGCCGGTGCCGAGCACGGTCGCGTTCGTCGGCCGCACGATCGGCGCCGCCTACACGTTCGGGCCGGTGACCGGCAAGGCGTCGTTCACGAGCTACAAGGTCGCCGGCTCGTTCAGCAACAACGTGTACAGCGCCGGCCTCGACTATCGCGTCACGCCGGCGCTCGACCTGAACACCGGCGCGTGGTACACGACCGACCGCAACGATTCGCACAATCATTCGCTGCTTGCCGCGATCGGCGCCGACTACAGCCTGTCGAAGCGCACGGGCCTGTATGCGCAGGTCGGCGTCGTCAACAACCACGGCGCGATGAACACGGGCCTCGGCATCACGGGCGGCGCGTTGTACGGGTTGCCGGGCACGACGGTCGGCGTCAACGCCGGCATCCACCACGTGTTCTGACGCAACGCGTGTACACGGGCGGCCGCCGCGCGCCGCCCGTTCGGCGCCGGATCTCGGCGCGGCCGCGACGGCAACGCGGCGCAAACGCGTCCTGGACGGCGCCCGCCCGGCCGTCCCGCATGCCGATCTCGATGTTTACCCGGCCTCAAGTCCGCGGCCGTGCTGCCGTCAAGTCAGGAACGCACGCCCAATATCCGCCGGGAGCCCGGCGCGCATGCCTCAAGGAGACCCACCAACGTGAACTTCTTCGGAATCGGCCGCGGCCGCCGTTCGTCGCGCGCGCTCGTCGGCGACATCGCCGAGCAGGCAGGCCGGCTCGGCATCGAGATCTGCGACGTATCGGGCCACGTCGAGGAAGTCGCGGCCCGCGTCGCCCGGCAGGCGGAGGTCTGCCACACGCTGCGCGAATCGGCCGCCCTCACGCTGCGCGGCAACCACCGGATCGCCGAGGCCGCGCAGCAGGTGCGCGACGTCAGCGCCAACGCATCGAACGCGGTCCGGCAGTCGCAGCAGACGATCGAGGCGTCGCTCGCCGACATTCACGGCCTCGTCGAGGGCGTCACCACGATCAGCGACCAGATGGGCGCGCTGCGCGACGCGCTCGATCACGTGCGGGCCGTCTCCGAGGAGATCTCGGTGATCGCCCGACAGACTCACCTGCTCGCGCTGAACGCCGCGATCGAGGCCGCGCGCGCCGGCGAATCCGGCCGCAGCTTCGCGGTCGTCGCGGCCGAGGTCAAGAACCTGTCCGCGAAGACCGGGCAGGCCACGGCCCAGATCGAGACGACGCTCGCGCGGCTCGCCGAGCAGACCGAGCACCTGCTCGCGGAAGGCACCGACAACGCCGCCCGCGCGCACCGCGTGCGCGAGGGCACCCGCACGATCGGCGAGGTCGTGCACGCAACCGGGCACGCGATCACCGAGCTCGCGGGCGAGGCCGAACAGATCGCATCGCTGACGGACGAGATCGAGGCACAGTGCCACCGTCTCGACGAGCAGGTGGGCGAGATGGCGTCCGGCGTCGAGAACTCGGCCGACAATTTCTCGCAGGCCAAGGACCGGCTCGGCAACCTGCTCTCCGTTTCCGAAACGCTGATCGAGCTCACGGCCGCGACCGGCATCGAATCGCCCGACACGCGCCTGATCGACACCGCGCGGAGCACGGCCGCCGCGATCAGCAAGCTATTCGAGGACGCGGTCGGCCGCGGCGATATCGCGCTCGACGCGCTCTTCGACACGCACTACGAACCGATTCCGGGCACCGACCCGCAGCAGTTCATGACGCGCTTCACGGCGTTCACCGATCGCGTGCTGCCGGCCATCCAGGAACCGGTGCTCGATCTCGACGAACGGATCGTCTACTGCGCGAGTTTCGACCGGCAGTGCTACCTTCCGACCCACAACCGGAAGTTTTCGCTGCCGCAGCGCGCGGACGCCGCCTGGAACGCGGCGAACTCACGGAATCGCCGGATCTACACGGACCGGACGGCGCGCATGTCCGTGTCGCACGACAAGCCGTTCCTGTTGCAGACCTATCGGCGCGACATGGGCAACGGCCAGTTCGCGCTGATGAAGGACGTGTCCGCGCCGATCGTCGTCGGCGGACGGCCATGGGGCGTCCTGCGGATCGGCTACAGCGTCTGAACCGGCGCGGGCCGGCCGACGCGCTGCGCGACGAGTAGCCGCGAGCGGCTCGATTGGCGCGGCGTTACGCGATCTCGTGGAAACCGACGCTGTTGCCGCCGTCCGGCGCGTAGGCGGCGAGCACGTCGAAGCCGACGTTGACGAGTTCCGCGCGCATCCCGTAGGACTTCTTGCCGGATGAGTCGACGAAGATCGCCGCGCCCGACGACAACTGGCGCGCGGTATTCAGCAGCGCGAGCGTGCCGCGCGCGGTGCCGGCCGACGGCTCGATCCGCAGCGTCGTGCCGTCCTGCGTGGTGAAGTGCCCGCCCGGCGGCACGGGCGGCGGATTGTCCGCGACCGACCGGTTGAGCAGGCTCATGAAATGAAAGCGCGCATCGGCGCCCTGACTGGCCGCCGCGCGCTCGCTGTCCGCGAACGTGTCGCCGCGCACGGCCACGCCTTGCGCGGCGATATCGACCGCCTGCTCGTGAAAATCGCGCGTCGCGAGCACGAGGCCGGCGTTCGCGTTCAGCGTCGATTCGACCCACGCGCGATCGCTGTCGGTCAGCGTCTTCGATACGACCTTGATCCGGCCGTCGTCGGTCACGAAGTCGAATGGCGCGTCGGCCAGATCGGGGCGCTTCGCGACGATGTCCTGCAGGCTCGTCGCGAGCGCGTCGGCGACGCCGCGCAGCTTCATCGTCAGGTCGCCCACCATCGACAACTGTTTCGCCAGCGCCGCCTGCATCGCCTGCGGATCGACTGCCCGAACGCCGATCGGCTCGTCTGGCGACGCGCCGGACGCGGTCGTGTCCGATGCCTGGCGCCCGTCGAGCACCGCCTGCGCCATTTGCGCGAGCGACAGGTCGCCCGCCGCCGTGACTGGAATCGTCATTGCCCTCTCTCTCGTTTTCAGCCTGTTTTTTGCTGTTTACGGACGGATTCCATGGAAGTTGAGGTCGCCGGCCACACGCATACAGAAACTTTGTTTGACTTAAGCTAAAAAAGTTTGACACGCGCATTTCACTGAGATAACTTTTGCGCAAGCTTCCGGAAAGCAATCCCGGCCAACAGCGTGCCGGCTCGCGTCGCGCTTTCCTGCCGTTGCAGCACCGCCGTTCGCAACATTTCCGCCTCTTCGCATCGTGCCGTTCCGTTTCATCCGAAACCTGAAGGGAGCTCGGGCATGCTTCTGTTTGATTCGCACTCCTGCTTTCGTATCGAACCGCCGCACTGACGCATTCCGCTCGGGGCGATGCGCTCGCCTCGACGCCGGCCGGATGCGCGCCGCCTGACGCACGCCGGCATCGGGCGAGATCCCCTTCCGTCTCGCCCGCCGTTTTTGATGGTGCAGTTCCGCTTCATCCGATGCAGTACCCGGCCAGGCCGCAGGGGGCGTATCGCGAGCCGACCGGTTCCACACAATCACAAGAGACGAGGTCGCTGCAATGAACATTCATCGAACCGGATTCCGGCGCGCGTGGCTGCCCGCGCTCGTGGCGGCCGCGACGCTCGCCGCGTGCGGCGGTGACGACGGCGGTAGCGTGGCGGGCGTGTCAGCGCTCGCACAGGGCCAACAGGAGGGGGCCGCCGCCGCGGCCGATCAGTCCAATACGCAATCGCTCGCGTCGCGCTTTTCACCGTCCGGCGTCCCGTACGCGAATCCGGCGAGCGGCGGACGCTACAAGCCGGTGATCAGCAACGGCCAGGTGCAGCCGTCGCTGTCGGGCGGCACGATCGAGGAGAACGCGTGGGTCGACACGCCGGTCGATTCCGACGGCGACGGCACGCGCGACCGCATCCACGTGCGCATCGTGCGGCCGGCCGAGACCGCGACCGGCGCGCGCACGCCGGTCATCGTGCTCGCGAGCCCGTATTACGCGGGGCTCGCCGACAGCCCCAACCACGACGTCGACGTCGAACTCGACGGCACCCCGCATCCGGCCGCGACCGCCGGCGCCGCGGCATCGGCGTCCACGCGCATCCTGGCCGCCGCACCGCAAACCCGGATGCTGCAGCAAGTCGAGGCGGCGGCCGCCGGCCGCTCGTGGATCGAGAGCTACTTCGTGCCGCGCGGCTTCACGATCGTCTATGCGGATTCGCTTGGCACCGCCGGCTCGGACGGCTGCCCGACGATCCTCACGCGCGACGAATCGGTCGCGATGGCGTCGGTGATCCGCTGGCTCGGCCGCGACGCGACCGCGAAGGACGCGAACGGCAAGACGGTCGTCGCGAACTGGTCGACTGGCCACGTCGGCATGTACGGCGTGTCGTACGACGGCACGCTGCCGAAGATGGTCGCGAGCCTGCGCACGCGCGGGCTCGACGCGATCGTGCCGATCGCCGGGCTGTCGAACATGTACGGCTACTACCGCTCGGGCGGCCTCGTGCGCGCGCCGGAAGGCTATCAGGGCGAGGATGTCGACGTGTACATCAAGGCGCTGCTGACGAACGCGCATCCGGAGCGCTGCACGCACCTGATCGACGAAGCGCTGCAGCAGGAAGACCGCAAGACCGGCGACTATTCGCCGTTCTGGGCCGCGCGCGACATTCCGACCGCGTTCGCGGTCGCGCCGGCGCTCGTCGCGCAAGGGCTGACCGACGACAACGTGCGCGTAGACCAGTCGACGTCGTGGTATCTGGCGATGCGGCGCCAGGGCGTGCCGACCCAGCTGTGGCTGCATCGACTGAAGCACACCGATCCGACCCGCGTGCCGGGGATGGCCGACGCGTGGACCGCCGAGGTGAACCGCTGGTTCACGCGCTACCTGATCGGCTACGACAACGGCGTCGAGCAGGATCCGCGCGCGGTGATCGCTCAGGCCGACGGCTCGCTGCTGAAGGAAGCCGACTGGGCCGCGCGTCGCGCCACGCCGGTCACGTACTTCGCCGGCGGCGACGGCGCAACCACCGGCACGCTGCTGCGGCAGCCGACCGGCGGCCCGCTCGCGCGCTTCACCGACGATGCGCGCATTCCCGCGCTGACGCTGGCGAACACGGCGACCGGCGAAAACCGCAGCCGCTTCGAGACGGCCCCGCTGACGGCCGCGGCACGCCTGTCCGGCACGGCGACCGCGCGCGTCAGGCTGACCTTCACGGGCGTGGCGAACGTGACGGCGCTGCTGGTCGACCGCGCGCCGGACGGCACGGCGACGATCGTCACACGCGCATGGACCGACCCGCGCAACCGGCTGTCCGAGTGGGTGTCGCAGCCCGTGCTGCCCGGCATGCCGTACGACCTGAAGCTGACGTTCATGCCGCGCGACTACAAGCTGGAAGCCGGCCACCGGCTGGGGCTCGTGGTCCTCTCCAGCGACTATGAGGCGACGCTGCGGCCGACGCCGGGCACGGGGCTGACGCTCGATCCGGCCGGCACGTCGGTGACGGTGCCGCTCGCGGCTTCCTGAGCCGCGGCAGCCCGCGGTACCCCCTCGACACGATCCGGGATGCCGGTACCTCCGCATCCCGGATCGTTTCCCATCGTCCGGCTCGATTTTCTGTTTCTTTAAAAAGGCCGCCCCGTCGGAATGATCATTCCGCATTTCGTGAATCAAGCGATTGTTTAAATCGGGAAATGAAACAGCATTCTGTCGCTTGACATCGAAACCCGATCGACTAGATTGGGAATTCAATAATCCGGAAATTCGTAACCGGTTGCCCCCGGGGATTCCCTTCGCCTGTATGCCGTTTCCAGCCCGACCGGCGGCCGCCGAGTCGCGGCCCACGGTAATCGCTCGTCTTTTTTGAATCGGGTGCCGCTGATTTTCTGTCCTGGTCGAGGAAAGGGGATGTCGCCCGCTTCGATCATGCAACCGTGATTCGGCAGCAACCGCGCTCGCCGGACACGGAAGTCCGGCTATCCCGTGCATGACGTCGTACCCCCACCTCGGAGAATGGCTATGAGCAATATCGGCACGGACACCGCCGTCGGATCGGGATCGCCATTGAATGGCCGGACCGTCAAGCCGTTCGCTTCGATACGGGGCCGGGAACGAAACGATTACGAGTCGCGGGTCGCACTGGCTTACCAGGACGACCCGGAAAGCTGGAGCAGCGTGATCGGCGATCGCCTCTGGTTCCAGTTCGGTATCTATGACCCGGCCCGATCGCCGGAGCCGATCGGCCTCGACGAATCCGGCCTCCGGTATTTCGAGCGGCAACTCGAGCTCGCCGGCCTGGATAGGCCCGGCCGCCAGCCCGTCGACCGGATACTCGATATCGGGTGCGGCTGGGGAACGGTGCTGCGGGATCTGTCCGAGCGGTTTCCCGACTGTCATCGCCTGGACGGCATCAACATCAGCGAACGCCAGCTCGAATACTGCGCCGAAGTCAATGCCGCGCGAGCCTTGTCGGACCGCATCAACCTGTTCCGGTGCAATGCGCTCGATATCGATTTGCTGCCGGATTTCGGCCAGCCCTACGACCTTGCGATCATGCGCGGGGTGATTTCCCACTTCCCCTACGACCTTTTCGAAATCGTGATGGCCAAATTGCGGCAACGGCTGTCCGCGAACGGAACGGTCATCGTTTCGGACAACCTGTATAACGTCGACCTGCAGGACTACCGGTCAGATACGCCCGATCTCGTCGACAGGCTGGCATGCAAGTATCGCAAGACGCCCGCGTACCTGCGCCAGGTGTTCGAGCAGAGCGGGTTTGTGGTCCACGACATGAGAATCCTGCCGGACCGGATGGACGCGACGCGCTGGCTGCTGAGCGTGCAGGAGAACATCGAGCGTCATTTTCCGCGCGGTGCGGTCGGCGCGCTGGAAGAACTCCGCGTGATGTGCGAGAGCCTGGCCGTCGCCATCGTGAAGCGCCAGGTTTCCATCTACAGCTTCGTGCTCAGGCGCGATCGCTGAAGGCCGCCGTTTCCGGCCCCCGACCTCGAGCCCGAGAATCCGCCATGAAAGAGATTCCCAACTTCGTTCGCGATCTCCCCGGCCTGCCGAAACCGGGGGAAAAAATCTTCCACCCGGACTTCCATCTGCAATTGAAGCCCATGTGGCATCCGCGCCACGACGAGGCGGAACGCCGAATCGCGCTCACCGACAGCCCGTACATCCTCGCGTACTACGGTAGCCAGAAGGCGGTCGAACATTATCTGGCGCAAAGCATGCCGTCATTCGGCGGCCTGTGCTACCCGCACACGCGAGACGACCGGATCTACGATCTCGAACGGATGATGAGCATCACCACGCTGATCGACGACACCATCACCAACCCCGACATGCTGGACCAGGCGCACAGGCGTGCGACGTTGCGGCAGCATTACTTCGACGCGATCGCCGGCGTGCGCCCGCCGGACAGCGCCCCGATCGCGCAGTTGCTGTACGAGGGGCTGCTGCCCGTCAAGGCACAGTTGGCGTCGAAGCCCCGCGTCTGGCAACGGCTGGAGGAATCGCTGCGTACCTTGATCGTCAGGCAGACGGATCCGTTGGCCTTGAAGATGGACGAGCTCACGTTCGACGCCTATCTGGAGATGCGGCGCATCGACAATTACGGGGAATGGGCAGCCATCATGACGGAATACGCGATCGACGTGGACATGACCGACCACCTGGCTGCCGACCGGTCGCTGGCGGAAATGAGAACGGCCGCCATCGATTCGATCACGCTGGTCAACGACCCGTATTCATTCCGGAAAGAGATTCATATCGCCGATTCGGTCAATTCCGTCTGGCTGCTGATGTACCGCGACGGCCTGACGCTCCAGGACGCGCTGAACAAGCTGGCCACGCTGGTTGCCGAGAACGAACGCAAGCTGATCGCCGCGCGCGACCGCGTCCTCGCCGGCCCGCTCGGAGACGACGCGGATGTGCGCGCCTACGTGACCGAACTGGAGCATCTGGCGTCCGGCAATGCCGAATTTCACGCGATCAGCACGCGTTACCACGGCAGGGATTTCAAAGGAAAACGGTTCATTTCGGGCGAGGTGACCATTCGACCGCTACCGTCCACCGATGAAGTGGCGGCCGCGGATCTCGCGGGCGGCCGCCCCGCAAGCTGATTCGATCGATGACGGTGCCGGGTTCGGTTCACGAGGGCCTGCAAGGCGTGCAAGCGGTCCGAACCACGCCGTCTCGCGACCGGCGCGACCGCGTTTCGCACCGGCAACACCGATCGCCGCCTACACCGGCGTCAATACCGGCTGCCCCGCGAAATGCCGCGCCGCGTTGTCGAGAAACTGCCGCACCGAACGATCGAGCGCCTCGGGCGACCAGCCGCCCATGTGCGGCGTGAGCACGACGCTGTCGAGATCGGTCAGCGCACGCGGCGGCGCCGGTTCGCCTTCGTACACGTCGAGCCCCGCGCCCGCGATGCGCCGTTCACGCAACGCGTCCGCCAAAGCAGCGGTATCGACAACGCTGCCGCGCGACACGTTCACGAGGAAACCGCCCGGGCCGAGCGCGTCGAGCACCGCGCGATCGATCAGATGCCGCGTGCCTGCACCGCCCGGCGTCGCGACGATCAGGAAATCGGCCCACTGCGCGAGTGCGTCGACCCGGTCGAAATAGCGGTACGGCACCGGCTTCTCCGAGCGGTTGTGATAACCGATCTCGATATCGAAGCCGGCCGCGCGACGCGCGCACTTCTCGCCGATCTTGCCGAGCCCGACGATGCCGAGCTTCTTGCCCGACACGTTCGGCGGCATCGACAGCCCGTCGCGCCACACGCCCGCGCGGGTTTTCGCATCGAGCTGCACGACGTTGCGCACCGCCGCCAGCAGCAGCGCGAACGCGTGATCGGCGACGCAATCGTCGTTGGTGCCGGCGCCCGTCACCACCGTGATGCCGCGCGCCTTCGCATGCACGACGTCGATGTGCTCGTAGCCCGCGCCGAGCGCGCTGACGAACGTCACGCGCGGCAGCCGGTCGATCTCGGCGGCGCTCAACCCCGTGCTGCCGTTGGTCAGCACCGCTCGGATCGTGCTGCCGTGCTCGGCGATCGCGCGTTCGCGCGCATCGGGAGTCGGCGCGTAACGCACGTCGAACGACGCGGCGATCTCGCGATGCGCGTCGCCGCGCAGCGCGATGAGGACCAGCAGCTCGGGCTTCATGTCAGCAAATGTCCGCAGGCGGGAGTGAATTTCAGTGTAACAAGCCCGCACGATGGATGCGGGTTATCCCCACGCCGTCTGTGGACACGCGGCCGCACGCGGTTTGCCAAAGCCGGCTCAGTCAAGTAACTTTCGGCGTACGCCCCCGTCCTGGAGATTGGCCCCGATGAAGCTCGCCCTGCCCGCCCGGATCCTGGGCCTCGCGTTCGCCGCCGCGATCGTCGCGCCCGGCGCGCATGCCGACACGCCCGTCGTGGTGTCGTCGAAGATCGACACCGAAGGCAACCTGCTCGGCAACCTCATTTCACAGGTGCTGAAGGCCCACGGCGTTCCCGTCACCGAAAAGATCGCGCTCGGCACGACGCCGATCGTGCGCAAGGCGCTCACGAGCGGCGAGATCGACATCTACCCCGAATACACGGGCAACGCCGCGTTCTTCTTCAACAAGGCCGACGACCCGGTATGGAAGAACGCGAGCCAAGGCTACGACACCGCCAGGAAGCTCGACTACGCGGCGAACCATCTCGTGTGGCTCGCACCGGCGCCCGCGAACAACACGTGGGGCGTCGCGCTGCTCGCGCCCGTCGCGCAGTCGCAGCACCTGAAGACCTTCTCCGACTTCGGCAAGTGGGTGGCCGGCGGCGGCAAGGTCAAGCTCGCGGCTTCGGCCGAATTCGTGAACAGCGCGTCGGCGCTGCCGTCGTTCGAGAAGGCGTACGGCTTCAAGCTGAAGCCCGAGCAGCTCGTCGTGCTGTCCGGCGGCGACACGGCCGCGACGATCAAGGCCGCCGCGAACCAGACCGACGGCGTGAACGCCGCGATGGTCTACGGCACCGACGGCGGCATCGCGTCGAGCGGCCTCGCGGTGCTCGACGACGACAAGCACGTGCAGCCCGTCTACGCGCCGGCGCCGGTGATCCGAGAAGCCGCGCTGAAAGCGCATCCGCAGATCGCCGACTTGCTGAAGCCCGTGTTCGCGAGCCTCGACCTGAAGACGCTGCAATCGCTGAACGCCCGCATCCAGCTCAACGGCGAGCCGGCCGCCGGCGTCGCGAAAAGCTATCTGAAAGCGAAGGGTTTCGTGAAATGACGGGCCGCGCGGCGGCGTCCGCGCGGCGCATCACGCTCGACAAGGTCGGTGTCCTGATCGGTGTACTCACGCTCGTCGCGGTGTTCGGCCTGTCGTTCGCGGTGCTGCGGCCGAACCGGATCGCGGCCGGCACCGGGCTGTCAGTGTTCGCCGCGCTGCCCGCCATGCAGGGCGCCGCGCTCGCCGCGCTGTGGACCGTCGGCGCGCTGTGGGTGATGACGGCGAGCCGTCCCGCGTGGCGGCTCGCGGCCGGCTGCGCGGGGCTCGCGACGCTCGCGTACGCGATCGGCGCGGCCGCGGCACACGTCGTCGCGCCCGACGACATGCTGGCCCGCGTGTCGCCCGACGCCGGCGTCTGGCTGCTGCTGTTCGCGTGGGCCGTGCTCATCGCCGACGCGCTCGCGCGCCTCGCGTTCGGCCCGTGGCGGCGGCTCGCCGCGCTCGCCGTCGCGATCGCGGCGGTTTCGGTGCCGCTCGCGAGCGGCTGGTGGGACGGCCTCTCGGTGATGCGCGAATACGCGGTGCGCAGCGACGATTTCTGGCGCGAAGCGATCCGTCACGTGTCGCTCGCCGGCGGCTCGGTCGCCGCCGCGCTCGTCGCGGGCGTGCCGCTCGGCATCGCCTGCGCGCGCATCGCGACGGTGCGCACCGTCGCGATGCCCGTGCTCAATATCGTCCAGACGATCCCCAGCATCGCGATGTACGGGCTGATGATGGCGCCGCTCGGCCTGCTCGCCGCGCACGTGCCGCTCGCGGCCGCGCTCGGCATCCGCGGCATCGGCGTCGCGCCGGCCGTATTCGCGCTGTTCCTCTACTCGCTGCTGCCGATCGCATCGAGCGTCGTGGTCGGGCTCGAACAGGTGCCGCCGCACGTGACCGAAGCCGCGCGCGCGATGGGCATGACGCGTGCGCAGCGGCTGCTGCGCGTCGATCTCGTGCTCGCGCTGCCGGTGATCCTCAGCGGCGTGCGGATCGTGCTCGTGCAGAACATCGGCCTGACCGCGGTGGCCGCGCTGATCGGCGGCGGCGGATTCGGCACCTTCATCTTCCAGGGGATCGGGCAATCGGCCGCCGATCTCGTGCTGCTCGGCGCGATCCCGACGATCGCGCTCGCACTGCCGGCCGCCGTCGTGTTCGAAGCCGCGACGTCGCTCGCGAAGGGACGTGCAGGATGATCGAGATAGAGCGGGTCGGCAAACGCTTCGGCGACGTGGTCGCCGTCGACGACGTATCGCTGACGGTGCAGCGCGGCACGATCACCGCGCTCGTCGGCGCATCGGGCAGCGGCAAGTCGACGCTCCTGCGCATGATCAACCGGCTGATCGCGCCGACCAGCGGCACGATCCGCATCGACGGCGTCGATACGGCAAGCGTCGCGCCCGAACAGTTGCGGCGCGGCATCGGCTACGCGATCCAGGGGCACGGGCTGTTTCCGCACTGGAGCGTCGCGCGCAACATCGCGACCGTGCCGCGCCTGCTCGGCTGGCCGGCCGAGCGCATCGACGCGCGCGTGAACGAACTGCTCGATCTGTTCCATCTCGCGCCGGCCGAGTTCGCAGGCAAGCTGCCGCATGAACTGTCGGGCGGCCAGCAGCAACGCGTCGGCGTGGCGCGCGCACTCGCCGCCGAGCCCGCGATGCTGCTGATGGACGAACCGTTCGGCGCGCTCGACCCGATCATCCGCAACAAGGCGCAGGACGACCTGTTCGCGCTGCAGCGCCGCCTCGGCATCACGGTCGTGATCGTCACGCACGATATCGAGGAAGCGCTGAAGCTCGGCGACACGATCGCGGTGATGGACGGCGGCCGGCTGCTGCAGGTCGCGACGCCGGCCGAGATTCTCGGCAAGCCGGCGGCAGGTGTCGTCGAACAGCTCGTCGCGGGCGTCGATCGGCCGCTGCGCCTGCTCGCGCTGACGCCGATCGACACGGTGGCCGAAGCCGGCCACGCCGACGGCGAACCGATCGCGGCGACGCGCACGCTGCGCGATGCGGTATCCGAATTGTTGTGGCGCGGTGTCGATGCGCTGCCCGTCGACGATACGGCCGACGGCAACCGTCACGCACACGGCCCTCGCCGCATCACGCTCGACGCGATCCGCTCGCACGCGAGGAAGCCCGCATGACGACGCGCAGCAGCGTGCGGCCCAAGCGGTCTTCGCTCCCCGCGTACGTCGCCCGTGCGGCCGCGCTCGCGCTGCTGCTCGTGCTGCTGTTGCGCCCCGGGTGGCTGCAGGGTCTGTTCGAGCCGTTCGCGGACAACGGCGCGCCGGTGATCTACGATCGCGCGAGCCTGCTCGATCTCACGCTCGCGCATCTCGGCACGGTCGCGCTGTCGAGCCTGATCGGCACGATCGTCGCGGTCGCGGCCGGCATCGCGGTCACGCGGCCGTTCGGCGCGGATTTCCTGCCGGTCGCGCGCAGCGTCGTCGACATCGGCCAGACCTTCCCGCCGGTCGCCGTGCTCGCGCTGGCCGTGCCGGCCGTCGGCTTCGGCTTGAAACCCGTGCTGATCGCGCTCGTGCTGTACGGACTCCTGCCGGTTTTCGAAAGCACGATCGCGGGGCTCGAGGACGTGCCGCGCGACGTCGTCGACGCCGCGCGCGGAATGGGGATGAGCGGGTGGCAGCAACTGGTGTCCGTCGAGCTGCCGCTCGCGTTCCCGGTGATCGTCAACGGCATCCGGCTCGCGGTCGTGATCAATCTCGGCACCGCGACGATCGGCTCGACGGTCGCCGCGCGCGGGCTCGGCGACGTGATCATCGCGGGCCTGCAGACGTCCAACACCGCGTTCGTGCTGCAAGGCGGCGTGATCGTCGGCTTGCTCGCGGTGCTCGTCAGCGATGCGATCGGCGCGATTGCGCGGATGGCGAGCGCGCGGCGCGCCTAGAAACCGTTGCGGAATGTTTCGAAGGAGAAGCCATGACTGTATTAGACACCGGCCCGTTTTTTCATGGCACGAAGGCGGATTTGCGGATCGGCGACTTGCTGACGGCAGGCTTCAGATCGAATTATCGCGATGACGTCGTGATGAATCACGTTTATTTCACGGCGCTGCCGAAAGGCGCCGGCCTGGCGGCGGAAATGGCCAAAGGCGAAGGCCGGCCGCGGGTCTACATCGTCGAGCCTACCGGCGAATTCGAAAACGACCCGAACGTCACGGACAAGAAATTCCCCGGCAATCCGACGCGATCGTATCGAAGCACATCGCCGTTGAAGATCGTTGGCGAACTCGATAGCTGGGAACCCTACGATCCGGAGTTCATTCAGCAGCTCAGAAGCCGCATCGAAACCGGCATCGGCGAGATCATCAACTAGCGTTCGTGCGGACTGCGATGCGTGTCCGCGCAACGATCGGCTTGCCGGCCCACCCGAATCGACACAAGCCTACAGCGTGCTTTCATTCGAACCGGCGCTCGAACATCGGTGGCAATTGGCCGATATACTATGCGCCTCCCATTTCCCCGCACTCCACCATGCGACGACGGTTTTTCTGGCTGATCGTGCTCTCGCTCGGCATTGCGCAACAGGCCGCGGCGCAGCAGGCGCCCGCAGTGCCTGCGTCCGCGCCCGACGCGCTGGCATCGGCGCCGACCGTCGCCTCCGCGCCGCTCGCGAACGCCAACGATCAGCCTAACGAAGCAAACCGCCGCATCACCACCTACCTGACGAAGAAATTCGGCGTCGCAAGAGAAAAGGCCGCGAAGCTCGCGGATATCGTGAGCGTGACTGCGACGAAATATTCGCTGCCGCCGGCACTCGTTTACGCGATTATTTCGATCGAATCGCGCTTCCAGGAAAAAGCGCGCGGCCAGCATGGCGCGACCGGATTGATGCAGGTCGTGCCGTCCGCGCACCGCGGCATGCTGCGCGACGTGAAGGATCTCACCGAGCCGAATGCGAACGTCGAGGTCGGCTCGCGGATCCTGTCGGGCTACGTGAAAGCGGCCGGCGGCAACGTGCTGGCCGGGCTGAAGAGCTACAGCGGCGGATCCAGTGCATATGCGGCGAAGGTCATGCAGCGGGTCGATTCGTTCCGGTTCGTGCTCGAACCCGATGACGACGCGAAAAGCCCCAATACCGTGAACGACGGGAAGGCGCACATGGTGCCCGTCAGCGATCCGTCCGGCCCTGCGCCCGCCGCGAACCGCAACGCGAAGTAAGCAATGGGCACCCGCGTTCACACTGCTCCGGCCCGACGCCGCGCGGCCCGGCTGCTCGCCATCGTCGCGCTGTCGGCCAGCCCTGTATCGGCTTTCGCTGTCGTCGACTGCGAACAGGCGGGGCCGACGATGGAAGCCGTGAGGCGCTGCGTGCTCGATCAGCAGCAGAAGCAAGTCGACAGCGCGTACCGGTCGCTTGCTCGCAAGCTCCGCCAACGCAACCCCGACGCTGCCGCCCAGCTGGCGAAATCGCAAACGAGTTGGGCCGACTTTGCCGGCGATACTTGTGACTACGTGAAGACCGCCAATCTGCAGCAGACGATTCCGAGTGACGCCTGGCTGAATTGTTGGGTGGGTTTCAGTCAGGCACGCGTGCGCATCCTGAAGAAGTGGGAAGCCCAATTGACGCAGCCGAACTGAACTGCCGCCCGCCCCGTGTCACCCGTCATTCCTGCACGCAACGCGCGCGCCAGCGATCGGTGCCGATGCAGCATCGGCTCTCACGCACCTGAACGCAATACGGCGGATAGCGTTAGTCAGGCCGGTTTTTGCGACGCGCGCGCAAACGGGGCGTGCCGATGGTTGATGAAGCACACGCTCAGAGTAGCGTAACGTCGACCTTGGGCACCATGGGCGCAATACGCATGACGCGTTCCGCCTGCACTCGCACGTACTCGGCGATACGACGCACCCACGCACGCTCGTCACCCATATAGACGCCCGACTCCGCCAGCCCGGGGGCCAGTTCCGCCGCCAGCGTCGCCATCCGCGTCATTTCACGCGCAACGAGTGCCGGCCGGATCTGCACGCGATGCGCGAAGTCCGCGAGCGCGAAAGCGGTCAGTTCCTCGGTGCGGAATACATCTCCGTACGCCATCGCCATGTCCTGCACATAAGCGTCGCCGTACACGTTCACGCATACCAGATCGTAAAACGGCGCCGGCTCGAGCCCGCTGCTGCTGACAAAAAACGAAATGTTCTTGCCATGCGCGTCGCTGTTGCCGATCAGCAGTTGCAGCAACGCCCAGCGCAGCATGACCGTGCGCGCGGCGACCGGTGTCTCCAGAGACGATGTCAGCGAAAACAGCTTCTCGAAGCTCACGCCTTCGCGAATATTGCGCACGTCCGCGTTGTTGCCGAGATTGCGTTCGTATTTGAGCGTCGCCGGCAAGTCGAGGGCCTGGCATCCATCAATGACATGAAGCCGCTGCACAGCGCTCGCGCGCTGCGGGTCGTCCGGATCGGTCGTCACGAGCCGGTCGAATCGCTCGATCAGCAGAATGGGCTCGGGGATGCGTCGAATCTCGACATGCGCGACCGGCAACCCCATGCGGGCCGCCAACGTCATGCAGAAATGCTCGTTGGCGACCATGAACGGCGCGTTCGCGCTGCGCGACTCGGGCTTCAGAATATGCGAGCTGCTCAGCGCCCCGTCCACTAGGGCCAACTGCTCGCCTTCGACCAGCACCTGCAGCTTGTCCTGATGGCCGGCGATCGACAGGCGCACCCGATCGTCCCAGACGGGAAACGGAATCGCATCGCGCTTGTGAATACGGTCGGCCAGTTCTTCCGCGGAGATCGGTCGGCGCACGGGTTCGAGAGGATCGGACGCCCGCCCGGCCTCATCGTCGTCCGGAATGAAGCTCAACGCACCAACGGGCTCCTTGCCAAGCATCCGGATCAGACCGAAGACGTTGTCCTTCGATATCTGATACATCGATGCGGCCACGTCGAGTGCGCGGCCCTCGGGAAGCAGATTGCCCACGAAGCGCTGGATCGCGCCCGCCGGCGGCTTGCCGCCATCGAGCGGAATGCACGGCGACAACGCAAACGCGTCTGCCCGCGCGAGCCACGCCGGATCGTAGGAAAAACCGTAGTCGTCGCGGCGGGCATCATAGGTCAGTTGTCCGACCGGCGAGCCGTCAGCCGAAATCCGCAGGCGATGGATCATCACCCCCCCTCGGACGAACGGGACGTGCCAGGCGAAGCGGCACGTATCGTCGCATGATCGCGCACTGCCTTGCGCGCCACCTGGACGTCGCGTTTCGGCACGACGAGCAAATTCAGGCCAAAGCCGTCCAACACCTTGAACAACTTGTCGAGACTCACCGCGCGCCCGTTTTCGAGGCGTGACAGGACGTCCTTGGAGACGCCAAGCATGTCGGCTGCATCGTCGATCCGCATCTGGTTCTGCGCGCGCCGGTTGCGCACGAGCGCCCCCAAGGCGGTGAGATCCAGTGCGAGCGGGTCAGGTATCGCGACGGGTTGCGGTAAGGTGCGGGCCATAATTCCGGAATTTCAGGAACAAAGCGCCATCGAAGTCGATCGACAGCATAGTTACGAGAATATCGGAATTATAGTGAATCGTCCGCCAGATCGCCAATTGTTCCTATATTTCAGGAACAAAAACACCAAAGGCGGGCGACGGGCCGTTGTTCTCATATTTCAGGAACTATAAACGAGTGCGGCGGCGCATTCGCGCCGCCGCCCATGGAGTCACCGGATCACCTCCCTCGTGCCTTGATCCAGCCCCCTTCGATCAAAGCTGCCCCGCGGCTCCCGTCCACCGCAGGTAATCGCCGCGCGTCCAGTCCAGCGACACGCCGACGCGTTTCGTCCCCGGCCGGATCTTCGGCTTGTACACCGACAGCGTCAGCGATTCCAGCGCCGGCCATTCGCGAAACGACAGCACCGCGATATCCGCAACGAGCGTCTCCAGCAGCCGCGTATGCGGCTTGTGCGACAGGAACGACGCGACGCGCGCGCAATAGCCGTCGTAGTCGATCCACTCGCCCTGCTCGCTCGGCTCGCAGCGATACCCGAGCCGCGCATCGATCACGATCGGCTGCGGCGCCTCGTGCTCGTGCGCATGGATGCCGATCCGCGCGGGCACCTTCAGTTCGTCGACGAACACGCTCCAGCCGCGCCCGCGCAGGCGCGGCGCGTCGATCGCCACGAACGGTTCGTCGAACGGCTTCATGATGCGAGCGGCGCCGCGGCGTCGAGCATGATGCGCACGAAATAGTCGGCGAAGCTGCGACGCAGGACGATCTCGAACGAGTCGTCGCCGGTCGGGATCAGCGTGATCGGCGACTTGAAGTAGTGCGACTGCGCGCACTGGCCCGGCTTGAACACGCGCGGATGCACGTCGAGCGGGCAGCCGCGCGCGATCACGTCGCGCACGCGTTCGCCGCTGATCTCGACCACCGTGTAGCCGCTGCCGACGTCGACGGCGGCCGCGTACAAGCCCTGCACGGCTTCCGCCAGCTTGGCCTCGAGCACGCCGGCCTGAACCGGCCCGTTCGACCGCACGAGCCATTCGTCGGGCCCGAGCCACAGCACGTCGTACTCGGCGCCGCGCGCGACCGTGTTCGGCGTCGCGGGCGGCCGGCAGCCGACCACGCGCTCGAACGCGGCGACGAATGCCGGGTCGCTCAACTCGCCGCGCACGTTGACGAGATCGAGGAACGGCCGCTCGCGCAGCGTGAACTTCTTCGATGCGCGCGCCTGGTGCGCCTTCAGCACGTCGGCCGCGCCGACGAACGGCGATTCAAGCGTCACGCCGGCCGCGCCCGCCACCGGCGCCTGGTTTCTCGTTTCATTCCACATGCTGACGCACCCCTTCGGTATCGTAGAAAACCGGGCTCGAGATCTTCGCGGTGACGCGGCGGCCGGTGGCCAGCGGGATCACGACGCTCTCGCCCATCTTGCTCAGGCCGCCCTTCACCACCGCGAGCGCGATCGAGCGCTTCAGGATCGGGCTGTAGTAGCTCGACGTCACGTGACCGATCATCGGCGTCGGATCGGTTGCCGACACCTGCGTGTCCTTCGCGATGATCTGCGCGCCTTCCGGCAGCACGAACTGTTCGTCTTCGGTCAGCAGGCCGACGAACTGCTTGCGGCCTTCCTTCGCGGTATCCGAGCGCGTCAGCGAGCGCTTGCCGAGGAAGTCCTTCGACTTCGCGACGAGCCCGCCCATCCCGAGGTCGTACGGCGTGATCGAGCCGTCGGTGTCCTGCCCGACGATGATGTAACCCTTCTCGGCGCGCAGCACGTGCATCGTCTCGGTGCCGTACGGCGTGATGTCGAACTCGGCACCGGCCGCCATCAGCGCTTCCCACACCGCGCGGCCCGCATTCGCCGGCACGTTCACTTCGTAGGCCAGCTCGCCCGAGAAGCTGATCCGCATCACGCGCGCCTTCGCGCCGGCAACCGTGCCGTTGCGGTAGCTCATGAACGGGAACGCTTCATTGCCGAAGTCGATGTCCTGGCACACCTTCTGCACGACCTTGCGGCTCTTCGGGCCGACCACCGCGAACGTCGCCCAGTGATCGGTGACGGACGCGAGCCGCACCTTCATGTCGGGCCATTCGGTCTGCAGCCAGCGCTCGAGCCACGTCAGCACGCGCGCGGCGCCGCCGGTGGTGGTCGTCATCATGAAATGCTGGTCGGCGAGGCGCACGGTCACGCCGTCGTCGAACACCATCCCGTTTTCGTCGAGCATCAGCCCGTAGCGGCACTTGCCGATTTCGAGCTTGTTCCACGGGTTCGTGTACATCCAGTTCAGCAGCTTCACCGCGTCCGGGCCCTGGATGTCGATCTTGCCGAGCGTCGATGCATCGAGAATGCCGACGCCGTTGCGCACCGCGAGGCATTCGCGCTTCACGGCCGCATGGAGATCCTCGCCGTTCTTCGGGAAATACCACGGCCGCTTCCAGTTGCCGACGTCCTCGAACATCGCGCCGTGCTCGACGTGCCATTCATGCACGGCCGTCTTGCGGATCGGGTCGAGGAAATCGCCCGTCTCGCGGCCCGCGAACGTGCCGAACGACACGGGCGTGTAGTTCGGGCGGAACGTCGTCGTGCCCGTTTCCGGAATCGTCTTGCCGAGCGCGCCCGCGAGGATCGCCATCCCGTTGATGTTGCCGAGCTTGCCCTGGTCGGTGCCGAAACCCATCGCCGTGTAGCGCTTCACATGCTCGACCGACTCGAAGCCTTCGCGCGCGGCGAGCAGGATGTCGGCCGCCGCGACGTCGTTCTGGAAATCGACGAACTGCTTCGGCCCACGCGCGGCCGCCTCGCGGCTGCCGACGAGCCACAACGGCTGCAGCGCGCCTTCGACGGTTTCGGCGACCTGCGGTGCGGCCGGACGCTGCGCGGCCGCGAAGCCCGCGGCCTTCGCCGCTTCCACGCCCGCATCGACCGCGAGCCGCAACGCACGGGCGAGCCCGAATTCGCCGGCCGCCGCGCCGATGCTGGTTTCCGCCTGCACCGGCTTGCCCGGCAGGAAACACGCCTTCTCGTCGTTCCAGCACGCCTTGCCGCCCGATTGCGCGAACAGGTGCAGCACCGGGCTGAAGCCGCCCGACATCGCGACGAGGTCGCACGGCAGCGTCTGCATCTTGCCGCCCGTCTGGCCGTTCGAGTAGGACGCGACGTCGACCGACGATACGCGCCACTTGCCCGATGCGGCCGTGACGACCGCGCCGCTCATCACCGTCACGCCCTGCCGCTTCGCGGCGGCCGGCAGCGCGCCGTTCGACGACGCGCGCGAATCGACGACCGTCACCTTCGCGCCGCACGCCTTCAGGTCGAGCGCGGTCTGGTAGGCACGGTCGTTGTTCGTGAACACCACCACGTTGCGGCCCGGCAGCACGCCGAAGCGGTGCACGTAGGTGGAGACCGCACCCGCGAGCATCACGCCCGGCAGGTCGTTGTTGCCGAACACGATCGGCCGCTCGTGCGCGCCGGTCGCGAGAATCACGCGCTTCGCGCGGACCTTCCACAGCAGCTCGCGCGTGCCCTTGCGCATCGATACCGGCAGGTGATCGGTCAGGCGCTGCGTGACCGTCACGAGGTTGTGGTCCTGGTAACCGAACGCGGTGCTGCGCGACAGGATCGTCACGTCGGGCAGCTTGCGCAGCTCGGCTTCGATTTTCTCGACCCATTGCATCGCGGGCTTCGCGTCGATCTCCGCGCGGCACGACAGCAGGCTGCCGCCGAGTTCGCGCTGGTCGTCGACGAGGATCACGCGCGCGCCGGCCGTGGCGGCCGCATGCGCGGCGGCGAGGCCCGACGGGCCACCGCCGACCACGAGCACGTCGCAGTGCGCGTAGCACTTGTCGTATCGATCGGCGTCGAGCACCTCGGGCGCCTTGCCGAGGCCGGCCGCTTCGCGGATCTTCTCTTCGTACTTCGGCCACATGTTGCGCGGCCACATGAACGTCTTGTAGTAGAACCCGGCCGGCATGAAACGCGACAGCTTCTGGTTGATCGCGTACTTGTCGTTCTCGAGCGACGGCTCCGCGTTCACGCTCGTCGCGACGAGGCCCTGGTACAGCTCGATTTCGGTCGCGCGCGCGTTCGGCACCGTGTACGGGCCGGTTTCGAGCTGCACGACGGCATTCGGTTCCGCGACGTCGGCCGTCACGATCCCGCGCGGACGGTGGTACTTGAAGCTGCGCGCGACGAAGTGCACGCCGTTCGCGAGCAGCGCGGACGCGAGCGTGTCGCCCTGGAAGCCCTGGTACGTGCGGCCGTTGAACGTGAACGTCAACGGAATCGCGCGATTGATGCGGCCACCGGTGCCGAGGCGGTCTTTCTGGCTCATTTGCTCGTGCCCTCTTCGTGTGCGTTGCCGGCAGATGCGCCGCCGAACTTTTCGTAGCCCTTGATATCGTAGGTGACCGTGTCGCGCGTGACCTTGAACCAGCGGCGGCAGCCCTGCGTATGCAGCCATTGCTCCTTGTGCAGCCCGCGCTTGTTCTCGCGCATGAACACGTATTCGCCCCATTCGCGGTCGGTCATGGTCTCGTTCGCCACCGGGCGCACGATGTCGGCTTCACCGCCGCACGTGAACTCGGATTCGGCGCGCGGCCCGCACCACGGACATTCGATCAGCAACATGTTTCCTTCTCCTTCAGTGCGGTGGTTAGTGCGCGACGGCGGCTGCGCCGTGCTCGTCGATCAGGTGGCCCGTATAGAAGCGGTCGAGCGCGAACGGCGCGTTCAGCGGATGCGGTTCGTCGCGGGCGATCGTGTGCGCGAACACCCAGCCCGAGCCCGGCGTCGCCTTGAAGCCGCCGGTGCCCCAGCCGCAGTTGAAATAGAGGCCCTTCACGTCGGTCTTGGTGATGATCGGGCACGCGTCCGGCGACACGTCGACGATGCCGCCCCACTGGCGGTTCATCCGCACGCGCGAGAACACCGGGAACATCTCGATGATCGCCTGCAGCGTGCTTTCGATGATGTGGAAGCTGCCGCGCTGGCCGAAGCCCGTGTACTGGTCGATACCCGCGCCGATCACGAGGTCGCCCTTGTCGGACTGGCTGATGTATGCGTGCACCGCGTTCGACATGATCACCGAGTTGACCACCGGCTTGATCGGCTCGGACACGAGCGCCTGCAGCGGGTGGCTTTCGATCGACAGGCGGATGCCGGCCATGTCGGCGAGCGTCGTCGTGTTGCCGGCCGCGACCACCGCGACCTTCTTCGCCTTGATGAAACCCTTCACCGTATCGACGCCGACCACCGCGCCGCCTTCGCGGCGAATGCCCGTCACCTGGCAGTTCTGGATGATGTCGACGCCGGCGCGATCCGCGCCGCGCGCGAAGCCCCAGGCCACCGCGTCGTGGCGCGCGACGCCCGCACGGCGCTGGATCGATGCGCCGAGCACGGGGTAGCGGCTGTTCAGGTTGATCGTCGGCTCGATTTCCTTGATTTGCGCGGGCGTCAGGAATTCGGCGTCGACGCCGTTCAGCCGGTTCGCGTTCACGCGGCGCTCGGTGTCGCGCACGTCCTGCAGCGTGTGGGCCAGGTTCATCACGCCGCGCTGGCTGAACATCACGTTGTAGTTCAGATCCTGCGACAGCCCTTCCCACAGCTTCATCGCCTTCTCGTACAGCGCGGCCGATTCGTCCCACAGATAGTTCGAGCGCACGATCGTCGTGTTGCGCGCGGTGTTGCCGCCGCCGATCCAGCCCTTCTCGAGGATCGCGACGTTGGTGATGCCGTGCTCCTTCGCGAGGTAGTAGGCGGTCGCGAGGCCGTGGCCGCCGCCGCCGACGATCACGACGTCGTATTCCTTCTTCGGCTCCGGGCTCTTCCACTGCTTTTCCCAGTTCTCGTGATACGAGAGGCCGTTGCGGAACAGGCTGAATATCGAGTAGCGGCTCATGTTAGTGATCCTTCGTTAGCATTCGATGACGTTCACGGCAAGACCGCCGCGCGACGTTTCCTTGTATTTCGTCTTCATGTCGGCACCCGTCTCGCGCATCGTCTTGATGACCGAATCGAGCGACACGTAGTGCTGGCCGTTACCCTTGAGCGCCATGCGCGACGCGTTCAGCGCCTTGATCGCGCCCATCGCGTTGCGCTCGATGCACGGGATCTGCACGAGCCCGCCCACGGGGTCGCAGGTCATCCCGAGGTTGTGCTCCATGCCGATCTCGGCCGCGTTCTCGACCTGGTCCGGCGTGCCGCCCATCACCGCGGCGAGCGCGGCCGCGGCCATCGAGCACGCGACGCCCACTTCGCCCTGGCAGCCGACTTCCGCGCCGGAGATCGACGCGGTTTCCTTGTAGATGATCCCGATCGCCGCGGCCGTCAGCAGGAATTCGACGATGCCGGCTTCGTTCGAGCCCGGCACGAACTTCACGTAGTAGTGCAGCACCGCGGGGATCACGCCAGCCGCGCCGTTGGTCGGCGCGGTGACGACCCGGCCGCCGGCCGCGTTCTCTTCGTTGACGGCCATCGCATACAGGTTGACCCAGTCGAGCATCGACAGCGGGTCGCGCAGCGACTCTTCCGAACGCGCGCGCAGGCGGCCGTACAGTTCGGCCGCGCGGCGCTTCACGCGCATCGGGCCCGGCAGGTCGCCCTCGACCTTGCAGCCGCGTTCGACGCAAGCAGCCATCGTGCGCCAGATCGCGAGCAGCCCGGCGCGCACTTCGTCGGCAGGGCGCAGCGCGCATTCGTTGCGCAGCATCAGCTCGGCGATCGACAGCCCGTGTTCGCGGCACTGGCGCATCAGGTCGTCACCGGTGCGGAACGGATACGGCACTTCGACGGCCGCGCGCACGCCGTTCACGCGGTCGCCGTCGCGGTTCACGACGAAGCCGCCGCCGACCGAGTAATACTCCTTCTCGACGAGCAGTTGGCCGTGCTCGTCGAATGCCTGGAAGCGCATCCCGTTCGGATGCACGATGCTCGTGCCGCTCATCAGCTTGCGATAGAAGCCGATGTGTTCCTTCTCGTCGAAGCGCACCGTCTGCTTGCCGAGCAGCGACAGCGACTTCTCCGCGCGGATCGCGGCGAGCCGCGGCTCGATCAGGTCCGGATCGATCGTGTCGGGCAGGTGGCCCTCGAGGCCGAGCAGCACGGCCTTGTCGGTGCCGTGGCCCTTGCCGGTCGCGCCGAGCGAGCCGTACAGCTCGACCCGCACGCGGCGCACGAAGCCGAGCAGGTTCGCGTCCTCGACGTGCGACGCGAAGCGGCACGCGGCGATCATCGGGCCGACCGTATGCGAACTGGACGGGCCGATGCCGATCTTGAACAAGTCGAACGCGCTGACGTTCATCTGGCTTCCTTTGGGTTGCATGCGTGAAATGTCGTTGGGCCCCAGTACATCAAAGCGTAAAATCGGCCGATAGAACAAAAACGGCATCGGCGTGGGATAGCGCCGCCAAGCGGCGCACCGGCCGCCCGGAAAGTGCGTTTTGGCGATGGTTCGCGACGGAAAACCACAAGTCCGGCCGCGGCCGATCGGCGACGCTGGCTGCATCCGCGCCGCCTCCGGCAGCCGCAACCCGCAAACAGACTGAAACGAGTGAGACCGCCTGCCCGGCGTGACGAGATTGGCCGCGATGACCCCCGACGTACCCGCTTCCCCCCTCGCAGAACCCGCGCCGCGGCGCATCCGCTTCGGCATCGTGCTGCTGCCGAACTTCACGCTGACGGCCTTCTCCGGCTTCGTCGACATGCTGCGGCTGTCGGCCGACGACGGCGACTACAGCAAGCCCGTGCGCTGCGCATGGAGCGTGATCGGCGAGACGCTCGCGCCGGTGCGCGCGAGCTGCGGGATCCAGATCACGCCGTGGGAGACGTTCGACGCGGCCGAGCCGTTCGACTACGTGGTGGTAGTCGGCGGCTTGCTGCATTCGGGGCCGCAGGCCGGCCCTGAAACGCTCGACTTCATCCGCCGCGCGGCGACGGGCGGCGCGACGGTCGTCGGCATCTGCACGGGCGTGTTCGCGCTGATGCGCGCCGGCGTGCTCGACGGCTACCGCACCTGCGTGAGCTGGTTCCATTACTGGGATTTCATCGAACGCTTCCCGTCCGCCGATCCCGACCTGCTGATCGCCGACCGCCTGTTCGTGATCGACCGGCGCCGGATCACGTGCTCGGGCGGTCGCGCATCGATCGACGTCGCCGCCGCGATCCTGCTGCGCCATTTCGATCACGCGACCGTGCAGAAGGCGCTGCGCATCCTGCTCGTCGGCGAGATGCAGAAAGGCAATGCGCCGCAACCGCATCCGCCGGGCCTCGAGCCGGCGACACACCCGAAGGTCAAGCGCGCGATTCTTCTGATGGAACAGCACGTCGGGCGCGCGCTGCCGCTCGAGGAACTCGCGTGCAAGCTCGACCTGTCGACGCGGCAGCTCGAGCGGCTGTTCAAGGCCGAGACCGGCAAGAGCCCGCAGGCCTTCGCGAAGCAGGTGCGGCTGCGCACGGCCGCGTGGCTGCTGACGAGCTCGGACCGCACCGTCGCCGATATCGCATCGAGCTGCGGATTCGCCGATGCGTCGCACCTCGGGCGCGAATTCCGCAAGCAGTTCGGCGTGCCGCCGGCGACCTATCGCGAGCGCGGCGGCGACGTGGCTGAAGTGGCCGCGATGCCCGATGCGTCGGCCGACCCGGTCGAGGACATCGCCGACTGACCGCTCCAAGGGTGCGCGCCCTTTCCTGACCGATGCGGAACCGCGCATGTTCGCATCGGTTTAGGCGCGATTTGGAACCGGTTCCAACCAATTTAGCCGACGTTATTCGCTGCAAAGCGCGGGTTATCCCGGATGCTGATGTTCGCTCAAATTTGTATGATGACCACATCACCTTACAAACCAGAGCATCATGTTCGAGAAAATTCCGGCCCGCGCGATGAGCGACCATGTCGCGCAGCAACTGCTCAAGCAGATCGAAGTGGGCAGCTTCTCGGCCACCGGCAAGCTGCCGACCGAGGCCGTGCTCGCGCAGGAATTCGGCGTGAGCCGCACCGTGATCCGCGAGGCGATCTCGCGGCTGAAGAACGAAGGCGTGGTCGAGCCGCGCCAGGGCAGCGGCGTGTTCGTGAACCAGCACGGCGCGATCCGGCCGCTGCGGATCGACTACGCGGAAGCCGTCGAGGCAAGCTCGCTGCCGCATCTGCTCGCGGTGCGCCGCGCGATCGAGGCCGAAGTCGCCGCCGAAGCCGCGCTGCACCACACCGACGACGACATGGCCGACATCGACGACGCGCTGCGCAAGATCGACGAAGCGGTGGCCGAAGGGCGCGACGGCGTCGCGGAAGACGTCGCGTTCCACCGCACGATCGCGGCCGTCACCGGCAATCCGTATTTCCTGAAGACGCTGCAGTTCCTGAACCAGTATCTCGAAGCCGGCGTGAAGGTCACGCGCAGCAACGAAGCGACGCGCGAGGATTTCTCGCGCCAGGTGCGCGACGAACACGCGGCGATCGCCGACGCGATCCGCGCGCGCGACCCGATGGCCGCCCGCAACGCGGCGCGAACGCACATGTACAACGCCGCCCGCCGTCTCGCGGAAGCCGGCATCTGCTGAAGCCGGCGGCGCCCGCCGCCGTTGTCCAGAACCTCTACCGAATCGATCAAGGTTGACCATGTCACGAAATGTTGGAGTCATCGGCCTCGGCGCGATGGGCCTCGGCGTCGCCCGTTCGCTGTTGCGCGCCGGCCTGCGCGTGCACGCATGCGACGTGCGCGACACCGTGCTGCAGGCGTTCGCCGCCGAAGGCGGCATCGCGTGCGCGACGCCGGCCGAACTGGGTGCGCGGTGCGACGTCGTCGTCACGCTCGTCGTCAATGCCGCGCAAACGGAAACGGTGCTGTTCGGCGAACACGGCGCGGTCGCGGCGATGAAGCCGGGCGGCGTCGTGATCGCGAGCGCGACCGTCGCGCCCGAATTCGCGGTCGCGCTCGGCGCACGCATCGAGGCCGCCGGCCTGCAGATGCTCGACGCGCCGGTGTCCGGCGGCGCCGCGCGCGCGGCCTCCGGCGAGATGACGATGATGACGTCGGGCCCGGCCGCCGCGTATGCGGGCTGCGAGGACGTGCTCGCCGCGATCGCCGGCAAGGTGTACCGCCTGGGCGATGCGCACGGCATCGGCTCGAAAGTGAAGATCATCAACCAGTTGCTGGCCGGCGTGCATATCGCGGCCGCCGCCGAGGCGATGGCGCTGGGCCTGCGCGAAGGTGTCGATGCCGACGCGCTGTACGACGTGATCACGCACAGCGCCGGCAATTCGTGGATGTTCGAGAACCGCGTGCCGCACATCCTGAACGGCGACTACACGCCGCTGTCGGCCGTCGACATCTTCGTGAAGGATCTCGGCCTCGTGCTCGACACCGCGCGCCGCAGCAAATTCCCGCTGCCGCTGTCGGCCACCGCGCACCAGATGTTCATGAGCGCATCGAGCGCCGGCCACGGCGGCGAGGACGATTCCGCCGTGATCAAGACTTTCCCCGGCATCACGCTGCCGCCCGCCCGCTGATTCGAACGACGTGCCTGCCATGACCGCTTCCGCTTCCCGTCCCCTGCTCGGCTGCATCGCCGACGATTTCACCGGCGCGACCGATCTCGCGAACATGCTCGTCAAGAGCGGCATGCGCACCGTGCAGACGATCGGCGTGCCCGCCGACGGCGCCGCCGCCGACACGATCGTCGACGCCGACGCGATCGTCGTCGCGCTGAAGTCGCGCACGATCCCCGCCGCCGACGCCGTCGCGCAATCGCTCGCCGCGTACGAATGGTTGCGCGCGCAAGGGTGCCGCCAGTTCTTCTTCAAGTACTGCTCGACGTTCGATTCGACCGACGCGGGCAACATCGGGCCAGTGGCCGACGCGCTGCTCGATGCGGCCGGCGGCGACTTCACGATCGCGTGCCCGGCGTTCCCGGAGAACGGCCGCACGATCTATCGCGGCCACCTGTTCGTCGGCGACGTGCTGCTGAACGAATCGGGGATGGAAAATCATCCGCTCACGCCGATGACGGACGCGAACCTCGTGCGCGTGCTGCAACGGCAGACGCAGTCCGCGGTCGGCCTGATCCGCTACGATACGATCGCGCTCGGCGCGGCCGCCGTGCGCGCGCGGATCGACCAGTTGCGCGCGGAAGGCGCGCGTTTCGCGATCGCCGACGCGCTGTCGGACCGCGATCTCTACGTGCTCGGCGAAGCGTGCGCGGGCCTGCCGCTCGTCACCGGCGGCTCGGGCATCGCGCTCGGCCTGCCCGCGAATTTCCGCCGCGCGGAGCAATTGCCCGAGCGCGACAACGCGGCGTCGCTGCCGCGCATCGAAGGCCCGTCGGCCGTACTCGCCGGCAGCGCATCGAAAGCCACCAACGCGCAGGTCGCCGCATGGCGCGCGGCGCGGCCGAGCTTCCGCATCGATCCGCTCGCGGCATCGCGCGGCGAACCCGTCGTCGACCAGGCGCTCGCCTTTGCGCGCTCGCACCTGCCGCAGCCCGTGCTGATCTACGCGACCGCGACGCCCGACGAAGTGAAGGCCGTGCAGCAAACGCTCGGCGTCGAAGCGGCCGGCCATCTCGTCGAAAGCACGCTCGCGGCGATCGCGCGCGGGCTGCGCGCACTCGGCGTGCGCAAGTTCGTCGTCGCCGGCGGCGAGACGTCCGGCGCGGTCGTGCAGGCGCTCGACGTGAAGTCGCTGCAGATCGGCGCGCAGATCGATCCGGGCGTACCGGCCACCGCCACCATCGATGCGCAGCCGCTCGGCCTCGCGCTGAAATCCGGCAATTTCGGCACCACGGACTTTTTCGACAAGGCGCTGCGCGCGCTCGACGGAGCCGCATGATGAGCGACGAAGCAAAACTGCGCGAAGAGATCTGCGTGATCGGCGCGAGCCTGTATGCGCGCGGCCATGCGGTCGGCAGCGCCGGCAACATCAGCGCGCGTCTGGATGACGGCTGGCTGATCACGCCGACCGACGCGTGCCTCGGGCGGCTCGATCCGAACGACATCGCGAAGGTCGGGACCGACGGTCAGCCCGTATCGGGCGGCAAGCCGTCGAAGACGCTCGCGCTGCATCGCGGCATCTACGCGCGCAATGCCGAAGCGAACGGCGTCGTCCACACGCATTCGACGCATCTGGTCGCGTTGACGCTCGCGGGCGTGTGGCGCGACACCGACGTGCTGCCGCCGATCACGCCGTACTACGTGATGAAGGTCGGCCACATTCCGCTGATCCGTTACCGTCGCCCGGGCAACCCGGCCGTCGCGGCCGAAGTCGCGGCGCTGGCCGACCGGGTGCGCGGCGTGCTGCTCGACCGCCTCGGCCCCGTGATGTGGGGGTCATCGGTGTCGCACGCGTCATATGCGCTCGAGGAGCTGGAGGAAACGGCGCGGCTGTGGCTGATGACGCAACCGAAACCCGAGCCGCTGTCCGACGCCGCGCTCGACGAACTGCGCGAGACCTTCGGCGCGCGCTGGTAACGCGCCGCCGCACGGATCACGCACTGCTTCCCATGCCCGCCGTGTGCGCGGGCCCTTCCGTCAGCACACACACGATCCGGCGGCGTACGCGCCGCAGGCACACAATAGTCCAGGAGACGACGATGACTGCTCTCGACGCGGCCGCAAGCCGCTCGCCCGCCGCGGCCGCCCAATCGGGCGAACTCGACCGCACCTACAAGAAAGTGTTCTGGCGCATCGTGCCGTTCCTGATGCTCTGCTACGTGGTCGCGTATCTCGACCGCGTGAACGTCGGCTTCGCCAAGCTGCAGATGTCGCAGGATCTCGCGTTCAGCGAAACCGTGTTCGGGCTCGGCGCGGGGATTTTCTTTCTTGGCTACTTTCTATTCGAACTGCCAAGCAACCTGCTGATGCACCGCATTGGCGCGCGCATCTGGATCGCGCGGATCATGATCACGTGGGGCCTGCTGTCCGCGCTGTTCGCGTTCGTGAAGACGCCGACGCAGTTCTACGTGCTGCGCTTCCTGCTCGGCCTCGCGGAAGCCGGCTTCTATCCGGGCGTGATCCTGTACCTCACCTACTGGTTCCCGTCGCATCGCCGCGCGAAGATCATCGCGGTGTTCATGTCCGCGATTCCGGTGTCGGGCATCTTCGGCAACCCGCTGTCGGGCTGGATCATGGAGCGCTTCCACGGCGGCTCGGGTTTCCACGGCTGGCAATGGATGTTCATGATCGAAGCCGTGCCGGCCGTGCTCGTCGGCATCGCGACGATCCTGTATCTCGACAACAGCATCCGCGGCGCGAAGTGGCTCGACGAGCGCGAGAAGCAATTGCTCGAAGACGAAATCGCCGCGCAGCCGCAGGAACAGCAGCAGCACGGCCATTCGCTGAAGGCCGTGTTCTCGGACCCGCGCATGTGGTGGATGTCGCTGATCTACTTCGCGTTCGTCACCGGCCAGTACGGGCTCACGTTCTGGATGCCGACGCTCGTGAAATCGACCGGCATCACCGACACGCTGCAGATCGGCCTGCTGTCGGCGATTCCGTTCGTCGTCGCGATCGTCGTGATGAACGTCTTCGGCCACAGCGCGGACAAGCGCCGCGAACGCCGCTGGCACCTGATCGTGCCGGCGCTGATGGGTGCGATCGGGTTTGCGGTCGCCGCGTCGTACTCGCACAATACGGCGGTTTCGATCGTGTTCCTGTCGCTCGCGGCGGGCGGCGTGCTGACCTGCGCGCCGCTGTTCTGGTCGCTGCCGACCGCATTTCTCGCAGGCTCCGCGGCCGCAGCCGGGATCGCGATCATCAACTCGGTCGGCAACCTCGCCGGTTTCGCGAGCCCGTACGTGATCGGCTACCTGAAGGACGTCACGCACAGCACCGCCTCCGGCATGTACGTGCTCGCGGCGATGCTCGTGATCGGCGCGATCGCCGTGTGGCTCACGCCCGCCAAACTCGTGAACCGCTGATCCGGCCGCCGTCATTCGACGCGGGGCGCGCGGCGCCCCGCCCCATTCATACACAGGACCCGCTGCCATGCCACGCTTCGCCGCCAACCTCTCGATGATGTACACCGAGCATGCGTTCCTCGAACGCTTCGCCGCTGCCGCCCACGACGGCTTCAAGGCCGTCGAGTACCTGTTTCCGTACGACTTCGCGGCCGAGGACATCCGCGCGCGCCTCGACGCGCACGGCCTCGAACAGGCGCTGTTCAACGCGCCGCCGGGCGACTGGGCCGCGGGCGAACGCGGCATTGCATCGCTGCCGGGCCGCGAGGACGAATTCCGCCGCGGCATCGACCAGGCGCTCGACTATGCGCGCGTGATCGGCAACAAGAAGCTGCACGTGATGGCCGGCATGGTGCCGCAGGGCGCCGACCGCGCGCGCCATCGCGACACCTATCTGGCGAACCTGCGCCATGCCGCGCAGGCCGCCGCCGCGCACGGCATCACGATCCTGATCGAGCCGATCAACCAGCGCGACATGCCCGGCTATTTCCTGAGCCGCCAGGACGACGCGCAGGCGATCCGCGCGGAAGTCGGCGCGCCGAACGTGAAGGTGCAGTTCGACTGCTACCACTGCCAGATCGTCGAAGGCGATCTCGCGATGAAGCTCAAGCGCGATTTCGCGGGCATCGGCCATATCCAGATCGCGGGCGTGCCGGAACGCCACGAGCCGGATGTCGGCGAACTCAACTACCCGTATCTGTTCGCGCTGATCGACGCGCTCGGCTACGACGGCTGGATCGGCTGCGAGTATCGGCCGAAGGCCGGCACGTCCGAAGGTCTCGGCTGGATCAAGCCGTACCTGTGATTCCCGTATTCCACATAGGGCAACGAACATGAAAGTACTGATCACCGGCGGCGCCGGCTTTCTCGGCCAGCGTCTCGCGCGCAAGCTGCTCGAGCGCGGCGAACTCACCGGCCCCGACGGCCGTATCGAGAAGATCGACGAACTGGTGCTGCTCGACGTCGTCAAGGGCAGCGATTTCGGCGACGCGCGCGTGACGTCGATCGTCGGCGACATCGCCGATCGCGCGGTGCTCGACAGCGCGATCGACACGCAGACGGGCGCGATCTTCCACCTCGCGGCGATCGTCAGCGGGCAGGCCGAAGCCGACTTCGATCTCGGCATGCGGATCAACCTCGACGCGTCGCGCACGCTGCTCGAAGTGTGCCGCGCACGCGGCCACCGGCCGCGCGTCGTGTTCACGAGCTCCGTCGCGGTATACGGCGGCACGCTGCCCGACGTCGTGCAGGACGACACCGCGCTGAATCCGCAATCGTCGTACGGCGCCGAGAAGGCGATCGCCGAACTGCTGCTGTGCGACTACGCGCGGCGCGGCTTCGTCGACGGCCGCGTGCTGCGGCTGCCGACGATCAGCGTACGGCCCGGCCGCCCGAACGCGGCCGCGTCGTCGTTCGCAAGCGGCATCATCCGCGAGCCGCTGAACGGCGAGGAAAGCGTGTGCCCGGTGCCGGGCTCGACGCGGCTGTGGCTGCTGTCGCCGCGCGGCGCGATCGACGCGCTCGTCGCCGGATGCGAAATCGACGGAGCGAAGCTCGGCAGCAAGCGCGTGATCAACCTGCCGGGGCTGTCGGTGTCGGTCGACGAGATGATCGCGGCGCTGCGCGAAGTCGCGGGCGACGAGGTCGTGAAGCTGATCCGCCACGTGCCCGACGAACGCGTCGAGAAGATCGTCGGCAGTTGGCCGGGCCGCTGGGATACGTCGCGCGCGGAAGCGCTCGGGCTGAAGGGCGACACGTCGTTCGCGGACGTGATCCGCAGCCATATCGCGGACGAACGGCGCTGATTTGCGGCGCGCCGGGCCGCATCGACGCGGCCCGGGCGTTTTTTCGACGCGCGACGACGCGCGTCGCACCACACCCGCCTGCATGAAGCGCGCATCGGCGCCGCGATGACGCCGCACCACCGCTCCCCACGATTCGTCTCCGCGCGACACGCTGCGCGCGTGCCTCGCTCTGTCGCAATGCCGACGGCCTCGCGCAATACGGGTACATGTCGGCACCTAGTTGGCGACCTGCGCCGGCATGCCGGGTCCGGCCTCCGGTGCGGCGGACGCCGCCATCCGCGCCCGGTCCTGCTCGGCGAGCTTCGCTTGAGCGGCCTGGATATCGGCCGGATACGCGCCGTCGTCACCCTTCGCCGGGTCGTACCCGGCCGCTTCGACGCGCATCAGTTCGTCCCGAACCTGCGCACGCGTCAGCGGCGCGGCCGCTTGCGCGAATGCCGACTGACCGGCGATCGTACCGACCATCATCAGTACTGCGATATAAATTTTCATCATGAACTCCTTCAATGTGACGTAGCGATCAACCACGGGACATGCGTGACCTGCGGAGGCAGGCGGATGGATCAGCTTCCGAAATAGATCGCGCAGAAGCTCGCGGGGCCGACGCATGCGGCGGCGCCTCGACGCGGCGACGTCGCCGCCGGCTTGCCCGCTTCGGACGACGTGGCCGGATCGCCGCCGACGGCCGTGCTGGCCTGACGCTCCGGCATCCGTTCGGCCTGCTGCTGGAACAGCGGGCTCACGTCCGGATACGACGTATCGGTCACGAAGCGCAGTCCGTTGTTTTCGGCATCGATCAGTTCCTGCCGGACCTGCTCGCGCGTGAGCGCCTGTGCCGACGCTTGCGTCGCGACACCTGCGAGAGAAATCGCCGCCACCGTGGCGGCCACCAGCCAGTGCGTGTTCATGTTCCACTCCTTCATCAGTCAATGAGACGACGTGCTACACGCGTATGACGACGGAGGAACGCGGTTTATTCCCGGCCTTTCCATTCGCACCTGCCGGACCTTCACCGAACTGTCATTCATTCGTCAGCCGGCGTAACCTGACGTAACGCAATGCCCGCCGTGCTTCGGGCAGACTGATCACCTCTTCATCCGGGCCACCCGTCGATCGACCATGTCCGCCGCTTACGACCATGCAGCCGCCCTGCTGCGCACGCTGTACGACCGCCATATCGACAGCGGCGCGGTGCTCGACGCGGCCGCATTCCCGGATGCCGAGCGTTTCGTGCGCGCATGGCCCGCGATCCGCGCGGAGGCGCTCGACGTCGCACGCGACATGCCGCGCATCCCGCGCTTTCACGAAATCATGCGCGAGCAGTACGACATCTCGGCCAACGACGCACGCGACTGGCGCATGTTCATCATGCAGGCGTACGGCCAGCCGTTCGTGCGCAACCTGTCGCGCTGCCCGACCGTCGCGTCGCTCGTCGCGGCGTCCCCGGACGTGTTGTCAGCATCGCTGTCGTTCCTCGCGCCCGGCAAACACATCCCGCCGCATCGCGGGCCGTTTCGCGGCATCCTGCGCGGTTATCTCGTGCTGTCGATGCCGCAGCGCGCGGACGGCACGCCGGCCGCCGTGCTGAAGGTCGACGGCCGCGAATACCGGCTTGACGAAGGCCGCTTCCTGCTGTGGGACGACACGTTCACGCACGAGGTGTGGAACGACAGCGACGCCGTGCGGATCGTGCTGCTGCTCGATATCCGCCGGCGCGGGATGCCGCGCTGGCTCACGTGGCTGTCGAATGCGGTGATCGGCGTCGTGCGGCTCGGGATCCGGATCAGGGGGCGGTCGATTCCGGTTTAGCCGCCGCCACCCCGCGCGCGCCGCGCACGGCGGCTCCGTTCCGCCTTTCGGCGCCCGCCGGATCGCCTACACTACAAGCCGTCCCTTCGTGCGGCTCCTGCCAGCTACCGCCATGGCGCACCTCTTTTTCGCCGCGTCGATCCAGCGGCATGTCGAAACGCCCGAGCGCGACATCGACGCGCATACGGTCGGCGAAGCATTCGACACCATTTTCAGCGAGCAGCCGCGGCTGCGCGGCTACATCGTCGACGACCAGGGCGCGCTGCGAAAGCACCTGTCGGTATTCATCGACGGCCAGCCGATCCGCGACCGGCAGCATCTGTCCGATGCGCTCGGCGACGCCAGCCGCGTGTATGTCGTGCAGGCGCTGACGGGCGGATAAAGGGACCGATGTACGGGCGCATCCCCGATACCAAACGCCGTCGCGCCAAGGCGGACCATCCGGAGACACTGCACATGAACGATCGACTGCTCGTCGCCACCCGCAAGGGCCTGTTCGTCCTGCAACCAGACGGTCATGGCGGCTGGACGCTCGGCGAACCGCATTTCATCGGCGAGCCCGTCAGCATGGCGCTCGCCGACCCGCGCGACGGCACGCTGTATGCGGCGCTCAATCTCGGCCATTTCGGCGTGAAACTGCATCGCCTGCGCGCAGGCGCCACCGACTGGGAGGAATGTGCAGCCCCGGTTTATCCGCCGCAGCCCGCCGACGCGTCGCCGACCCGTGCCGATCCGCACGCAGGCAGCGGCGACACCGACGACGAGCCTGCCGGGTCGCCGCAGCCGCCGTGGACCCTTCAGCAAATCTGGTCGCTCGAAACCGGCGGCACGGACGAGCCCGGCGTGCTGTGGGCCGGCACGATTCCCGGCGGCCTGTTCCGTTCCGACGATCACGGCGATTCGTGGGCACTCAACCGCCCGCTGTGGGATCGCCCCGAACGCGCCGAATGGGGCGGCGGCGGGTACGACGCGCCGGGCATCCATTCGGTGATGGTCGATCCGCGCGACAGCCGGCACGTTGCCGTCGGCATCTCGTGCGGCGGCGTGTGGCAGACCGCGGACGGCGGCGCGACGTGGCGCGTGACCGCGGAAGGCATGGAAGCCGACTACATGCCGCCCGAGCGACGCGGCGAACCGAACATGCAGGACCCGCACCGCGTCGTGCAGTGCGCGGCCAATCCGGACGTGCTGTGGACGCAGCATCACTGCGCGATCTTCCGCTCGACCGACGGCGGCGAACACTGGCGGCGGATCGAAGCACAACCGTCGAGCTTCGGTTTCGCGGTGGCCGCGCATCCGCACGAACCGGATACCGCGTGGTTCGTGCCGGCCGTGAAGGACGCGTGCCGGATTCCGGTGAACGGCCGGTTCGTCGTCACGCGTACGCGCGACGGCGGCCGCAGTTTCGAGAGCCTGTCGAACGGATTGCCGGCCGCGCCCGCGTACGACCTCGTGTACCGGCACGGGCTCGCGGTGGACGATTCCGGCACGCGCCTCGCGATGGCGTCGACGACCGGCGGGCTATGGACGTCCGATGATGGCGGCGAGCGCTGGCAGCAGGTATCGGCGCATTTGCCGCCGGTGTATTGCGTCAGGTTCGGGTAGCGGCGCGGTGCTCGTCCGGCGCCATCCGCGCCACCGCATCGCGCGTCCGTGCGATTTCGGCTTCGAGCCAGTCGAGAAACCGCCTGACCTGCGGCTCGCGCTCGCGCCCCGGCCGGCACAACGCGACGAAGCGCGCACCGTCGAGCCGCACCGTGGGCTCGATCGGCATCAACGCGCCGCGCTCGACATGCTCGGCGGCCAGCACCGAGCTGAGCAGCGCGATACCCTGCCCGTGCAGCACGGCCTGCAACGCGTAATGCTCGTCGTCGTAATGGCGAAACACCGCGCGTTCGAGCCACGCTTCTCGCCCCGCCGCACGACACCACGACGCCCAGTCGACCGACACCGGCAGCGGCGTATCCCACACGGTCTCGATCAGGTCGAGCGGCGCGTCCGCGCGATGCGCATCGAACCCGGCGGCCGCATACGCGCCGAAATACTCGTCGATCAACGCTATCTCGTGCAGCGCGGGAAACGTGCGCGACGTCGCGCGAATCGCGAGATCGACGCGTGCATCGCGTTCGAGATCGACGAGCGCATTCCCTGTTTCGACCTTGATGTGCAGGTGCGGATCGACGCGTCGAAACGCGCCGAGACGCGGAATCAGCCACATCGCCGCAAACGCGGGCGTGGTGGTCAGCACGAGCGGGCGCTCGTCGGCCGCATCGGGACGCACCGCATCGAGCCCGCGGCTCAATGCCAGCAACGCATCGTGACTCGCGCGAAACAGCCGCTCGCCTTCTTCCGTCAGCCGCACGCCGCCTGCGCCGCGCTCGAACAGCAGCACGCCGACGCGGCTCTCGAGCGACTTGATCTGGTGCGACACGGCAGCCGGCGTCACGGACAGCTCGTCTGCGGCGGCCTTGAACGTGCCGAGCCGCGCCGACGATTCGAATACACGCAATGCGGTCAGGGGAATTTTCGAGAACACGGGGCCTCGCGGGCCAGATGCGGCCGGGTTGAATTCGATTCAATCGGGGTGAGATTAGGTGAATTGAAGCGGCTGCGCAACGCGACTAGCCTTGCGGGGCGTCGCGGCATGGTGCCGCGACGGTCGACCTCGAACCGGAGGAACCCGTGCAAGGCCTACCGCGCAGCATCACACAGGCGGTGCTCTACGAAGCGATCGCCATTTCCTGCATCTCGCCCGCGATCGCGGCGATCTTCAAGCAGGACCTCGTCTACTCCGGCGCGCTGTCGGCGACGATGTCGGCGATCGCGATGCTGTGGAACATGATCTTCAACGCGCTGTTCGAGCGCTGGGAAGCATCGCGCCGGCAGCCGGCACGTACGCTCGGGCGGCGGATTCTGCACGCGACCGGATTCGAGGGCGGGCTGATCTTCATCCTCGTGCCGGTCGTATCGTGGTGGCTCGACATCTCGTGGTTCGACGCATTCGTCGTCGATATCGGGCTGTTCGCGTTCTTCTTCTGCTACGCGTTCGTGTTCCAGTGGGCGTTCGATCGCGTGTTCGACGTGCCGGCGGCGACGAAGGGGTCGTGAGCCGGGGCCTACGCCCCCGCGGCGATTTTCGGCAACTGCCAGCCGAAACGCACCGCCGCCATCCGCAGCGCGAAGCACGCTAGCCCGCCCAGCAAGGCCGCGACGACGGGCGGGCAACCGAGCCGCCGGCACAGCACGACGACGACCGCGCCGAGCAGCGCCGCGCTCGCGTAGATGTCGGTGACCAGCACGACCGGTATCCGTGCGAGCAGCAGATCGCGCACGACGCCGCCCCCGCAGCCGGTCACGGCGCCCATCAGCGTGGCAATGAACGGGTGGACGCGGAATTCGAGCGCCTTCACCGCGCCCGCGACCGCGAACAGCGCGAGGCCGGCCGCATCGAGCATCGTCAGCAGCGACGGCGAGAACGACGCGACCCGCGCATGGAACACGAATGCGAACAGCCCGGCCGCGAACGCGAGCGCCGGATAACGCCAGTCGCTCACGGCGCTCGGCGGGCGGGCGCCGATCAGCAGGTCGCGAATCACGCCGCCGCCGAGCGCGACGACGAGCGACAGCACCATCACCCCGAACAGGTCGAGTCCGGCGCCGATCGCCGCATTGGCGCCCTCGATCGCGAACACCGCCGTGCCCGCGAGATCCGCCGCGAGCACGACTTGTTCGATGCGCTTCATGCGAATGAACGGCCGACGTACCGGATTGTCCGGTCGCAGCCTGTGTCGGCCGAAACGGTCGCGCCATTCGGCCGCGTGCCGGCTGCGTGTTGCCGTCCGGATGCATCAAGCGGGTTGCGGATCATTGCCGTCTCCTCGATCGGGGATCGAGCAGTATAGGGCCTGTTCACGCTAATAACGGGCTTGCGCTGGCCGTCGGCGCGAGCGTGAAGCGGGCAGCAAAAAGCCGGCGCAAGCAGGTCACCCCGCTTACGCCGGCTCAACATTCAGGTCAGGCTTCGCGCCGCGGCCGCCCAGCCCGACACGTCACCGTCAATGCGCGCCGAGATACGCCTTCACCGCCGGCAGGCCCGGCTTGCCGTCGATCGTCGTCACGCCGGCCAGCCACTTGTCGAGCGCCTCCGGGTTCGCCTTCAGCCACGCGGCGGCGGCCTTGTTCGGGTCCTGCTTGTTCATGATCGGCACCATCACGTGGTTCTCGATCGCCGTCGTGAACTGCAGGTTCGACACGAACTTCGCGACGTTCGGGCAGCGCTGCGCGTAGTCGGGCGGCGTCGCCGTCAGCACCTTCGCTTCGCCGTAGTTCGGGCCGAACACGTCGTCGCCGCCGGTCAGGTAGTCGATCTTCATCTGCACGTTCATCGGATGCGGTTCCCAGCCGAGGAACACGATCCACTGCTTGTCGCGGATGGCGCGATTCACCTCGACCAGCATCCCGGCCTCGCTCGACTCGACCAGCTTGAACTTGCCGAGGCCGAACTGGTTGCCGTCGATCATCTTCTTGATCAGCGCATTGCCGTCGTTGCCCGGTTCGATCCCGTAGATCTTGCCGTTGAGCTTGTCCGCGTACTTCTGGATGTCCGCGAACGACTTCAGGCCGCCCTGGTACACGTAGTCGGGCACCGCGAGCGTGTATTTCGCGCCGGTCAGGTTCGGCGTCGCGAGCACCTTGATCGTGCCGGCCTTCGTGAACGGCTGGATGATCGGGTCCATCGTCGGCGACCAGTAGCCGAGGAACACGTCGATCTGCTTGCTCTTGATCCCCGCGAACGTGATCGGCACCGACGCGATCGTCTTCGTCGGGTTGTAGCCGAGCCCCTGCAGCATCGTCGACGCGAGGCCCGTGGTCGCCGCGATGTCGGACCAACCGACATCCGCGAAGCGCACGTTCTTGCACACGGGCGGATCGGCCGCATAAACGGCCGACATCGGCGCGGTCATCCCGATTCCGCACACCGCTGCGATCAATAGGCGCTTCATCTTGCTTCTCCTCAAAGTGATGTCGTTTGCTTGAATGCGGGATCGTTTGTTGAAGCCGCGCGCCGCGATCCCGGCGACGTCGCGGACCGTCCGATTGCCCCGGCTCAGCGCCCCGGCAGCCGGCGCTCGTAGCTCGGCGCATGGCCGAACTGCGCGCGGTATGCCTTGCTGAAATGACACGGCGAATGAAAGCCGCAGACCGCCGTCACGCGTGCGATCGACGCATCGGTCGTGCGCAGCAGGTCGCGTGCGCGCTTCAGGCGCAGCGTCAGGTAATAGTGGGTCGGCGACACGTTCAGGTACACCTTGAACATGCGCTGCAGATGCCGCTGCGACAACCGCACGAGCCGCGCGAGTTCCTCGAGCGACAGCGGCTCCTCGATGTTCGCCTCCATCAGCCGCACGACCTCGATCAGCTCCGCGCGCGAGAAGCCGACCCGCGCATCGACGGGAATCGGCTGCGTATCGGTGGAGCTGCGGATGCGCTCGAGGATGAACTGCTCGGAGACCTGCGCGGCCAGTTGCTGGCCGAACCGCATGCCGACGAGGTTCAGCATCAGGTCGAGCGGAGCGGTGCCGCCGGTGCAGGTCAGCCGGTCGCGATCGACGACGAACAACTCGTCGGCGAAACCCACCTGCGGAAATTCGGAATGCAGCGCGGACAGGTTCTCCCAGTGCACGGTGCAGCGATAGCCGTCGAGCAGCCCGCTCGACATCAGCGCGTACGCGCCCGTGCAGATGCCGCCGAGCGGCAGCCCGCGCTCGGCGAGCGCCGTGAGCGTATCGCGCGCGCCGTCGTCGACCACGTCGCGGATGCGGATGCCGCCGCACACGATCATCACGTCGGGCAGGTCGTCGTAGTCGAGCGCTTGCGTGGGCCGCACCGCGATGCCGTTGCTGGCATGCGCGGGGGCGCCGTCGAGCGAGTAGATCGACCACTTGTAGTGATCCGCCCGCCCGACGTAGTTCGCCATCCGAAGCACTTCGACCGCGCTCGAGAACGCGATCATCGAGAAGTTCGGCAGCGTCAGAAAGCCGAAATGGGCGAGGGACGAAACCGGTGAAACGCAGGCGGCGGGCGCGACAGCGACGGCGGACGTCACATCGGTCTCCTGGCGAGGAGGTTGCAGAAGGTCAGCCCTGCGGCTTGCGCCGCGGGAGCCGTTATCCATTCAGGGTGAGCGGCCGGCGCGTTGCCGGCCGCCGGAGATCAGGCCTGCGCGGGCGAAGCCTTCACGCGAAAGAGCTGCTTGAGGCCCGAGAACAGCGGCGCCTTCGCGGTGCCCGGCGCGCGGCCGAAGCTCTCGGTGATGCGGTCGAGAATGATCGCGAGCAGCACGACCGACAGACCGCTTTCGAAGCCGAGACCGATGTCGAGGCGCTGGATACTCGCGAGCACGTCGTTGCCGAGGCCGCCCGCGCCGACCATCGACGCGATGATCACCATCGACAGCGCCATCATGATCGTCTGGTTCACGCCCTGCATGATCGACGGCAGCGCGTTCGGGAACTGCACCTTGTACAGCAGTTGCCACGGCGTGCAGCCGAATGCCTGGCCGGCTTCGACGATCTCGCGGTTCACGTGGCGGATGCCGAGGCTCGTGAGGCGCACCGCCGGCGGCATCGCGAAGATCACCGTCGACAGGATCCCCGGCACGCGGCCGAGACCGAACAGCATCGCGGCCGGAATCAGGTAGACGAAGGCCGGCATCGTCTGCATCAGGTCGAGGATCGGACGCACGATCGCGGCCACCCACTTGCTCTTCGCGGCCCAGATCCCGAGCGGGATGCCGAGCACGAGGCTGATGATCGTCGACGACAGCGTGAGGCCGAGCGTGATGACCGTCTGGTCCCAGAAGCCCGTCGCGAAGATCAGCAGCAGCGACGCGGTCGTGAACAGCGCGAAGCGCCAGCCCACCCGCCACAGCCCGACGCCGATGAAGATCGCCATCATCAGCCACATCGGGATCGCCTGCAGGCCATGCTCGACGAATGCGGCGAGCCCTTCGATCGCTTGACCGATCGCGTCGAACGTCTTCGCGTCGTGGTCGAGCAGGTAGTGAACGGACTGGTCGACCCAGGTACCGAGCGGAATCATTTCAGACATGGGAGCCTCGCGAACGCGTGATGGCCTTCAGGATGAGCGCACGATCGACCGAGCCGCAGTAGCAGCCGTCGTCGTCGACGACGGGCAATGCATTCGGGCTCGCGACGACGCGCGCGACGACATGTTCGAGCGACGCATCGCGCCGGATGCTTTCGATCGGCCGCACCGACGGCGTGTCCTGACCGAGCGCCTCGCGCGTGACGAAGCCGCGAATCTTGCGTGCGGCATCGAGCACGAACGCGTATTCGGCGCTGCCGTTCAGCGACGCCGCGACGTTCGCGGCATCGCACTTCGACACGAGCGGCACGGCGCCCGTCTGCATCAAGTCGCCGGCGGTGAGGTAGCGGCTCGTGTCGATGCCGTCGAAGAACGCGCGCACGTAGTCGTCCGCCGGATTCGCGATGATGTCCTGCGGCGTGCCGACCTGCACGAGGCGGCCGCCTTCCATGATCGCGATGCGGTTGCCGATGCGCAGCGCTTCCTCCAGATCGTGCGACACGAACATGATCGTGCGGCGCTGCTCCTTCTGCAGTTGCAGCAGCACGTCCTGCATTTCGCGGCGCTTGAGCGGATCGAGTGCGGAGAACGCCTCGTCCATGATCATCAGCGACGGGTTCACGGCGAGCGCGCGGGCGAGGCCGACGCGCTGCTGCATGCCGCCCGACAGCTCGGACGGCAGCTTGTGTGAAAACGGCGCGAGGCCGACCTGCTCGAGCACTTCCATCGCACGGCGCTCGCGCTCCTTCTTGCCCATGCCCGCGACTTCGAGGCCGAACGCGGCATTCGACACGACGGTGCGATGCGGCATCAGCGCGAACGACTGGAACACCATGCTCATGTCCTTGCGGCGCAGCGCGGTCAGCGCCGAGCGGCGCGCCGACGCGACGTCGAGCCCGTCGATCAGCACCTTGCCGGCGCTTGGATCGACCAGCCGGTTCACGAGGCGGATCAGCGTGGACTTGCCGGAGCCGGACAGGCCCATCAGCACGAAAATTTCGCCTTCCTGCACATCGAAGGAGACGTTGTGCACGCCGACGACCTGACCGGTGCGCTTGAGCACATCGTCCTTCGTCGCGCCGGCGGCGAGCATGTCGAGCGCCTGCTGGGGATTGCTTCCAAACACCTTGCACAGACCTTCGACCACAACCTTGGGGGCATCCATCGAAACCTTCTCCTCGTGTAGCGGGGACTCGCGCTTGTCATAGCGTGCCTACATAGTTGCCAGAAAAAACCCCGACCTGCCGACGAATTACGACAAACGCTTGCGCAAATACGACACGGCCGGCGGCCCCGCCCGGCGGGCCGCGCAGCCGATTGCGGCGGCGCAATACGCGCACGGCCCGCAACGGCGGGCATTCCGCGCCGGACTTGTGCGCAGCAACGCGGCGCGCATCACATGAGGTTTTGCGCCAGCGCGTATCGCGCTCGCGTCGTTTTGCGACAAGTTCACGTCCGTTCCGGCGTCGATTCGTTCAGACGAAAACGCGCACTGCATTCGTCGGTAAAAAGCATGACCGTGCAGAAAGCCGGATGGCGACACCGGACGGCGCACGCCGCGATACCACGCCAACCCCGCAAATCGGAGCATGCGCGCTGTGATACATTCCCCGCAAACACGCCAATCGCGACGCCGTCGCGGGCCTTTCGCACGAGGGCCCCGCCGTACGACGCGCGCATGCCGGTTCGCCTGCCGGCCGTGCTGAAACCGCCTCGATCCGGTGCGATCCTCGATCGAAGGACGATAACGATAGTGAGAGGGAGCAAGGCGTTGAACTGGGCATTCGCCGTAATCGGCTTCATCGTGGGCGGCATCGCCGCCTTGATCGGGGATTTCTCGGCCGGAAGCGGCTCGCTGCTCGGGGCCGCCGTCGGGTTCTGCGTCGGGCATGCGCTGCGGCAAAGCAAGCTCCGTCACGCGCCCGTCGCGCCCGATTCATTCGCGATCTCCGCGGCGCCGCCTCCCACCCCGTTACCCCTCGCCGATCGCGTCGCGCGCCTCGAAGCCACCGTCGACACGCTCACGCGCGAACTCGATTCGCTGCGCGCGCAACTGGCGGGCACGAAGGTCGGCGCGGCGGCCTCGGGCGGCCTCGCGCAAACGGCGTCGGCCGGCGCCTCCACGCCGCTACCGGCCCACGTTCCGGCCACGCCCACGCAACAACCTGCCGCCGCACCGGTCGACACACCGGCATCGGCTTCGACGCCGGCACCCGCAGCGGCCCCCGCACCGGCAACCACGGCACGCACCGCCACGGCATCCGCTCACGCCCACACCACCGCCAGCGCGCCCGCCACCGCGAGCCGCCCTGCCCCACCCGAACCGCCTGCGCCGCGCGAACCCGGCATCGCCGAACGCGCGTTCGGCGCCGCGCGCGACTGGCTGCTCGGCGGCAACACGGTCGTGCGTGTCGGGATCATCGTGCTGTTCTTCGGCGTCGCGTTCCTGCTCAAGTACGCGGCCGACAACGACATGCTGCCGATCGAATTCCGCCTCGCAGGCACGGCGCTCGCCGCGGCCGCGCTGCTCGCGATCGGCTGGCGCGTGCGAGCGCGCCGCGCCGCATACGGTCTCGTGCTGCAAGGCGGCGGCGTCGGCATCCTGTACCTGACGATCTTCGCCGCGACCAAGCTTTATGCGCTGCTGCCCGTCGGCGCCGCGTTCCCGCTGATGGTCGCGATCTGCGCGCTGAGCGCGTTCCTCGCGGTGCGGCAGAACGCGCTGCCGCTCGCGTTCATGGGCAGCGCGGGCGGCTTCCTCGCACCGATCCTGCTGTCGACCGGCCAAGGCAACCATGTCGCGCTGTTCAGCTACTACGCACTGCTGAACGCGGGCATTTTCGCGATCGCGTGGTTCAAGGCCTGGCGCCCGCTGAACCTGCTCGGCTTCGTGTTCACGTTCACGATCGGCTCCGCGTGGGGCGTGACGGCCTATCGCCCCGCGCTGTTCGCGAGCACCGAGCCGTTCCTCGTCCTGTTCTTCCTGATGTATGTCGGTATCGCGCTGCTGTATGCGGTGAAACGCGAACTCGCGCTGCGGCACTACGTGGACGGCACGCTCGTGTTCGGCACGCCGATCGTCGCGACCGCGCTGCAGGCGTCGCTCGTGAAAGGCATGCCGTTCGCGCTCGCGTGGAGCGCGGTCGCGCTGTCGGCGTTCTACGTCGCGGTCGCCGCATGGCTCGCGCGGCGCCGCGACCGCCTCGGGCTGCTGTTCGAATCGATGCTCGCGCTCGCGGTCATCTTCGCGACGCTCGCGGTACCGCTCGCGTTCTCGGGGCCGACGACCAGCGCCGCGTGGGCCATCGAAGGCGCGGCCGTCGTGTGGCTCGGCGTGCGCCAGAAACGCCTGCTCGCATTCGGCTTCGGGCTGCTGATGCAACTCGCCGCGGCAGGCGCGTTCTTCACGAGCCTGCTCGCGCCGGCCGACGCGACCGCGCTGCCGGTGCTCAACGGCCCGACCATCGCGATGCTGCTGATCGCGCTCGCCGGCCTGTTCACCGGCTGGTGGCTGCACGGGCGCGGCGAAGCGCGCGCATGGCACGCATGGATGCCCGAGATCGGCGTCGCGGCCGCCGCGTGGGGGCTGCTGTGGTGGGTCAGCGGCGGGCTGCACGAGATCCTGGTCCACGCAAGCCGCCACGTCGACCTGCATGCCGATCGCTTCGTCGTCGATACGACCGCACTGTTCGCGGCCGGTACCGCGTGGCTCGCGCACGCCACGCGCCGCCGGCTCGCATGGCCGCTCGCCGAATGGCCCGCGCTCGCGCTCACGCCGGTGCTGGCGCTGCTCGCGCTGCGCGCGTTCGATGCGCACGAAGCGCCGCTGTCGGGCATGGGTGCGTTCGCGTGGCCGCTGGCCGTTGGTGCGGGGCTCGCGCTGCTGTGGCGCCAGTCGCGCGACACGGGCCGCGCCGCTGCCGCGAACGACGCGGCGCCGGCCGTTGCAGCAGGCATCCTCGCGCCGCTGCATACGCTGACGTTCTGGACCCTGTGCGGGCTGCTCTCGCTCGAAGGCTTCTGGCGCCTGCACGCGTTCGTCCCCGAAGGCGCATGGAGCTGGAGCGCATGGGCATACGGATTCGGCGCGCTGCTCCTGCTCGTGTCGGGCCCCGGCTCGCGCCTGCGCTGGCCCGTCGCGGCGTTCCCGCGCGCGTATCAGGTGTGGGGGGGGGGCCGCGCCGCTCGCCGCGCTGCTGTGGCTGTGGAGCCTCGCCAGCACGGTCAGCGACGGCGACGCAGCGCCGCTCTTCTGGGTGCCGCTGCTCAATCCGCTCGACGTCGCGCAGGGTCTCGTGTTCGTCGCCTTCGCCGCGTGGCTGCGCCGCCTGAAAACGCTCGGCATCGCGTGGCATCCGCGCGTCGTCGACTATGCGGCGATCGCGACCGTGTTCCTGTGGTTCAACGCGCTGATGCTGCGCACGCTGCATCACCGCTTCCACCTGGGCTACGACATCGACACCGTGGTCTCGTCGTTCGGCGTCCAGCAGGTGTTCATGGTCGGCTGGAGCCTGTTCGCGTTCGCCGGGATGTGGCTCACACGCCGCGACGGCATCGCCCGTCTCTGCGCGTTCGCGTCGCTGCCGCTGATCGTCGTGATGTGGGCGTGGACGTTCTACGCGAACTTCACGCAGGACGGCGGAAGCTGGGCGCGCGTGCCGCTGTTCAATCCGCTCGATCTCGTGCTCGCGGTCGTCTACGCGCTCGCCGCGTCGTGGTTCGTGCGCGCGCGCAAGCTCGGCTGGTCGTTCGGCAGGTACCGCGTCGAGCTGCTGGGTGCGGCCGGCGCGACCGGCTTCCTGTGGCTGAACGCGATCCTGCTGCGCACGCTGCATCACTGGGCCGGCGTGCCGTATGAATTCCGCGCGATGGCCGAATCGACGCTCGTGCAGGCGTCGGTATCCGTGTACTGGACGGTCTGCGCGCTCGCGATCGCGATCTGGGCCACGCGCCGCGGGTTGCGGCCGCTGTGGTTCGTCGGCGCCGCGCTGCTCGCGCTCACGGTCGTCAAGCTGTTCCTGTTCGACCTGTCGCATGTCACCGGCATCGAGCGCATCGTGTCGTTCATCGGCATCGGCGTGCTGCTGCTGTTGATCGGCTATTTCTCGCCGTTGCCGCCGAAGGCAGCCGCGCAACAGGACGGCCGGCCATGAAACGATTCGCCGCCCTGCTCGGGCTGAGCCTGTTCGCGTCGTTCGCGGCGGCCGGCGATGCCCCGAACGCAGCCCGCGTCGCGCAGCGCTTCGCGCTCGACCTCGACGGCAGCGCCGCGTACTACCAGCTCACCGTGCCGCAGCCCGTGTATGCGGCGAGCCGGCGCGACGATCTCGGCGACGTGCGCATCTTCAACGGCGCGGGCGAGCCAGTGCCGTACTCGCTCGACGCGGCCGCCGCCGCGCCTGCCGTGCCGCCGTCCCGCACGCCGGTGCACTGGTTTCCGCTGCCGCCCGCCCGCGCCGGGAACGCCAACGCGCCGCTCGGCGTGACGGTCGGCCCGGACGGCGCGCTGCGCGCGGCCGTCGCGACGCCTTCGCGCACCACGCACGGCGCGGACCTCGTCGATCTGTCGCATACCGACGGCAGCATCGATGCGCTGCTCGTGCACGTGAGCGACGACACCTACCAGGGGCGTGTGTCCGTCGAAGCCAGCGACGACCTGCGCAGTTGGCGGCCGCTCGGCAGCACGCAGTTGCTGAAGGCCGGCCGCGGCAGCGACATGCTGGTGCAGGAGCGCATCGCGCTCGACGGCGCCGCGCCGCGCTACCTGCGGCTGGACTGGCTCGACGACGCGCCTGCGATCGCGTCGATCGACGTCGAGACGCATCCGCGCGACGCTCGCGGCACCGATACGGCATCCGCGCCGCGTCAGTGGCGCGACGCCGTGCGGGTACGCGCCGGCAGTGCGCCGGGCGAGTATCTGTTCGACACCGATGGCGCGTATCCGGTCGACCGCGTGCGCATCGGCCTGCCGCAACCGAACACCGTCGCACGCGCGGCGCTGCAAAGCCGTGCCGACGCACAGGCGCCGTGGCGCGACGTCGCGGGCGCCGTGCTGTTCCGGCTGCAGGGCAAGGGCGGCGAGCAGCGCAATCCGCCGCTCGAGTTCGTCGCGAATACGGACCGCACATGGCGAATCGTCGTCGACATGCGCAACGGCGGGCTCGGCGGCGGGCAGCCGGCCGTCGCGATCGGCTGGCATCCGGCCGCGCTGACCTTCGTCGCGCGCGGCGCGCCGCCGTTTACGCTCGGCGTCGGCGACGCGTCGCTCGGGTCGTCGGCCGTGAGCCGCGACGCACTGCTGGTCGGCATGGCGCCCGAAGTACGGCCCGCGCGCGTCGGCGCGGCGCTGGCGGCGTCGGCGGTCGCGCCGGTGGCCGCCGCCGACACGGACGCTGCGCGCCGCTACGTGCTGTGGGGCGCGCTGGTGGTGGCGGTCGGCATGCTCGGCACGATCGCGTGGCGCCTTGCGAAAGGCGGCGGCGACGCCCGCGGCCGCGACGAGTGACGTACGCAAGCAGTTGCGTGCCGCTTGGCGCGCCGTTCGTCGAGCCGGTTCGTTCTCCTGGCCATCGGAACGGGTGATTGCGCCGATTGATCGAGCGGCCCGCGTCCCGTCCTCGCGTGAAGCCCACGCGACGGGCGAACGGCACGAACCGGAGTCCGCCCGCCGCTATCGGGCCACGAAACGGCCGTGCTGACGCAGCCGCCACGGCGACGACCGGCAACTGGCCGCACCGGCCGCGCGGCGCGCCGCGAAACGTCCGGCGCGACGCAAACCCGCCTCGCGCCGGGCCAACACGACAATGCGCGGCGCCCACGCATGCAGGACACGCCGCACGGCCGCCACACGCGCAGCCAGCCGCGACGCCGACGACACCCGGCGCACGGGGCGTGCAACGGGCCGCTTGCACAGGATCGCGCTGTCGTAGCGCTTGCCGGCGAAGCGCATCACGTCGACCACCTCGAAGCCCTGCGCGCCGTAGAACGCCAGCAGGTGCGCGGCGGGATGCGGCGTATCCAGCGCGAGCAGCGCATAGCCGCGCGACGCGGCCCACTGCTCGGCGAACGACAGCAGCAACGCGCCGATCCCGCGGCTCTGGCAAGCCGGGTCCACCGCCAGCTGGCGCACGCTCGCGACGCCTTCACGCCGGTACAGCGGGCAGGCCGACGACGGATCGGTCGCATACAGCGTGGCCGTGCCGACGATGCGCCCGCCGCACACGGCGACGTAGCACTCGCCTGCTTCCGCGCGGCGGCGCGTGACATCCTCGTCCTGATCGACGCACGTGCAGTTGAGCCCCATCGCACCGAGCCGTGCGAACGCGCGGTGCAGCATCGGCGTGAGTTGTGCGTAGCTGTCGATTGCCGGATCGAAGCGCCGGACGATCACCCGATCGGCGCCTGCGGAAAGCGGCGCGGCGGCTGTGAGTTCGGCGATCGCGTTCCAGGGTATCGACATGGCCATGCTCCGTGGTGAAGATGCCCGAAGTCTAGGAGCGCGCCGGTCGCCGTCGCAAGAAAAAATGTCGTAAAAATCCACGGGTAGCGCGGCTGGCGGAGGTGACGAGTACGGCGTATTTCGACGCTGTGCGCACGTCATGGCGAACACATCGAAGTGCCGATCGTTGCTCGCGCAAGCAACGCATCAAGCAATGAAACCGACGCCCGCGTGCACGCCGTTGACACGTGCCGCCCCGCGCTCCAGACTCGCGGCTCCGCCACTGCATCGCGAGCGCCCATGATCACCTGCTTCCTTCGCTACGTCGTCGACCCGTACAAACTCGTCGAATTCGAGACCTACGGCAAGATGTGGATTCCGCTCGTCGAACGGTTCGGCGGCACGCATCATGGCTATTTCCTGCCATCCGAAGGCGCGAGCAACATCGCGCTGGCAATGTTCTCGTTCCCGAGCCTCGCGGAATACGAGCGCTACCGCGAACGCTCGAAGGACGACCCGGCCTGCCAGGCCGCGTTCCGCTACGCGGAGGACACGCGTTGCATCGTCAGCTACGAGCGCAGCTTCTTCCGGCCGGTGTTCGCGTAACGGGCCACGTCGCGGCACGCATCGCGCCCCGTTTTCCGGCCGAGGACGAAAAAAAGCCCCGCCGCATCCGCGTGGCGGGGCCAACCCATGTCAGTAGAGACATCATGGAGGAGACGCACCCATCTTATCGACCGTGGTGCACCGCCCCAACCAAGCATTTCTGCTATCGATCTGCGCGGCCGCGCACACGATTGCCCCGCCACGCGGCATATCGATAGAACGAAAAGTCGTTTTCAGAGTGGCGACGGGGTCGTTACCATCTGGTTTTAAGCCTGTGCTTAGCCGGGCAAGCCACTCCCAGGAGCGCCCCTTGACTGCATTCGATCAACACCGCCGCCCGTTCGTCGTCGGCATCGGCGGTACCACCCGGGCCGCGTCGTCCACCGAACGCGCGCTGTCGTTCGCCCTGCGCGGCGCGCAGGCCGCCGGCGCGCGTACGCGCCTGTTCGACGGCCCGTTCCTGCACACGCTGCCGCACTACGCCCCCGAACACAAAACGCTGACCGACGCGCAGCGCGAGCTGATCGACGCGGTGCGCCAGGCCGACGCGATCATCATCGCGACGCCCGGCTATCACGGCGGCGTGTCCGGCCTCGTGAAGAACGCACTCGACACGCTCGAGGAGCTGCGCGCGGACGAACGCCCGTATCTCGACGGCCGCGCGGTCGGCCTGATCGTCACCGCCTACGGCTGGCAGGCGGCCGGCACCGTGCTGACGTCGCTGCGCTCGATCGTCCATGCGCTGCGCGGCTGGCCGACGCCGTTCGGCGCCACCGTCAACACGCTGGAAACGCGTTTCGAGAGCGCCGACAGTTGCTCGGATCCGAAGGTCGTCGCGCAACTCGAGACGGTCGGCGCGCAAGCGGCCGAATTCGCGCTCGCGTTCGCGTCGCATCGGGCGGCCTCGCACGCGGCGTCGGTCGATGCGCTCGCCCCCGTGCTGAAGGTCGCCAACCAGTAACCCCCCGCATTCCGCCGCGCGCCCTCGATCGACAGGATTCGACGAGGGCGCGCGGCGCGTCTTCCGACGCGTGCGACATGCGGGCGCGTCGTCCCGGCTCCCGACAACACCGTTCCGCGTCCCGCCCCGATAACGATTCAGCCCGCCGCGTCATTTGCATTGGCCGAAAGATTGGTTCACCCGACCGGCGGGTTTGCGTACGCTGAAAGTCCGAACTTTTTCCGCGCATGCCATGAACCGTACGATCCGCTACAAGGGCTACGAAGTCGCTCCCGCTGCCGCCCGGTTGCCGAACGGGCTGTTCGCCGCCAACCTGACGATCGAACGCGCGAGCGGCGGCCCGTCGCCGCGCTCCGTGTCGTTCGACGCAATCGATTTCTTCTTCGAGGAAGAGCACGCCCTCGCGTACGCATCGCGCTGGGGCCGCCTCTGGGTCGACACGAACGCGTGACATGCGCGGGGCCGGCGTGCACATGGCCGCACGAAAATACGCGATGACGGAAGCTGTGCAAGAATCTTTCGATCCGTAATCGCATAACAATAGCCATGACCGACACGCTGCAGGAAGAGCATGCAGCCGCAGATCACGCAATGCGCAACTGGACCTTCGAGGCCCAAGGCCCGGTCCGGATCGGTTCCGATGCGCACAAGCAGATGTTCTGTCGGATGCTGCTCGACACACACAACCCGTACAAGCCGGCCGTGATCGACTGGCCGGCGCTCCAGCCGGCCGAGCTCAGGCGGCTCACGTCGCTGCCGATCTGGGACATCGCGGTGCAAACGGAAGGCCGCGCGTCGATCCGCGTGGCGACCTACGCCGCGACAGTCGACGATCCGCTGCTGCGCCGCGCGCTCGAGATGGACGGCGGCGAGGAAGCCCGCCACAAGGTCGTGCTGTCGAAGCTCGTCGAGGCGTACGGCATCCGCCTCGCGCCCGAGCCGGCCTACCCCGCGCCGAAAGATCCCGAATGGTCGTGGATGATGACGGGCTTCAGCGAGTGCATCGACAGCTTTTTCGCGTTCGGCCTGTTCCGCTCCGCGCAGCGCTCCGGCTATTTCCCGCCCGAACTGGTCGAGACCTTCGAGCCCGTGATCCAGGAAGAAGGCCGCCACATCCTGTTCTTCGTCAACTGGTACGCATGGTACTGGCGCACGATGCCGTGGTGGCGCCGGCCGTGGTTCTTCGCACGCGTCGCAGCCGTGTGGGTGCAGCTGATCCGCGACCGCATGAGCATCGCGCGCGGCATCGATGCCGACGGCGCCGCGCGTGACGCGAATTTTCCGGCGACCGGCACCGCCGACATCGGCGATGCGCTGAACCCGCGCGAACTGATCGAGCTGTGTCTCGTGGAAAACGACCGGCGGATGGCCGGTTACGACAAGCGCCTGCTGCGCCCGATGTTCGTGCCGCGGATGGCGCGGTTCGCGCTGCGGTTTCTGAAGAAGTAAAGCCGGAAGTTTGCCGCGGGTCATGCGGCAGGCTGGCCCATTCGGCCCACGCTCGTGGGCCGAATGTGGCGCGCCCGATACATTCGATCCCTCCCTTTTTTCATTTTGCTGCGGCGGGCCTGCGCCGGCGTGGCGGACAAATTGCCGCACTCGGATCTGACATTTCGGCCCCCTACGACTCGACGCAGACCCACGGTCTGTGGCGCCCCGTCGACACCCCGCGAAACACCCCTCACGAGTGCGCCCGCTCAACCTCTGGCATACGCGCCGATTCCGCGATAACGCCGATGTCAACACGATCGTCAATAGGACAAATCCGATAAATCGGCGCAGATTGTTTCATTTGGGCGTTCTGTAGCAATTTTTTACAACTTCGACGACCGGACGGCCCGGAACGCCCGTCATACGGGCCCCGGCGCCGGACGGAATGCGCACATCAGCACAATCAAATGCACCTCGAATCAGATGAATTTGACTGCTAGATAATCTTCACACTAAAACAAAAATTCAATAAAAGCCAAAATATTAACAAGTTAATAATTCGGCTAGCGCATTATCTCACCACAACCCAGAAAACATTACAAACATGAAAGAATCCGGCGACGCGCAAACGTTTGCTATTTCATTTGTCTTACTTTTGACTAGACCGAATGTGTCATCCACCGCACAAAATCGCCTCAACACATTGATTTTTATAGGAAAATCCGAATATCGGCCGCAGAATTCAAACCATACTAGAAGCATTCTTGCATCTTTCAAATTCATTCTGCTCTCTTGCGCAAAAACCCGCCTCATTAACCATTCTTTAACTTTTAAAACGCTTCATTTATCACTGTTTGTCAATCTATAAAATCCGACTCCAATAAAATCCGCCCATCAATTTTGAGATTCACGCGAGCGCACGGAGTAATCCTCTAACAAAAGAGACCGGTGTGTGGCGTGCACATTTGGAGGTAGCAGGATATGAACCGCACATACCGCTCGATCTGGAACGAAGCGCTCGGCGCGTGGGTCGCAGCATCGGAAATCGATTCGGCACGGGGTAAGCCGAACAAGTCGGCTGTCGTGGTGGCGGCCGTCGCGGCGCTGGCGATCAGCCTGCCCGGACTGGCCGAAGCCAATACGCTCAACACACAGCAAACCTGCCTGACGGGAAGCAGCGGCGCGGTCGGCCGCGTCAACCCCGGCGGCACGCAAAACCAGGCCGGCGACGGTTCCGGAACGTATTCGGTCGTAGCCGGGTGTAACTCCAACGGCAACGGCTGGACCGGTGTCACGGTATATGGCGCATTCGCACAGGCGACCGGCAACGGCGCGGTCGCCACCGGCATACAGTCGTCGGCGGGTCTGTGGGGCGTCGCTGCCGGCCTCGAAACCACCGCCAGCGGTGCCGGCGCGACCGCACTCGGCTTCGGCTCGACTGCGAACGCACTGAACTCCGTCGCGATCGGCGGCGCGGGCGGCAACGGAACGACGCCGCTGTCGCAGGCGAACTCGACCATCGCTTCGGGCGCGGGCGCAGTCGCCATCGGCAGCAACGCAACGAAGGGCGCGCAGTCGGCCGCGGCGGACGGTATCGCGATCGGCGGGCAGTCGTCCGTCGCATCGACCGCCACGTCGGGTATCGCGCTCGGCCGCGGTGCGACCGTCAACGGTGCGTATGGCATCGCGCAGGGCGACGGCGCCACGGCAAGCGGCTCCGCGGTTGCATTGGGTCAATCGGCGACGGCCGGTGCGAACGCTGGCACGGGCGGCGGCATCGCGATCGGCAGCGGCGCGAACGCGGGCAACGCTACGTCGGGTTCCACGATCGCGATCGGGGCCGGTGCTGTAGCAACGTCTCCGACGGGTTCCGGCGATTCGCTCGCCATCGGCACGAGTGCATCGGCTACGGGTCAGGATTCGACGGCGATCGGCGCCCAAACTACCGCCAACGGCACGAACTCGATCGCCATCGGCAACAATGGCACGCTCGCCACCGGAACCGGCGCACAGGTAATCGGCGTCGGCGCAACGGCATCCGGCACGAACGCCACGACATTCGGCACCGGCGCGACGGCCTCGGGCACCGGTGCGATGGCGCTCGGCGCAAGCAGCACGGCCAGATACGCATCCAGCGTCGCGCTCGGCACCGGAAGCGTGACGGGCGCCGCAGCGCCGACGGGCACGGGTTATCTGACGGGCAGCGCCGCGCCTCTGTCGGAAGTTTCGGTCGGCAGCTCGACGGCCCTGCGCCGCATCACGAACGTCGCGGACGGCTCGGCGCCGCAGGACGCCGTCACCGTCGCCCAGCTCAGCACCGGCGTGAGCACGACGACGAGCGCAATCGGCAGCCTGTCGACGTCGGCGTCGACCGGTCTTTCGTCGGCGAATAGCGCGATCACTTCGCTGTCGACCTCGACTTCGACGGGCATCAACTCGCTGTCCACGGGCCTTAGTTCAGCTAACAGCGCTGTTACGTCGCTTTCGTCGTCCACGTCGACCGGCCTCTCGTCGGCCAACAGCTCGATCACCTCGCTGTCGACCTCGACTTCGACCAGCATCAATTCGCTGTCCACCGGCCTTAGTACAACTAACAGCTCCGTTACGTCTCTTTCGTCGTCCACGTCGACCGGCCTCTCATCGGCCAACAGCTCGATCACCTCGCTGTCGACCTCGACTTCGACCAGCATCAATTCGCTGTCCACTGGCCTCAGCTCGGCTAACAGCTCGGTTACGTCGCTTTCGACTTCCACGTCGACGGGCCTCTCGTCGGCCAACAGCTCGATCGGTTCCCTGTCGACCTCGACTTCGACCGGCATCAACTCGCTGTCCACTGGCCTCAGCTCGGCGAACAGCTCTGTGACGTCGCTGTCGACCTCCACGTCGACGGGCCTCTCGTCGGCCAACAGCTCGATCACCTCGTTGTCGACGTCGACTTCGACAGGTATCAATTCGCTGTCCACCGGCCTCAGCTCGGCAAACAGCTCGGTTACGTCGCTTTCGACTTCCACGTCGACGGGCCTGTCGTCGGCCAACAGCTCGATCGGTTCCCTGTCGACCTCGACTTCGACCGGCATCAACTCGCTGTCCACTGGCCTCAGCTCGGCTAACAGCTCTGTGACGTCGCTGTCGACCTCCACGTCGACGGGCCTCTCGTCGGCCAACAGCTCGATCACCTCGCTGTCAACCTCGACTTCGACCGGCATCAACTCGCTGTCCACCGGCCTGAGCACGGTCTCGACGAAGACCGACAACCTGGGTAGCAGCACCGCGTCGGCACTTGGCGGTGGTTCGACGTACGACCCGACGACGGGCAAGGTCTCGGCTCCGGCGTACACCACGTACAACGCGAACGGCACGACATCGACGGCCAATAGCGTGGGCTCGGCGATCAACAACATCAACAGTCAGGGCATCAAGTACTTCCACGCGAACTCGACCGGCGCCGATAGCACCGCAACGGGCACCGACGCCGTCGCCATCGGCACCGGCGCCGTCGCCGGCACGAACAACTCCGTCGCGCTCGGCGCGAACTCGGCGACCGCCGCGGCCACCCCGACGAGCAGCGCGACCGTCAACGGCGTTACGTTCGGCGGATTCGCCGGCGCCACGCCGGTCGGCACCGTCAGCGTCGGCGACCTCAACAAGGAACGGCAGATCACCAACGTCGCTGCCGGCCAAGTGACCCAGACCAGTACCGACGCGATCAACGGCAGCCAGCTTTATTCCGTCGCCCAACAAGTCGGTACCGCGACCAGTGCCATTTCGTCGCTGTCGACGTCGACTTCGACCGGTCTGTCGTCCGCGAACAGCTCCATCACGTCGCTCTCGACCTCGACTTCGACGGGCCTCTCGTCGGCTAACAGCTCCATCACGTCGCTCTCGACTTCGACCTCGACGGGCCTGTCGTCCGCGAACAGCTCGATCACTTCGCTCTCGACCTCGACTTCGACGGGTCTCTCGTCGGCCAACAGCTCAATCACCTCGTTGTCGACCTCGACTTCGATGGGTCTTTCGTCGGCTAACAGCTCGATCACCTCGCTCTCGACTTCGACTTCGACAGGTCTTTCGTCGGCCAACAGCTCGATCACTTCGCTGTCCACGTCGACCTCGACGGGTATCAATTCGCTGTCGACGGGCCTCAGTTCGACCAATAGCTCGGTGACGTCGCTGTCCACCTCCACGTCGACCGGCTTGTCGTCGGCCAACAGCTCGATCACCTCGCTGTCGACCTCGACATCGACGGGTATCAATTCGCTGTCGACGGGACTCAGCTCGGCCAATAGCTCGGTGACGTCGCTGTCCACCTCCACGTCGACCGGTTTGTCATCGGCGAACAGCTCCATCACGTCGCTGTCGACTTCGACTTCGACCGGCATCAACTCGTTGTCGACCGGCCTCAGCTCGACCGATAGCTCGGTGATGTCGCTGTCGACTTCTACGTCCACCGGTCTCTCGTCGGCTAACAGCTCGATCACCTCGCTGTCGACCTCGACCTCGACGGGTATCAATTCGTTGTCGACCGGCCTCAGCTCGACCGATAGCTCGGTGATGTCGCTGTCGACTTCTACGTCCACCGGTCTCTCGTCGGCCAACAGCTCGATCACCTCGCTGTCCACTTCGACTTCGACCGGCATCAACTCGTTGTCGACCGGCCTCAGCTCGACCGATAGTTCGGTGATGTCGCTGTCGACTTCCACGTCCACGGGTCTCTCGTCGGCTAACAGCTCGATCACCTCGCTCTCGACCTCGACCTCGACGGGTCTGTCGTCGGCCAATAGCTCCATCACGTCCCTGTCGACCTCGACTTCGACTGGCCTGTCCTCGGCCAATAGCTCCATCACGTCCCTGTCGACTTCGACGTCGACCGGCCTGTCGTCGGCCAACAGCTCGATCACGTCGCTGTCGACTTCGACTTCGACTGGCCTGTCCTCGGCCAATAGCTCAATCGATTCGCTGTCCACGTCGACCTCGACGGGCCTCTCGTCGGCAAACAGCTCGATCACGTCCCTGTCGACCTCGACCTCGACCGGCATCAACTCGTTGTCAACGGGTCTCAGCTCGACCAATAGCTCGGTGACGTCGCTGTCGACTTCCACGTCCACTGGCCTCTCGTCGGCAAACAGCTCGATCACATCGCTGTCCACATCGACCTCGACCGGCATCAGCTCGCTGTCCACCGGCCTGAGCTCGACCGATAGCTCGGTGTCGTCGCTGTCGACCTCCACGTCGACCGGCTTGTCGTCCGCGAACAGCTCGATCACGTCGCTGTCGACCTCCACGTCGACCGGCCTGTCGTCGGCCAACAGCTCGATCACGTCGCTCTCGACCTCGACGTCGACCGGTCTGTCGTCGGCCAACAGCTCCATCACGTCGCTGTCCACGTCGACCTCGACCGGCCTGTCCTCCGCAAACAGTTCGATCACCTCGCTGTCCACGTCGACCTCGACTGGCATCAACTCGCTGTCCACCGGCCTGAGCTCGACCAACAGCTCGGTGACGTCGCTGTCGACCTCCACGTCGACCGGCCTGTCCTCGGCCAACAGCTCGATCACGTCGCTCTCGACCTCGACCTCGACGGGCCTCTCGTCGGCTAACAGCTCAATCACCTCGCTGTCGACCTCGACTTCGACGGGCCTGTCGTCCGCGAACAGCTCCATCACGTCCCTCTCGACCTCGACGTCGACTGGCCTCTCGTCGGCAAACAGCTCGATCACGTCCCTGTCGACTTCGACTTCGACCGGGCTGTCCTCCGCAAACAGTTCAATCACCTCGCTGTCCACGTCGACCTCGACTGGCATCAACTCGCTGTCCACCGGCCTGAGCTCGACCAACAGCTCGGTGACGTCGCTGTCGACCTCCACGTCGACGGGCCTGTCGTCGGCCAACAGCTCCATCAGTTCCCTGTCGACTTCGACGTCGACCGGCCTGTCGTCCGCGACCAGCTCGATCACGTCGCTGTCGACCTCGACCTCGACCGGCATCGGCTCGTTGTCCACCGGCCTGAGCAGCACGGACAGCACGATCACGTCGCTGTCGACCTCGACGTCGACCGGCATCGGCTCGCTGTCCACCGGCCTGAGCAGCACCAACAGCGCGGTATCGTCGCTGTCGACCTCCACTTCGACCGCGATCAACGCCGCGAAGACGCACTACTACAGCGTCAACGACAACGGCACGCAGCAAGCCAACTACGCGAACGACGGCGCCACGGGCACCAACGCCCTCGCCGCCGGCGTGAACGCCAGCGCGGCGGGCGCCAGCAGCGTGGCAGTCGGCGACGGCTCGAACGCGCAGACGGCAGGTGCGGTCGCGATCGGCCAGAACGCCTCGGCAACGGGCGGCAAGGCCGTGTCGATCGGCTCCGGCAACACCGCGTCCGGCGATGGCGCGGTCGCGATCGGCGATCCGAACGTGGCGACGGGCACCGGCGCAGTGGCGATGGGCGCGAACAACACGGCGACCGGCGACGGCGCGGTGTCGCTCGGCAACCAGAACACGGCAACCGGCGCCAGCGCGCTCGCCCTCGGCAGCGCGAACCAGGCCACCGCGGACAACACGATCGCGCTGGGCAGCCAGGCCACGGCCAGCGCCACCGGCGCCCAGGCCTACGGCTCGGCCGCCAAGGCCACGGCCGCCGACGCACTCGCCTTCGGCACGAACGCGCAAGCGAACGTCGCGAACTCGATCGCACTCGGCGCGAACTCGGTCACGGCGGCAGCCGTCGGCACGTCGAGCGCCACGATCGGCGGCGTCACGTACCCGTTCGCGGGCGGCTCGCCGGTCGGCGTGGTGAGCGTCGGCGCACCGGGCCAGGAACGCCAGATCACGAACGTCGCCGCGGGCCGCATCTCGGCCACGAGCACGGATGCGATCAACGGCAGCCAGCTCAACGCGACGAACACGGCGCTCAACACGCTGTCGACGTCCACCGCGTCGAACGTCGCGTCGCTGTCCACCGGCATCAACTCGCTGTCCACCGGGCTGAGCACGACCAACAGCAACGTGGCCTCGCTGTCCACGTCGACCTCGACCGCGATCAGCTCGCTGTCGACGGGCCTGAGCACGACGAACAGCACCGTCACCTCGCTGTCGACGTCGACGTCGACCGGTATCGGTTCGCTGTCGACCGGCCTGAGCACGACGAACAGCAACGTGGCGTCGCTGTCGACCGGCGTGACGAACATCAACAACCAGTTGAACCAGTTGTCGACGACGATCAACAACAACACGACGCGTGCAGTGAACAACAACGGCATCGCCGCCGACATGAACGGCACCGGCAGCGATCACCCGACCGTCACCGCCGGCTCGAACTCGGTGGCGATCGGCGCCGGCTCCAACGACGGCGGCCGCTCGAACGTGGTATCGGTCGGCAGCGACACGCAGCAGCGCCAGATCACGAACGTCGCACCGGGTACGCAAGGCACCGACGCGGTGAACGTGAACCAGCTGACGCAGGTGCAGACGACGCTGTCAACGGCGCTGTCGGGCCAGCAGGCGCAGATCAACTCGCTGGGTTCGCAACTGCAGCAGACCGACCAGATGGCGAAGCAGGGTATCGCGGCCGTCGGCGCGATGGCCTCGATCCCGCAGCTCGATCGCGACGCCAACTTCGGGATGGGCGTGGGCACGTCGACCTTCCTCGGCCAGAAGGCGATGGCGGTCAACATGCAGGCGCGCATCACGGAGAACCTGAAGGCGTCGATCAACGGTGGTTTCAGCGGCGGTCAGAAGGTGATCGGCGCCGGCGTGCTGTACCAGTGGAAGTAATGCGTCGCGCCGCCAGGCCGCCCAGCTCGCCAGCCGTGCGGCCCGCGGCGGCCCCGACGGCCAGACGAGCCCGCCGCGCAACCCGTGGCGGGCTTCAGTCAACCCAAGCATTGAGGATGTAACCGTGAACAAACTCGCTCTTGCGCTCGCGCTTTCCACAACGGCCCTCGCCGCATGCTCGACCGCATCCGGTCCGACCTTCAGCGCCTCCGAACTGCAGCCGCGCGACGGCGTGCGCACCTTCCAGGTGGACTGCCACGGCCTGCTGTCGGGCCCGCAGACCTGCATGAAGGCCGCCCGCAAGATCTGCGGCGACGAGCCCGTGCGCGCCGTCGATTCGGCCCGCGCGCTGCGCGACCAATCCGATCCGGCCACGCTGGTCTTCCATTGCGGCGTCGCACAGGTCGAAGCGGCCTCGGCCGCCACACCCGCACCCGCTGCCGCCGTCGTCGAGCGCGTGAACCTGTCGGGCGACGCGCTGTTCGCGACCGACCACGCGACGCTCGCACCGACCGCGCGCGAATCGCTGGACCGGCTGCTGAGCGAGCGCGCCGACCGCACGTACTCCCAAGTGACGGTCACCGGCTTCACCGATTCGGTGGGCAGCGACGACTATAACCTCGCACTGTCGAAGCGCCGCGCCGAATCGGTCGCCGCCTATTTGATGGCGCATGGGCTGAAGACCGATTCGATGACGGTGTCGGGTCGCGGCAAGGCCGATCCGGTCGCCTCCAACGCGACGCCGGAAGGCCGCGCCAGCAACCGCCGCGTCGAAATCCGGCTGCAGCACTGAGCCGCCTGCGGCCGCCCACGCGGCCGCGCTATCCGGCGGGCCGCACCCGCCGCGCCGGAATTCCGCCGGACCACCGGGCGCCGCTTCGCCGGCGCCCGTCCCCGTTGGCCATCGGCTATGTCAAAGTTCGTCACGCCCTGCCAAAAACGGCGGTTTCCATGCCACAATCGCCGCAGACAGTCGCCGGGGCAGCCTGCCCGACGCGCGCCGTGCCGGGCGTGCCCGGCGACACGCCGGCATCCGGCTGCCGCCTTCGCGAATCTCGTCGCCCGATTCGCACACCGCGGCGCCACCGGCGCAAATCGAATCATGACGATCCACGGCGCGCCGCTGCCGGCCAGACGCTCGACGCGATGCCCGGACGCACGACGCCGCAGAGGAAACCAACCGGTGACGGACATCAATGAAGCCGCCGCGGGCGGCACCCGCAACCAACGGCCGGCGGTCGGCATCTCGCTGTTTGCGCGCGACGGCCAGGCGATCTGGGAAAACGGCATCCACCAGAACATCGCGTTCCTCGCGATGATGCTCAAGCGCTCGGATCGCGTCGGCCCCGTCTATTTTCTGAACGGCGGCGACGCCACTGCACTGCCGGCCGGGCTCGAGCTCGACGGCCTCGACATCCCGCTCGTGAAACCCGCCGACGTCACGCACGAACTCGACGTCGTGATCGAAATGGGCGCGCAGTTGCCGGTCGAATGGCTGCGGCACATGAAGGCGCTCGGCAAGAAGATCGCCGCGTTCTTCTGCGGGCACGTGTATGCGGGCCTGTGCGAGACGCCGATCTTCGGAAAACCGTCGGGGCACGTGTTCAACGGCGCGCCGTTCGACGAAGTATGGCTGCTGCCGCAATACGACAAGACCGCCGCGCCGATGCTGCGAACGATCCTGCGCGCCCCCGTTCACCTGATGCCGCACATCTGGTCGCCGTACTTCCTCGAGCGCCGCGTGGCCACGCTCGCCGACGAAGGCGCGACGTTCGGCTATCGGCCCGGCCAGCGGCCGTGGAGGCTCGCGACGCTCGAGCCGAACATCTCGGTCGCGAAGTCCTGTCACTACCCGATGCTCGCGTGCGACGCGTTCTACCGCACGCGGCCTGATGCGGTGCAACACATGTTCGTCGTCAATTCGATGCACATGAAGGAACATCCCACCTTCCTGCACTTCGCGAACAGCCTCGATCTCGTGCGCCAGCACAAGGCGACGTTCGAACCGCGGCTCGACCTGCCGGGCTTCATGGCGCGCCACGCGGATGCGGTCGTGTCGCACCATTGGGAAAACGGACAGAACTATCTGTATTACGACGTGCTGTACGGCGGCTATCCGCTGATCCACAACTCGACGCTGATCGGCGACGCCGGCTATTACTACCCGGACTTCGATTCGGCCGCCGGCGGCCGCGCGCTGCTCGAAGCGTGGCTGCATCACGACGAACGCCTCGACGACTACCGCGCGAAGGCCGGCCGGCTGCTGCAGTCGGTCTCGATCGACAACCCCGCGAACCTCGACGCGTTCGTCTCGCGTCTGGTCGCCTGAACCGGAGCATACGCATGTCGGACTCCAATGCCCGTCAAGCGCCCGGCGAGGGCAAGCGCCTCGTCGTCGGCGTGTCGCTGTTCGTACGCGGCGCCGGCCAGTCGCTATGGGAAAACGGCATTTTCCAGAACTGCCTGCTGCTGATCCTGCTGCTGCGCCAGTCGCCGCTCGTCGCGGATGCCGTGATGGTCAACGGCGGCGAACAGGTCGCCGATCCGCAGATGATGCTCGGCGAGTGGAACGTGCCGCTGCTGTCGATGGACGAAGCGCTCGAGCGCTGCGACGTGTTGATCGAGATGAGCGCGCAATTCGGCGCGGACTACCTGCGCGCGTTCCGCGAGCGCGGCGGCAAGGTCGTCACGATGCGGGTCGGCAACGACTACGTGATCGACATCGAACGCGCGATGTTCGACAAGCCGTCGGGCTTCCTGTTCTCGGGCGCGCCGTACGACGCGGTGTGGACGATTCCCGAATTCGAGCGCTCGTGTCTGCACTATTACCAGACGGGCTTGCGCGCACCGGTCACGATCGTCCCGCACATCTGGCATCCGATGCTGTTCGACAAGGCGCGCGCGACGCTCGGCGCCGGTTTGTCGTTCGGCTATCAGCCCGGCAAGCCCCGGTGGCGCGTGACGATGTTCGAGCCGAACATCTGCATGGTGAAGACGAGCATCATCCCGATGCTCGTGACCGAGGAAGCCTACCGCGCGAAGCCGGCGTTCCTCGAATTCGTGCGCGTGTGCAACACGATCCACCTGAAGGAACATCCGACTTTCGTGCACTTCGCGAAGAGCCTCGACATCGTGAACCACGGCATCACGACGTTCGAAAGCCGCTACGCGGTGTACGAGTTCATGGCCGCATACGGCGATGCGGTGGTGTCGCACACGTGGGAGAACGCGCAGAACTACCTGTATTACGAGCTGCTGTACGGCGACTATCCGCTGATCCACAACTCGCCGTTCCTCGGCAAGGCCGGGTATTTCTATCCGGACTTCGATTGTCAGGCGGGCGGCCGCGCGCTGCTGCAGGCGTTCGCCGAGCACGACGCGAATCTCGACGCGTACCGCGAGCAGTCGAGGCACGTGCTCGACTCGGTCAGCATCTACAACCCCGAGAACGTCGCGGCCTATACGGACGCGATCGCCACGCTCTATCGCGACGCGTGACCCGTCCCCGCCCCACGGAGCCGATCCGATGAAACTCAATGTCGCGATAACGATGAACGTGCAGCGCGACGCGACGCAGTCGATCTGGTACAACGGCGCGAACCAGCACTGCGTGTACCTGTACATGCTGCTGAAGCAGTCGCCGCTGATCGGCGAAGTCTGGCTCGCGCACGACGACGGCATCGCCGAGTATCCGCAGGCGCTGATGATGGACGCGTTCGGCGACGCGCTGCGGCCGCTGTCGGCCGTCGTTCACGAGACCGACCTGCTGATCGAGATGAACGCGTTCGTCGACCCGTCGCACACCGACGTCGTGCGCCGGCGCGGCGGCAAGTGCGTGTCGTACCGCTTCGGCAACGACTACGTGATCGCGGTCGAGACGATCAACTTCGAGAAGAACGACTGGCGACCGAACCCGCACCGCGTGCAGTTCGACGAGATCTGGACCAATCTGCAGCACATGCATACGTGCGCCGCGTATTTCCAGGCCGTGTACCGCGCGCCGGTGATCGAGCTGCCGCATATCTGGTCGCCGTACTTCATCGAACGCAGCCTCGACGCCGATCCTGAACTAAAGGCGCGCTTCGGCTATCGCAACCACGGCCCGGCCAAGCGCATCGCGTTCTTCGAGCCGAACCTGAATGTCGTGAAGAGCGCGATCGTGCCGATGCTCGCCGCGAACGCGTGCTACGTCGACCATCCGGAGCTCGTCGAGCACGTGTACATGACCAACACGTTCGACAAGAAGGAGAACGTCGCCTTCAAGCATCTCGCGCTCGGGCTCGAGATGGTGCGCGACGGCAAGGCCACCGCCGACGTGCGCGCACCGTTCGTCGCGTGGGCCGCGCATCACACCGACATCGTCGTGTCGCACCACTGGGAAAACGGCCTGAACTACCTGCTGTACGACGCGCTGTACGGCAACTACCCGCTCGTGCACAACTCGCCGTTCCTGCGCGACGTCGGCTACTACTATCCGGACTTCGAGATCTTCGATGCGGCGCGCGCGATCGCGACCGCCGCGCAGACGCACGACGCACGGCTCATCGACTACGCGGCGGCCGCCCGGCGCTGCCTGCACCACGTCGACGCGCTCGCCGAGCACAACGTGCGCGCCTATTCCACGCAGATCCAGCACCTGTTCGCCGATCGCCCGCTCGGCTGATTGCGATCGCACGCGCCCGTCGCGTCACACGCGTACCCGATCGCCGCTTTGCGCGGCGAACGCGCGGCCGTGCCGCCGCCCGATGCGCGCGAGCACCGCGAAACAACGGGCTGCCGACCGGCCCGCGCGGCCCGATTGCCTGACGAGGCTGTCGCATACGCCGCGCGCGATCGCCGACTCGTCACCGCACGCGCCGGCAATGACGCCCGCGTAATAGTGCCGCGCCGCCAGCTCGCGGCCGCCCGCGTCGAGCGGGTTCATCCGCTGAATGCGGCGCGCGACGGTCGTCAGGCCGTCGAGATAGGGCGCGACATCGATCGGGGCATCGGGCGACTCGGCGCCCAGTTGCCCCAGCATGTCGGCCAGTTCGGCGAGGGCGATCAGGCCGCGCACATCGGTCGCCTGCGTGCCCGTTCCGCCTCCGGCTTTCGTCTCCGCCATCACCACGCCCCTTTTTGCGATTCGTCCAGCCCCCGACGCGCATCCCGCGCGCCGCCCTGCCCGTTCCCGCGATCACGCGGCGGCCGGCGACCGCCACGAAAAGCGGATGCCCTGCGCCCACGCGACGCCGGCATCCACGATGATCTGCCGATCCATCTCGCTTTCCACGCCCTCGACGACGACGTGCCGCGCACCTTCATGCGCAAACGCGATCAACCGGCGAAACCGGTATCGCCCGATCGCGTTGCGCTTGATCATCGACAGAATCGAGCGGTCGAGCTTCACGATGTCGGGATTGCCGACCACCAGATTGTTCAATGCACTGAAACCGACACCGAAATCGTCGATCGCGATCCGGCACCCGGCGCGCCGGAGGCGGTCCACGAACGACCGGCCCGCGACAGGGTTCAGCGGCCCCGTCTCCGTGATTTCGACCACCAGCCGCGCCGCCACCGACGGCTCGCACTCGAGCCGCCTGAAGATCGCGAGCCACCCGTCATCCACGACCGCACTGGCCGCCGCGATGTTGCACCCGTACACGGCACCGGGGTCGGCGCGCAGCGCGTCGATCATCCGGCCGACCACCAACCGGTCGAACCAGCGCATCAGCCCGAGCGCTTCGAGGCGCGGCAGGAAGGCGAGCGGCGGCAGCGCGTCGCGCTCGCCCCATCGCAGCCGCGCCAGGCATTCCTGGTACAGCACGCCGCCCGACAAGTCGGCGCGGCACACGGGCTCGCGCGCGAATCCGAGCCGGCTTTCGACGAAACTGCGTACCGACGCGAGGTCGGGATGATCGTCGCGCGCGCCGAACACGCGGTCGATTTCGTCGCGATTCGCTTTCCGATTCGCCTCCTGGCGAGCTTCGACCGCATTCATCCGGCGCTCCGGCAAATGGCGAGCCGCCGATCGCGGCTCGACCTCAACACATCAGCGGAACGAGCCGACCTCGACGCGCTCCGCCGCCCTACCCGGCCCATCCTGTCATGTCGATTTTTCCGGGGAGCGGACTGTTCGCTGCGGCGCCGTCAAATTCGATATTTTTTGCGATATTCGGTTACCTGAAATACATCACGCACGCGCAACGCCGACAGTGCGACAGGTTACACAACCCGAATCAAAAGAACCCGAAGCTTGAGTCGTTTATCTTTTTCGTCGAAACAGTTTTATCTGAATCGTCTCTTCGCGAATTCCCCGTCTCGAGAATCAGGGCACCGTCAATTGATCTGACCAATACCGTGCCGTGAGGTACCGATCACGCGCGACAGGCCGCGGTGAAACACCGTTCCCCATACACGACCCGCCCCGCGAGAAACCCGTTTCCGCCCGCCATTCGATCATCGCGGCATTCAATTTTCACGTTTCAAACGATATTATTAAAATTCCATGCGGAATCAATCTTCATTTAATCAATAATACCAACCTCAATTATATGAAGATTATGGATTGAAACATGTTTAACAATCTTTCCAACTTGTTAACCTATAAACTTGTTTTTGACGGACTTCCCTCGGAGCCGTCAATTTCGTGCCTTCGAAAACCGTCGAACCGATCGCGTTCGGCGGTTTCTTTTTTAACGGCATGATTTCGTCAGACATGAGGGCGGGACAAACCCGGCGGCGGCAGACGGCGCGCGGGCCGCAACGAACCTGTCCGCGAAACATCGGCTTCAGGCAGCCGTTGCGCCGATCGGGTTCGCGAGCAGCGCGTCGTACTCGGCGACGAGCGCCGGATTCGACGACGTGTAACGGCCGAGGATCTCGCGCTGGCGCCGCGTGTACGCCTGCCAGTCGTCGTCGTGCGTATGCAGCGCGCGCAGCAGCGCATCGGCGCCTTGCTGCACGTCGTTGTCCGGATAGTAGTAGCCGAGATCGGGCGCGAGACTCGCGTTGTGCACGAGCGGATAGCCCTGCCAGCACACGTCGAAATAGAAATAGTTGAGCGGGTTCGACCACTGGTGCGACACGACGATATCGGTCAGGTCGGCCAGGAACAGCGGCGTATCGAAACGCCCGACGAAGCTCGCCTTGCCCGCGCGCACGATGTCGAGATAGTTCATCAGCATCACGAACTCCGGGCTGTCGTGCGCGAGGCGATCGGCGTTCGTCACGTGCGTGAAGCAGATCGCGTCCGGGTCGCGGCGATACGCTTCGTCGATGATCAGCATCGGATACACGCAGAACTTCACGACGTTGTGGTTCGGCTCCATCACCGTGAGCCGCTTGCCGGGCTCGCTGCGCGGCCGGTATTCGCCGTGCTCGGGCAGCGACTGCGCGCGTTCGGCCAGGAACATCGGATCCCACACGAACGGCACGACGCGCCCCGGGCAGCGGCGCAGCGACTGCAGGAACGGCAGCGACGACGGCGCAATCTGCGGAATTGCCCATACCTCGTCGTAGCCGCGGTTGATGAACAGCGAATCCCACAGCCGGCGGCCGAACAGCATCGACTCCATCGCGTTGATGTACTCGACGCCGCAGCAATAGCTGACGAGCTTCACGCCGCGCGCTTTCAGGTAGGCCGTCTGCTCGCCGTCGATTTGCCCGCCAAGCTCGATCACCACGTCGAGCGCGTCCTTCATGTCGGCGAACGCGCGCGTGTCGTACACGCCGCGATCCCACGGCAAGGCGTCGGTCAGCGGCACGTCGGTCGTGTTGACCAGCGTCACGCGGTAGCCGTGCGGCGACGCCATCAGCAGCTTCGCGAGGAACAGCGCGTTCTGCTTGATGCCGTTGATCCACAGGCTTTCGTCGGGGGCACGCAATCCGATCGTGATGCCGATGCGCAGGCCGGTCAGGACAGGAGACGTCATCGTCGGCAGGATGGAAAGTTGAACGGGGATGGCATGGCGCAGTGTAGCGCGCGAAGCGCCGCCTGCGTCAAGCGGCGGCAATCCGGCATTCTAGCGGAGCGCCGGCCGCACACTGTCAGGGATGGTCAGCGGCCGGTCCGGAGCGCTTTTCAATGGAAGAAGAGCCCGTTGTGCGCCAGACATGGCCGAGTTAACTCTCACCATCAGGGATTCCGTCGCCGACGATCAAGCTCCCGAAACCGCACCCCGTTCATGGAACCAGCTCCATCCGATTGCCCGTCACGACCAGCTTGACGGGATCGGATTTCTTCCATTGCGATTTCGGGATCAGCAGTTGCCATTCGGCACCGGCTTGGTTACGGAAGAATCCCGCGACACCGACAACTTGCGCATCATCCGCCATGGGCGCCGACAGCTTCACCGTGGCGCCAGGCCCGAGCGTGGTTTCCATACTGCCGAGCAGATCGGCCCTCAGTAACGCTCTATCGTCATCGAGCAACTGGGCGTAACGCGCTTCTTCGAAGACCTTCGCGTCTTTCAGCTGGTAAACGCGCACCACAACCGGTAATGATTGACCCTGCTCATTTTCGTTGAGCGCGGAACGACTTTCGATCACCAGATTCATCTGCTTGACCTTCGCGACGAATACCGCGCGCGTCGTATCGACCGCCGTATCCATCACCGACTGCCACATGCCGCAGCCGGACATCGCCGCGACCATCAGCGCACCGACCGCTACCAGTCGAATGCTTCGCATCCTCCGATGGTTTCTCGGTATCACAACCAGTCTCCCTTCTTGCTCACGCACGGATAGCGCCGAATCGGCCCCCCGACGCCTTCGTACAGAACGAGTCGCACTGCAAAGTGGCAACACGCGTAGCGGCCTACGAAACGGCTGAGTACGTCGCCGAATAGCGCGACGTCGCCCGGCCCGGCGAAACCCGACGGCTCGATACCTACGTTCACATTCACGATGCGATCGACGCGCATACCGAACCGTTCCGTTTCCTCGTCGAGCCACACGTAATGGATCGCCTCGATACGTCGCCGGTTATCGTCCTGTCGCGTCCAGTCGTACAACGACAGCGCGCCGCGCAGCACGTTCGCGTCCATCATGTTCAGCTCGGTTGTGCCTGCCGCGTTGAAGTGAGAAATCACCCGCCAGTCATAGTCGCGTCCGCGCGGCGGATACAGCGGCATCGTCGGGGCCGTCAGGTTGCATACGCGCTCGACACCGTTAAAGGTCGAAGCACGCGTGGCAATCGTCGATTCACGCAGGGCCATGCGCGGCAATCGGCCATTGTTTGCCAATACCCGGACCGTCACGTGCGCGTCCGGCAAGCTGCCCGGCTCATCCCATGGATGCCCGCCCAACGTCACGACCATCTCGCGCTGGCCGGTCACGCCTTGCCGAATCGACGCGTGGTAGTAGCGATCCGGCGATTCGTGCCGCATCATCCCGCCGCGGTGACGGAATTCCTTGATCGACCGATACGCGTATTGATTGGCGGTGCGCGGATCGGTCGCCACGACCGACAGCGCATCGTAGGGCTCGACGTGCTCGCCCGCCGACCGGGGAGGGAGCACCGGATAGTCGCGATCGTGTCCGTTGGGCCGGATTGCCTGCGCGTCCAGTTCGAACAGGTTGATCACCGGCGTGCAGAACAACCGGATATTGTCCGCGCCGAACGTGGCGTCACCGGGTATCCGATCCCGGATCACGATTTCGAATTCAAGACGCGTTTCGCCCGGTGGCACACTCGCCGCGTCGAAACCGCACAAGTCGACGAAGTGGAACTTCTCAGGGAACGCGAAATATTCGAGCATAGTCTGCTCGCGATCGAGAGCGGCGTCGCGTGCGTCGTGATCGACGGGCCACAGTCGCTCCTGTGCGCCAAAGCCAGCCGCCTCGAACCGCATCGCCGGACGCGGCTGTAGCTGGCCGTCGAGCAGGCGCGGCATGCGCACGCCGATCGACTCGACCTGGCGCGTGAACACTGCGTACAGCGCGGATGCGGTCGGCCGGTCGCCATGCAGGTAAAGCCGGATACGCGACAGGTCATCCAGCAACCGCTGCTCGCGGTGCAGCAGGTCGAACGCGAGCCGAATCACCGTGCGACCGTCCTCGCGCATACGCGCACCCGCCTCGCGCACGCCGAGCGGCAACAGGGTTACCGCCTGAGTGGTCCGATAAACGCATATCGTCCCGTCCTGGCCGACCGGTGTCGAATGAACCTGTAGCCCCGGCGGCAACGTATCGAGAATCCGCGCCTCGCCGGTGCGGGGCATGCACGCAAGGATCGCCAGCGACGGAATCGTGCGACCCGCATGCGGCCAAAGGTGGTCGATCAGCGGATCGGTGATTTCCGAATAGACGTCGTCGAGCTTCATGCGCAGCCGGCTCGTGAGGAAAGCGAAGCCCTCGTAAGTCTGCTCGACACTGTCGTGGAGTGCGCCGGGCATCATCGTCATTCCCACACGGCGGGCACCTTGCGGCTGTTCCTTCGCAAATTCCCGCGCCGCTTCGCGCAGGTAGCGCATCTCGGCATCGAAGTAGCGCAGGTACGGATCGTCCTCCGCGCCGAAGCCGACGCCTTCGGGCATCACCGGTTTGTTTTTGCCTTCACTCATGGCTGGAGATCCTGTGGCAGCGGCGGCAGGAGCGGCATGGTAGATACGACACCGGCGTTGCCGACGATGAAAATGCGATCGGGCATTCGGAATCCGCGCAGTTTCAGCAGGCCAATCGGCCCGGCGCCGACCTGTGTGCGCAGCACATACGAAAGCGGCTCGCTGCTCCCGGTGTTCCACGTGAGCCGATAGCGCGTGCTATCAAGCTGCTTGACGTCCGCCTTGCTCAGCAGACGCAGGAACGCCCAATCGCCGGTCGAATCAAACGCCTGCCGCAGGCCCGCGTCGAGCGTCTGCCACGTGAGCCCCGCGTGTCCGTTCAGGCCATTGCCTGGCCACGCCAGCGGCGTCCAGCGTTCCTGCTGATTGAAATAGACGATCTGCTTGCCGTCGATCGACAGTTCCGAGCGTGTTACCTCCGGCGTCGGCAGGGCCATCATTTCGAATTTCTGTCCCGCGTCGCCCTGCAAGTAGAGCTGCGCGCCCACAGTCGACAGCTGCCGGACGGCGCTCAGGAATTTCGGGTCGAACTGCAGCGCCTGCGGCGCAAACTCGTTCGGCACCCAGTGATCGCCCTCCAGCTTCATCACGCCGGCCAGTTGTGTAGTGACGAAACGCGAAATCAATCCGGTGTCGGGCCGCACATAGCGGCCAAGCTCAGCGAAGGATGCATCGGCCTGCGTATCGAAGAACGGATAGCGGCCGCTCATCGCCGCGTTGAAGGGCGCGGCAACGCTGGCTCGCCATGCGTCGTTCAGGCTCGCTGCGGCCGGTTGCAGGATCGTCTGCCATGCGGCCTCGAGCGGCTGCGCAAACACCGCATCACCAAAACCCGCCCATGCCGCGCCCAGACTTGCGGCCGTCAGCGCCGCGTCATCGCGTGCTTGGGACAGCTCCGACAACTTCCCCTGGAACACCGCCTGCGCGAGCGAACGCGCCATCGCCTGCGCATCCGGACTGCCGGAAATCTGCTGCAACTTCAGCCGCATCGTCGTGACTGCCGTCAGGTAGCGCGACAGGCTCACACCGGTCAGCGCGATACCGGCCGGCAGAGCGCTCTTCGCGTTTGCAGCGGCCGGCGACGCGCCCGTGTCGCTCATCAGCATGAGCAGCGGACCGAACGGCTTGTCGAGCGGGCTGACGACGGCCGCCCCTGCCTGCTCGTCCGTGCCGATCAGGTCTTGCGCCTTGCGCACCAGCGTGTCAACCAGCGCCTGCGACGGGCGGCCCGCCTGGGCCTGATACTGCGCGGATTTCATCAGCGCGATCAACGGCGAGGTCTGTGCATCCGCGAGCCGCGAAAGCTGTGCCACCGCACCGCCGAGATTGGATGCCGGCTGCCATTTCATACTGTTGAGCATGCGCTGCCACGCAGCCGTGTACTCGTCAAAATAACGCGCCGTCAGCCGCTGCTTCAGTTCCTCGGCCGCGCGCTTCTCGTCGACGATCGGCTTGGCTTGGACCATGCCCTGCGCGAGCGTATTGCCAATCGGCTGCGGCGCCTGCGAACCGGTCAACACCCAGTCACCGCTCACCCGGCGTTCGCGGGATGCCTTGTCGATCGCCGCAGCGATCATCCCGTCCCATGCCGCGCGCGTATAGATTCCCGGTACAGTCTGCGACGCCGTGAACATCCCGTGGGCATCGGAACCGTTCAACAGGGTTTCGAGCGACGCGTCGGCGTATTTGTTCGTAACGTCGTCGAGAATACTTTGGTACACCGTGTCGTCGGCCGATGCGAGTCCCATTTGCGTGATCAACATGTTCCGGGTCGCGGTCACAACACCGTCGTCCATCGCGATCCGCCATTCGGGATGCGCTTTGAGGTGATCGGCGTAAAACGCCGCGAGCCGCCGGCCGGTATCGTCGCGCTCGCCTAGCGACATCTCGACGGGTCTCGGCCACAAGGCGACCAGCAGGCGCCTTAGAAACGCCGGATCGGCTCGCGACGGATCGCCAAGCATCAGGTAAGTCTTGAGCGCATTGTAGGTACTGCTGCGTATGTCCTGCGATTGAAGGCTGTCGGCGCGCGCCTGGTCCGCGGCTTTCAGCAGCCCGTCGATCGTTTGCACGACGGGTATCTGCAAGTTACGGGTCGCCGTGATTCGGTATGGTTGCCAGAGGCCGCTCAGGATTTCGTCATTGCGCGACAAGCCCGCGCGCAGGTACCACGGTGCGCCATGCTGCTGCCGGTATTCAAGCTTTTCCATCAACTGCTGTAGCGCGAGTTGCGTGCGCCAGGCAACTGCAGTCTGTGGCCGGGCGCCGATGGCAGCATTCGCCGTCGCCTGCGCCTCGCGCATGAGTTGCTGGTTGCCAATGAACGACGTGGTCATCCATACGCACCATGCAATCGTGGCAAGGGTCACACACATCGCCAGCGCGTTCGACCAGCAGAACCCCACGCGCCGACCATTGCCTCGTCGATTGGCAATTTCCAGCCACGTCGGCAACAACGCGGCGGGTTGCCTCGCGAACTCAACCGTTCCGTTCGGAACAGTTGCAGCGTTTGGCGCCGCGCCCCTGTCCCCACCCTCGGCGACCGGGGCAGGCGTCGGCATGGTCACCGTCGTTGCGAATACGGGTGCGAACATCACGCCCGCCAGCGGCGCTCGCAAACAGTGCGAAGCAAGTAGCGCTTGCCAGCTCGCGACGATGTGTTCGTGCTGTTTACCGATGTATCGCGAGATCTCGGCGAGACAGGTGATGTGCGAGGCTTCCGTACAAAGCCGCACGCCTGCGTCCGCCGTATCACGTTCGATAGCGGCAAGCTGATCGCGCAAGGTGGCCACCGCCGCGGGTGCCCCGTTGTATGCCAGTTGCGAAAATGCGCCAATCGCGTCGAACGTCTCGGGGCTCCCTCCCCGCACGGGCACCGCACGCAGGAAGATAACGGGCGCGGCCCAGCCGAGATCGTTCGCGAGCGCGGCAAGCACACGCGGCAGCTCGGTATCGCGCTCATCCGCGTCCGTAACCTGCACCACGCTATCGACCGGCCGGCGACGACGCAGCATCCGGATTTGGCGGCGCCACTCACCCGCCTCGATACCGTCGGGTTCGGCGTGCACGAGGATCGCGTTGCCGACGGACATCGCACCCGCGCGCTTGAGGCCGGGCGCGACTTTGTCGATCAACACGTTCGTCCCGTTCACCAGCAGCCATGGTGACCGGTATCGCCAGCGCCAGCCTTGCGAGACACGTAGCTCATCGACCATACGTTGCAGACGGGCATCGCGTTTCAGCGGCTTCCGCGCCTTCGTCGTGTCGCCGGTCTCCTTGCGAAACATCTGTCCGGCGACGGCATACGCGCCGATGAAAAACAAGCTGAGGTGAATAGCGATGAAGAGAATCAGGGCGATGACGATGACGATCACGACCTGCATACGCGCCATGCCGGGCGAGAGATCGAACAGATCGCCGCGGCCCCACACGAGGCCAATCGCGCACGCGGCGGCGATCAGCGCAGCAGCGATCACGCCCCAGAGCGCGACGCGTCCAGAAGGCGCAGATTCGACAGTATGGGCCGAGTCAAGCGGTCGCAAGGTCAGTTTCGGATCGATCATGCTGAGTGTGTTCAGGCAACAAAGTTTCCTTCCCATGCGTACCGGGAAGGACGTGAACAATGGCGGACTGCACGCCATCGACGATCAGTTGCGGCGTGCCCGCCGCACCCCATTCGCTTGCGGCTGCGACGGACAGCCAGCCGCTGGCGTTACCGAAATCGCCCACGATGTAGGCGAGGTCGCATTGGGCGTCGCCACTCGCAAGCGCATCCAGGTTCGCGATACGCAGCCCCTGATTGCAACGCTTGACGGCACGCGTGACCCACGCACGCGTCACGGCAGCGAAATCCGCGCTGCCCCATATCACCGCATTCGCGAAGCCGTACTCGATCTCGTCGGCCTTGCCCTCGACGGGTCGATGCAGGGCTGCCACCACGGGCACATCTTCCGGTAGAGCGTAGAAGCCGGCATCGAGCAGTATCGCGACACATCCCTCCGTGCTGCCAGTCGGAGGCTGTTCTTCGTGCCATGCCGTTGCAATCACAAGCAGCGGGCATGCCTCGCGAGCGTCGAGCCATGCGTCGGCCACCAGCAACCCGTGCGAAGCAGGTACGGCCAACACGGTGAGCGATGGCAGGCCCGCCAATTGGAGCGCGTCGCGCACCTCCTGTTCGCGCAAAGCTTCCTCGCCGGGTTCGGCCAGCACACGCACATTTGGCCAGTAAGCCGATTCATACTGCGTGAGCGCGTGCAGGCTCGGGGTGAGCGGTTCAAGCGCTTCGGCGATCTTGAGTGCAAGCTCGGTAACAGGTCGCGTTGGAGCCGCATCGGCCCCGCTTTCCTCCGCCGGATCGGCCACGTCGGGTTCAGCGAATGTTTCCGGAGGATCATCAAAGCGGCAATGCTCGACGACACCTGCGCCAAAACGGGGCTGCTGCTGTCGCGGCAGACGCGCGCCAACATGAATCACCTGGGCAAGCGTCTGATCGTTCAAGGGCAAGCAGTAGCCGATGCCAAGCACCCGTAGCGGCTGCTGCGCGAAACGAATGCGCTCCGCCAGCCATCGGTCGCGATGGAGGTTGCGGTGATACGCGCGATACCACACGGCCTCATAGCGCGCTCGCTCGATCGCAAAGAGAAAGCCGAAAAAACCGTTCGGGATACCGGCGACGCAGAACCAGAACCATGGGCTGCCCGCGCGTTCACCCTTCGGCCATATCAGCAGGACAACGGCCGCTCCGGACACCGCGCAGGCAAGCCAAATGCAGAACCACCACGGCCAGAACCGTGGGCGGCGCGGATAAGCGCTCGGGTGCCCCGCTTGAGAGAGGTCGACGGGCATTATTCGAAGTGGACGTTCGGCAGCGACGAGATCAACCGACAGCCACATGCGCAGCGATGGCCTTCCAGCGCGAATGGCTTGTGGTCGCGATCGGGAAACTTGTCGGCGCCCTCGTCAATGACGGTCCGGCCGTGCAGTTCGCAGATCGCCTCGTCGCCTTTACGAGCAAGCGGGCTGCCCATGAATGTCGTCCAGGGCGAGCCGCTGGCGACTTCGCCGCCGTGCTCGAGTTTGTCGGCTTTGCGGATGGGAGATTTCATAACAGCCTCAAAATCAGTTGTTAATCTTTGCATTTCTGCATTGAAAACTGTGGCTCCGACCCTGGATCAGAAGACTTGATTTTCATATCTTTTATATCTATGACATCAAATCCAAAACGGCTAGAAATTAACATCGACCTCCGATCAGAACCAATCGCAACATCATATATCCCGCCGCCGTATGTTCTTTTTAAAATCATGCCCAACTTAGGTTTTAATATATAAATTGAAAGAAATGTTGCTTGAGGACTGCGAAGATCTATCTTGTTTGGCAACCCATAAACAACGAAGCTCTTTTCATCCAAAGAAAAAACACCCCCATCAATACTGTGATCAATTTTAACTACCCCTATTTCCTTCCCGTCTCGCTTAACGAGCATTTCGGCCTGACCAGTAGCCTGCGCTGAATATCTTCCGTCACAAGATGTAACAACTTGCGCACGCGCATTCGACAGTAAAATTGTCAACAAAAAAATTAGGATAAACTTCTTCATGCCTTGTCTCCCAATATTCGTTGCGCCTTTTGTCCGTCCGTCCGGCGTATTGTCCGCCTCGCAGAACAATCATTTCTTGTCGCGCACGAAATTTTTCCATACATTGACCACAAAAACCGCCAACGCGCATCAATAATCATCTTCGAAAATTGAATAATCTTTCGCACGTTTTGCTGTCAATTTCGACCAATCTTCCCGCTCGTATTTCAATGATTTCAAATTTTGCGTCTATCCCACATTGATGTCGATCCAACGATATATACTTTCCATCAAGTGATATAACAGGATTCATATCTGAAGATGCCTCCTCTTCCAATTTGGAATTACTTACAGTGGTTCGATAGAATCCTGGAATTTCAACCAAACTCCTGTCACTACCGATCCTCCCAACAATCGCCACAAAACCCAAGGGAGAAACAGCTACCGGCACCATTGATGCATAAATTCCCGCTTTGACGTTTACGTCCGACAGGAAGCCCACATGCGGGGCTGCGCGCCTCACATGAACCGGCCTGCCGGCCTTGCAATGATTTAATTCATTGACAAGAACGTAGTCAGTACCGGACACGATAACCGCCTCACCGTCGGAACTCAGCGTAGTGTCTATTGGTTCTTTGTCGATTAAGCAGTGAACGTCCCCAGTCATAGTTCGCACGGTCAAATCGAAAGATTTTACTGTGGTCGCAACACTAGTAGTCCGGCAGCAACCTTGAGCCGAGGCAGCCAGCAGACCAATAAGTACGAACATTTTTACTTTCAAAGGAGAACCTCCCTGACCACGCAAATATATTAAATTCTCTTATCAAACCCACTCAATCATCGCTGACAATAATTTGTGCAATTACCCCCCTCACAACAATCATTTATTTTTCGGCAGCGAATTTGAATATTTTTTCTCTAGTACCTTTCGAATCGATTCAGCATCCTTATAACGGGCATGCGTTGAGCGCCCATCGCGGAAACCACATTCACATTGGTTCAAGAAAGGTGCGCTGGCATCACTTTGCAGTCCGGCAAAGACAGCTCCCGCTTGAGGATCGCCAGTCAACTTGTAGACATAGCCATCGTAATACTCCCCACCGTAGTCGTAATGATTCAGTGGCGTTCGCACCAAAACAACGACCTCCTTACTCTTTCGATCATGATCTGCATTCGCAAAAAACACAGTATAAATTTCAGGAACCCCATCATCCTTCACATAACGATCGAATAATACATCGCGCCAAATATGACTCTTATCATAAAATATTAGATGCGCATCAAGCACGTAAGTCCCATCACCTTTAGCATAATCACGAAAACTAGATGTATTCGCGACAAAATAAATATACACCCCTTGCATTGCGGGTGCCGCATCGATGATCGGCGGCTGCAATTTATGAACTTCTCCAATACGGGCCTTTATTTCCGCCTGAATAGTGGCTGGAACATCGGCCGCATAGACTCGATGCACTGAGAACAGACAAAATAACACCAGTGAGACACCGAATACAAATCCGTGTCGACCACCCATAATAGCCAACCCTCAAAAAAATCAACCCTAAAAATTCCCAATCGATAAGTACGCACCGCCCCTCAAAAGCACACGTTATTTATAATTTATCTCGAGTTTTCATCTTTTTTATTGACGATCCATTATTCTCATTGCCGCTAAATTAAGCCATTTATCACCTCTCAACCGACAACCTAGTAATACACCTTTTAGGAACATTTCTACTCCAATAAGTGCTAACCAAATAACGCCTCTTTTCACCCATCCTAAGGTTAGCAAATTCATCCCCGCATGAAGGAAACCTCTCCACAAACTCATTAGACGATGGGGAAGACGTGAAAACCCTATCGACTTCATACGTCCCCATTCCATCGTCCGCATGCGACACCCAAAAGCCGAGCCGCCCGCTAAAATCATAATTACCGATTTTTATACTAAGTGGCTTTTCTGAATCGATAAATATTTCCCCCTGCTTAACCCCGCTCTTTCCAGATAAGCTCCAAAACAAATTTTGCCCCTCAATTCTCACTACGGCCATGATCCCCGGAGATGGAGCAAAGGTCCTTAAAACATCATCAGCCCACGCGAAAAATGATGTCGAGAACATCACTACAGCCAGCAAAGTCCTGATAATCTTCATTGATCACTCCGGCTTAAGCATGTTTACCAACACCGCTTTTTGAGGCGAGGCGGATTAGCTAACACCACCCCATCAACATCAACTCCATCGCCCAAGACGCGCGTTCTAAATACTGAGTACGGCTGCCTCTCGCCGCATCCACTTTCACCACCATTAACAAGCCGATTCATAAAATCTACGTTCTAAGCTGAAACATCTTCAATATCCACTCAAAAAAACTTGCACTCACTTTCGACTCGCACGAGATGTCAAAAAAATCGAAATGATGAGAATAGATAATTGAAAGCGCGCGCCCTCTCCCTACCGACCTTCAACGTCCGGTCTCCGTAGTACAAACGAAAAACAGTCGAACGTGCACCATTACCAGCAATGAAAACCCATTGTTGCTTTTGATATTCAACAATGGCTCCCGTCGGTTTTATTGCCGAGTAGCTTATGATATAGAGGTCACCACCTGACAACTGAACATGTTCCTTCGAGACCGCCCTAAATAGGCCGTTTTGAGCCGCTCCGTCTACCGACTCAACTTGCGCCAGACGATCCCCCACCGGAATCGCCTCGACAGTCAGGGCAAAATCTGTCAAAGCGCGCCAGTCGTCGGGCATGTGCGGCATAGGCCCAGTTCGTTTAAGCCGAAGCTTCCCCGTATATAGAAACGGTATGTAGCACTCATCTTTCCCTAATGCGATGGTGTGCCCAACGTCGACATACTCAAGGCCATTGGGGATCGCAAACGACAAATGACAATCATCCCTCAAGACCCTCTCCGGTTCCTTGCCACTCGCCGAACACACAAAGACCATAAAGCACAAAATACTCACCCCCCGCAAAATGAATCGCCTCATGATTCCTCACATTACCGGCTTGTAGCCTGCATTCGGCACCACCTCCCAACCACCCACCTACCTACCCAAGCAAATTAATTTTTCTCACATTTTTGCATTTCAAATCCTGGAACATACGTCACATCAAACGAATGTGTCCTCTCTTTCTCGACATCCATCACCCCAACTCCAAATCGAATATTAATAACGATAAATTTTCGATCGTCACTAAATTCGGCATCATATACTCCGCCCCCCATAAATCCCTCCCCTACAGCACGAACACCCCTCCCAATCAAATATATAGAAGGGTATAAAACTTAGGAAATCGACGATCCATCGCAAACGGAAGCCCAAATATAATCAACACGTAATCGTCGAGACTAAATACTCCGCCATCGATAGAGTGATCGATTTTCATCGCCCCAACGTGCCTCCCACCCCTCAAAACAGCCATTTCTTGGGGCCGCTGATTTTCGCCACATAACTTTTCCATCGCAAGACGTTTCTATTCCGGCCTTCGCACCACCATGGAAAATAACCAAAACCAAGTGAAGTGCAATTTTTCTCACAAGCCGCCTCGAAATTCGCATCCATGGTTATTTATCGATTTTTATGGATTTAATGATCTCATTAATCACCCTCACCTTACCCATTGCCTTTTCACTAAGCCTCCCGCCCGGAGCGGGTGGCTTCTCAATGATGGCAGAGACGAAAATTACCGGAGGTGTATTGGATTTCTTAGATGAAATCAATGCTGCTTCGTAACAAATCGCGGGACGCTTTTCTGCAGTGTCAGAAATATCGCAGAGCGTGTTGTCAGCCTCATAAACGATAAAATCTCCAATTTCTTCCTTTCTTGTTTCATAGAAACCACCGTAGCTCCCTTCTACATATACAAGAGCATCATCAGGCAATGAGGAAATTCGATTTTTACCTTCCGAAGGAAGTTCTCCGTATTTAATGAATCCATTGTCTTGGAAAATTTTGTCGGACGTTTTGTCGTATAGACATATGGTAGCTATCGTTTCCAGCCGATTAACATCTACGCATACGGAACCGGAACCATCCGGATTGGCTCGCTTGTTTTCGTATGCAGGCAAATGAATTTTTGTTTCGTTATCAAATGTAAAATTTTTCGCATATAAAGGCGACGCGAATCCAAGCAAGCCAGTTGCGATGAGAGACATGACGAAATTTCTCATACCAGATCCATTAATATTCTTGAAATGCGTTGAGTGTGATTGATACGATCTTCCAGCCCGTTTGGCTTGCTCGTCTTTTTGTTTATCCCGTTGATAGCGCGAGACACGACGAAAATCGATTGAGCAGAGACATCCATCTCCTGGATCGATGAATTAATCGTAATGAACTTATTGCTTGCGGCACCTGCCGTCCAATACCACCCGCCTGCATCAATACAGTTAAATGGATCGATGCTAATTTGTTGGGGAGCGGCAATAATTGGCCGGATGCGTGTTTTGTCTACCAACCATTTTATGTCGAAGGACGATGAATCTAGCCAGCCGCGGTACACCCAGTAGCTGGCATAGTTCACTCGCCCGGTAAGTTGCTTCATACCCCGTCCACGGAATTTGATCCCATCACCAGCGTCGATATTTCCAAGATCAGCTCGCCCTTCAAGATAGTCGAAATAGCGATCATCTTTATTTTTGTAAAAATCACTTGCTTCAGGTTGCAGACTCGCCGAAAAATTGGTGCTGGACGCCTCCATCATGCGAGCCAGCATGAACGACTCCACTGCCCCTTGACCAAGAAAATGCGTCATCCTCGTTGGCGTATTTACCAAATACTTTCGCATTCCATGATTGAGCGGTACCCGATACTGTTCTCTCTTAGCGTATGGGTCCGGTGTTTCTCGACGGTTGTAGAGCTTATCTGGGTAGATACATGACAGTTCGTATGACGATAGCCAATGACACCGCCTAAAATGCCGAATAAACGCAAGCGGATGAAAAAACCATAGCTTCTGCCCTGCCGGAAGCCCCGTCTCGTTCCAAAACTGAACTTCCTTCAGATACTTCATGAAATCGTTGTAGCCCTGGTCGTTACCATGGTAGTAGCCGCCTTCGTCGAGCAATCTCGCATAGCGTTCTTCGTTGTTTGTACTATCCCATTCACTCGGCGCGTTGCAGACAAGGCCACGCAACTGCTGCCGTACCCACGCGTTACCTTTTACATAGGCCGAGAGCGCTCTAGTTTTATGAGCTTCCGGCGTTTCCCCTTCCACCATTGGTACTTCGTGCGGGGCAGCATCGTTCAGTACTTTCTTCAGCGCGTCCACATCGCACAGTCCGTCGCTGTCGAACGGCGTATTGCCCTCACTGATTTTCTGCCAGCCCATATAGGACAGGAAATCCGCGTCGGAGAACTTATGGATATTCGAGTTATTGATATCAATGTAGCCCGCCTTGTCTGTCGTCCAGTTGACCGGCATCCACGTCACGCATGCATCGGCAGCCAACGTTTTGTCCGTGGACAGGATGCGGCCAAAGCGAAGCAGCTCGTAACCGTCGCTCGGGCATGACGAATAAAGCGCCGCAGCACGCTTGTACAGATCGTATTCGTAGTCCTTTTCCTCGACAGGCTGCGGCGTAAGCAGCGTGCGGGTGCCGTCTTGCGCAACACTCCACACATTGGTGTATTTCGAGCCGAGGCTAAAGTAGGTCTCGACAAGCAACGGCAAGGTATTCGAGCCCTCGTGACCCGGCTTGAACTCGATGCCGTGTAATTTGTTGCGGGCATCGACCTTCGCTGGCAGACGGCGAAACTCGCTGCCTGCCGGAATGACGAAATACGCATGCCCCCACCAGTCCGTTTCGGCAGGAGCGGGAGGAGTAGGCGTGCTGTTACCCAGTTGCGTGCACCCAAAATAGGCGTCGAAGTCCTCAGGCAACATGAAAATCTCAAAGTGCAGATGGGGCATCCCCTCATACTTCCCGCGCCATCCCAGTATGTCCTTGCGTTTGACTCTCAGACTGACTTTCGGATCTTCTTTCCCGGATTTCGCCGGCGTCACCTGCCCCTTGCTCACCGGCCCAGTCGGCATGCGCAGGAACTCGGGCATCTTTTTGGCGTTCGCGCTGTGCTGCCCGTATTCCGCCAGCGGCATCAGATGCATGTAGAGCGAATAGAAAGTCAGCGTGCGGCCTTCACCGGTTTCGGTCGTATGCTTGAGCAGCACAAAGCCCGTATGGCTCTTACCGTCGTCAACCGCATGCTGACAGACCCGGTAGGCAACGACTTCGCCGTCTGCAATCGCGTACACCTCGCCCTTGGTATCGGGCTGAAGATGCACGCCGCAATGCCAGCGTCGGTCAAAGGCGATCGGATAAACGCCATGAGCACATTCGAACTTGTCTACCGCATCCATCATCGGATCGGGGTTCGTCCCGGTTGGGGCCGCGAGACCTGCGTCGGGCAAAAACGGCGGGCTGATAATCATGATCGTTACCGTGTGTGGCTGTATTTGGCGCTGGGCTGGTAGTCGCTCACCGGCAGTTGCGGCAGATTGACGGACGTATTGCCGGGCCCCTCGAACGTGAATGAAGCCGCTCTGATGCGGAATTCGCCAGGGCAGTTGAAAACAACGCTGCCGTTCTCGATGGTCATTGACGCGCCGCCGCTGGCCACCATCGCCCTTGTCTTGGCACTCATGAGCACGTTCGCGCCGGCGCTCGACACATGCAATTGCCGGTCGGAAAAGAGATCCATGGGCGCGCCTTGTGCCTGCAACTCGATTTTCCCTTTCGAGAAAATCTTGATGCCAAACTTGTGCGCGCACAGCGAGATCAGGTCCCCCGCCACCATGCGCAGTCGCTTGACGATGCTCACGTCCATATCCCGGCCTGCGGTGACGATCACGTTCTCGCCTGCCGAGTGCTGCGTCGATTTCGCTGTCACGAACGCCATGCCGCCGGGAGCACTCGCAAGCAGCCCCGCGTCGCGAAGCCGATTCAGGCCATCGAGCAGCGCCGCCTGCGCCGCACGGTCAGCAGGGTCGGCCTTGGCCTGCGTCGTCGCTGCCGCAAGGTCCGTTACGCGCTGCAATGCTGCCTTCAGCTGCGCAATCGCGGCAGGCATATCGAGATGCGGCGTCTCGGAGCCGGCTGCCGCGTCCGCCGACAAAAACAACCCCTTCGGCGCGCGCACCGCGCCCCAGTGCTGCGTGGTCAGTTCGAAGCCCTCGCCGCGCTTGTGCTTCTCCCTGTCGACCAGATAGCCCATGTTGAGCGACGACTTCCCGAACACCGTCGACAACCGAACGCCCTCGTGATTTTTCAGGTCTTCGAAGCGCAGCTTGTTGCCAAGCAACGGTGAACGGAACACCGCACGGCTATACCAGCCCTCCTTGCCATGCACCAGATCCCGCCGGGCGTAGTCATGAACCGCCCCGGCAATCAGCAACCGATCGCAATTGCCTTGCGTCGGGACAATGCGCACCTCCGTTCTTGGCAATAAGGGGATGTGCAAGCCACCCTGATACGACGCGGACGCGCGCAGCAGCCGCAACGGCATGCTGTTCGTGCCGCGCTTGCCGCTGTGCCGGGTGAACAGGAGCCTGACGCGATAGCGGCCATATTCGTCCATCCATGCGTACGGTTCGTCATCGCCGGACTCGACCACACCGATCAGCATCCCGGTGATCCATCGCCAATGCCTTTCAGGAACGTATTCCGGCCGATAGGTCTGATGCGCCGGGATTGCTTCGAAGGTATTGATCGCCGACTGGCTGCGGCTACCGGTCGTAACGAGCTTCGTGATCACGATCCCGTGCGGCGCCTCGGGCACTACGTCATTGGTGATCCGCACCACCATGCCAGGCGCCATGCCGATCACGTTACTCGTGCCCGCGAGCCGCATCTGCCGCGTGCGCAGTTCGTCACGCCGCGCATCGGCCAGCGCCTGCCCCTCTTCGATCGAATGGAAATGCTCGATGCCGCGGTTCACGCTCCCATAGACCGAGCGATCGTCGTCGGCCACGACCGATTCGACCTGCAGCGGATCGTCGGGGATGCGATAGTTGTGGTCCCATTCGCGTACCGTCTGCGGCACCAGCGCGCGCGTGGCTTCCAACGTGAGAATCGCCTCGTGCCAACTCGTCAGGCCGGAGTGCGGCAGCAACGGCACTTCGAGCGCCCGCACATAGCCTCGCGCCGTATTGCCGAACACCAACGTGTCGCGTTGGGGGCCGTCCTCTTTCTTCGCCTGTTTGAAGTAGTAGTAGACGCCCGCGCGGCGGCAATGCCGATCGATAAAGTTCGCGACCGTCTCTTCGTACATAACGGTTTGTTCGAACTTCCCGTCAAGCCCTTCCAGCTCGAACTCGACGTCGAAGGACTGGAACAGACTGCGATCGACGATCACGTCGGTGAGCAACTCGCGCAAGGATCGGTCGAGAAACACGGCCGAGTCATGCACCGACTCGAGCAGCGCGAACCGCGGCTTCAAATGAAGCTGATAGGTTGCCTCGTCACGCGTGGTCTTGATTCGCGTCCACTGCGTGACGACGCCGTGCACTGTGCGAGCGGTGTGACGCACGGGGTCGATCAATCCCGGCAGGGACGGCACCGATGCATGCTCGTCGATCGTGAAGATCGCCGGCCGCCCGACGGTGGCCGCGCCGTCGATATGCTTGTCTGGAGACATGACCGTGATGTCGGCCAGAAACGGCGTGTTCATCGCCTCGGTGAGCGTGAATTCGAACACGGAGAGCGCGGAAGCAAGCGTCGCGATCTCGAGATGAAGAGACTGGGTAACGATCGCGCTCGGGTGTTGGAGCACGTCCTGAATGGTTCGCATGGCACCGTTGCATGACGGGTTACATACATCGGCACGCCCCATTTGCTACAACCTCAGGGATACGATGCCGTCGAATTTTCCCGAGTTAAGCAAATTTTCATAATGAAATCCATGAGACAAATACGAAATTTCAAAATCAAATCAACGACAAGGAAATTAGGTTTTGCGAATCGTTAAAATCTCGCAATTTTCCGTCAAGAATGCAATATCAGAATATTCCGAGAGATATCCATGCGATGATTTTTATTTCAATGGAATTACTGGAAAATTAACGAACACCGAAAGTTGGTGGCTGGTACCTGCTGCAAAGCAACACGTCCCACATCACGCAGCACCGGTTCGTACAATCCGTCGCCCCTAATCGCTCTGCCGGTATGTCGTCGAGCGGCTGCTCGAAGGATCTGACTGGCTGCTCGCGCAAGATATCGGCCGGCGGGCGTTCAACTCGGGCGTGATCGCGTTCCGGCGCACCGAACGTAACGATGCGATGCCGCGCGACATGATGACCACGATCGCCGCACGGCAGGACAGGTCGAGCGTCTATGCCAGCGATGGCAACCCGCTGCATTTCATGCGTACGATGGAGCGCGACGGGCAGTTGCACGGCGAAGGCGTGGCCGATCTCGTCAGCCTCGACACGCCCTGGCTGTTTCGCCGCGCGGACCGCTACATCGGGCATGACCAACGGATGTGGCCCGCCACGCGCGCGGACGATGGCGCACGACGGCGAACCGCCGCACTGAAGCCGCCGCTTCGGAATCGGAAACGCAAACTCCCGCGCCGGGTGGATTCAACCAGCCGGCGCGCGTCGGTTACCGTCAGATCGCCGCAATCGTCGGTGCCACGGCGGCCGGGTCGGTGATGCTCGGCTTACCGGTCTCGACGTGCCCCGCGATGCGGCGCACCCAGCCGGCATTGCCCGCCACCGCGAACTGCAGGTCGTACCAGTGGCTGCTGCACGACAGGTCCCAGTGCGCTTCGACGCGCTGCCCGGCCGGAACCGTCAGCGTGCGCGCCGCGCCGCCGTACGCGACATCGGTCGCCGTGACCGTGAGCGGGCTGGCGCCCGCATTGGCGATCGTCACGTAAACGTCGCCGTTCGCGGTGTCATAGCACGGCGTGATTTCAGGCTTGGCAGCGGCATCCGCGGCAGCCGAACCCGCGAAACGCCGGAAATAGCCGTTCGGCCCCCACACGCTCACCAGGTAGTTGCCGTTCGCATCGAGCGCCCACGTATCGGTCAGTTGCTTGCCCGCTTCGACCGTATAGCGGCGCGGCATCGCGGACAGGTCGCCCGTGTAGACCCAGAAGTGCGCGCCCTGCGTGCCGGTATTCGCGAACGTCAGCGCGTAGCCTTGCGGCTGCAACTGGCCGGTGACATGCAATTCGTACGGCAGCGCGCGCGCCCGCCGCGTGCCCGGTTCCTGCGCGGTCACGACCTGCTGCGCGGTGCTGGCCGGCGCGGTCTGCGACGACGCGCGCGAGCATTGCAGATCCGCCTGCGCGACATACGCCTGCGTGTTCGGCAGGGCCGGCACCGTCGCATCCGATTTCGAGAAGTCGAGCGCCGACGTCAGGTCGCCGCAGATCGCGCGGCGCCACGGCGAGATGTTCGTTTCCATCACGCCGAAGCGCTTCTCGATGAATTGCAGCACCGACGTGTGATCGAACACCTGCGAGCAGACGAAGCCGCCCTTCGACCACGGCGACACGACGAACATCGGCACGCGCGGGCCGAGGCCGTACGGCAGGTTGTCGGCCGTATAGGTGCCGGCTTGCGTGGCGGTCACGACGTCGTGCCGCTCGAGCGACACGTCCACCGTGCTCATGCCCGAGCCCGGCAGCGTCGGCGCAGACGGCGGCACGACATGATCGAAGAAGCCGTCGTTCTCGTCGTACATGACGAGCAGGACCGTCTTGCTCCACACGTCCGGGTTGGACGTCAGCGCATCGAGGATCGTCGACAGATAGTACGCGCCGTACAGCGGCGTGAACTTCGGATGCTCGGAATACGCGGCGGGCGGGAGCAGCCACGACACCTGCGGCAGCGCATTCGCCTGCACGTCGGCCTTCAGTTGCGTGATCGGACGCGTGCTCATCCCGCGCGTCTGCAGCGACGAACCGGCCGGCGCGTTCACGAAGTTGCTGAAGCACGCGAGCATGTTCGTGCCGTAGTTGCCGGTGAAATTGTCGAACCCGGTGCCCTGCTGGTAGATCTGCCACGAGATGCCGGCTTTTTCGAGCCGTTCCGGGTAGGTCGTCCAGTTGAAGGGCGGGAGCTGAACCTTGTCGAACTGATTGTCGATATAGTCGGTGTTGTCGAGCAGCGGGCCGCCGCCCGTGCCGAGCGGATCGACCATGCCCGTCATCAGGTACATGCGGTTCGGGTGCGTGTTGCCGGGAATCGAGCAGAAGTAGTTGTCGCACACCGTGAACGCATCCGCGAGCGCGTAATGGAACGGGATGTCGTCGCGAACGTGATAGCCCATCGTCATGTTCGACTTCTGCACGGCCCACTGGTCCGCGCGGCCGTTGTCGATCGCACCGTGCGTCGTCGCCCACGTGTGCGGGAGGCCGCCGATACATTGCGCGTTGACGCCCGGGTTGGTCGTGTCGTAGCGAAACGGCGCGATCACACTCGACTTGTCTTCCTGACGCGGCTGGAACCACACCGGCTTGCCGTTCGGCAGCGTGACCGGGAAGCGGTCGTTGTAGCCGCGCACGCCGCTCAGGTGACCGAGGTAGTGGTCGAACGAGCGGTTCTCCTGCATGAACACGACGATGTGCTGCACATCCTGGATCGTGCCCGTCACGGTGTTCGGCTCGATCGCCAGCGCCTTGCGGATCGATTCCGGCAGCAGTGCGGTGGCGGCGGTCGCGCCGGCGAGGCCGGCCGAGAACTTCAGAAAGTCGCGTCGTGAATGAGTGGCCATGCTGATTGCTCTTGATGGGATTTCTGGTGGAAACGGCCGGTATCAGGAAGCAGGCGACGAAGCAGGCGCGGTGAAACCCGGCGGGCACCGCATCTGCGCGGTGGCGACCACGGCGCCGCCGCACGCGGCCTTCTGCTGCGCGACGGGCGCGGCGGGTGCGGTCAGGTCGTCGTTGCAGGCGCCGAGGACGGCGGTCAGCGCGATCAGACCGACGACCGCGAAAGGCCGTAGGGCCGACGTTCGCATAACGGTTCTCCGTGGGGATGATGACGTGACGCGGCGCGAACCCGCGCCGGTCATATCGACGCCGAGATGCTATGTTCGACTTGTTACACGATGGTGTCGAGTGGCGGGAAGATCGAGGTGCGCGCAGCGGACGGCACCCGATGGTGTGGGAGGAGCAGCGAAGGTCGTAAGGCGTTCGAAAGACTGGCGCGAATCACGCGTCCTGCTTCATGTGTCGGCGCTATCGAAGCCGCGCAGTCCAGACGACGGGCGTACGGCGAACCGCAACGCATTTTTTGCGGGCCGGCCGCGACGGCAACCGGCCCGCGCACAAGGGCAAGGCCGGTTCAGCCTTCCGTCATCGTCAGCAACTGCGCGCCGTCGGCGACCTGGTCGCCGACGCCGTACAGCACTTCCGCGACGACGCCTGCGCTCGGCGCGCCGATCGTGTGTTCCATCTTCATCGCTTCCATCACGATCAGCGGCGTGCCGGCTTCGACCTTCTGGCCCGGCTCGACCAGCACCGCGATCACCTTGCCGGGCATCGGCGCGGTCAGGCGGCCGCCGCCGTGCTCCGCGTCGCCCGCATGCGCGAGCAGGTTGCGCCATTCGAACGTCTCGGCCGCGCCCTGCGTGAACACGTGGAACGTGTCGCCGTCCGCATACACGCGGCCGCTGCTGCGCACGCCGCCGAGCGTCACGTCGAAATCGAGCGGCGTGGCGCCGCGCGTCCACGCGAACGGTTGCGCGGCCGCGTCGCCGATCGCGATGCGCGTGCCGCCGCCGTCGTCCTCGCAGGTCACCGTCACGTCCGCTTCGCGATCGGTCGCATGCCATTCGAGCGTGCGGCGATAGCCGCCGTTCAGCCGCCAGTTCGACAGCGCGCGCCATGGCGACGTACCCTCTTGCGCGGCCGCATCGCGTTCGCGTGCGAGCAACGCCGCGCAAGCCAGCGCGAACGCCGCACGCGGCGGTTGTTGCGGTGCGAACAGCGCATCGTGGTTGCGCTCGATCAGGCCCGTGTCGAGATCGGCCGTCGCGAACGGCGCGCACGCGACGATCCGCTGCAGGAACGCGGCGTTCGTATGCAGGCCGACCACCTCGCACGCACGCAGCGCACGCAGCATCAGGCCCAGCGCTTCCGTGCGGTCCGCGCCGTGCACGATCAGCTTCGCGATCATCGGATCGTAGAACGGCGTGATCGCATCGCCTTCGCGCACGCCGCTGTCGACGCGCACCGCCGCGCCGATGGCGAACTCGACGCCGGCCGGCAACCGCAGATGCTTCAGCGTGCCCGTCGACGGCAGGAAGCCGCGCGCGGGATTCTCCGCGTACAGGCGCGCCTCGAGCGCATGGCCGTTCACGCGCAGTTCTTCCTGCTTCAGCGGCAGCGGCTCGCCCGCCGCGACGCGCAGTTGCCATTCGACGAGGTCGAGCCCCGTGACCATCTCGGTCACCGGATGCTCGACCTGCAGGCGCGTATTCATTTCCATGAAGTAGAACGATTCGCCCGTCATGATGAATTCGACGGTACCGGCGCCGACATAGCCGACCGCGCGCGCGGCCGCGACGGCCGCTTCGCCCATCGCCTGGCGCACGTCCGGATGCAGGCCCGGCGCCGGCGCCTCCTCGAGCACCTTCTGGTGGCGGCGCTGCACCGAGCAATCGCGGTCGAACAGGTACACGGTATTGCCGAGCGTGTCGCCGAACACCTGCACCTCGACGTGGCGCGGGCGCGTCAGGTATTTCTCGATCAGCACGCGGTCGTTGCCGAAGCTGCTCGCGGCCTCGCGCTGGCACGACGCAAGCGCCGCCGGGAAATCGTCGGAGCGCTCGACCACGCGCATCCCCTTGCCGCCGCCGCCCGCGCTCGCCTTCAGCAGCACCGGATAGCCGATCGCGTCGGCTTCGCGATGCAGGCTGGCCGCGTCCTGGTCGTCGCCGTGATAGCCGGGCACGAGCGGCACGGCGGCCGCGTGCATCAGTGCCTTCGCGGCGGCCTTCGACCCCATCGCCGCGATCGCGTCGACCGGCGGCCCGATGAACACGATGCCGGCCGCTTCGCATGCGTGCGCGAAATCTTCGTTCTCCGACAGAAAGCCGTAGCCGGGGTGAATCGCCTGCGCGCCGGTCGCGCGCGCGGCTTCGATGATGCGCTCGACGCGCAGGTAGCTGTCTGCCGCGGCCGAGCCGCCGATATGCACGGCCTCGTCGCACGCGGCCACGTGTTTCGCGTTCGCATCCGCGTCGGAATAGACGGCGACGCTCGCGATCCCCAGACGTTTGCACGTCGCGGCGACGCGGCACGCGATTTCGCCGCGGTTGGCGATCAGAATCTTGTCGAACATGGCTTCGATGTCGTCCGGAAGGTTGGGGTCACGCGATCATTCACGCCACGACGGCGCACGCTTGTCGAGGAAGGACGCGATCCCTTCGCGCGCTTCCGCGCCGGCGCGGGTCTTCGCGATCCAGTCGGCGGTCTGCTCGATCAGCGTCGCGTCGAGCGGCCGGCCGGCCACGTCGGCGACGAGCCGCTTGCACGCCTTCACCGCGTCGGGGCCGTTCGCGACGAGCGTCGCGGCCAACTTCGCGACCGTCTCGTCGAGCGCGTCGGCCGGCACCGCGTCGTGAATGAAGCCGAGCGAGGCCGCGCGCGCGCTGTCGAACACTTCGGCCGTGGTGAAGTAGCGGCGCGCCGCGCGCTCGCCCATCGCACGCACGACGTACGGCGCGATCGTCGCCGGAATCAGCCCGAGCCGCGCTTCCGACAGGCAGAACTTCACGCCGTCGGCGGCGATCGCGATGTCGGCCGCCGCGACGAGGCCCACGCCGCCCGCATACGCGTCGCCGTGCACGCGCGCGATCACCGGCTTGCCGCAGCGATAGATCGCTTCGAGCATCCGCGCGAGCTTGCGCGCATCGGCACGGTTCTCGTCGTCCGAGTAACCGGCCATCTTCTTCATCCAGTTCAGGTCCGCGCCCGCGCAGAATGCGGCGCCTTCCGCGGCGAGCACGATCACGCGCACGCCTTCGTGTGCATCGAGCCATTCGAACGCGGTGGTCAGCTCGGCGATCGTCGTCTCGTTGAACGCGTTGCGCACGTCGGGACGCGCGAGCGTGACGGTCGCCACGCGGCCGGCCTCGCTTACCTTGATCGTTTCGTATCGCATCGGTCTGCCTCCCGGGCGTTACATGCGGAACACGCCGAAGCGCGTGTCGTCGATCGGCGCGTTCATCGACGCAGCGAGGCCGAGCCCGAGCACGTCGCGCGTCTGCGCGGGATCGATCACGCCGTCGTCCCACAGCCGTGCGCTCGCGTAGTACGGATGCCCCTGGCGCTCGTACTGGTCGCGGATCGGCTGCTTGAATGCTTCCTCTTCTTCCGGCGACCATGCGCCGCCCTTCGCCTCGATGCCGTCGCGGCGCACGGTCGCGAGCACCGACGCCGCCTGTTCGCCGCCCATCACCGAGATGCGCGCGTTCGGCCACATCCACAGGAAACGCGGGCCGAACGCGCGGCCGCACATCCCGTAGTTGCCGGCGCCGAACGAGCCGCCGATGATCACCGTGAACTTCGGCACCTTCGCGTTCGACACGGCCGTCACCATCTTCGCGCCATGCCGCGCGATGCCTTCGTTCTCGTACTTGCGGCCGACCATGAAGCCCGTGATGTTCTGCAGGAACACGAGCGGGATCTTGCGCTGGCAGCACAGCTCGATGAAATGCGCGCCCTTCACGGCCGATTCGGAGAACAGGATGCCGTTGTTCGCGACGATTCCGACCGGGTGGCCCCAGATGTGCGCGAAGCCGGTGACGAGCGTCGTGCCGTAGCGCGCCTTGAATTCGTCGAATTCCGAATCGTCGACGATGCGCGCGATCACCTCGCGCACGTCGAACGGCTTGCGCGTATCGGCCGGGATCACGCCGTACAGGCTCTTCGCGTCGTAGCGCGGCGGCTTCGGCTCGCGAAGCGCGACCGGCGGCGCGATCTTCGGCGCGAGGTGACCGACGATGTTGCGCGCGATCGACAGCGCATGCGCGTCGTTCTGCGCGAGATGGTCGGCCACGCCCGACAGGCGCGTATGCACGTCGCCGCCGCCGAGATCCTCGGCGCTCACCTCTTCGCCGGTCGCGGCCTTCACGAGCGGCGGCCCGCCGAGGAAAATCGTGCCCTGGTCCTTCACGATGATCGACTCGTCGCTCATCGCCGGCACGTAGGCGCCGCCGGCCGTGCACGAGCCCATCACGACGGCGATCTGCGCGATCCCCGCCGCCGACATCGTCGCCTGGTTGTAGAAGATGCGGCCGAAGTGGTCGCGATCGGGAAACACGTCGTCCTGGTTCGGCAGGTTCGCGCCGCCCGAATCGACGAGGTACACGCACGGCAGCCGGTTTTCCGCGGCGATCTCCTGCGCGCGCACGTGCTTCTTCACGGTGATCGGATAGTAGGTGCCGCCCTTGACCGTCGCGTCGTTGCACACGATCACGCATTCGCGGCCGGCGATGCGGCCAATCCCGGTGATGACGCCCGCGCCCGGCGCGTCGTCGTTGTACATGCCGTTCGCCGCGAGCTGCGAGAACTCGAGGAACGGCGCGCCCGGATCGAGCAGTTGCGCGATGCGATCGCGCGGCAGCAGCTTGCCGCGCGACAGGTGCTTGTCGCGCGCGGCCTGGCCGCCGCCCTGCGCGAGCTGTTCGATCTTCGCGCGCAGGTCGGCGACGAGCGCCTCGAGCGCCGCGGCATTCGCGCGGAAGTCTTCCGAACGCGGGTTCAGTTTCGATTCGATGATCGGCATCGACGGGGCTCCGTTCGCGTGACGTGGGGCGTTACATCGTTTCCGCGAACAGCTCGCGGCCGATCAGCATCCGGCGGATTTCGCTCGTGCCGGCGCCGATCTCGTACAGCTTCGCATCGCGCCACAGGCGGCCCACCGGGTATTCGTTGATGTAGCCGTTGCCGCCGAGAATCTGGATCGCCTCGCCGGCCATCCACGTCGCCTTCTCGGCCGTGTAGAGGATCACGCCCGCGCAGTCCTTGCGCACCTGGCGAATGTGGTCGCTGCCCGCAGAGTCGAGATGGCGGCCGACCGCGTACAGATACGCGCGACACGCCTGGAACGTGGTGTACATGTCGGCGACCTTGCCCTGGATCAGCTGGAATTCGCCGATCGCCTGGCCGAACTGCTTGCGGTCGTGGATGTACGGCACCACGGCGTCGAGGCACGCGGCCATGATGCCCGTCGGGCCGCCCGACAGCACCGCGCGTTCGTAGTCGAGGCCGCTCATCAGCACCTTCACGCCGCCGTTCAACTGGCCGAGGATGTTCTCTTCCGGCACCTCGACGTCCTGGAACACGAGCTCGCCCGTGTGCGAACCGCGCATGCCGAGCTTGTCGAGCTTCTGCGCGACGGAGAAGCCCTTCATCCCCTTCTCGACGATGAACGCGGTGATGCCGCGCGGGCCGGCTTCGATGTCCGTCTTCGCATACACGACGAGCGTGTCGCAATCGGGGCCGTTGGTGATCCACATCTTCGTGCCGTTCAGCACGTAGCGGTCGCCGCGCTTGTCCGCGCGCAGCTTCATGCTGACGACGTCGGAGCCGGCGTTGGGCTCGCTCATCGCGAGCGCGCCGATGTGTTCGCCCGACACGAGCTTCGGCAGGTACTTCCGCTTTTGCGCGTCGGTGCCGTTGCGGTGGATCTGGTTCACGCACAGGTTCGAGTGCGCGCCGTACGACAGGCCGATCGACGCCGACGCGCGCGAGATCTCCTCCATCGCGACCATGTGCGCGGTGTAGCCCAGGTTCGCACCGCCGTATTCCTCGGAGACGGTCATCCCGAGCACGCCGAGATCGCCGAACTTCTTCCACAGATCCATCGGAAACTGGTCGGTGCGGTCGACCTCCGCCGCGCGCGGCGTGATTTCCTTCGCCGCGAACGTCGCGACGGCGTCGCGCAGCATCTCGATGTCTTCACCGAGCATGAATTGCACGCCGGGCAGGTTGATCATGTCTCCTCCGTCTCCAGAAAGTGTGTCGCACTCACCGATTTCTGAGTTTCGCTCAGATCGAATGAATACGCCAATTCATTGACCAATACAGCGGAAATTTTGCACAGTTTCGCGCCTCGCCCGGTTCGCCGTCAATAGTTTTTTGAGTGATACTCAGATATGATGCGAAGATGACAGCCGCTCCCGCCGACACCATGACCGCCACCGCCAAAGCCGATCGCGCCGACGCGTCGCGCGCCCCCGCCGGGCGCAAATCCCAGCAGCGCGTGCAGGACATCCTGCGCGCCGGCCGTGAAGTGTTCGCCGAAAAAGGTTACGAGCATGCGACGGCCGCCGAGATCGCGCAGCGCGTGGGCGTGTCGGAGGCGACGGTGTTCAGCTATTTCCGCGGCAAGCGCGAGCTGTGCGCGCGTGTGATCGCCGACTGGTACGACGAAATCATCGCCGCGTTCGAACACGGGATGCCGCGGGACGCGTCAGTGCAGCAGCAGTTCGCGTTCATCGTGCGCACCCATCTGCGCTTGATGCTCGTGAACGGCACGGGGCTGTGCGCGCTGGTGCTGTCGGAAGGCCGCGCGAAGCAGCATGCGCTGAGCGACGAGCTCACCGCGCTGCAGCGCCGCTACACGGCGCCGTTGATGGACGTGCTCGCGCGCGGCCAGGCGGCCGGGCAGGTTCGCGCGGATCTGCCGCTGAGCCTGCTGCGCTCGATGGTGTTCGGGCCGATGGAGCACGTGCTGTGGGATGCGATCCTCGGGCACCGCAAGCTCGATACCGAAACGACGGCCACGCAGTTGATCGACATGCTGTGGGCGGCCGTGCAGCCGCCGGCGCCGGAACAGGCGGCGCTCGTGCGCTTCAGAAACGAAGTGGCCGAAGCCGTGCGGCGGCTGGAAGAGCAAGCGTCACGCGGGTGACGGCCGGCGCAGCCCGCGCCGCCGTTCCGCGCCGTCGCCCGGCGCCGCTACGAATCCTCGCTCACCCGTAGCGGCGCGCGGCTCTGCTCGTTGTTCAAATGGACGAACTTGCGCAGCAGGCGCATCAGTTCCTCCGCATCGTCCTCGCCCATCCCGTCGAACAGGCCCGCGCGCAGTTCCTTCACCGACGGAATCAGGTGCGTGAGCAGTTCGACGCCCGCCGGCGTCAGCAGCAGCCGCCGCTGACGCCGCGGCAGCACTTCGCGGACGATCAATCCTTTCGCCTCGAGCCGGACCGCGAGATCGGCCGTCGTCGACGTGTCGAGCGCGACCCGCTGCGCGAGCGTCACCTGATCGAGCCCCGGATTCTCGTACAGCATCCGCAGCACCGCGTACTGCACGGGCGTCACGTCCCGGCCGAGCTTCTCGTAGAACATCGCAACCGCGATCTGGTGCGCGCGCCGGATCAGGTGCCCGGGTTCGTCGTACAGGTCGATCGGGAAAGCCGGCAGGTCGGCGGGATTCGTTTTTTCCATGGATGAGTCGATGACATAGGCGGCGCGCACCGGTTGCGCGCGCCGTCGGCATGGCGCTGTCTCGCGCCATTTCCCGGGAAAACCAGTATACCGCTCGCCTTGTCCCGCCCCCTATCAGTGAGTACACTGAATCTCATTCAGTACACGGAATGAAGATCGGGCCGCTTCCCCGGCGGCACCGCCCCGAAGGAGACAAGGAACATGTTTCTCAAGAATGCCTGGTACGTGGCCTGCACGCCCGACGAGATCGACGGCAAGCCGCTGGGCCGCAAGATCTGCAACGAATCGATGGTGCTCTACCGCGCGGCGGACGGCCAGATCGCCGCGCTCGAGGATTTCTGCCCGCACCGCGGCGCGCCGCTGTCGCTGGGGTTCGTGCGCGACGGCGTGCTCGTGTGCGGCTATCACGGGCTCCAAATGGGCTGCAACGGCAAGACGGCCGGCATGCCGGGCCAGCGCGTCGGCGGTTTTCCGTCGATTCGCAGCTTTCCGGCGGTCGAGCGGTACGGCTTCGTGTGGGTGTGGCCGGGCGACGCGTCGGAGGCCGATCCCGCCAAGCTGCCCGCGCTGGCATGGGCCGAGGATCCGGCCTGGGCGCACGGCGGCGGCCTGTATCACATCCGCTGCGACTACCGGCTGATGATCGACAACCTGATGGACCTCACGCACGAGACGTACGTGCATGCGACCAGCATCGGCCAGAAGGAAATCGACGAAGCGCCGCCGAAGACGACCGGCCACGGCGACGAAGTCGTCACGAGCCGCTTCATGGAGAACGTGATGCCGCCGCCGTTCTGGCGGATGGCGCTGCGCGGCAACGGGCTCGCCGACGACGTGCCGGTCGACCGCTGGCAGATCTGCCGCTTCACGCCGCCGAGCCACGTGATGATCGAAGTGGGCGTCGCGCATGCGGGCCACGGCGGCTACGACGCGCCGGCGGACAAGAAGGCGTCGTCGATCGTGGTCGACTTCATCACGCCCGAAACCGACACGTCGATCTGGTATTTCTGGGGGATGGCGCGCAATTTCCGGCCGGACGACGACGCGCTGACCGCCGAGATCCGCGAAGGCCAGGGCAAGATCTTCGCGGAGGATCTGGAGATGCTCGAGCGCCAGCAGCGCAATCTCGAGCAGTGGCCCGAGCGCACGCTCCTCAAGCTCAACATCGACGCCGGCGGCGTGCTGTCGCGCAAGGTGATCGACCGGCTGCTCGCCGCCGAAAACGCCGCGAGCCCGCCGCGGCCCGCGATTCCGGTCGCGCACGTCAAGGAGGCGTCATGAGCGACGCGACGTTGACGGTCCGGGTGGCCCGCAAGTGGCGGGAAGCGCGCGACATCTGCGGCTTCGAATTCGTCAGCGACGACGGCTCGCCCTTGCCGCGCTTCGACGCCGGCGCCCATATCGACGTGCATCTGCCGGGCGGGCTCGTCCGCCAGTACTCGCTGTGCAATCACCCCGGGCAACGCGATCGCTATCGGATCGCTGTGCTGCGCGAGGCCGAAGGCCGCGGCGGCTCGCGCGCGATTCACGACGAAGTCCGGCAAGGCGATACCGTGCGGATCGGCATGCCGCGCAATCAATTCCCGCTCGCCTCCGACGCACCGCACCATCTGCTGCTCGCCGGCGGGATCGGTGTCACGCCGATTCTGAGCATGGCGGAACGGCTGTTCTCGACCGGCACGCCGTTCGACATGCACTACTGCGCGCGTTCGGCCGATCGCATGGCCTTCGTCGAGCGGATCAACGCAGCCGGTTTCCGTGATCGCACCCGCTTCCACGTCGACGACGGCGACCCGGCGCAACGTTTCGACCTGGCCGCCGTGCTCGCGGCCGCGCCTGAAGGCACGCATCTGTACGTATGCGGCCCGCGCGGCTTCATGGAGGCGGTGCTGAACGCCGCGCGCGAGCGCCACTGGCACGAAGCGCGGCTGCACTACGAATTCTTCGGCGGCGCGGTCACGCGATCCGGCGCCGATCGCGCATTCCAGATCCGGATCGCGAGCAGCGGCCAGACGATCGACGTGCCGGCCGAATGCACGGTCATCGCGGCGCTGGCGGCGCACGGCGTCGACGTGCTGACCTCGTGCGAGCAAGGCGTGTGCGGCACCTGCCTGACCCGCGTGCTCGAAGGCGAGCCCGATCATCGCGATTCATATCTGACCGACGACGAAAAGGCGGCCGGCGACCAGTTCATGCCCTGCTGCTCGCGGTCGCGCACCGACCTGCTGGTACTCGATCTGTAGAGCGGCAGACGGGCTGCCAGACGCGCGGCGGCCGACCACGATAACGGAAACGATCAATGGCGAATCCTGCCGCCGTCGGTCAATACACCTGAATTCCCGACCGATCGATGGTGCTGCAACCCGAATCCGCGTGACCCTCGCACGCCGGCGCCGCCCATCGCTCGGCTCAATCGGCGAGCCGGCAATGCGTCAGCTTCAACCCCGGCAGCACCGGCGCGTCGATATAGCCTTCGTTCACGCAACTGAACCGGAAAGCCGCGGACGTGACGAACGGCTTGATCTCGCCGCCGGGGAATTTCGGCTTCAGCGCGCCCTGGTCGGCCACGTCGAAATGCGTGTCGAACTGCTCGCCGTCGGCCGTCAGCGCGCCGAAGTACGTGCCGCCCGGGTCGCTGCCCATCCGGATCACGGCGCCGACGAACGTGAGGCGCTTGCCGTCGTACTTCGTCTTCGCGGCGGCCATGTCCCGCGTATAGGCCTCGATCACGGCGCCGTAATGCGCGTCGATCGCGGGTTCGGCGTTCGACGCCGCACCGGCCGCCTGGTGAACGCCCGCCAGCAGCGTGCAGGCAGCAAGCGCGGCCGCCGCGAATGGTGCGGAAATCTTCTTCATGGGTGGTCTCTCCCGTCCAGCGTGGTGGTTGAAATGATCGAACCCGGCGCGATGCCGGTTGAATTCGCTTCCGTTGATTTAATCGTTCGAATGGCGGTACGCGGCTGCGATCACTTCATCCGCCCGCGTGGTCGCGCGCGGCGCATGGCGTCGCGCTGAATGCGACGTGGCAGGAAGATGACATGGTGCGGCCCCCGGTTCTCTCTCGTTGAATTTCACTGCGTCTGATTTTGGCCGCTACGGTAGCAGACGGCCGACAGGCCGGCAACCGAGGGCCGAGCATCGTCCTGCCGCCCCATTACAATTGCAAATGGTTCTCATTACATATATCATGCGCGTCCTGTACGCAACGCAATGTCGCGGCCCGCGCCGCGATCCTTAGCATTCCTCTTCCCGCATCGATTCATGCCATCCCGTCGAATGTCCTGCCGCGCCCGGGCCGCGCGTCCGTGGCGCACGCGCCTGCCTGCCCTGCTCACCCTGTGCGTCGCGAGCGGCGCGCATGCGGCCGGCACCGAACCCGTTGCACCCGCACCTGCGACCGCCGCCGAACACGAACTCCCGGCGATCAGCGTCAATGCATCGGCCGCCGTCGACCCGACGATCGGCTATCAGCCGCGCACGACGAGCATCGCGGGCGGCGACGACCGGGCGCTGAAGGAGATTCCGCAATCGGTCGCGGTGGTCAGCAGCAGCGTGATGCAGGACCAGCAGGCGCGCTCGCTCGACGACGTGCTCGGCAACATCAGCGGCGTCACGCAGACCAACACGCTCGGCGGTACGCGCGACGCGTTCATCAAGCGCGGCTTCGGGTCGAACAACGACGGCTCGGTGCTGGTCGACGGCGTGCGCACGCCGGTGCTGCACAGCTATCTCGCGACGATCGACCGCGTCGAAGTGCTGAAGGGCCCCGCTTCGCTGCTGTACGGGATGCAGGACCCGGGCGGCGTGATCAACCTCGTCACGCGCAAGCCGGAAGACACGTTCGGCGGCTCGATCTCCGCGTCGCGCACGAACCACGGCGGCAGCAGCGCGCAGTTCGATCTCACGGGCCCGCTCGGCAAGCCTGGCCAGATCGCGGGCGGCACGCTCGCATTCCGGCTGACCGGCGAATACGACACGAGCCGCTACTGGCGCAGCTTCGGCCGCGAGCGCAACGCATTGATCGCGCCCGCGCTGTCGTGGCACGACGCGAACACGTCGATCGACGTCAGCTACCAGTACGTCGACTACACGATGCCGTTCGACCGCGGCACCGTGCTCGTGAACGGCCAGCTCGACGATGCGCTGCGCTATCGCCGCTACGAGGAAGCGTGGTCGCAAAGCAGCGGCATCCAGGAAACGCTGCGTACGCGTATCGAACACCGCTTCTCCGATGCATGGCGCGTGCGCGCAACTTACGGCTGGGGCCGCGACCGCTACGATCAATTCATCACCCGCGCCACCGCGTTCAACAGCAGGACCGGTGCGCTGACGCGCTCGTCCGATGCGAACCTCGGGCGCAACGACTCCGACCAGATCGCGACGCTCGGCCTGCTTGGCAACGTGACGCTCGCGGGCATGCAACACGCGATCTACGTCGGCGGCGAATACGAGCGGCAGCGCAGCTTCCGCGGCGACACGATCCGCGGCAAGGCGACGACGGGCTTCAATCTCTACGATCCCGTGTACGGCCTGCTCGCGCCGGGCGGCATACCCAATCCGAAGCAGAGCGATTCGCGCTCGGTCGTGCATGCGTATTCGACGATCGTGCAGGACTCGGTGAAGATCACCGACCGCCTCACCGCGGTAGGCGGGCTGCGCTGGGAAAACTGGCAGCAGGAATCGGGGATGGGCCGGCCGTTCGTGTTCGCCGACCGCTCGCGCGGCAGCGTCTGGCTGCCGCAGTTCGGGCTCGCGTATGCGTTGACGCCGGCGCTGACCGCCTACGCGAACGTGAGCCGCTCGTTCAAGCCGAACGTCGCGTCGAACGTCGCGGCGCCGCTCGCGCCGGAATACGGCCGCGTGCTCGAGGCCGGGCTGAAGTTCAGCCTGAAGCCCGCGATCACCGGCACGCTCGCCGTATATCAGATCGACAAGCGCAACGTGGCGGTCACGGTCGGCGACATCACGTCGACGATCGGCACCGCGCGCTCGCGCGGGATCGAGCTCGACGTCGCGGGGCAGATTACGCGCCACCTGAGCGTGATCGGCAGCTACGCGTACACGAACGCGAACGATCGCGACAGCAACACGCCGCTCGTCAACGTCGCGCGCCACACCGGCAGCCTGTTCGCGGTATACGACACGGCCATCGCGAACTTGCCCGGGCGCTGGCGCTTCGGCGGCGGCGCACGTCTCGTCGGCGCCCGCTCCGGCGACACCGCCAACAGCTTCACGCTGCCCGGCTACGTGACCGTCGACGCATTCGCGGCCTACGAAACGACGATCGGCAAGTTTCCGACCCGCTTCCAGCTCAACGTGAAGAACCTGCTCGACAAGACCTACTATCCGTCGAGCAACAGCAACCTGATCGTCGCGGTCGGCGAACCGCGACTCGTCACGCTGACGACGACGGTATCGTTCTGACGGGCCCGCGCGGTCACGGACGCCAGCGGTACACGACGATGCTCGACCCGTTGTAGTTGTCCTTCGTGATCACGTACTCGCCGTTCGAGCGCAGGTACGCGCGCACGCCGTACATGGAGTCGACGTCGTTGCCCACGTCCATCGCCGACGGATTCGAGTTCGTCAGCGTCGTGACGAGCGCACCCGTGTTCAGATCGAATACGTCGATGTTCGGCACCGTGTGCACGTAGCCGACGAACAGATAGTGCCCGGCCGCCGCGATCGATTTCGGGTTCGCGCTCGTCAGGTTGATCACCGGGTTCGGCGCGCTCGTGTTGCCGTTCTTCCAGCCGCGATAGACCTCGATGTGCCCGTTCATCGCCGTCCAGTCCCAGTTGCCCGCGAGGCCCTGCGCGAGGATCATCGTGTCGCTGTCAGCCTGGTAGATGATGCGCGTGACGGGTGCCACGCTGCTCGGCACGGGCGTCGTCACCGGCTTGCCCCACGCCGGCTTGCCGGTCGCGTCGAAGCCCGTCATCGGATAGCGCGTGATCACGTTGGAGCCGTTCAGCCCGGCCCACACGTCGCCGTTGCCGTCGATGTCGAAACCGGCCGTCACCTGCAGCGTCGTGTTGAACGGCTTGCCGGGCAGCGAGCCGGCCGGAATCGCGATATAGCCGCTAGCGGTGTTGAAGTAATAGAAGTTGAAGTTGCCCGGGTTCTGGCCCGACGCGACGAGAATCCGGTTGCCGCCGACCGTCACGAGCTGGCCGAAGTGCTGGCCGCGCTGATAGTCGTTCATGTCGAGGCGCGGATCTTTCGGATAGGTGAACGGGTCGATCGTGTTCGCGACGAACGTGCCGCCCGCGGTGCCCGTGTATACGTTGTTGCCGCTGAAGAACAACGCGCCGTCGGTCGCGGGGTCGGGCGCGGCGACGCCCTCGAAGTTCAGCGCCTGCAGCTTCCACTGCAGCGTGCCGACCGGGCTGTACGAATGCAGATCGGTGCTGCCGTTGCGGCCGAGATCCCAGCCGCCGCCCCAAGCGTTGTTCAGCACGTACAGGTTGCCGGCCGCATCCTTGCCGAGCGCCGCGACGCGCGTGAAGCGCTTGTCGCCGACCTGCCCCTTGATGCCCGTCGTCGTGTCGAGATAGCCGCCCTGCACGCCGAACGTGCCGACCTGCACCGGCAACCCGGGCAGCCCGCCGTACACCTTGATGTTCATGTCGGGCCCTTCGTCGCCCACCATCAACCGGCCCATCGGCGCATCGAAGTACAGCGACGCCGGCCGCGCGCCGGCCGCCATCTGGAGCGTGTTCATCGCCGCACCGGTCGGGCTGAACTGCGCGACGACACCCGCGCTCTTGCGCGCGACCCACAGGTTGCCGGCCGCATCGAGCGCCAGCGCGCCCGGGCCCGTGACGCCGATGTCGCGCTGCCATACGCCGTCGGTCGTGTAGACGCGCACGCGGTTGCCGTAGAAGTCGCTCACGTACAGCAGGTTGCCGGTCGTCGCGAGGCCCGTGATCACGTCCGCATACTGGATGCCCGTCCACGTGCTGACCGGAATGCGGAGGTCGCGCTGGTTCGTGCTTCGGTTGTAGCGGCCCACCGAGCCGCTGCCGAACGTGCGGTTGTAGCCGAGCGCGACGAACAGCGACGTCGAATTGCCGGTGATCGCGCCGCCGTGGAATTCGTCGTGAATGCCGATCGTGCCGAGCGGCTGGCCGTTCTGGTAGATCGCGACGCCGCCCGCGTTCTCGTCCCAGCGCGACGCCGTGTAGATCACGCCTTCGGGCGCGACCCACATCGAGCGCGCGCCGTTGCCGACGTGCGAGGCCAGCGTGCCGTACGTGTTCGCGAGCCAGTCGGTCGAGTATTGCGCCTGCGCGTGGCTCGCCGGCGCCAGCATCGCGATGCACATTCCGAGCAACGCCGCGCGGATTTGTTTCATTGACATGAATAATGCTCCCAGACGAACCATCGTCGACACTGTAAATCGCGGCGCGTGAAATATTGGTGATTCCGGAAAATTCGCATTCGCCGTTCCCCGGAATTATTCACTCCGGGTCTTTTGCCGTCCGGGGCTTTTTCGTCAACGATCGAAAAATCGCTGAACCCGAGCCCATACGGCCTTCCAGCGTGCAGCTCGGGCGCATTTCCCGGCATTTTCTTCCGGATCACGCAATGCAAATACGTCATTTTTTCTGCCACGACCGCATTGCTTTTTCATTCCCCGGAAATCGTTTCTATTATTACAAATCGAAATCGAAATGAAAGAAAAAAATTATTCGGTGCGATCGGAAATGCGTGATCCTGCAACGGACGGGAAAGCGGGAGGAAAAGCAGGAATGCGGAGGGGAAAGTCGCGCGCCGGCCGTACCGGCTCCGCTGCAGATCGCCGGATAATTGCCATCGCAAGCACGCGCACGCAGCCTGTTCGGCACGACGCGCACGCCGAGCCGATCCGTTCCGGACACGATCTCGCCGCGCGGCGCGACGGTCGCCGCGCCGCACCACTGCGGACAGCGTTCGCGTCATGCCGCCGCCTCGAAAAGGGCGGCGGCGGTACAGGAGCATGCGCGCCACGAGGCCCGCATCGTCCGCGAGCCCCGTTGCACGCGCAACGGCCGCCGCGTCAGAACTTCTGGCGCAGCCCGAGGCTCACGATCGCCTGCGACCGCGAATCGGACGAATGGCCGTTCGCCTTGTCCGACACCGACGCGGTCGCGGCCACCGGCCGGCCGAGCGCGTCAAGCGTCGTGCCGGACGCATGCTGGTACGCGCCGAGCAGGTACACGCTGGTGCGCTTCGACAGGTCGTAGACCGCGCCGAGCGTGACGTTGTGATACTGCGCGCGGTTGTCGATGCCGTCGACGTCGCTGCCACGCGTGTAGGTGTAGCCCGCGAACAGCTGCGTCTGCGGCTGCACGTTCCAGCGCGTGAACACGCCAGCGACGTTGAACGTCGCATGGCCGCTGAACAGCGACTGCGCGCCGCCGCGATACTGCACGTTGCTGTAGTTCACGCCGACGACGGCCGGCCCGAAGTTGTACGTCGCGCCCGTCGCGATCACCTGCTGCGACTGCGCGCTCGCATAGCCTTCGTTGATCGACGAATTGAACAGGCCGTCGTCGGTGCTCCGCCACTTGCCTGCCGTCGGGTCGGTCGCGCCGGTCTTGCTGTTGTCCGAGCGCTCGTAGCCGACACCCACGCGCAGCGGGCCGGCCGCGTACGCGGCGCCGACGCTCCACGTGTTGCGCTGCTTCATGCTCCCCGGCTGGCCGCCGAAGCCGTACAGCGCGCCGAACGTGAAGCCCGAGTAGTTCGCGCTCGTGTACTTGATCGCACTGTCGACGCGCGCGGTCTGGTCGAGATCGTCGATGTCGCCCGGGTGCGCGCCGAAGCCGCCGATGAACGACGACGGGCCGACCGGGCTCACGAAATCGTCGAGCGACGTGTACTGGCGGCCGAGCGTGATCGTGCCGTAGCGGTCGCTGCCGACGCCGACGAACGCCTGCCGGCCGAACTGGCGGCCGCCCTGGCCCGACGTGCCGTTCGTGATGTCGAAGCCGTTCTCGAGGACGAACAGCGCGCGCATCCCGCCGCCGAGATCCTCGGAGCCCTTGATGCCCCACCGGCTGCCGGACAGGTTGCCGGTCGTGAGCCCGACGTTCGAATGCCCGGTGTACGCGCCCGCCGAGCCGGCCCGTTCGTTGCTGCGATAGGTCACCCCTGCATCGACGATGCCGTACAGCGTGACGGAGCTTTGCGCGGCGGCGATACCCGCGAGCGAGAGCAGCAGCGGGGCTGCGATCAGTTGCTTGTTCATGGTTTCGTGTCTCCGGGCGGTGAACCCGTTGTTCTGGCTGTTTGCGAGTAGCGAGCGGGCGCCGACATCCGCCGGCGGTGCAAGGCCGGCGACGTCCGCGCGCGACGATGCGGCGGGCGTGCCCGCTGCGGCCGGTATGGTAGTTGGAACCGGTTCCGTTCCAAAGCGGAATAATGACAACAGTTTCTTGTCAAAATCGCGATAGTCGGAGACGGCGCCGAGGCGGCGGCGCCTGTACAGCGCGGGGCGGCGCGGACGATAATCGGCTGCGCGCCTTCCACCGGGAGCTTCTTCATGCATGAAACGACCCTGCTGGTCTTCTCCGCCGTCGCGTTCGTCGGCATCGCGACACCCGGCCCGACCGTGCTGCTCGCGCTGACCAACGGCTCGCGCTACGGCGTGCGCCGCGCGGCCTACGGTTTCGCGGGCGCGATGCTGTCCGACTTCGTGCTGATCGTCGCGGTCGCGCTCGGCCTCGGCGCGCTGCTGATGGCGTCGGCGTTCTGGTTCTCGGTCGTGAAGTGGCTCGGCGCCGCCTACCTCGCCTATGTCGGCATCCGGTTGCTGATGTCGAAGGGATCACTCGACGTCGCGGCCGCGCAAGGCGACACGGCATCCGGACGCACAGGACGCAACGCGTCGATCTTCGCGAAAAGCTTCCTGACCGCGGTGACGAACCCGAAGGGCTATCTGTTCTTCTCCGCGTTCCTGCCGCAGTTCCTCGATCCGGCCGCGCCGCTCGCGCCGCAGTACGTCGCGCTCGCGGTCACGTTCGCGCTGCTCGACGGCGCGGTGATGTTCGGCTACGCGCTGCTCGGCGCCCGTGCGGTGCAGCTGCTGAAGCGCTCGGGCGCGCTGTGGCTCGAGCGCACGTGCGGGGCGATGCTGCTCGCGCTCGCCGGCTCGCTGGCGCTGTACCGGCGCCATGCCGCGTAGGCGCCGGGTACGATGAAAATCGCCGCGCCGCCCTGCTCCGGATTTCCCGGCCTGTCGCTCAGGCAACTCGAACGCGCGGACCTCGACGCGTGGTACGCGTACCTGTCGAACCCGGCCGTTTTCCGCCACACGAGCTGGAACCTGCGCTCGCCCGGCGATCTGCTGCCGCTGTTGGACAGCATCGAATCGGCCGATCCGGATTCGATCCGGCGTCTCGCGATCGTCGATACCGAATCCGGCGCGCTCGCCGGGACGATCGGGCTGCATACGGTGTCCACCGCGAACCGCTCGGCGGAGATCGCGTACGACCTCGCGCCTTCGCACTGGGGGCGCGGCATCGCGAGCGCGGTGTGCGAAGCCGTCACCGCGTGGGCGTTCGCCGAAGGGGGCTTCATCCGCATGCAGGCCGTCGTGCTGACCGGCAACGCGGGCTCCGCGCGCGTGCTGCAGAAGTGCGGCTACCGCTACGAAGGGCTGCTGCGCGCATACAAGATGGTGCGCGGCACGCCGGGCGATTTCGCGATGTACGCACGGCTCGCGACCGACTGACGCGCCGCCCGCGGCCTCACGTGCCGACGCCGTGACGCGATTGGACGGCTCGCGCCGAATTGGCGACAATCGCCGTTCCCCTCATCGACGCTCCGCCATGAAAATCGCCGCGCTGTCCGATATCCACGGCAACCTCGCCGCGCTCGACGCGGTGCTCGACGACGTCCGGCGCCGCGGCGCCGACGTGATCGTCAATCTCGGCGACATCGTGTCGGGCGCGCTCCATCCGGCCGAAACGGCCGACCGCCTGATCGCGCTCGACCTGCCGACCGTCAAGGGCAATCACGAACGGCAGTTGCTCACCGAGGATCGCGACGCGATGCGGCTGTCGGATCGGTGGGCGCACGACACGCTGCGCGCCGACCACCGCACGTGGATCGCCGCGCTGCCCGAACGCCTGATGCTCGACGGCGACGTGCTGATGGTGCACGGCACGCCGGCCAGCGACCTCGTCTATTTCCTCGAAACGGTCACGCCCGACGGCTGCCGCGCGGCCACGCCCGACGAGGTCGCGCAGCGTGCGGCCAACGAAACGGCCTCACTGATCCTGTGCGGCCACACGCACGTGCCGCGCACCGCGAAGCTCGACGACGGCCGGCTGATCGTCAATCCCGGCAGCGTCGGGCTGCAGGCGTACACGGACGACCTGCCGCATCCGCACCGGATCGAGACGGGTTCGCCGCATGCGCGCTACGCGATGGTGTCGCGCACGGCCGCCGGCTGGAACGTCGAATTCCATGCGGTCGAATACGACTGGCACACGGCCGCGGCCATCGCGGCCTCGCGCGGGCGCGACGACTGGAGCATCGCGCTGCGCACCGGCCGCTGCTGACGCACTCGCGCCGCTCGTCGACGCGCAGCCGAGACGCGTGTGACGTCGCACGCATCGCACGCTTCGGCACACGCCTGACACCGCGACGCTCGCACGCCGCGCCGCGTCACCCCGCGTTCCTCAGCGTCAGCCTCGCTTCGAGGCCGCCGCCGTCGGGCCGGTTGTTCAGCGTGAGCGTGCCGCCCATCGCAAGCGCCAGTTGCCGCGCGATCGCGAGGCCGAGCCCCGTGCCGCCCGTATCGCGATTGCGCGACGTCTCCACGCGCCGGAACGGCTCGAACACCGCGTCGAGCTGATCGTCCGGAATGCCGGGGCCGCGGTCGAGCACCGCGATCACCGCGCCGCCGTCCGGCGCCGCCTGCACGTCGATCTCGGCCGCGCCCGCGAACTTCAGCGCGTTGTCCACGAGGTTGCCGACGATGCGGCGCAGCGCCTTCGGCCGCGTGACGAGCGCGAGCGGCGCATGGGTGTGCAGCGCGACGTCCTGCCCCGCATCCGTGTAGTCGTACACGATGCTGTCGAGCAGCGCATCGAGATCGATGCGGCGCGCGGCCTCCTCGGTGCCGTGCAGCGTCCGCGCGTACGCGACGCCCTCCTTCACCAGATGCTCCATCTCGAGCAGATCCTGGCGCAGCTTCGCGCCCTGCGTGTCGTCGTCCATCACGTCGACGCGCAGCCGCATTCGCGTGATCGGCGTCTGCAGATCGTGCGAGATCGACGCGAGGATCTGCATGCGCTCGGCCATGTACTGCGCGATGCGGTCCTGCATCGCGTTGAAGGCCCGCGCGGCGCGCGCGACTTCCGACGGCCCGTCTTCGTTCAGCCGCTCGCCCTTCAGGTCGGGGCCGAGCGCGTCGGCGGCCTGCGCGAGCTGCTTGAGCGGCCGCGTCGCGAGCCGCACCGCGAGCCAGCAGCACGCGGCCAGCACCGCGAGCTGCACCACGAGCACGGCCGGCAGCCAGCCCGACAGCGGCACCGTCGACATCGGATGAATGTCGATCGTCAGCGGTGACCCGTCGGTCAGCCGCAGATGCACCTGCAGATGTTCGCGGTCGCCGGGAATCGAGTTCGCGGTCAGCGGGTAGTCGCCGCCGATGCCGTCCGAGATCGAGCGCTCGACGCGCGCCGACAGCCGCGCTTCCGGCGGCGTGCCGGTTTGGCCGGGCCCGAGGATGAACGCATAGCTGCGCCGCGCGAGACGCGGCAGCCACGCGGCCCGCTCTGCCGGCGGCAGATGGTCGAGCAGCGCGACCGAGCTCGCGACCTCGCGCTCGATGTAGCCCATCATCAGGTTCGTGGTCGCCTGGTCGCGCTCGGTCATGGTGAGCCAGAACGACAGCGTCTGCGCGAGCGCGAGCCCCACGAACAGGATCAGCGCGAGCCGCGCGAACAGCGAACGCGGCCAGTGCCACGGCGTGCGCGCGCTCATGGCGTACCGTCGATGGCGGTCACGGCCGACGAGAACACATAGCCCTCGTTGCGCAGTGTCTTGATGTAGCGCGGTTCGCGCGCGCCGTCGCGCAGGCGCTGGCGCAGCCGGCTCACGAGCAGGTCGATCGAGCGGTCGAACGGGTCGGACTGCCGCCCTTGCGTGAGGTTGAGCAATTGATCGCGCGTCAGGACGCGCTGCGGGTTGTCGAGGAACACGCGCAGCAGCCGGTATTCGGCGCCGCTCAGCGCGACCAGCGTGCCTTCGGCGTCGAGCAGGTGGCGCCCGGTCGTGTCGAGCTGCCATTCGCCGAACGCGAGTATCGCGGCCGTTTCCGTCACCTGCATGCCGGGCGGCAGCATGCGCGCGCGGCGCAGCACCGAACGGATCCGCGCGAGCAGCTCGCGCACCGCGAACGGCTTGGCCAGGTAGTCGTCGGCGCCCATCTCGAGGCCGATGATGCGGTCGGTTTCCTCGCCTCGGGCGGTCAGCATCAGCACCGGCACCGTGCGGAACTTGCCCGCGCGCAGGTCGCGGCACAGCGTCAGGCCGTCCTCGCCGGGCAGCATCAGGTCGAGCACGATCAGGTCGGGCGCGCCGTCGTCGAGCACGTGGCGCATCTCGCGGCCGTTCGCGGCCAGCGACACGCGCATGCCGTTCTTCTCCAGGTAGTCCGCGATCAGTTCGCGGATCGCGCGATCGTCGTCGACGATCAGCACGTGGTCGATCTTGTCCATGAGTCGGTGTCGGTATCGGGGTTCGGGCGGGCGATGTCCGCTTTTATACCGCACGGCGGGCACGCGTTTGTATCGCAATGTATCGCGTCGCCGCGACGACACACAACATTGCACACGCGCGGCCGGCCGGACACATCGCAGATACGTCGGCGCCGCCTAATGGGGCCTGTCGAAACCCGCCCGGACGCCGACATCGCGCCGCGGCCCTCAAAGTTCAGGAGAACGCCATGCTGCCCCGACTCAAGACCGCCGCCCTCGTCATCGCTCTCGCCGCCACGGCCGGGCTCGCCGCGTTCGCCGGCACCCGGGACGACACGGGCATGCAGACGTCGCTGGCGGGCATGGCGGCGCCCGGTTTCACCGGCATCGAGCGCTGGCACAACAGCGCGCCGCTGACGCTCGAGCAGTTGCGCGGCAAGGTCGTGCTCGTCGATTTCTGGACGTACTCGTGCATCAACTGCATTCATACGATCCCGTACGTGAACGACTGGTATCGAAAGTATCGCGACCAGGGGCTCGTCGTGGTCGGCGTGCATACGCCGGAATATCCGTTCGAGCGCGACGCGAAGAACGTCGCCGATGCGATCAAGCGCTTCGACATCCGGTATCCGGTCGCGCAGGACAACCGCTACGACACGTGGCGCGCGTACGGCAACCAGTACTGGCCCGCGCTGTACCTGATCGATGCGAACGGCAAGATCGTCTATACGCGTTATGGCGAAGGCGGGTACGACAAGACGGAGGCCGCGATTCGGGAAGCGCTCGCGCAGGCAAAGGCAGGGACGAAGGATTCGACGCGCACGCAGTGATCAGCGCGGCGCGCGGGCCCGCGGCTCGCCCGCGCGCCGCGGTCCTCGTGTGCTCAAGTGCGCTTCGCGTCCGCCTCCGCCAGCATCGCCTCCCCGATCGCGAGATGGCCGTCCGCAACCAGCGCTTCGCCGGCGCCGCGGATATCGGCCTCGGCCTTGTTCTGCCCGAGCTTGCGCTTGCCCACGAGCCGCGTGATCTCGATCTGCAGCCCGACGATCGATTGCAGCATCGTATCGATATAGTCCTGCGGCGCGTCGCCCATCTTCCACGGCACCGGCTGCGACGCTTCGTGCGTGCGCGTCAGCCGCGCGACCACGCCACGCACGAACTTCTCGTCGTCGCGCACCGTGATGCGGCCATGCGCATGCACGACCCGGTAGTTCCACGTCGGCACCTGCCGGTGCGCGACGTGCTTGCTCGGATACCAGTTCGGCGAGATGTACGCGTCGCCGGCGCGGAAGATCACGAGCACCTCGTCGCCGTCCGCGACGTCCTGCCAGACCGGATTCGCGCGCGCGACATGCGCGTGCAGTTCGCCGAGTCCGCCGTCGTCCAGCATCAGCTCGAACGGAATGTGGTTCGCGTCGAGCCCGCGCTCGCCGTGCGTGATCAGGCTGCCGAACGGATGCTGCACGATCAGCTCGCGCATCGCGTCGGGGTTGGGTTCGTTGTAATCGGCGGGGATGTACATGTCGACTCCACGGTCGTACAGGGTGGGAAAGGGTGCGGGCGCAGGCCCGTCATGCGTCGATTGTGAGCCGAAACTGGTTTATGCTGTAGAGCCGGTTTGAAACAATTTCAGCAGACCAGAATCATGGCAAGAACGGCCCGGATCGTCGAAATCCCGTCGCTCGGCGCGCTCGACCGCGCGGCCGGCGACCTGAGCCGTCAGCTCGCGCAGGCGCTGCGCGACGCGGTGCGCCGCGGCGACGTCCGGCCGGGCGATATGCTGCCCTCCACGCGGTTGCTGGCGGCGTCGCTGCAGGTGGCGCGCGGCACCGTCGTCGACGCCTATGCCCAGCTCATCGCCGAAGGCTTTCTCGAATCGCGCGGCGGAGCGGGCACGCGGGTCGCGCACGCGCTCGCGGAACCGCCGCCCGGCAACGGCCCGGAATCGCCGGCGCCAGGCCCGGACCCGATGCGCGACGGCCTGCCCGAACCGGCCGCCACCTTCGCGCGGCTCGCCCGCGAATTCAGCCCGCTGCCGGCCATGCCGTTCGCGATCTCGGTGCCGCTCGGCCTCACCGCGCCCGACGACATCTGGCGCCGGCTCGGCAATCGCCTGCGCGCCCGCGGCGCCGGCGCGCCGTCCGGCTATGCCGATCCGCAAGGCGCGCTGCCGCTACGCGAGGCGATCGCCGATTACGTGCGCCGCTCGCGCTCGGTGCGCTGCGACGCCGGCCAGGTCGTGATCACGAGCGGCACGCAGCAGGGGCTGCATCTCGCGAGCCAGGTGCTGCTCGGCGAACACGACCGCGCGTGGGTCGAGAATCCGGCCTACCGCGGCATCACCGCGCTGCTCGAAAGCACCGGGCGGCGCGATGCGATGGTGCGCGTGCCGGTCGACGCCGACGGCCTCGACGTCGACGCCGGCGTTCGTCTCGCGGCCGATGCGCGCGCCGCGTTCGTCACGCCGTCGCACCAGTACCCGCTCGGCATGCCGCTGAGCATGGCGCGCCGCAATGCGCTGCTCGCGTGGGCGCGCACGCACCGCGCATGGGTCGTCGAGGACGACTACGACAGCGAGTTGCGCTACGAAGGCTATCCGTTCCCGTCGCTGCAGGGCCTCGCGCCCGATCGCGTGGTCTATCTCGGCACCTTCAGCAAGATCCTGTTTCCGTCGCTGCGGCTCGGCTACGTGATCGCGCCCGACGCTCTCGTGCCCGCGTTCTGCGGCGCGCGCGTGCTGATGGATCGTCATGCGCCGACCGCCGATCAGCACGTGCTCGCCGCGTTCATCGCCGAAGGTCATCTCGACCGCCACATCCGCCGCGTGCGCGGCGTCTATGCGGAACAGCGCGCGCTGCTGATCGACACGCTCGGCGCGCGGCTGCCGCGCGAACGCGCGTGGGTACAGCCGGGCGACCAGGGGATGCACGTCGTGCTGTGGCTCGCGCAAGGCATCGACGATCTCGACGTGGTCGCGCGCGCCGCCCAGGCCGGTGTCGCGGTGCGTGCGGTGTCGCCGATGTTCGCGCCCGGCACGGCGCGCCCGGGGCTCGTGCTCGGCTTCGGCGGGTTCGGCCGCGCGCAGATGGAAGCGGCCGCGCAGCGGCTCGCGGACGTGGTTTCGTCGGTGGAATCGCGGCCCGCGCATGGCAAAAGGTTGTCGGCGGGCAACAAACGTAATCGTCTGTAAATCCTGCAAGCAAACGGCCGTTTCGGCTGCCGGCGCGCAGGTTCCGTTTGCTAGGATCGCGCGTCTTCCATTCGCGCCCCTGCCGCCTTGAACCGCTTCGTGTCGTTTCTCCGAAACGCGTGGCTCCGTTGCCGCGCCCGTATCGCGCCGCTTGCCGCCGGGTGCCGCACGCGCGTCCGCGCACTGTGTGCCGGTGCGCTGCATCGCCTGCGCCATCCGACACGTCGCGGCGTGGCGCTGACGCTCGCCGCGATCCCGGTGTTCGGCCTGCTGGTCCTGCTCGCGTTCGTTCCGTTCACGCCGAGCATCGGCGACATCCGCAAGGCGCGCATCGACCGCCCCGCGCGCGTGCTGTCGGCCGACGGCCAGTTGATCGCCGAATTCCGGCCCGTGAACCGCGAATGGGTGCCGCTCAAGGAGATCTCGCCCCACATGGTCGACGCGCTGATCGCGACCGAGGATCACCGCTTCTATGCGCATCACGGCATCGACTGGCGCCGCACGCTCGCGGCCGGCCTGCATACGTTCTCGGGCAGCCGCCAAGGCGGCTCGACGATCACGCAGCAGCTCGCGCGCAACCTGTATCCCGACGAAATCGGCCGCGCGCCGACGCTCACGCGCAAGGTGAAGGAGCTGATCACCGCGTTCAAGATCGAAGCGGTGTACAGCAAGGACGAGATTCTCGAAACCTACCTGAATACCGTGCCGTTCCTGTACAACGCGTACGGCGTCGAAATGGCCGCGCGCACCTACTTCGGCAAGTCCGCCGACCAGCTCGACATCACGGAAAGCGCGACGCTCGTCGGGATGCTGAAGGGCAACAGCTACTACAACCCGGTGCTGAATCCGGAACGCGCGGTCCAGCGGCGCAACATCGTGCTCGGCCGGATGGCGCAGATGGGCATGCTGTCGCCGCCGCAGCTCGCGAGACTGCAGCGCCGGCCGCTGCGCGTCGACTTCGAACCGCAGTCCGCGCAGCCGGGCCTCGCGCCGCATTTCGCGGTGCAACTGCGCAAGTGGCTGATCGCGTGGGCCGACCGCAACAACTACGATCTCTACTCGGACGGCCTCGTCGTGCGCACGACGCTCGATGCGCGGCTGCAGGACATGGCCACGCAGGCGCTCGCACGGCAGACCGAACGGCTGCAGGCGATCGCCGACAGCGCATGGCGCGGGTCGTCCGGCTGCGGGCTGCGCAACGACCTGTTTCGCGGCTTCATCCGGCAGACGCCCGAGTATCGTCAGGCCCGCGAAACGGGGCTCGCCGATGTGCCGGCGCTGAAGCAGCTCGGCGCGAATCGCGCATTCATGCGCAGGCTGTGCGAGCGCAAGACGCAGGTACAGGCCGGCTTCGTCGCGATCGATCCGCGCAACGGCGCGATCCGCGCGTGGGTCGGCAGCCCCGATTTCGGCAGCGAGCCGTTCGATCACGTGATCCAGGCGCGGCGTCAGCCGGGCTCGACGTTCAAGCCGTTCGTCTATGGCGCCGCGTTCGCGGACGGGATGCGGCCGGGCGATACGTTCGTCGACCGTCCCGTCGCGATCCCGATCGACGCGCACACGGTGTGGCGTCCGACCGATGCGGAACCGCCGACCGGCGAGCCGATGACGCTGCGCGACGGGCTGGCGCTGTCGCGCAATCGCATCACCGCGCAGGTGATGCAGCACGAGGGCGCGGCGAAGGTCGCGCAGCTCGCCCGCGCGATGGGTGTGCGCGACAGCCCGCTCGACGCGGTGCCGTCGCTCGCGCTCGGCACGAGCCCCGTCACGCTGAAGGAAATGGTGTCCGCGTACGGGACGATCGCGAACCGCGGCGTGTACGTCGCGCCGCAGATGATCACGCGCATCGAGGATCGCGACGGCAAGGTGCTCGCCGCGTTCGGTAGCGCGCCGCCCGAGCGCGCATTGCCGGTGGCCGCGGCGCAGACGCTCGTCGACGTGATGCGCGGCGTCGTCGATTACGGGACCGGCGCGGACATCCGCTCGCGCTATGGGATTCGGATCGACGTCGCGGGCAAGACCGGCACGACGCAGGACAACACGGACGGCTGGTTCATCCTGATGCATCCGCAACTGGTGGCCGGCGCGTGGGTCGGCTTCGACGACGGCAGCGTGACGCTGCGCAGCGACTACTGGGGCGCGGGCGCGCACAGCGCGCTGCCGATCGTCGGGTCGTTCTACGATGCGGCGCTGCGCGCGCAGGCGATCGATCCGCACGTGCAGTTCTCGCCCGACTTCCGGCCGCGTAGCGCGCCGGCGCCGAAGCGGCGCGCGCCGCAGCATTCGGGACTGTTCGACTGGCTGAGGTTGTTTCGCTGAGCGTGATGCGGGCGGGCTTGGTCAGAAAACGCGCTCAGCCCGCCGCGAGCGTCGCAGCCAGCGCGTCGTATTCAGACGCCCATGCCGCACGCCACACCGCCTTCGTCGCGTCATCGACCCACGCGCCGTCGATTCCGTTCAGCATGAATTGCTTCAACTCGGCCACGGTGAAGCCGAAATGGCTGAACATCAGCTCCCACGCTTCCGAAGGGTTGACCTTGTGCAGCGTCGGATCGTCGGTGTTCGGATGGATCTTCAACCCGAGGCCCGGCATCTTGCGCATCGGATGCAACTCGGCCCATTGCTCCGGCGGCAGTGTGCGCAGGTAGTACGAATTCGTCGGCACGACGGTGAATACGATGCCGCGTTCCGCGTAGCGCGCGCACAGTTCGGGGTTGTCGACGATCGTATAGCCGTGATCGACGCGATCGACGTGCAATAGATCGACAGCCGTCTCGACGTTGCGCCACGGCATCCCGAATTCGCCCGCATGCGCGGTCGTGCGAAAGCCGGCCGCGCGCGCGTTGCGGTACGCCTTCCAGAACAGCTCGGGCGGCCGGTCGTTCTCGCGATAATCGATGCCGAGCCCCGCGACTTCGTCCGCGCGATTCGCCTTCATCCACTCGACGATCGCAACCGCTTCGTCGGGGTCCTGCTCGCGATCGATGCTCGGAATCAGGCGCGCGCCGATCCCGAAATCGCCCGCGGCGTCGCGAATCGCCGTCACGATCGCGGCCTGCGCGTCCGCATACGCGATACCCGACACGCGCACCGTTCCCGTCGGATTCCAGAAGAATTCCGCATGCCTGACGTTGTGCGCGGCCGCGTCTTCCAGATACTCGTAGGCAATCCGCCGCAGGTCGTCGGGGCGTGTGAGCAAATACTTGTCGAGCGCGCGCAGCACGTGCAGCACGCCCACCGGCTTCTCGCCGCGCGCGTAGAACGCGTCGATCTCCGCGCGCTCGATCGGCGCGCCGCTGCGTTCGGCCAGCGCGACGAACGTGTCGTGCCGCACCGCGCCGAGCAGATGGCAATGCAGCTCGACCTTCGGCAACGCGTGGAAGAAGGCCCGATGGGCGGGCGTAATCTCGATGCCCGTGCGCGCGGCCGGGACGTTGCCTGGTGTTCCCTTCATGTCAGTCTCTTTTTTGGTAGTGCCGATGCGTCGCGAAGCCGTCTCTCAGTGCGGCTTCACGACGGTCCAGAAGTAATAGCCGAGCGGCAGCGCGAGGACGACGAGCCCCCACGACACGTCGCGCCAGCGGCCGGCCAGCAGCTTGACGAGCACGTAGCACAGCAGCCCGCCGGCAATGCCGGTGCCGAAGCTGTTCGACATCAGCGTGAGCAGCACCATCGACATCACGGGCAGCGCATCGGTGAAGTCGTCGAAATGCGTGTGGCGGATCGTCGCGAACATCGACAGCCCGATCAGGATCAGCGCCGGTGCGGTGGCCTCCTTGGGGATCGCGAGCGCGACCGGCACGAACAGCAGCATCGCGGCGAACAGCATGGCCGCGGCCAGCGACGACAGCCCGCTGCGGCCGCCGGCTTCGACACCCGCCGCCGATTCGATCAGCGCGGTCAGCGCCGGAATGCCGAACACGGGGCCGAGCGTCGCGGCAAGCGAATCGACGAGGAACGGCCGGTTGATGTTCGGCAGGTTGCCCTGTTCGTCGAGCAGGTTCGCCTTCGCGCCGACCGCGAGCGCGGTGCCGAGCGTCGAGAAGAATTCCGCCGCGAAGAACGCGAACAGGTACGGTGCGGCGGCCAGGCTCAACGCGCTGCCGATATCGAGCTTGAACGCGATCGGCGCGATGCTGTGCGGCGGCGACACGAACGACGCCGGCAGGTGCGTCACGCCGAGCGGCACGCCGGCTGCAGCCGCGACGAGGATCGCGATCAGGATCGCGCCGGGCACCTTGCGCGCCTGCAGCACGATCGCGACCGCGAGGCCGATCAGCGCAACGAGCGCGCCCGGCCGCGAGAAGTCGCCGAGCGCGAACGCGTTGGTCTTCGCGTTCGCGACGACCATCCCCGCATTGCGCAGCCCGAGCATCGTGACGAACAGCCCGATCGACGCACCGAGCCCGAGCTTGATCTGTACCGGAATCAGGCGCACCACGACGCCGCGCGCGCCGAGGATCGTCAGCAGGAAGAACAGCACGCCCGACACGCACGCGATGCCGAGGCCCGTCTGCCAGCCCACGTGCTCCGTCGTCGCGAGCGTCACGCCGATGATCACCGAGCCGCCGATGCCGGGACCGACGAGGAACGGCAGGTTCGCGTAAAGCCCCATCAGCGTGGTGAACAGCACGAACACGACGATCGTCGCGGTCGTCGCCGCGCCGCGGTCCATGCCGCCCGTCGCGAGCAGCGACGGGATCACGACGAGCAGGTACGCGGCCGCGAGAAACGACGTGACGCCCGCGATCGTCTCGGTGCGCACGCTCGTGCCCCGCGCGGCGAGCGCGAAGCGCCGCTCGAGCCAGTTGGCCGGCGCGTGCGCCGGCATCGTGTCAGTCGCTGACATGGTGGTTCTCCCGTGATTCCGAATATTGTCCTGTGTCGGGTCGTGCAGCGCGGTCTTATACTGCCGCGTACCGCATCCCGACCGTTATTGCCCGATGTCCGACCGCTCGTCGCTGCTCCCCGCGCTCACGCTGCGGCAGGTCCAGCACTTCGTCGTGCTCGCCCATGCACGCAGCTTCACGCAGGCCGCGCAGGCGCTGTCGCTCACGCAGCCCGCGCTCACCGCGTCGATCCGCCAGATCGAGTTCCTGCTCGGCGGCCGCCTGTTCGCACGCACCGCGCATCGCCTCACGCTCACCACCGCGGGCGAAGCCGTGCTGCCGCTCGCCGAACGCCTGCTCAACCAGGCGCGCGGCACCTTCGACGACATGACGCGGCTCATCGGCGAACGCATCCAGACCGTGCGCATCGCGTTCATTCCGTCGGTCGCGGGCCGCCTGCTGCCCGCGCTCAACGCCCTGCGCGGCACGCAGCCGACGCTGCGCTTCACGCTCACCGATTTGCCGAACAGCGCACTCGTCGAAGCGGTGCGCGACGGCGTCGCGGATCTCGGCATCGGCGTGCGCGAACCCGATAGCGACGACGGCACGCTGCGCTACCAGCAACTGTTCGAGGACGAAATCGTGATCGTCGTGCGGCACGACGATCCGCTCGCCCGCGCGAAAAGCGTCACGTGGGCGAAGCTCGTCGATCGCGACCTCGCGGTGTTCGTGCGCGGCAGCGTCAGCGAATCGCTGCATCGCACCGGCGGCGCCGGGAAACTGCGCCTGAACGTCACGTACCGGATGGAATACACGGAGCCGCTCTACGCGCTCGCGCGCAACGGCCTCGCGACCGCCGTGCTGCCGAGCCTCTACACGATGCATCTGCACGATCCCGAACTCGTCGCGCTGCGCGTCGACAAACCGCGCGTCACGCGTGCGATCTCGCTGATCTCGCTCGCCGCCGACGATCGCGGACCGCACGTGCGCGCTTGCCGCGAGTGGATCGAGAAGCACATCTGATTCCGTTCGCCGCGCTTGGGCACCCACGTTCAGGGCAGCTTCGCGATTCGATCGACGAGCGTCGCGTAGAAGCGGTCCGCGTCGACCTCGTTGATCCACGTGGCATTCGGGGCACGGCCGCTGCGGCCGTTCCAGTCGACGATCGTCTCGCCGAGCGTCCATTGCCCGGTCGTCTCGACCACCACGTTCACCTTGCGGCCGCCGAACAGCGTCGGATCGACGAGATAGCCGACGGCCGTCGGGTCGTACATCGGCGCGTCTTCAACACCGCGCCGCTTCTTGTTGTAGGCGAGCTCGGCCTCCATGATGTCCGCGACGATCGCGCCGCAGCCGTTGCCGAGCGCGCGGAACGGCGCGACGCGCGCCGGCGTGATCGGCGCCTTCACCGCGACGTCGCGCGGCAGCACGACGATCGGCACGCCGCTGCCGAACACGACGTCGGCGGCCTGCGGATCGACGTAGACGTTGAACTCCGCGGCCGGCGTGATGTTGCCGCGCTCGAAGAACGCGCCGCCCATCAGTACGATATCGCGCAGTGCGGCGCGAATCCGCGGCGCCTCGACCAGCGCGGTCGCGATGTTCGTCAGCGGGCCGAGCGCGCACAGCGTCACGCTGTTCGGCGCCGCGCGGCTCAGCGTATCGACGAGGTACGACACTGCATGACCGGCCGCGAGCGGCGCGCGCGGCTCGTGCAGTTCGACGCCTTCGAGCCCCGTCTTGCCATGCACGTTCGCGGCCGTCACGAGGTCGCGCACGAGCGGGCGCGGGCAGCCCGCGTACACCGGCAGCGTCTTCGTGCGGCCGGCCCAGTCGCGGACGATCCGCGCATTGCGTTCGGTCAGATCGAGCGGCACGTTGCCGGCCACGGCCGTCAGCGCGCGCACGTCGAGCCGATCCGGCGCGCCGAGCGCGAACAGGATCGCGATGGCGTCGTCCTGCCCCGGATCGGTATCGATGATCACCGTGCGGCGCGCGGCGTCGCCGCCGGCCGCGAATGCGCCCGTTTCGGGCAGCAGCGCGGTGCCGGCCAGCGCGGCGGACAGTTTCAGGAAGGTGCGGCGGGATGCGATCGGATGGGTCATGGTCGGGCGCTCAGAACACGTGCCGGACGCCGAGCGTCGCCATCATCTGGCGCGTGCCGGTCGAACGCGCATACGCGAAGATCTGCGCATGATCCGCGTCGCCGGCCGCCTGCTGCGCGATCACCGTCAGCGCGACGTCGGTGCGTTTCGACAGGAAGTAATCGGCCTGCAGGTTCACCTGATGCCATTTCGGACGCTTGTCGATCACGTCGTACTTGCCGTTCGTGAACGCATACGCGGCGCCGAGAAAGAGCTGCGGCGTCATCGTGTAGACGACGTTCACGCCCAGGTTCTGCAGGTGCAGGTGCGAATTGTCGAGGTAATCGTAGCGCACGTCGGTGAACATCGCCGCGAACTGCGCGCGGCCGATCGTGTAGAAGCCGCCCGTGCCCGCGATCCGCTGCCGGCTTGCGTACGCGGCCGGCGACATCGCGCTCTTGCTGAAGATCAGCAGCGGCGACGCATAGTCGTTCGCGATCGCGCCGTCCTGGTTCGTCGCGCTGTACGGATGGTTGTACTGCGCATAGACCGCGCTCCAGCGCAGCGGGCCGCGCTCATAGCCGAGCCCGAGGCTGTACGCGCTGTTGTTCGCGAAACCGGTGGCATTGCTGAAGCCGTACAGTGCGGTGAACTTCAGCCCGTAGTAGACGGGGCTCACGTACTTCACCGAGTTCTGCACGCGAATGTCGTTGTAACCGTTGTCGTTGTCGCCGATGTTCACGCCGTTGCTCGCGATGATCACGGGCCCGATGTAGTCGTGGATCGCGTCGTACTGGCGGCCGAACGTCAGCGAACCGTAGGTACGATCGGCGAGCCCGACGTACGCCATGCGCCCGAACTCGCGGCCATTCTGCGCGGCCGTGCCCGTCATCACGTTGAAGCCGTTTTCGAGCTGGAAGACCGCGGACAGCCCCTGCCCCAGATCCTCCTTGCCCTTCAGCCCCCAGCGCGGGTTCTGGTTCGTGCCGGACAGCGCCTGCCACGCGTTCTTGCCGCCCTGATTCGTCGCGAACCCGACACCGGCCGAGATGAGACCGTACAGCGTGATGCTGCTTTGCGCACCGGCATGGGTCGCGAAGGCGCCGAGCATCGCGAGCGGAGCGAGCTTGTAGAGAGTTTTCATGCGGGTCGTGTGGTCGATGAGGGTCCAGGCGCGGCAGGGTTCCGCGAAACTGGGCACGACTATACGAACCCGGATCGGATAATAAAAGTTTGCTTTCCTTATATGTCAATAAAACGGATTTATTCTCATCTTTACGCCTTCCGCGCTCGGCGAACGGGCCGTCAATCCGCCGTGTCCCCGCCCTTCGGCAGCTTCGACCACGCGCCGCGCCCCGGCATCGGCGACCAGGCCGGGCGGGTCTTGCGCGCGCTGTCGATCACGACCAGATAGCGGCCCGCGATCGGCGTGATGTCGCGATCGCGACGCAGCACCCACAGCGACTTGCCGGCCTCTACGCGTGCCTGATAGTCGTCGTCGAGCAGCCCGTGCTGGTCGAGGAACGTATTCAGCGACGCGGGAATCCGTACGCAGCCCTTCGAATGCCGGATGCCGAGCAGCGCTTCGAGCCGGTCGGGGTCGGTCGCATGCATCTGGAAGCGCATCGGCGACACGCCGCCCTTGCCCCAGCCGCGCTCGCCGTCCACCCAGCCGAAATCGTAGATGCGCATGTCGCGGCGGCCGTAGCCGCGGATACCGTTCTCGTTCGTCGTGCCTTCCGCGCGGAAATCCATCGTATCGGGCGAGTGATGGAACACGCCGAGCGGCGTCAGGAAATGGTCGTACTGGCCCGGCAACCCGGTGCCGACCGGTGATGCGCCGATCATCAGCCACGCATTGGCCGGCGTCGCGCGAAAGTAGATGAACAGCGCCTGCACGTTCGGCGCGCGATCGACCATCACGACGTATTCGCCCGCGAGATCGCCCAGGTCCGCATCGGCGAGTGCTTTCTGAAGCCGCTCGCCGTACGCGCGCTGCTCGTTCGCCGGCACGTTCAGGCGTCGCGTGACTTCCTGCGTGAAGCGCTTGCGCATGTCGAGCGCACGCGTCGTCGCGCGTTGGGCTTCCTCGGCCGACAGCGGCGGATGCCGGCGCGGCGGAGTGGGCGCAGGCGGCTCGGCCTCGCTGGCGGGCGTGCCGGATGCGGCCGATGCAGGCGCGGCGGCCGACGCCGCGGATGCGGCCGACGCACCCGATGCCGCGCCCGCGGGTTCCGCGTGATTCACGTGTGACGCGGCGGATGCCGGCGCTGCCGCCGATGATGCACCCGGCGCCGCATGCGCGGATGAAGCCGGATGCGTACCGGAGGGCGCCGAAGCAGGCGGCACAGCGGGTGAGGATGAGGATGACGCGGCAGACGGCGCAGCGTCGGACGCGGCAAAGGCAGGCCGCTCGGCGAGCACGGAAATCGACACTGCGGCAGCAAGCCCCACGGATGCGGCGACTGCGCGGTCGAGGCAACGCGGCTTCGCAAAGCGCCGCGTCAAATAGGCAAGAATCATACGTTCGAAGCCATCGGCCGATCCGGCCGCCGCATGCTGCTGGTGCGAGCGGCGCATCTTCCGCGCAAGCCATCGACACGTGCGGCGCATCGCGCGCGCCCGGCGCCGACGCCTCTTCGCGGCGGAGCCGTTCGCTGATGCAACGCGGGCGCTCCGATGGCGGCTAATGAGTCGTCAGGCCCTCCATTTTACTCGTCGGCGCGTGAATCGGCAGCGACGAAAACCGCGATTTCCCGTGAAATTGCGCTTAGTCACGCTTTGTTTCAACTCGTTTCCACTTGCGCGTTCGTTGCATGGCAGGCTCGCGCCGTCCGATCGATTCGGTCAACCAATCATTCCGACGCCCCGTCCATCTGAACTCAGAACCTCGACCACATCGCACGCATGCCGCGCGAACCGCGCGACACGCGTGCGCACCTGCCCACTACTTCGAGATGGTTTCGAGCGCGATACCCTTCGTGCGCGGTCCCATCCCTCCGATCGCGGCCATCACGATCACCATCGCGCCCGCGATGAACGCGAACACGCCTAACGTGCCGAACCCGCGCAGCACGGCCGCGATCACGAACGACGAGAAGATCGCCGAGAAGCGGCTCCACGAATAGACGAAACCGACGGCCCGCGCGCGGATCGACGTCGGGAACAGCTCGGCCTGATATGCATGGAAGCTGTACGACATGATGTTGCTCGCGAGCGTGAGGCCGATGCCGAGCACGATCAGGAACGCGCCCACCGTCGTCTGGCTGAACAGCAGCCCGCACACGACGATCGCCGCCGCCATTGCGACGATCACCGACTTGCGCTCGAAGCGGTCGGCGATCACGAGGCCGATCAGCGGGCCGATCGGCGCCGCGAGCGCGATCACGCTCGAATACATCAGGCTCGACGTGATCGTGATGCCCTGCTTGATCAGCAGCGTCGGCACCCAGTTCGCGAAACCGTAGAAGCCGACCGTCTGGAACACGTTGAAGATCGTCATCATGATCGTGCGGCTGCGATACGGCGGCACCCACATGTCGCGGAAGCTGCCGCGCGGCGGCACGGGTTCGGCCGGCGCGGGCAGCGGCAGCGGCCGCCCGTATTCGGATTCGACCTTCGCCTCGAGCGCGCGCATGATGCGGTCGGCTTCGTCGACCCGGCCCTGCTGCGCGAGCCAGCGCGGGCTTTCCGGCAGTTCGCGGCGGATCCACCACACGAACAGCGCGCCATGCGCGCCGATCAGCACGACCCAGCGCCAGCCGTCGAGGCCGAGCGGCGCGTGCGGCACGAGCAGGTACGCGAGAAACGCGACCACCGGCACCGCGACGAACCCCACCGCCTGCTCGCACGCGAACGCGCGACCGCGGATCTGCTTCGGCACGAGTTCGGAGATGTACGTGCCGATCGTCACCATCTCGACGCCGAGGCCGAGACCGACGACGAAGCGCCAGAAATTCAGCCCGGTCGCGGTGTCCTGGAACGCCATCACGACGTTCGCGGCCGTGTACCACAGCAGCGACCACGTGAAGATCGCGCGGCGGCCGAAGCGGTCGGCGAGGAAGCCGCACGCGATCGTGCCGATGAAGAGTCCCGAGAACAGCGCGGCGATGAAGCTCGCGACCCCCGTGGTGCCGAACAGGCCGTGCGTCGTCGCGGAAAGGATGCCGCTTTTCACGAGGCCTGGCGCGACGTAGCCGCTGTACAGCAGGTCGTAGAGTTCGAAGAAGAAGCCGAGGCTCAGCAGCACGACGAGCTTCCAGACGCTGCGCGTCGGCGGCAGGCGGTCGAGGCGGGCCGAAATGGAGCCGGGGTCGATGGAGGGGGATGGGGCTTGTGCCTGCGGAAGGCTGTCCGTTGAGGCCATCTCGGGCGCGTCTCCTGATCGTGTCGTGTTGTGTGTTGTCGTCCGGCGGACCGTCGAACCGCCGCCGGGCGAATCGCTGCATTGTACCGGCACGCCCGTTTCGCGCAGGTGCGAACCGGCAAGCCGGCTGCGATACAGGCACCGAACCGAATCGATGCCCGATTCCGCGCCGGATAATGTGTAAATTGCGTAACCGTGTATCAGAGCCGAAACGCGCGCCAGCTCGGCGTTGCAGCGCCGCCTTCCCCCGCCCGCCGGCGGCGCAAGCCCGGCAATACGGGCCTGCCGCGCCGTTTCGCGCAGGCACGCGCCGCCAAAATCGCGGCGAACGGCAAGACGCAATCGGTACAACCACGCGTTCCGCGCCCCGGTAACATGCTACCGGGCCAACTACCGGCTTCCGGCTGCCTTTCGGCAACCGGCATTGTCGGCAAATCGTAAGCATCCCATGTCCATACAACGACTATCCCTGTACGCCCGCCGGATCGTGCTGATCGCGCTGCTGCAGTTCGCGGCGATCGCGACCGCGTCGGCGTTTCCGGCGGCCGCGTCCGCGCCTGTCGCGAGCGGCGTCGGCGCAACCGAGCCGGCCATCTCGCTGCCCGACGCGGTCGCGCAGCTCAAGCAGATGCAGGCCGAGCTGGACCGCATCAAGCAGCAGACTTCGACCACGTCCAACAGCAAGGAGCTGGACGCGCTCGACGATTCGGCGCAGGAACTGAGCGCCGATGTCGCGAAACTGCAGAGCGATCTCACGCCGCAACGCGCGCAGGTCCAGGCGCAACTCGACGTGCTCGGGCCGCCGCCGGCCGAAGGCGCCGCGCCGGAAACGCCCGCCGTCGCGAAGCAGCGGGCCACGCTCGACGCGCGCAAGACGCAGATCGACGCCGCGCTGAAGCAGGCCGCCGACCAGAAGGCGAGCCTCGCGAACCTGACCGAGCAGTTCGCGAAGCTGCACCGCAGCCTGCTGAAGAACCAGCTCGCGTTCCGTTCGGGCAGCATCTTCAGCGCGGAGTTCTGGCTGCCGCTGTTCCACCTGTCGCCAGACGACCGCCAACGGCTCCAGGATTTCGACGACGAATTGTTCGACATGCTGCGCTCGTCGTGGGTGCCCGGGCAGCGGACGATCACCGCGATGCTGCTGATCGCCGCATTCGCGGCATGGCTCGGCGGCCGCCGGCTCATCGAGCGCTGGCTCGCCTGGGTCGCGCTGAACCGCCTGCCGCCCACGCGCCTGCGGCGCAGTGCACTGGCGCTGTCGACCGCCCTGTCGACCTTCCTGGCAACGGCGATTGCGGTGCAGATCTTCTACCTCGCCGTCGCGCGCCGCTACGAGCTCACGCCGTCGCTGACCGATCTGTGGGACCAGTTCGTGAAGCTCGCCGCGACCTGCGCGCTGATCGCGGGCCTCGGCCGTGCGCTGCTCTGCACCAAGCACCCGTCGTGGCGCCTGCCCGCGCTCGCCGATCCCGTCGCGCTCGCGATGAAGCCGTTCCCCAGCATCCTCGCCGCGCTACTGTTGGTATCCGGTACGCTCGAGTCGATCAACCGGATCGTCGACACCAGCCTGTCGGTCACGCTGTTCGGCCGCGGCATCGTATCGCTCGTCGTCGCGCTGACGATCGGCGCGTCGCTGTTGCGCGCGAACCGCGCGCGTGCCGCACTCGCGGCGGCAGGCGAGGCGCCGGAGCAACGCTCGACGCTCGCGGGCCTGATCCATGCCGGCGTCACGCTCGCGATCGTCGTATCGTTGATCGCACTCCTGATCGGTTACATCACGGTCGCGCGCTTCATCACGTACGAGCTCGTGTGGTTCGAGATCGTGCTGTGCGCGACCTACATCCTGATCCAGTTGACGCGCGACGCGAGCGAGAGCCTGTTCTCGTCGAGCCTGTCGACGGGCCAGCAGATCAAGCACCTGTTCGCGCTCGAAGACCGTCACCTCGATCAGGCGCGCACGGTCCTGTCCGGCTTCGGCACGAGCCTGCTGATGCTGATCGCGGCAATCGCGCTGCTGACGGGCGGCTTCGGCACGACGCCCGGCGACCTGCTCGACAGCGCGGTCGCGATGATCGGCAGCCAGCGGCTGCAGAGCCTGAACATCATGCCCGACCGGATCATGAACGCCGTGATCGGGTTCGCGATCGGCTTCTACCTGCTGCGCTCGCTGCGCCGCTGGCTCGACGGCGAGTTCATGCCCGCGCTCGGCATGGATACCGGCATGCGCGTGTCGCTGATCACGCTGTTCACCAACGTCGGCTACGTGCTGCTCGTGCTGATGACGCTCGGTCTGCTCGGCGTCAGGTGGAGCAATCTCGCATGGATCGTCAGCGCGTTGTCGGTCGGTATCGGTTTCGGCCTGCAGGAAATCGTGAAGAACTTCGTGTCGGGGCTGATCCTGCTGACCGAGCGCCCGGTGAAGGTGGGCGACATGGTCAGCATCGCGGGCGTCGAAGGCGACATCCGCCGCATCAACGTGCGTGCGACCGAGATCCAGTTGAGCGACCGCTCGACCGTGATCGTGCCGAATTCGCAGTTGATCTCGCAGAACGTGCGCAACGTGACGATGGGCAACAGCACGCAGGGTGTCGCGACGCTGGTGCTGACGTTCCCGCTGAACACCGATCCGGAACAGGTGCGCGACCTGCTGCTCGATGCGTATCGCGCGCACCCGGCGATTCTCGACAAACCGGCGCCGTCGGTGACGTTCAGCCAGCTCGCGCCGGACGGGATCACGCTGAGCGTGACGGGTTACGTGTCGAGCCCGCGGATCGCGAGTTCGACGAAGAGCGATCTGCTGTTCGAGATCCTCAAGCAGTTGCGCGCGGCGGGGATTACGCTGTCGAGCCCGCAGATGCTGGTCGTGCAGAACATGCCGGCGGAAGAGAAGTGAACAAAGACGGCCGGTCGCGTACTGCAGCTACCGCGATGGCCGTCTCCAGTCCTACCGGAATGCCCATCGTCCGATGATGCCGGCGCTGGCAAGCAGTCGAAGCCGTGCCGCCTCCCATTCGGCGAGCGTTCGCACCCGTTCCTGGCGGGCATCGGCAAGCGCCGCCTGCGCCGACAGCAGTTCCAGAATATCGCCTGCGCCGAACGCGTAACGATTGCGCGCCAATGTCAGCGCCGCTTCCGCGGCAGCCAGCAAGCGTGCCGACGCTCCCAGGTTATCCGCCGTCGTCTCCGCATCGGCGTGAGCCTTCAGCACGTCACGCAGAATCTGCTGCTGCGTATCGTGAAGCTGTGCCTGTGCCAGTTCGGTCTGAGCCTGCGCGCCGCGAATCCGATACGTGCGGGAAAAACCGTCAAAGAACGGAATCGTCAGAGTCAGGCCGATGCTGGTTTGCGTCGCCCGCACCGACTGCAGCCCCTGATTCGGGTAGCCGTTCCGGGACAACGTGCCGCTCAGATCCAGCGTCGGCATACCCTCTGACCGTGCAGTCGTCACCTTCGCTTGTGCAGCCTCCCATTTGGCTCGCGCTGCACGAATCTCGGGGTGCACGACCAGTTATCCGCATAATCCGCATCACTTTCTCCCACGATTCATCGAAATATAAACACCACTAATACAACCACCACGATCAATCGAAAAAACCGCTCTGGTATTCACATCCTTCTTTTCATATATATATGCCCACCACGTCCCGTGAGAAACCGGATATTTTTCAACATTATCAAATATCTCGAACAGATCGCTCGGTGTTATACATATTTCCTTGCTATCGATGGGGAGCGACAACCCGGCCCTATAGAAACCTCTCCCCATAGGCCAGAATATTCCATAGTCAAACCCTCTCGTCTTCCTGTATTCTTTAGAGGATGCCATGCGTTTCACATCAACCCCATACCCCTCAATCACTCCCTTGCTATCGCTAACTGGCTGCCGTGGGTCCACTCTGTAGTCAATCCTTAGTCGATTCGCAACAAACTCGACATTCTCAAGATCGCCAGAATCTGCAACAGTCTTGATATCCGTCAAAAAAATCTTTGGAGACCGAACCGGGTAATCCTCCACTGAATTAATCGCACACGCAGAGACAAAAAACGAAATCACGAGCAAAACAAAAATCTTCCTCACGCCCCCCAATGCTAAGCCATGACGTCGACCATCCTCTGGCAGAAATGGCAAGCCATCTTGATCCGCATCATATTTCATACGTAGATCTAATCAATATATACACAACATCAACACTTATCCCTACATCACACTATTGAACCGCACGATGCCATGTCACGAAGATATAGAAATAATTGAAAGAAGACAAGCGAACGCTTAACTTCCGTACGCATACGAAACGACAGAATAATTCCGTACTTGTCCGAGTATGCGATATATTCCTGCCGAGCACCGTCGGTTAAGTCTCCCAATAGCATCCCCCACGCAGGCCAATCTCAACATAAAGAAGGAAACGGATGGCGGTCGTAAAGCGGTGGCCACGGCCGCGCTAACAATTCCGCCCAATTTTCACCAGAATCCCGACGTCAATTTGGAGACGAAGGCTCCGCTTCCTATGCGATCTTGGAAAACAAGCCATCTTTCCAAGATCCGCCGTGCGACCTCAACGTAATTCAAAAGTTGAACATCAAGTCGGCTACAAACAATGCTATCCAACGTGCTGATTGTTACGTTACTCAACTCATCCAAGCTCTGCCACATCGTACTCGCATATTGGACCCACGCAGCAGGACCCGTAGAAAGACACACCGCATTGTTCGACACTTACCCCATCTGAGCGGAACCATATTGCAGCGAATTTAATTCCTTTCCCATGGCGAACCCAGCCCATCCCACTCATCAAGTTCATGCCAAGCCATGAATCACTCCTCTTTCGATGAAAAAATTCTGGTCATAAAAAACCAAATCCAACTAAGACCTAGAGAAATACACATAATATGAGCACCGCCGGCGAACAATGGCCCCACCAAGCCAAGCCACAATCGAGACTCACCAATTGGAATGAAATTAAATTCGTAGTAATACCCCTCAACCAAAACAAAAATCCCACATAAAAGGAAAAACGGAGCCCCAAAAATTACCTTTGCCCTCCCTGCCATCGACAATCTTTCATACGTTTCCCTCCCCTTAGCCTGACCAGCATAAAGCAAGCGAAATCCGACCAGAAGCCTAAAAGGGAACGCGGCAAGCATCAGTGCAAAATAGAGTGCAGTGACGTCGGGGAATTTTGACTTTTCAACAGCACCGAATATCAAAGGAAATACTTTGCCGACGCCGGCTACAATCACATCCAGAAAGGGCCATTGCACCAGCACATCCTCCGGCGCAAGCCAAGCTACGATTACACAGGCGACATGCAATACCAGAATAACCGGACTGAATTTATAAATTCCAATTATTTCACCAACAATACTTCGAGATTCATTCGAATCAGTTTCCTTTTTCAATATTGAGTCACGCCCCATTAATTTTACTTTCCAATCCATTCAACATTGGCGACCCATATTAAAGGCACCCCAACCAGCTCTTACTCATTCATCAATCGCTCGACGACAATACTTCTTTCTGCTCAGATTCGCGTAATTTCATAATTCGAAATATCAATGTCATCCCAAAAACCACATGAAAATCCGTTTTCTGCCGTACCTTACCCGTCACCGAGCACAACACCACAAAGGTATAGAAAGAATTGAAAGAAAACAAGCAAACGATTAATTTTTCATACACATACGAAACAAGGAAAACAATTCCGTACTTGTCTGATCCACGCCTTACAACCCCGAATTAGCTGCCCTTTACACATCCACAATACCAGTCGATCTACTCTATAGACCCATGAGCCAATCAATACCGCAAAAAATCAAAAAAGCCGGCGCTGTGGCAGCAATGCCGTTCAGTTAAAACCTGAAAGGTATTTTGTTTTATCATTGGAGTAGTAAATTTATCGTTGAAGTTGTAAACGGAGCGGCAAACTGTTAACTTGGTCAGCGATGCTGAACGACCACCTGACCTTTCTACTGGATACCGCACCTGCCGACCTCAGTCGACTCAGCAAAGCATCTGCCACATAACTGGATCGAACAGGCCATCGAAGCGGCGGGCGCGGCCGGCATTCGTCGGCGGTGCTTACCGGCCGAACAACTGGTGTGGCTGGTCATCGCGCTAGCAATCTACCGGCACTGGTCAACCAGCGAGGTGGTCGATAGATTCGATCTGGTCTTGCCAACGAGGGCACGTTCGTCAGCAAGAGCACCGTCGCTCAAGCACGCCCAGGCCCGGCGAGGCGCCCGCGGCCCGGCTTATCGGGTTCATTCCGTGCCATTTTTACCCCCTCATTTTCGACGACACCCATGAGACAAAAATAAAAACCCATACAAAACCTACTGCAACACCGAATGCCTCAACACCGCCCGCAAATAATGGCCCGACAAGCCCAAGAAAAAATCTAGAATTTGAAATAGGAATGATGTTAATTTCATAGTACGGCCGACCAAACAATACCGCCACGATCCCAAACCCAAAGAAAATAACGACTCCAATTGAAGCAAAAATTCTTTTCCAGAAAAATTCTCTAATTATTTCAAATGTCCTATCCCTATCCGCATAAAATGCCCTAGTTGAATCAATGATTCTCAGCGGCAGAAACACATACATGATCGCAAAATACAATCCGGTCACCTCAGGAAACACCGACCTCTCAATCGCTTCCCCTATAACTGGAAATATATTCGCCATATAGGACACAAACCTTCCGAGCGTCTGGTATTGCACCAATATGTCATCGGGAGCAAACCATGCCATCAGAGCGGAGACGAAATGCAAAGCCAACATTCGCGGACAGTAGCGGTAATACCTCAGAAGGCCTTTCAATTCATTCATAGATTGCTTCGCCAGAATTCTTATACTCGCAAAGAGGCCTCACCCTACAATCGGCCTTAATTTACGTCCCTCAAAGCCACATCGACCCCTCAAAAATATAGAAAGAATTGAAAGAAAACAAGCAAACGCTTAATTTTCATACACATACGAAACAAGGAAAACAATTCCGTACTTGTCTGACCCACGTCTTACGGTTCTGAATTAGCTGGTCTATATATACCCACCACCAGTCGATCTACTCTATAGCCCCACGAGCCAATCAATACCGCCAAAATAAAAAAAGCCGGCACTCTGGCCGGCTTTTCCGCTAAACCTCAGGACCGACGTATTGTCAGTCGCTATGTGGAGTCAGCACACGATACGTGTTCACGACACGGTGCATCAAACATCGAACTTCACCCCCTGCGCCAGCGGCAGTTGCCGGCTGTAGTTGATCGTATTCGTCGCGCGTCGCATATACGCCTTCCACGCATCCGAACCCGACTCGCGCCCACCGCCCGTTTCCTTCTCGCCACCGAACGCGCCGCCGATTTCCGCGCCGCTCGTGCCGATGTTCACGTTGACGATCCCGCAATCGCTGCCGGCCGCCGACATGAACTGCTCGGCCTCGCGCATGTCGTTCGTGAAGATCGCCGACGACAAGCCTTGCGGCACCGCGTTGTGCAGCTCGATCGCGTCGTCGAAGTTGTCGTAGACCATCACGTACAGAATCGGCGCGAACGTCTCGCGCTCGACCACCGCCGACTGCTGCGGCATCCGCACGATGGCCGGACGCACGTAGTACGCATCCGCATGACCGACGTCGACGCGCTCGCCGCCCTTCACTTCGCCGCCCTGCTCGCGCGCATCGGCCAGCGCCTTCTGCATCGCGTCGAACGACGCACGATCGACCAGCGGGCCGACCAGCGTGCCTTCCTCGAGCGGGTTGCCGACCTTCACCGACGCATAGGCCTTCTCGATGCGCGGCAGCAGTTGCTCGACGAGGCTGCGATGCACGATCAAACGGCGCAGCGTCGTGCAGCGCTGGCCGGCCGTGCCGACCGCCGCGAACGTGACCGCGCGCACGACGAGATCGAGGTCGGCGCTCGGCGCGACGATCATCCCGTTGTTGCCGCCGAGTTCGAGGATGCCGCGTGCCAGGCGCTGGCTCAGCACCTTCGCGACTTCCTGGCCCATCCGCACGCTGCCCGTCGCGCTGACGACCGGCACCTTCTTCGACGCCGCCAGCACCTCGCCGACATCGCGCATGCCGAGCACCAGTTGGCTCAGCTCCGTCGGCGCGACGCCCGGATGCGTCTTTTCGAACTCGCGAAGCGCCTTCTGGAGCAGCACGTGGCAAGCGATCGCGGTGAGCGGCGTCTTCTCGGACGGCTTCCACACGACCGAATCGCCGCACACGAACGCGAGCGCCGCATTCCACGCCCACACCGCGACCGGGAAGTTGAACGCCGAAATCACGCCGCACACGCCGATCGGGTGCCACGTTTCCATCATCCGGTGGCCCGGGCGCTCCGATGCGATCGTGAGGCCGTAAAGCTGGCGCGACAGGCCGACCGCGAAATCGCAGATGTCGATCATTTCCTGCACTTCGCCGAGCCCTTCCGACGTGATCTTGCCGGCCTCGAGCGTGACGAGGCGGCCCAGTTCGGCCTTGTGCTCGCGCAACACGTTGCCGAACACGCGCACGAGTTCGCCGCGCACCGGCGCCGGCACCGTGCGCCACTTGAGGAACGCGTCGTGCGCGGCGTCGATCTTGCGCTCGGCGTCGGCGGGCGTGTCGACGGCCAGCGTCGCGAGCGTCGCGCCGTCGAGCGGCGAACGCGCGGTCAGCGCATTGCCTTTCCACTGGGCGAGATCGATGTCGAGCGCGGCAAGAATGTCGTTGAATTGCATCACTTCCTCTTCAGGGACAGATTGATCGGTGCGGCGGCAGCGCCGCCCGCGTGATTCGATTGGAGCGCGTTCGAGCGCCTCGTGCAAGCGGATGCGCCGCGCGGCGGGCCCGATGCGCCATCCGGCGCATCGCGCTGCGCCGCCGCCGAAAGCCCGCCCGGACGGCGCGCCCCGGCCTCGCGAGGCACGATCCATGAAACACATTGTCGATGGCCACAAGTCGAGCCGCTATTGATATTAACTCACGACTTCATTCCCAAAACGCAAGAAGTCAGTCGGGCAGCCGCGTCCGTTCGTGCTCCGATATCGGACGTTTCCAAAGCTCGTGGACGGGTGCTCGGACGCGTCGCGCCGCGACAGTAGTTGATGATCATCCCGCATCACCCTGTTCGGAAATATCGTTTGCCCGCCCGCGCGCCCCGCACCCACAATCGGTGCGACGTCGAGGTGCAACGCACCCGGCGTGCCGCCGGCCGCCACTACGGCGCCCGGACGACCGACGAAGGCGCACGCATCAGGGCCCGGCTCAGCGGGCCGGCTTCGCCCCGCATCACCGCTGCCCGGCCCGCGGCCGGCAACGCGTGGCGCTTCGTCACCGAACAACAATCCCGGAGACAGCGCCCAGCGCCCGCCATGCATTCAGATGCCCGCCCCGATTCGTCCCGCCCGTCCGGCTCGCCGCCCGCGAAGCCGTCCCTCCACCGTGCGTTGCAGGCCCGCCATCTGCGGATGATCGCGATCGGCGGCTCGATCGGCACGGGCCTGTTCGTCGCGTCCGGCGCGTCGATCTCGCAGGCCGGGCCGGGCGGCGCGATGCTTGCGTACATGGTGATCGGCCTGATGGTCTATTTCCTGATGACGAGCCTCGGCGAGATGGCCGCGTTCATGCCGGTGTCGGGCTCGTTCGCGACCTACGGCGCGAAGTTCGTCGACGAAGGCTTCGGCTTCGCGCTCGGCTGGAACTACTGGTACAGCTGGGCCGTGACGCTGGCGGTGGAACTGGTCGCCGCGCAGCTCGTGATGAATTACTGGTTCCCGCACGTGCCGGGCGTCTGGTGGAGCGCGCTGTTTCTCACGCTGATCTTCGCGCTCAACGCGCTGTCGGTGCGCGGCTTCGGTGAAGCCGAATACTGGTTCGCGCTGGTCAAGGTGCTGACGGTGCTCGCGTTCGTCGGCGTCGGGCTGATGATGATCTTCGGGATCATGCAGGGCGGCCCGAGCGCCGGCTGGGGCAACTTCACGACCGGCGACGCGCCGTTCGTCGGCGGCTGGGCGACGATGCTCGGCGTCGCGATGATCGCGGGCTTCTCGTTCCAGGGCACCGAGATGATCGGCGTCGCGGCCGGCGAATCGGAAAACCCGCGCACGACGATTCCGCGCGCGGTGAGCCAGATCTTCTGGCGCATCCTGCTGTTCTACGTGTTCGCGATTTTCGTGATCGGCGTGCTGATTCCGTACACCGACCCGAGCCTGCTGAAGAGCGACGTGACCGATATCGGCGTGAGCCCCTTCACGCTCGTGTTCCGCCACGCGGGCCTCGCGTTCGCGGCCGGCGTGATGAACGCGGTGATCCTGACGGCCGTGCTGTCGGCCGGCAACTCGGGGATGTATGCGTCGACGCGGATGCTCTACAACCTCGCGGTCGAGGGTCGTGCGCCCAGACTCTTCGCGAAGCTGTCGCCGGGCGGCGTGCCGCGCAACGCGCTGTATGCGACCACCGCCGTCGGCGCACTGTGCTTCCTCACGTCGCTGTATGGCAACAAGACCGTGTACCTGTGGCTGCTCAACACGTCGGGCATGGCTGGCTTCATCACGTGGCTCGGCATCGCGGTCAGCCACTACCGGTTCCGCAAGGGCTTCCTTAAGCAGGGCTACCGGCTCGACCAGTTGCCGTACCGGTCGAAGTGGTTCCCGTTCGGCCCGCTGTTCGCGTTCGCGCTGTGCGCGGTCGTCGCGCTCGGCCAGGACTACCACGCGTTCCTCGCCGACAGGATCGACTGGACAGGCGTCGCCGCGACCTACATCGGCCTGCCGTTCTTCCTCGCGATCTGGCTCGGCTACGCACTCGTGCGCAAATGCCGCCTGGTGCGCTACGAGGACATGGAAATCGCGCCGTGGATCGAACGCAACGCGGCGCATGAAGCAGCCGAAAAGGCCGACGCCGGTTATCCGGCCTACGTTGCCCGCCCGGTCAACCCGACGCCGGGCGCCTGACGCCCGGTACCGCGCCAGCGGCCACCCCTTCGCGGTGCCCGGCCCGCTACGCTGAAAACCCCATTCGACGCGGCGCGCGCGTTCAGGCAAGATCGACGCGCCGCCCGTTTTTCCGCCGTCACGAGTCACCGAACACGCATGCAGAACTTCTACGAAGCCACCGTTTCCCGCCAGCCCTACCCGCAACTGACCGGCACGATCGATACGCAGGTCTGCATCGTCGGCGGCGGCCTCGCCGGCCTGTGCACGGCGCTCGGCCTCGTCGAACGCGGCGTGCACGATGTCGTGGTGCTGGACAGCGAGCGGGTCGGCTTCGGCGCGTCGGGCCGCAACGGCGGCTTCGTGTTCGGCGGCTACAGCCTCGACAACGCCGACCTGCTGCGCACGCTCGGCCGCGACGAAGGGCGCCGGCTGTACCGGCTCACCGTCGACGCGGTCGACCTGATCCGCGCGCGCATCGCCCGCTACGGGATCGACTGCGACATCGTCGACCGGGGCGTGATGCTCGCGAACTGGTTCGACGATCCGGCGCGGCTCGACAGCGTGCGCACGCTGATGAAAGACGAGCTCGGCGTCGACTGGGAACCCGTCCCGACCGACGCGCTGCGCGAGCGGCTGAAGACGCGGCGCTATTACGGCGGCCTGTTCGAGCCGAACGCATTCCATTTCCATCCGCTGAAGTACGCGCTCGGCGTCGCGGCGGCCGCGTCGCGCGGCGGCGCCCGCGTGTTCGAGCGCTCGGCCGCGCTCGGCATCGCGCGCGACGGCGCCGGTTACGTCGTGCGCACGGCGCAGGGCGCGGTGCGCGCGAAGGACGTCGTGTTCGCCGGCGGCGGCTACGCGCGCGGCGTGTCGCCGCGCATCGAGCGCGCGGTGCTGCCGATCGCGACCTACGTGATCGCGACCGAACCGCTCGGCACGCGCCTGCCCGACGCGATCGACGCGCCGTACGCGATCTACGACACGCGTTTCGCGTTCGACTACTACCGTCCGCTGAAGGACACGCGGATCCTGTGGGGCGGCCGGATCTCCGTGCTCGACCGCGGCCCCGACGCGATCGCGCGCCTGCTGCGGCGCGACCTGCTGCGCGTGTATCCGCAACTGGACGGCGTGAAGGTCGACTACGCGTGGGGCGGGCTGATGAGCTACGCTCGGCACAAGATGCCGCAGATCGGCCGCGACGCCGACGGCGTGTGGCACGCGATCGCTTTCGGCGGCCACGGGATGGCGCCGACCACGGTGGCCGGCGAGACGCTCGCCGCCGCGCTGGCCGAAGGCCGGCCGGTGCCGGACGGCTTCGCCGCGTTCGGGCTCACGCGCACGTTCGGGCTGGCCGGCCTCGCCGCCGCGCAGCTTGCGTATACGGCGTACCAGGCCCGCGACGCGCTCGCGTCGTGCCGCCGCTGAGCGCCCGCGACGGCCTTGCCGATTAGAGCGGAAGGTCGGCCGGGCGGGCATTTTCCGCATGCTAGAATGCCTTTTCCAAGCCGCCGCGAACCACAACAAAGTCACATGAAAGCAGGAAGCAAGGCCGCCACGTCCGACCCCCGCGCGCTTGCGTCCGATGCGCGGCGCAAATACGATCCCGAGCAAACCAAGCGCAACATCCTCGAGGTCGCCACGCAGGAATTTTCCGCGATGGGCCTCGCCGGTGCGCGCGTCGACGCGATCGCCGAGCGGACGAACACGACGAAGCGGATGCTCTACTACTACTTCGAAAGCAAGGAAGGCCTGTACGAGGCCGTGCTGGAGAAGGTGTACGGCGACATCCGCGCATTCGAGCAGGAACTGCACGTCGGCGACATGGAGCCGCGCGAAGGCATGCGCCGTCTCGTCGAATTCACGTTCGACTATCACGACAAGCATCGCGATTTCGTCCGCCTCGTGTCGATCGAGAACATCCACGGCGCGAAATATCTCGAACAGCTCAAGTCGTTCAAGAACCGCAACGTCAGCATCATCAAGACGCTCGAGGAACTGGTCGAGCGCGGCGCGGCCAGCGGCGCGTTCCGCAAGGACATCGACGCATACGACCTGCACCTGCTGATCAGCTCGTTCTGCTTCCATCGCGTGGCGAACCGCTACACGTTCGGCGCCGCATTCGGCCGCGATCCGTCGGCGCCGCGCCTGCGCGCGCGGCATCGCGACACGATCGCCGACGCGGTGCTCCGCTACGTCGCCGCGTAAGCGACGGCAGCCCGTCGGAGCGCGCGCCCGCCGCGCCCGTCGCACGTCGGCGCATCAGTCCGTCGGCGCGGTCGACGCGAGCGCGATCCGCGCCTTCTCTTCCGGGCTGCCCGCCACGTAATACTTCTTCGCCCAGCTCGAATCCGGCGCGAGCGCGAGCCGTGCACGCGCGCCCGTGCCGCGCTGCTTCGCACGAATCGCCAATGCGCGAGCGCGATAGTGCTCGTAAAGTCGCAGGAATTCCGCGAGATAGATCGCCGCGATCCGCTTGTCGCGGATCTCGAGCAGGTTCTCGTCGTTGTACTGCTCGGAATTGCGGCTCATGTTCGCCGAGCCCGTATAGACGACCGGATTCGCGCCTTCCGCATCGATCACGATGAACTTGTGGTGGATCACGACGGGCGGAAACGCCGGCGCCGGCTCGCCCGGGAAGAGCCGCAACTCCGGCTCGAAACCCTGCGGTACGGTGGCCGGCGAGAAATACGACGCGTCGATCACGTCGTGGTTGTCGCGGCTGCGGTGGTACAGCTCGAGGTTCGCGAGCGTCGCCGCATCGAGCGACTGGCCGGCCTGCCGCGCGGCATCGGCCTTCGTCGCGCCGCCAACGTTGATCCGGTTCACCAGGCCGAACATCATCAGCCCGCGGTCGCCGGCCGCGAAGCACGCATCGCGCAGCGCCGCGTCGGTCGGCATGAACAGACAGAACGACACCGAATGCTTCGCGGCCGCGATCGCGGCGACGATCGTATCGATCTCGGTACGCTGCCCCGCCGGCTCCGGCGCGTACGCGACGCGTACCTGCGCGCTGCCGATCGTCATCGGCGCCGACCAGCCGGGCGACAGCCGGGCGGTTTCCGCAATCGACGGATTCCCGGCCAGCGCGAGGGCGCGCTCGTTGTGCAGCGCGGCGAGCGCGGGCGAGTCGAACGCATGCAGTACGTTGGCCTGCTCGGTGAGCCCCTCGGTCGTGAAGTTCGCGGAACCCGTCAGCACGCGCGCGGGCGCCGGGTTCGACCGCGCATCGGTCACGATGAACTTGTCGTGCATGATGTGCGTCCGGTCGCGCGGCGCGAGCGTCGCGAGGCCCTGCAGCGCATCGACGGCCGGCTGGTTCGGCGACGGCAGCGGCGGCTTGCCCTTGCGCGCCGTCGTGTGCGCGTCATAGACGATCGCGAGCGACGCTTCGCCATGCCGGCGCCCGAACGCGGCGAATGCAGGCAGCGCCCACAGCGTGTCGGTCAGGTGATAGACGGCCGACACCGCGCGCGACGCGGGATCGAGCATCTGAGCGAACACCTGCTCCATGTCGTTCGCGAGCCACGTGCGCAGCTTCAGCGCCTGCGCGGCGCTCGGCGCCTCGTTCGGCGCGAGGCCGAGCGCCGCGACCTGCTTCGCGAACGCCTGCGAGCTGACCACCGCGCGGTTGAACCACGTGCCGATGCCGTCCTCGACGTGCGCGGGCAGCACGACGTCGCACGCGCCGGCTTGCGCGTCGAGCACCTGCAGGTTCGCCGGCGTGCCGACGACCGGATAGACGTCGTAGCGAAACGACGCACCGCGGTCCTGCGGATCGATGCGCGCGTCCCACCACATGAATTTCTGGATCGGCGCCTGATCGGTCGGCGCATCGCCCTGCGTGTCGGCGGCCGGGCCGTCGAACGTCAGGCGGTTGGGCAGCCAGCTGTCCGGCGCACGCGTCTTGCCGTCGGCCGACCAGAAGCCCGGCGTGCGCCGGATCGCGAAGCCGAGGAAATCGGCGCGCGACGCCGCATCGGGCCAGTCGAAAGCCAGCAGGACGAGGGTGGGGGAAAGATAGCTGCGCACGCTGACGGCCATTCGTTGCTCCCTGGCCTGACGGCCGGTCGAGGTGAATGGGTCAGTGTCGACGGCGGTTCTTCCGGCACGATGACCGTTCGATGAACCTTGTATGTCGGACGCGCGTCAGTCGCACACGAGCAGCTCGATGCCGCGAGCGGTCAGCGCGCGGCGCACCGCCTTGTCCGGCGCGCGTTCGGTGACGAGATAGCGGGCGGCCGACGCGCCGTTGATCCGCACCGGCGTCACGCGGCCGAACTTCGAATGGTCGGCGACGATGATCGCCGTGCCCGCCGCCGCGATCATCCGGCTGCGCACTTCTGCCGCGAGCCGCGAATAGTCGGTGCATTCGCCGTCGGGCGTGATGCCGCCGGCGCCGACGAACGCGAAATCGACGTGGTATTGCGCGAGCTGGTGGATCGTGTCGAGCCCGAACGTGGCGTCCTCGTCGTCGGACAGCTCGCCGCCGAGCAGCGTCACGCGGTTGCCGTTGCGCCGCGCGAGCACGAATGCGGTGCGCCAGTCGTTCGTGTAGATCGACAGCCGGTGCCGGTCGGCGAGCGCCAGCGCGACCGCATGCGGCGTGCTGCCCGAATCGATCAGCACCGATGCATCGTCGGGCACGAATTCGGCCGCGCGCCGCCCGATCGTGCGCTTCGCGTCGGCGTTCGCGGCTTCGCGCTCGGACAGGCTCGGCTCGCGGCGAGCCGCGGCCAGCGCGCCGCCGTGCGTCATCACGAGCAGGCCGCGCGCGGCCAGCGCGTTCAGGTCGCGCCGCACGGTTTCGCGCGACACGTCGAGCGAACGGACGAGTTCCGCGACCGACAGCGCGCCCGAGCGTCCAAGCTCCGACAGGATGTATTGATGACGTTGTTCCGCCAGCATCGCGTGTGCGCCCGAGGCGACTGGTAATGGGTAAGCCGGCCATTGTATTACGGTCGTTTGACGACCATTTGACCGCGCCGGGGAATGCGGCCGGGCGGCGGCCGCGCACGTCGCCCGAAAGCGAAATTCAGTATTGCCGGGCGCGCGCGAATCGGCGCGGCGCCGGTTGCTACACTTGGCCTTTCGCCGAACGACCGACCAAGACCGACCAACCAAGGGGCTCGCGCCATGTATCGCAAAGGCAGTGTGATCGAAATCCAGTTTCCGCCGGAACGCCTCAACGACGCGGCGGGCGACCCGTACTGGATCGACCTGACGCTCGACGAAGCGCGCCGACTCTACGAACAGCTCGCCGCGCGCTTCGCGACCGACGCGCGCGCCAACCAGCCGCTCGATACGTTCTCGATCGACTGATCGCCGCCGCGTCGTAGCCGCCCGCACGGGGCGGTACGCATCGCCTTCGCATCGCCCACCCGGCGCGCGATGATCGCCCGCACCGTCACGCACCGCCCGGCGTGAGTGCAGGATTCGACAAGACACCGGCACGGCTTCGCCCGATACTGGCCGACTTTCCGGTTCTGTCCGGCCGCGTCGCGGCCCGTCACGCATGCTCAACTCGATCGTCGCCGCCGTTTTCGTCGCGCTCTGGTCCACCGGCTTCATCGTTGCACGGGCGATCAAGCCCTACGCCGATCCGAACCTGTTCCTGCTGGCGCGCTTCGCGGGCACGGCCGCGCTGTTCGGCGTGGTGGCGCTCGTCGCACGCGCGCCGTGGCCGGCCCGCCGCGAATGGCCGCGCCACCTGATCGCCGGCGCGCTGCTGCAAGGCGTCTATCTCGGCGCGAGCTACTGGGCCGTCGCGCAAGGATTGAACGCGGGCGTGATGGCGCTGCTCGGCGCGCTGCAGCCGCTCGCCACCGCCGTGCTCGCGGTCCCGCTGTTCAACGAACGCCTGCCCGCGCGCGGCTGGCTCGGGATGGCGCTCGGGCTGGCCGGCGTCGCGCTCGTGCTCGCGCCGAAGGTCACGGGCGGCGTCGCGCCGCCGCCGGGCGCGGCGCCTGCGTGGCTCGTCGTCACCGTGTCGGTTCTCGCGGTCGGGGCGATCACCGCCGGCTCGCTGTACCAGAAAGGCAAGCTCGCGCAGAGCGACCTGCGCACGGCGGTCGCCGTGCAGAACTTCGGCGCGGCGGTCGTCGCGGCCGCCTTCGTCGTGCTGCTCCATGAAACCCGCTGGATCGGCGCGCCGGCGCTGTGGGTGTCGCTCGTATGGGGCGTCGTGTTCCTGTCCGGCGGCGCGGTCACGATGCTGATGTGGATGCTGCGGCGCGGCAACGCCGCTCGCGCGACGTCGCTGCTGTTTCTCGCGCCGCCGCTGGCCGCGCTGCAGGGTTACGGGCTGTTCGGCGAAACGCTCGCGACGATCCAGCTCGCCGGCTTCGCGCTCGCGCTGGTGGGCGTCGTGCTCGCGCGGCGCTGACGCCCGCCGTCGCCCCGCCCGGAGGCCGTTCGCGCCGCATCCCGCACCTGCCTGGCGCACCGCGCACCATGGCGACGCGCCGCGTCTCGCCGAAGCAACGCGAAACCGCCGGAAACGCAGGCCCGGCGCGGCGGCGCGCCGCGATTGCGCTTATGATGGGCGCCTTGCAATTCGTTCCGGAATTTCCCTCATGACCTCCGCCGATTACGCCAGCCGCCAACGCGCGATCATTGCCGAACTGAACGTCGCCCCGCACTTCGACGCCGAAGCCGAAATCGCCCGGCGCGTCGATTTCCTCGCGCAGTACCTGCGTTCGACCGGCCTGCGGACCTACGTGCTCGGCATCAGCGGCGGCGTCGATTCGTCGACGGCCGGACGTCTCGCGCAACTGGCGGTCGAGCGCCTGCGCGCCGACGGCTACGATGCACGCTTCATCGCGATGCGCCTGCCGAACGGCGTGCAGAACGACGAAGAGGATGCGCAGCGCGCGCTGGCGTTCGTGCGCGCGGACGAGGTGCTGACGGTCGACGTGAAGCCGGCCGCCGATGCGATGCTCCGTTCGCTGGTCGCATCCGGCCATGCGTTCGACACGCCCGCGCAGCAGGATTTCGTGCACGGCAACATCAAGGCGCGCGAGCGCATGATCGCGCAGTACGCGGTAGCCGGCGCGCGGCGCGGCATCGTGATCGGCACGGATCACGCGGCCGAATCGCTGATGGGTTTCTTCACGAAGTTCGGCGACGGCGGCGCGGACATCCTGCCGCTCGCGGGCCTGAGCAAGCGTCGCGTGCGCGCGGTCGCGCGCGCGCTCGGCGGCGACGAGCTGATCGTGATGAAGGTGCCGACGGCCGACCTCGAGGAGCTGCGCCCGCTGCGCCCCGACGAGCACGCGTATGGCGTGACCTACGACGAGATCGACGATTTCCTCGAAGGCAAGCCGGTTGCCGATCGCGTGTATGAAACGGTGCTGCGCTTCTACGACGGCTCGCGCCACAAGCGCGCACTGCCGTACACGATGTTCGACTGGCCGGCCACCGCATAAGCCGGCCGCCGCGCCACCGACATACCGCCGCGCGCACCGTCACGGCTGCGCGCGGCCGACCGGCGACGGGCCACGCTACGCGCGCCCGCCCGTCTTCTTCGCCTGCAGCGCACGAATGCGCATCCGCGCGCCCGTATCGCTGACCGTCGCGTCGTACATCGTCGCGAGATCGCGCTTGAGCGCGGTGCGCGACCCGGCGTCGAGGTACACCATGTGCCCCGACGGATAGAACCGCGCGGACAGGTTCTGCCGCACCTTCTGGTCCTCCAGCGGCATCTGCTGCAGATCGATCACGGTCTGGTAGAACGGCGTGACGAAATCGTAGAAGCCGTTCGCCGACAGCACCTTCAGGTCCACGTTCAGCGCCATCACCGCGGCGAGGTCGCCGGCCGTGTAGAGAATCACGTTGCCCTGTGCATCGATGCCCTGCTGCGCGCCGGTCGGGTCGATGTGGCTGAAATCCCAGTTCTTGAAAGCCTGGTCGTTCAGGTCCGTGAACGCCGAGTTCGACGTGAACTTCAACTGCTCGTTCAGGTAGCTGTTCCACATCGCCGTATAGACGCCCGTCACGGCTGTCATCGTCGGATCGTTGCCGCCCGAATTCGGGTCGATCTTGCCGGCGATGCCCGACGAGATCCCGGTCACGCGGCCGTCGTACGAACCGAGCGCGAGCCCCTGCGCATGCAGCAGCGTCGTCAGGAACAGCGAATTGCCGCGCGTGTCGTAGCCCGCGATGTCGAGCCCCCACGATTGCAGCGTCGCCGTGTCGATGCCCGTGTATTCCGACAGTTTCCGCACGGTGGCCGGGTCCGCATGCGGCGCCGCGCGCAACGCGCTCAGGTAGTCGGTGCGCGCGAACTGCGCGACTTCCTCGACGAACGCGCCGAGATCGCTCGGCGCCGGCTTGATGCCGAGCTTCTTGTGATACCACGCGTCGGCCGCGGCGGTCGGCAGCGTGCCGACCGGGTTGCCGGCCTGCCGGTAATCGAGGATCGACGATTGCAGCGTGACGCCGTTCAGGTCCACGCCGTCCTCGTGCAGCTTGTACGCGAGCACGCAGCTGCGCGCGGTGCCGTACGATTCGCCGAACAGGTATTTCGGCGAATTCCAGCGGTTGTTCTTCGTCAGGTAGCGCTTGATGAACTGCTTGAGCGAATCCGCATCCTGGTCGACGCCCCAGAAGTCGCGATTCTTGTTCGGCGCGACGGCCGCCGAATAGCCGGTGCCGACCGGATTGATGAACACCAGGTCGCTGTGGTCGATCATGCTGTCCGGGTTGTCTTCGATCTGGTACGGCGCGGGCGGCGTGAACCCCGGCATCGACGTCTTGATGCGCTTCGGCGCGAACGAGCCGAGCAGCACGAACACCGACGACGAGCCGGGCCCGCCGTTATAGAAGAACGTCACGGGCCGCGTTTCTTCCTTCGCGCCGTCCGCCGTGAACGCGACGTAGAAGATTTTCGCGGCCGGCTGCGAACTGCTGGGATCGACGGTCACGAGGTGGCCGACCGTCGCCGTGTACGCGATGCGCCTGCCGTCGATCAGGATCGTGTGGTGCGTGATCGCGGCCGCTTCGGTCGTGTCGGTCACCGAGTCGTCGGGGCCGTTGCCGTACGCGACCGGATCGAAGAACGGCTGGTCTCGGCCGCGGCTCAGCGCGACCGGGTTGATGGTCGGCGGCACGCCGTGCGAATTGTGGTCGCCGTGATGCAGCGGATACACGCCGCCGGAAGATGCGGAATCGATGCCCATCGTGCTGCTCCTGGAGGTGAAAAAAGACGCGGGAAGATCACCCGCGTCGAAAGTAAAGGCAGGTACCGGCGCGTCAGCTCGACGGCTTGCGCGCAAGGAGCGCCGCCAGTTTCGCACCGTCGGGGCTGCCGAGCCCCGTGCACGCGTCCCAGCCGGCCGCGGCCGCATAGGTGCCATTCGATCCTTTCGTGATGTCGCGCAACGCGTCCGGATGCTTGTACAGCACCGGATTGATCCAGCCGGCCGATGCGCCGGCCGCCGCATTGATCCGCGCGATCAGCGCGGCCCACAGCGGTGCGACCGCGCTCGTGCCGCCCATCACCGCGGGCGTGCCGGCGACCGACACTTCGTAGCCCGTCTGCGGCGACGCATCGCCGGCCACGTCCGGCACGCCGCGCTTGGCGAGCGGCGTGGCGGTGCCGTCGGCGCGTGCGACCTTCAGCCCCTGCTGCCACGCCGGCAGGTCGAACAGCGAACTGACGCCGCCGCCGCCCGCGCCGCCGCCCGACGCCTCGTCGTTCCACGTGACCTCGCTGCGGATGCCCTGCCCGGGCAGCGCATCGAGCTGCGTGCCGCCGCAGCCGAGCACGTACGGGCTCGACGCCGGGAAATCGACGTGATCGGCGCCATCCTGCAGCCCGTCGCCCGAGCCGCTGTCGCCCGACGCCGCGCATACGGTGATGCCCTGCGCGGCGGCCGCCTGCAGCACGCGGTTGAACGCGTGTGCCGACTGCGCCTGCCAGATCGCTTCCGGGCCGCCCCAGCTGATCGAGATCACGGAAGGCCGGTGGGTCTTGTCGGTGACGGCCGCGTTGACGGCCTGGATGAAGCCCGCGTCGCTGTTCGGCGCGAAGTAGACGGCGATCTTCGCGGCCGGTGCGATCGCGCCGGCGATCTCGATGTCGAGCGCGACTTCGCCGTCCGGCCCGTTCGGCTCGCCGGTCGGCGCATTGCGGCCGGTGCCGACGTTCACGTCGACGAGCGTCGGCGGCGTCGTGATCCCGAGCCCGCGGAAATACTGCTGGATGTCCGCCGCGCGATAGCCGCCGCCGAGTTCGATGATCGCGATGCATTGCCCGGCGCCGTCGCCGGCCGGAAAGTCGTACAGCGACGCAAGCTGGATCGGCGTGAACGTGACGGCCGCCGCGCCGCGCGCAGGCTTGAACGGCGGACGGAAGCGGAAGTGCGGCCGCGCCTGCGGGCGGCTGTCGAGGCCGAGCACGGCGGTTACCGCGTCGCCGAGCTCGTCGGGCAGCGCGATCGGGCCCGAGCGGCCGCGATACTGGCCGATCGACCGATGCTCGAAACGCTCGAGCTTCACGCTGAACGCGGCTTCGAACTGCGCGATCGTGCCGGACACCACGACGACGCTTTCGACCGGGTCGACGCGATCGACCGTCAGTTGATGACGATGCGCGAATTCCTCGGTCTTGCGGATGTCGTCGGGATTGGCGGAGAAACGCTGCGCGAATGCGTCGCGCGACACCGGTTTTGCACGGGCGTCGCCGGTGGCGAGCTGGTGGACCAATGCATCGAGTTGCCCTTCTTCCTGCCGCCGCAACATGATCGTGACGTGGATGCGTTCTGCCGGATCGCACTGGCCGAGACACTTGGACTCGGCGACGATGCGGGGTTCACGGTCGGCTTGAAGATGCCTTGCCATGTTCAGACTCTCCTTGGTACCGCGTTGCACGGAACAGCCAGGAAATCGGACATAGCCTGCGGACGACGGTTCCGTTCGGTCAGTCGATTCGCGACGGCGCGTTTGCGACGGCGCGTTCGCGACGGCGCGTTCGCGATCACGCGAAGTCAGAGGAAGTTTAGAACAGTCAGACGATTTGCGCGCACGCCCTTCTGCGGCAAGCGTTTGCGCGAAGGCCGGCATCGCGCGCGGCCTGAATCGATTCGTGCATGGCCCGCCCGCGCGGCCGATCGCCCCGCCGGCGGCCATGTCGGCGCAACGCTCAGTCCATCGACAACCGCAGCGCGAAACCGATCAACGCCGCGGAGAAAGTCCAGCGCTGCACCGTCTGCGCGAGCGGATGCGCACGCATCCACGCCGCGATGCGCGACGCGCCGAACACGCACGCGAGGTCGAAGCACACGCCGGCCGCCACCAGCAGCGCACCGAGCTCGAACATCTGCCAGACGACCGGCCCGACCTCGGGCCGCACGAACTGCGGCAGCAGCACCGAGCAGAACAACAGCGCCTTCGGGTTCAGCAGATTGGTCAGCAATCCCTTCACGAACGACTGCCGCAGTTCGCCCGCCGCCGCGTCGCCGTCGCCGAGCGCGAACACGGGCGAGCGGAACACCTGGATCGCGACATACGCGAGATAGAGCGCGCCGCCGTAGCGGATCACCTCGTACAGCCACGGCGCGCCGCGGATCAGCGCCGCGACGCCGCATGCCGACAGCGTCACGTGCACGGTGCGGGCGAGCGACAGGCCGGCGGCCGCCGCCATCCCCGGCCGCACGCCGCGGCCGATGCTGGTTTGCAGCACGAGCGCCATGTCCGGCCCCGGCACCGCATAAATGGCCGCCAGCGCGGCGAGATAAATCAACAGCAAATGCGTGGAAATCATGGTCTGCCCCTCGTCCTTCAATGACGATATGTTGCCGCCGAAGGCAGAGGGATTATTGGCCATTTGCGGCTCAGGAATGGCGAGTCGCAGCGGAATCCGCCACAATCACGGGGTCACGACAAGGATTCCGCCAAAATGATCGACCTCGACAAAACCGACCGCGCGATCCTCGCCGCGGTGCAGCGCGACGGCCGCCTGCCGATCGCGCGGCTCGCCGAATCCGTCGGCCTGTCCGAGACGCCTTGCGCGCGGCGCCTCAAACGTCTGGAAAACGACGGCTACATCGAGCGCTACCGCGCGCAACTGTCGCGCCAGGCGCTCGGTTTCGGCGTGGTCGCGTTCGTGCTCGTGCGGTTCGCGACGCACGACCGCAAGGTCGCCGACCGGTTCGAACGGGAAGTGCTCGGCATCGAGCGGATCCTGGCCTGCCACAACGTCGCGGGCACCGCCGACTACCTGTTGCAGGTGGTCGCGCGCGATCTCGACGATTACGGCACGTTCCTGCGCGATTCGCTGCGGATGCTGCCGGGCGTGACGTCGATCGAATCGGCGCTGTCGCTGCGCGAGGTGAAGCACGTTGCGGGGTTGCCGGTGCCGTGATGCATGGCTGGCCGGCAAGCCGCCCGCGCGCAACGCGCGTTCACCGGGTCGGCCGCGCCGGCGTCACACCACGTCGGGCGCCTGATGCGCGCGCTCGAGATCCTCGAGAAACGCTTCGACCACCGGATCGCCGCGTCCGTCGCGCGCCACGACCATGTGGAACGTGACCTCGTAGTGCAGTTGCTCCGGATTGAGCGGCGCGAGCAGGCCCTGCGCCACATAGGGCGCCGCGAAGTGCTGCGGCAGGTAGCCGAGGTGATGGCCTGACAGGATCAGCAGCGCGACGGCCTCCATGTTGTCCGCGGTCGCGGTCACGCGATCGGGCGTCGTCGACATCTGCGCTTCCGGCAGCGGATACGAGCGCCACGCCCACTCGAAGCCGGCGACGTCGGCCGGCGTCAGCGTGCCGGCGCCGTCGAACAGCGGATGGCCGCGGCCGCAGTAGGCGACCTGCCGCTCGATGAACAGCGGCGTGTAGTGCAGCGTCGGCACGCGATGCCAGAAATAGCCGACCGCGATCTGGATCTCGTTGCTCAGCAGCTTTTCCTCGAGATCGCCGGGCGCGCGCACCGAGATCGAGAAGCGCACCGCCTCGTCGCGCGTGCGGAACGCGGCGATGGCTTCGGCGATCCGCGCGTTCTGGCTCACCGGCGTATGGCCGATCAGGCCGATGTTCAGCGTGCCGACCAGTTGGCGATCCATGTGCCGCGCGGCCATCCCGAATTCGTCGAGCGCCGCGAGCAGCTTGCGGCTCATCGCGTGGAACCGTTCGCCCTTCGGCGTGAGCCGGAAGCCGCTGCGGCCGCGCTCGCACAGCCGGTAGCCGAGCCGCGTCTCGAGCGACGACAGTTGCGCGCTGATCGTCGACTGGCCGACGTTCAGCATCGCCTGCGCGGCCGACACGCCGCCCGCGTCCGTGACCGCGAGAAACACGCGGATCAACCGCAGATCGAGGGTCGACAGATTCCCCAGCACGTTCATCCCCTTCCATACATCGATGAAGATCGATGTTTACGTCGATATCTTCGCATTCTTCTTTGCCCGAGGAGCGCGTAAAACTGTGCGCCAGGCCGCGTCGCATGATACGGCAACCCCACACCGGAAGAGACGACCCCATGAACGACCACACCCATTTCCAGCCGCTCGGCGGCAATGAAATGCCGCGCTCCGGCGGCATCGCGACGATGATGCGCCTGCCGCACGTGGCGAGCGCCGAAGGCCTCGACGCATGTTTCGTCGGCGTGCCGTTCGATCTCGGTACGTCGAACCGCACCGGCGCGCGCTTCGGCCCGCGCCAGATCCGCACCGAATCGGTGCTGCTGCGTCCGTACAACATGGCCACGCGCGCGGCGCCCTTCGATTCGCTGCAGATCGCCGACATCGGCGACGTCGCGGTCAACCCGTACAACCTGCACGATTCGATCGCCCGCATCGAGGCCGCGTACGACGCGATTCTCGAGCACGACTGCAAGCCGATCACGCTCGGCGGCGATCATACGATCGCGCTGCCGATCCTGCGCGCGATCCACCGCAAGCACGGCAAGGTTGCATTGATCCACGTCGATGCACACGCCGACGTGAACGATACGATGATGGGCGAAAAGATCGCGCACGGCACGCCATTCCGCCGCGCGGTCGAGGAAGGGCTGCTGCACGGCGACAAGGTCACGCAGATCGGCCTGCGCGGCACCGGCTACGCGGCCGAGGATTTCGACTGGTGCCGCGAGCAGGGCTTCCGCGTCGTCCAGGCCGAGGAATGCTGGAACAAATCGCTCGCGCCGCTGATGGAAGAAGTGCGCGCGCGCATCGGCGACACGCCCGTCTACATCACGTTCGACATCGACGGCATCGACCCGGCCTACGCACCGGGCACCGGCACGCCGGAAATCGCGGGCCTCACGGTGCCGCAAGCGCTCGAGATCATCCGCGGCGCGAAGGGGCTGAACATCGTCGGCTGCGATCTCGTCGAAGTCGCGCCGCCGTACGACCCGTTCGGCACCACGGCGCTGCTCGGCGCGAACCTCGCGTACGAGCTGCTGTGCGTGCTGCCGGGCGTCGCCTACCGCGACTGATCCCGGCGCCGCCACTATTCCAAATCAGAGGATTCCAGAGGAGCACACACCAAGATGGGGACTTCCGCCAAGCAACCGAAGCGTGCGGCGCTCGCTTCGTTCGTCGGCACCACGATCGAGTGGTACGACTTCTATAGTTATGCGACCGCCGCCGCCATCGTGTTCGGGCCGCTGTTCTTTCCCGGCGAAAACCGCTTCATCAGCCTGCTCGCATCGTTCGGCTCGTTCGCGGTCGGTTTCTTCGCGCGGCCGCTCGGCGGCGTGATGTTCGGCTATCTGGGCGACCGCTTCGGCCGCAAGCGCTCGCTGCTCGCGACGCTGATGCTGATGGCCGTGTCGACGGTCGCGATCGGCCTGCTGCCCACCCATGCGCAAGCCGGCGTGATCGCACCGATCCTGCTCGTGCTGATGCGCGTGCTGCAAGGCATCGCGGTCGGCGGCGAATGGGGCGGCGCGGTGCTGCTCGCCGGCGAGCATGCACCCGAGGGCAAGCGCACGTTCTTCGCGTCGTTCGCGCAGTTGGGCAGCGCGAGCGGCCTGATCCTGTCGATGCTCGCGTTCGGCGCGATCAGCACGCTGTCGAAGGACGACATGATGAGCTGGGGCTGGCGCGTGCCGTTCCTCGCGAGTTCCGTGCTGCTGATCGTCGGCTTCGTGATCCGCGCGAGCGTGTCGGAATCGCCCGAGTTCGAGGAAGTCAGGAAGAGCGGCAACATCGCGCAAAAACCGCTGCGCGAAGCGCTCAAGGTCTGGCCGCTGCTGCTGCTCGCGATCGGCGCGAACGTTTACGGGATCGCCGGCGTGTATTTCAGCAACATCTTCATGATCAGCTATGCGACGCAATTCCTGTCGCTCGACCGGTCGATGGTGCTGCATTGCATGACGATCGTCGCGGTGCTGCAGTTCGTCGTGCAGCTCGCGGCCGCGTTCCTCGCGCAGCGCTTCGGCACCACGCGCGTGCTGCTGATCACCGGCGCCTGGGCGATGATCGTCCCGTTCGTGATGCTGCCGCTCGTGCACCTGGGCACGCCGGTGTCGATCACGATCGGCGTCGGACTCGCGACGCTCGCGGAATCGGGCTACTACTCGGTCGTCGCGGGCTTCGTCAGCGGCATCTTCGTCGCGCGGATCCGCTATACGGCGATCTCGATCGCGTACCAGGTGTGCGGCGCGCTCGCCGGCGGCCTCACGCCGCTGGTCGCGACCATCATCGCGCAGCACGCCGCGCCGCAATGGTGGCCGCTCGCGCTCCAGTACACGAGTGCGGCCGTGCTGTCGTCGCTCTGCGTGTGGCTGATCTCGCGCCGCGTCCGCATCGACGATGCGGGTGCGCCCGGCAAGACGAACGACGCGCTGCCGCGCGGCACGCGCACCGCGTAGCGCTCGACGCGTGGTGCACATCCATGCATGACAAAAAACGACCCGCTTCCGCGGGTCGTTTTTTTCGTCCGATCCTCGATCGCGGCGGTACCGCACCGCGTTCGCTGCGTCACCGCACCTGATTGCGCAGCGTCTTCGCGGCGGCGACCATGTTCGTCAGCGCCGGAATCACTTCCGCCCACTGCCGCGTCTTCAGCCCGCAATCCGGGTTCACCCACAGACGTTCCGCCGGAATCCGTTCGGCCGCCTTCTTCATCAACCCGACGATGTGATCCTGCGTCGGAATGTTCGGCGAATGGATGTCGTACACGCCCGGCCCGATTTCATTCGGATACTTGAACGTGTCGAACGCGTCGAGCAGCTCCATGTCCGAGCGCGACGTCTCGATCGTGATCACGTCGGCATCCATGTCGGCGATCGACGCGATGATGTCGTTGAACTCCGAATAGCACATGTGCGTGTGGATCTGCGTATCGTCCTGCACCCCGTTCGCGGCGATGCGGAACGACTCGACGGCCCACTTCAGGTATTCGCTCCATTGCGCGCGGCGCAACGGCAGACCTTCGCGCAGCGCCGCTTCGTCGATCTGGATCACGCGCACGCCCGCCTTCTCGAGATCGAGCACTTCGTCGCGGATCGCCAGCGCAAGCTGGTAGCACGATACCGAGCGCGGCTGGTCGTCACGCACGAACGACCAGTTCAGGATCGTCACCGGGCCGGTCAGCATGCCCTTCATCGGCTTGTCCGTCAGTGACTGCGCATAGGCGATCCACTCGACCGTCATCGCCTTCGGGCGGCTGATGTCGCCGAACAGGATCGGCGGCTTCACGCAGCGCGAACCGTACGACTGCACCCAGCCGAACTGGCTGAACGCGTAGCCGTCGAGTTGCTCGCCGAAGTATTCGACCATGTCGTTGCGCTCGGCTTCGCCATGCACGAGCACGTCGAGTTCGAGCGACTCCTGTTCGCGCACGCTGCGTTCGATCTCGGCCTGCATCGCCGTGCGATAGCCGGCTTCGTCCAGCGCGCCGGCCTTGAACCGGCTGCGCGCCTGGCGGATCTCGGCGGTCTGCGGGAACGAACCGATCGTCGTCGTCGGAAACGCCGGCAGGTTCAGTCGCGCCGACTGCTTCGACGCACGCTGCGTATAGGGGCTCGCACGGTTGCCGAGCTGCGTGTCGATGCGCGCGATCGCGGCCTTCACCGCCGGGTTGTTCACGCGCGGCGAGCGGCGGCGCGAATCGATCGCGGCGGCATTCGCGGCGAGCGCGCCGGCCACCTTGTCGCGGCCTTCGTTCAGCGCGATCGCGAGCACCTTCAACTCGTCGAGTTTCTGCAGCGCGAACGCGAGCCACGAGCGGATTTCCGCGTCGAGCTTCTCCTCGCTCGCGAGATCGACCGGCACATGCAGCAGCGAGCACGACGGCGCGAGCCACAGCCGGTCGCCCAGTTGCTTCGCGAGCGGTTCGAGCCAGTCGAGCGTCGCGTTCAGGTCGGTCTTCCAGATGTTGCGGCCATTGATCGCGCCCACCGACAGCACGCGGTCTGCCGGCAGTTCACGCACCAGCGCGTCGACTTCGTCGCGCGCGTTGATCGCGTCGATATGCAGGCCGTCGACCGGCAGCGACGCCGCGAGCGTCAGGTTGTCCTGAAGCTGGCCGAAGTACGTGGCGAGCAGTAGCTTGATGCGGCGCGTTTCCAGCGCCGCGTACGCGGTGCGCAACGCCTGGCGCCATTCGGCATCGAGCTCGGTCACGAGAATCGGCTCGTCGATCTGCGCCCATTCGACGCCCTGCGCGGTCAGCGTGTCGAGCAGCGCGCCGTACACCGGCAGCAGCTTCGGCAGCAACGCGAGGCGATCGGAATCGTCCTTCGACTTGCCGAGCCACAGGTACGTGACGGGGCCGAGAATCACCGGTTTCGCGCGCACGCCCTGCGCGTTCGCTTCGGCCAGTTGCTGCAGCAGACGCGACGGATCGAGCGAGAAATTCGTGTCCGCGTGGAACTCCGGCACGATGTAGTGGTAGTTCGTGTCGAACCACTTCGTCATTTCACCGGCCGCGACACCGCCGCAGCACGCCGCATGTTCTTCCGCCGACTGTGCCGAACGGCCGCGCGCGACGCGGAAATAGTTGTCGAGCGCATCGCCGTGGAAATCCTGCACGCGCTTCGGCAGGTTGCCGAGCGTGAAGCTCATGTCGAGCACCTGGTCGTAGAACGCGAAGTCGCCGATCGGCGCGAGATCGAGATCGCGCTGGTCGTGCCAGTGGCGCCGCCGCAACTCGGCGCCGAGCGCCTTCAGTTCGTCGCGCGACGATTCGCCCTTCCAGTAGCGTTCGAGACCGAACTTGAGTTCGCGCTTCGCGCCGATGCGCGGAAAACCGAGGTTGTGTGTCGTGACCATGAAGCTGCCGTCCAGAGAAAAATGAAGATCCGGCAGCCATCATAGGGATTTCAAACCATGAAATAAAATGGCATTATTTCATTCATCCATTAACATTCTTCATGTATTCGTGGAATGAGCGCCATCCATGCTGGAACGATTCCATCTCGTCGTCATTCGTGAAGTCGAGCGTCAGGGCTCGCTGACCGCGGCGGCCAATGCACTGCACCTCACGCAGTCGGCGCTCAGCCATACCGTCAGGAAAATCGAGCAGCAGCTCGGCACACCGATCTGGGACCGGGAAGGCCGCGGCCTGCGGCTCACGCAGGGCGGGCAGTATCTGCTGAAGCTGGCGAACCGGCTGCTGCCGCAGTTCGAGCTCGCCGAGGAACGGATGAAGCAGTACGCGAAGGGCGAGCGCGGCACGCTGCGCATCGGGATGGAGTGCCACCCGTGCTACCAGTGGCTGCTGAAGGTCGTGTCGCCGTACCTGTCGCGCTGGCCCGACGTCGACGTGGACGTGAAGCAGCGCTTCCAGTTCGGCGGCATCGGCGCGCTGTTCGGTTACGACATCGACGTGCTCGTGACGCCCGATCCGCTGAACAAGCCGGGGCTGCGTTTCGATCCCGTGTTCGACTACGAACAGGTGCTCGTGGTCGCGGATTCGCATCGGTTCGCGCATGCCGACTACGTGACGCCCGCGCAGCTGGCCGACGAGATCCTGATCACGTACCCGGTCGAAACCGATCGGCTCGACATCTACAACCAGTTCCTGACGCCGGCCGGCATCGTGCCGAGGCGGCACAAGTCGATCGAGACGACCGACATCATGTTGCAGATGGTCGCGAGCGGGCGCGGCGTGGCCGCGCTGCCGCGGTGGCTCGCGGACGAGTACGCGGACCGGATGCCGGTCGTGCCGGTCAAGCTCGGCAAGAAGGGCATCGCGAAGCAGATCTTCCTCGGCATCCGTGAAGCGGATGCATCGATTGACTATCTGGCGGCGTTCGTCGCGCTGGCGCGCGAATCGACGTGGAGCGCGCCGCGCATGCTGCGCTAGGCGCGCCCGGTTGCCCCGCGCGTCAGGCGGCGCGCATTCCCGCGCGCTCGCCGCGCTCGACCCATGCGCCGAACAGCAGGCCGATCGTCGTCCACATGATCACCTGCATGCCGATGGCCGCCACGCGGAATTTCCACAGCAAGGCCGCCGGGAAATCGGCCGGCAACTCGCTGACCGACGGCAGCCCGATCTGCACGGCCGCGATGATCGCGACGAACACGAGCCCGGCGACGATCGATGCGTTCCACTGCCCGAGCTTCGCCAGCAGATGGCGGCGCACGCTGACCGAGAACACCATCGTCGCGACCGAGATCGCGATCATCAGGAAAAACAGGCCCGTGCGATAGCCGATCGTGTCGGGGTCGCCGACCGACGGCGGATTGGCCGGGTACTTGAGGTTCGGCACGATCACGAGCGCGACGAACGCCGCCAGCGCGAGCCACGCGGCGAGCGGGCGCGCCGGCAGGCGGCTACCGCGCCCGTATGCATACGCGAAGACCAGCGAGAACAGCCCGCCGAATGCCGCGCCGTAGGTCACGACGCCCGTCAGCAGCCCGAGGCCGGCCTGCGTGTGGCGGCTGACCAGCTCGGGCTCCGGCGCCTCGCCTTGGGCGGCGGTGGTTTTTTCCTCGAAGGCGATTGCCTGATCGACTTGCGGTTCGCCGACGATTTTCGCGAAACCGAACGTGAGGAGGCCCGCGGCGATGCCGGCGAGCATCCCGCGCATGAGCAGCTTTCCGACCATCTTTTACTCCGCGTCAGTGGCAGGGAAAGCCGAGCAGATGGCGGCCGTCGTGGACGAATTCGTGTACGACCATGCCCGGCACGAGCGACGTCGCGCCCTGTTCCGCACCGACGAAATAGAGTGCGAGCAGCAGGATCAGGCCGACGAACACGGCCCACGGCAACAGCTCACGGACGGGGATGGGCGCCGGCACGACCGCCGGCTTCAGCACTGCTTCGCTCATGGATGCACCTCAGGGGAATCGCGCCCCGACAAATGATGGATGGGTACGAAGGCAGGTCTGGCTTCCGGGATCATCGATTCTCCGGTTACAGTGGCGCGACCGCGCCGGAATTGCACCGGCTTCCGCGCTTCGTATCGGGCGAATTGTACGCGCGAACGTTCGCGTATTGAAGCGATGCCACATGGGCAAGCGCATCCCGTTCCGGATCATCCGACAACCGACATGACCCTGCCTGCCTCGCTGCGCCTGATCGCGCACGCATCGACCCGCGCCATGCGCACCGGCACGTTTCCCGACGACGATCCGCTCGACGCACTCGGGCTCGCCGAAGCCGCTGCGTTGCGCGGCCGATGGATGGGCGTTGCCGGCTCGCTCGTGCTGTGCAGCCCGGCACGCTGCGCAAGGCAGACGGCCGACGCACTCGGGCTGCACGCCGATATCGACGATGCGCTGCGCGACCTCGACTACGGCAACTGGCGCGGCAAGCGGCTGCACGATCTCGCGCGCGACCTGCCCGACGAACTTGCAGCATGGATCGGCTCGCCGTCCGCGTCGCCGCATCGCGGCGAATCGTTCGACGCCGCCGCGCATCGGGTCGGCACATGGCTGGCCGCATTGCCGCGCGATCACGATGTCGTCGCGATCACGCATGCACCGATCGTCCGCGCGGCCATCGCGCACGTGCTGCGGATGGATCGCGAGGCGGCCGCCCGCCTCGACGTCGCGCCGCTGTCGTGCACGACGTTCGTCGCGTCGCCCGGCGGCTGGACGTTGGTCGCGACAGACGACGTGCACGACACGGGTGCGTAGGCCACTGTCTCGTTCACGATGTGGGTAGACGATGCGCCCCGACGCGTCACATGCCGCCGCTTTCCTTACATCCCGTAAGACACACCGTTCGTCGTCCCGACTGTCATCAAACTGACTGCTAGCCGCAGCTAGGATCGGACGCGGTTCCCTCACGAGATGCCGTCATGAATCAACCCGCTTCGTCCTCCCCGCACCATCCCGGCTCCGTCGCACGCAACAGGCAGATCGGTTATGCCGCGTTCCTGCTGGTGCTCGTGCTCGGCGCCGTCTATATCGCCACGCACTTGCTCGCCGATCTGGCGCCGGTCCGCGAAGGGACGCTGTTCCCGTATCTGCTGCTCGGCGCCGCGCTGCTGATCGCGCTCGGCTTCGAATTCGTCAACGGCTTCCACGACACCGCGAATGCGGTCGCCACCGTGATCTATACGCACTCGCTGACGCCGAACGTCGCGGTGATCTGGTCGGGCATGTGGAACTTCCTCGGTGTGATGGTCTCGAGCGGTGCCGTCGCCTTCGGCATCCTGCAGTTGCTGCCGGTCGAGCTGATCCTGCAAGTCGGCAGCGGCGCGGGCTTCGCGATGGTGTTCGCGCTGCTGATCGCCGCGATCGTCTGGAACCTCGCGACCTGGTATTTCGGATTGCCGTCTTCGAGCTCGCATACGCTGATCGGCTCGATCATCGGCGTCGGGCTGATGAACCAGCTGATGCACGGGCCGTCCGGCACGAGCGGCGTCGACTGGGCCCAGGCGCTCGGCGTCGGCAAGTCGCTGCTGCTCTCGCCGATCGTCGGTTTCCTGTGTGCATCGCTGCTGCTGCTCGCGCTGAAGGCCGTCGTGCGGATTCCCGAGCTGTACAAGGAGCCACCGAAGGACCAGCCGCCGCCGTTCTGGATTCGCTGCCTGCTGATCCTCACCTGCACCGGCGTGTCGTTCGCACACGGGTCGAACGACGGGCAGAAAGGAATGGGCCTCATCATGCTGATCCTGATCGGCACGGTGCCCACCGCATATGCGCTGAACAAGGCCGTCACGCCCGCCGAATCGCAGACCTTCGTGGCCGTCGCGAACCAGGCGGCCGCGACGTTCGGGAAGTATACGAACGGCGTCGCGCCGTCCGCGAACCCGCGCGCCGATGTCGAACACTACGTGCAGCATCGTGAACTGACGCCCGCCGTGCTGCCGGCCGTCGCGCAGTTATCCACGTCGCTCGCGACCGCCGTCGGCGCGTCGGGCTCGATGGCGGCCGTGCCGCAGCGCGACGTCGACAACGTGCGCAACACGATGTATCTCGTCTCCGAAGCCATTCGCCTGATCGAGAAGTCGGGCCAGCCCGCGTTCGCGGCCGACGACAAGCTCGCGATCAACAACTATCGCACGCAGCTCGACCACGCGACCAGGTTCATTCCGACGTGGGTGAAGGTCGCCGTCGCGATCGCGCTGGGTCTCGGCACGATGGTCGGCTGGAAGCGGATCGTCGTGACCGTCGGCGAAAAAATCGGCAAGCAGCATCTGACGTACGGACAGGGCGCATCGGCCGAACTCGTCGCGATGCTGACGATCGGCGCCGCCGACGTGTACGGGTTGCCCGTATCGACGACTCACGTGCTGTCGTCGGGTGTCGCGGGCACGATGGCGGCGAACGGCTCCGGCTTGCAATGGAGCACGGTGCGCAGCCTCGTCCTCGCATGGGTGCTGACGCTGCCGGCGTCGATCGCGCTGGCGGCAGGGCTTTACTGGCTGTTCCGGTCGCTGGCCTGATCGTGGACGCGGCGGGTGGCGGGCGATCGCCGGCTATCCGCCGCGGCAGGTGGGATATGACGCTTCTCCGCTTCTCCGCTTCTCCGCTTCTCCGCTTCTCCGCTTCTCCGCTTCTCCGCTTCTCCGCTCCGGCACGTCGCAACATTCAGTGTGTCGATGCCGCGCCTTCAATGCTTCCTGGCCCGAATTAAAGCGCAAAATCTGGAGCGCGCCGGCACGCGGACGCCGCTAGACTGGGTTCATCAACTTTCATCGTGAATCCGACCGTGCGCGACCGCACGACGCCGCACTGCCGATGCCCCGAGGTACGCCCGTGAACATTGCCGATCTGCAACCCGCCGTCGACTCGCAGGACATCGCGCAACGCGTCGACACCCTCGACTGGTCGAGCGTCGGTGCCGAGCTCGATCGCTACGGATGCGCGCGCGTGCCGGGCCTGATGTCGGCACGCGAGTGCGATGCACTCGCGTCGCTCTATCCGCGCGATGCGCTCTATCGTTCACGCGTCGTGATGGCGCGGCACGGCTTTGGCCGCGGCGAGTACAAGTATTTCGCATACCCGCTGCCCGCGGTCATCGCCGAGCTGCGCGCGACGATCTACCCGCATCTCGCGCCGATCGCGAATCGCTGGAACCAGGCGCTCGGATGCGACGTCCGTTATCCGAAAGACCATGCGACGTTCCTAGACCGCTGCCACGCAGCGGGACAGACGCGACCGACACCGCTGATCCTGCAATACGGTGCCGACGACTACAACTGCCTCCATCAGGACCTGTATGGCGAGCACGTGTTTCCGCTGCAGGTCGCGATCCTGCTGTCGGCGCCGGGCCGCGATTTCAGTGGCGGGGAATTCGTGCTGACGGAACAGCGACCACGCATGCAGTCGCGTGCGGAAGTGGTGCCGCTGACACAAGGCGACGCGGTGATCTTCGCGGTACACGGCCGGCCCGTGCAGGGAACCCGCGGCGTCTATCGCGTCAACCTGCGGCACGGCGTCAGCCGGATTCGAAGCGGCCACCGCCATACGGTCGGCATCATCTTCCATGACGCGCAGTAGGGAGGTAGTGGATAGCGGGCATTGGGCATTGGGCATTGGGCATCGGGACGGACGGCTGCTGTCTCGTCCCGCCCCTGTCGCGCATCGCATGCATGGTCGCCGCGGCACCGCACGCTATCGTTCCGAGAGCGTTCCGACAAAGCACGATCGACCAGAAGGCAGCGTGCCCGCAATGACTGAATACCGATTGCGCCGACCGTCAAGCGATCCACGCAGAAACGAATCGGCCCTTCAGGGTGAGTGCTGCAAAACATCCGCGCTCACCTGTCGCCCCGCCGATACGATTGCCAGTCCGGCCTATCCTCGCGCCATGTTGGCCCGCAGCCGGTCGCCGGCATCGGAGGCCAGCCGTGCATAGCCCGGCAACGTCAGCAGCGCGAGCACGCCCGCTGCGACGAACGCCCAGCGGAAATCGTCGAGCACGTAGTGCATGCCGGCCGCGTCGCCGCGCCCCCATGCCGCGAGCCGCAGCGACAATGCACCGAACGCGATCCCCATCCCGATCGTCATCTGCTGCGCGGCGCTCCACAGCGTGCTGGCCGCGCTCGTTTGCTGAGGCGGGATATCCGCATAGGCCAGCGTCGCGAGCGTCGTGAACTGCATCGACCGCGTGAGCCCGTAGACGAATACGACGAACAGCGTGATCGCCAACGGCGTCGACGCAGTTAGCCAGCCGCATGCGATCGTGAAAATGCCGACGATCGTGACGTCGACGAGCGCAACGCGCCGGAAGCCGTAACGATCAAGGATCCACGACGTGCCCGCCTTCATCCCGAGATTGCCGAGCGCGCTCGCTAGCAGCAGCAGGCCGGACTGAAACGGCGATAGCCCGAAGCCGATCTGGAACAACAGCGGCAGCAGGTACGGGACGGCGTTGATCGCCATCCGCGTGATCGAGCCGGTGATCACGGTCACCGAGAACGTCGGCACCTTCAGCGTCGTGAAATCGAGCAGCGGATGCGCGCAGCGTCGCGCATGCTGCCAAGCGGCAATGCCGAACAGCACGCTCGCGCCCACCAGGACACCCGCGCGCGTGAAATCGACATCCTGCTGGCCAGCCGCTTCGGTGCCGATCAACAGGCAGGTCAATGCGCCTCCGGCCAGCACGAAGCCGACCCAGTCGAGCGGCCGTTGCTCGCCGGCCCGCGTATTCCGGACGATCAGCCACGTACAAACGAGCGCGGCAAGGCCGAACGGGACGTTCAACAGGAAGATCCATCTCCACGATGCATAGGTCGTGATGAAGCCCCCGATCGGCGGCCCGACGACGGGCGCGACGATCCCCGGCCACGTGATCGTCGCGATCGCGCGCATCAGCCTCGCCTTCTCGGTACTGCGCACGACGATCATCCGCCCGACCGGCACCATCATCGCCCCGCCGACACCCTGCAGCAGCCGGGCAGCCGTAAACGACATCACCCCGTCGGACAGCCCGCACAGCACCGACGCGCCGGTAAAGACGACGATCGCACTCGCAAAGACGGTGCGTGAACCATAGCGATCCGCGATCCAGCCGCTGATCGGGATGAACACCGCCAGCGCCAGCATGTAGGCCGTCATCCCGAGGCTCAGTGCGTTCGGTCCGACGCCGAAGGAGCGGGCCATTTGCGGCAGCGCGGTCGCGATCACCGTCGTGTCGAGGTACTCCATGAAGAAGGTCGCGGCGACGAGATACGGCAAGAAGTCGGTCGTCCGACCACTTTGAGCAGGGCTGTCAGTCATGAACGATGCAGAAGACGGAATGCAAAAAGCGCCGACCGCCGGCGGATGCAGGCAAAGCACCGGGAATCGGGACGAGCGATGATATTACCCCGAAGGGCTTGCTTCCCGCTCTGCCGGGCATGTCACCCGATCAACATCGCTCATCATCAGCCATCGCAACATCGTCGCCGAATGTGCAATATTGGCCAGAATCGATCCTGAAGACGGATGGTACGGTTAGCGGAAGGAGGTGCTAGGAGATTCAGGACGGTACAACGGCCGCTACCCGAGAATAACGGAGCGCAGGATTGACCGGTCTGCACTGCTATTCATTACGTCGCAGCGGGACTCGGCGTAGGTAGCCTCGGTAATGCTTCGCCGCTGGCCTTTTGGGATGCCGAAATGCAAAAACCCCCGCCTTTCGGGCGGGGGTTCTTGGCTTAGGGAGCCTGACGATTACCTACTTTCACACGGGAATCCGCACTATCATCGGCGTAGAGTCGTTTCACGGTCCTGTTCGGGATGGGAAGGGGTGGGACCGACTCGCTATGGTCATCAGGCAAAGGGGGTTGTTGCGTTGCTTCGCAGCGCAACCAATCTTGGAAGAAGCAGTAATCTTGATTTGGGTTGTGAGCTGTATCTCACACGTACGCGGTACTTCAACCGTCGTACGTCGAGTGCCTCGCACTCGACGCTCGATGTCCGTAAGCGCTAAAGCGCTAACGGGCATCGAGACAGACTTGTTATAGGATCAAGCCTTACGGGCAATTAGTATCGGTTAGCTGAACGCATTACTGCGCTTACACACCTGACCTATCAACGTCCTGGTCTCGAACGACCCTTCAAGGAGGTCAAGCCTCCAGGGATATCTCATCTTAAGGCGAGTTTCCCGCTTAGATGCTTTCAGCGGTTATCTCTTCCGAACATAGCTACCCGG